>NZ_JAFEMD010000024.1 GCF_016892765.1 Microvirga arvi
CAAGCCACCCGATCCACACGCTTTGCCTCAAGCCCTCCAGGTCGTCGCTCACGCCAAGGAGGTCTCGCATCCAGACAACTAGGATGGGTTGGGCTTCCAGGCCGCGCCGGCCCTGCTGCGCCAGCCTACCAGCCCAGCGCGAGACGCTGGCCGGGCTCACGCCAAGGTGTCGGGCGATCTCCGCCTGGGAGAGCCGCCCCTGCCGCAGCAGCGTCGCTGCCGCCAGACGACGCTCCTCCATTTGTCCCTGCGTCAGATGCGCCGGGCGCCAAACGTTGTCACCCATCGTGCACCTCCTCACGAGGATCGACACCGCCCTATATTACACCGCTTTCGTGAAGATCATTAATAAGGCGGTTTACACGCTCACATCAATCGCGGCCCTTTGCACGGTTACGCCACTGCTGTTTCCTTAATGGCATCCATGATGACCTGAGTTGCGTCCGTCAGCTCAGCTTCCCCAAGGTCGAAGCACCCGCAACCGTCTATGGTCTCTCCCTCCGGCGAGAAAATCTCGAGCCACAACGGTGGCATCGTCGAGGGAATACATCCCCTTGGCAACTCGGTCAGACGCACCCTGAGCGGCCTCACACCGATCAGCGCCACTGTTCGCGACCCATCGGGGCAGGGTGGCGTAACCCCGAGTCGAACGTAGGCGCCAATCAACTCACACTCAATCCGGTGGGGACAGGGAGTGAATGCATCCGTGCGTGGCAACAGTTCGTCTTGTTTGTACGACATTAATGACCTCCTCCTCCTGAGGAAGTACGATCCAAAGCCCATAGGCCTTTCCAGTGCATTCACAGCTCAAGCATAGGTGGACGGCTGATTCCGGAGCGTTACCGGATCCACGCCGATTGAACTTCCGGCTCCGATGCTGGAATGCACATGCCCGATGCAGATATCAATGGGTAAGATGACAAGTCCATTGCACTGAATAGCAACCAATTGCTTACGGCGACTTGTCCGGCAGATTACGATTATGTCATCTCCTTGCGATGTGCGACGCCCGTCGACTTGCGTTCCATTGCCAACCATAATCTATGATTTGGTCGCGCGCAGTTGCACGGAAGAACGCCCATACCCTGCCCAACCTTCGAACAGCATATGTCAGTCGGGCGCGATCCAACAGGGCTCATCGTCTTCGTAGTGCGCTTCTACCAACAGGAAGCCTGCGGTCAGGAGACGAGCGGCTACTTCAACATAACTGCATCAATAACCTGCTCAATCTGCATAAGCTGACCATCGCTCACCACTGACGTATCAGGTCAGACGACTTGCCTTCTATTCGTCGACATACGCTGGTGCGCTTCGAAGTTGGTCGACCGATAGCGTCAATACCATCCTTTCCGGTACGATCGCCTTGCTGATCCTGTGGTCGTCTCTTGCTTTTACCGCACCTTGTGTCTCTGGAGATAGCCCAACGCTCGGAACAGTACCAGTGGTTGCAGTCATCTCATGTGGATCAAGTCGAATGGCCTGCGGAGAAACAGCGATCCGGCGCTCACCGATGCCGAGGAAGCCGCCCACCTCAATCACAAGAGCCTCAATCCGGCCATTCCTGTTGATGAGAACGTCCTCAACTTCGCCAACATCCTCGCCCTTTGGATTGTAGATCCTTTCGTTGAGGAGATCCGAGGCCCGCACGACCCAAGGATCGCGTCGGGGCAGGAAGTGAATTGGTCCAGGTGCATCTAATGGTCCGGCGAACCCGGCACTCTGCTCGCTGGCTGCCGGAAGGGTTGGAGCAACTGTTGATGTCTGTTGCGCAGTAGCATCGGAGATCAGGAGCGTTGAAAGAATTATGATTGGAACCAGATTATGTCTCATGACAAACTCCTTGGATCCGAGTGGCTTCCTAAAGCTAACGACTGTGAGATATCAGGGTTCTAGGATCGCGTCGGTCAGGCTGTGCGTGGTCGCCGAACTCCGTCCGCTGCCGTACATGATCTATAGGGGCTTCAGCTCAGCCCTGCGAACTCACCCCGGCATGGTCCGTTGGATCTTTATATCCATACGAACCGTGTTCGAACACTTCTCGCCGCGTGCACAACCTACGGAGCGCAAGATGTCAGAGTTCGTGATACAGCATTGGCTGGAACTGGTGTTGCCGGTTGCTGCGGCTGTAACCTTGGCATTCCACACTAGACAGCACTCCGCCAGGTGGGGAGCCGTTCGGGTGAGGACGCATTCCGCTCGATCAGTCCGGGGCCGCTAGGCCCCCTTGTCAGAGCTAGTCCATCATGTGACGGATGGCATGCACAAGATCGTCTGAGCATCGGTTAAGGATCTTCAGACGGTCGATCATATCCTCCAATCCCGTCATTTGATTATTCTGCTGATGGACTGCGCGTTGGCGCGGCGCCTCACCCGTTACTTCCGAATGACTAGGCATTGTTGCCTCCGTGATAGCAGCCCAACACTGCTTCCACCTGCCGGATACGTCAATCAGGCTGGCCGCGGGCAACTCAGCGCACGGTCATTGATCGTACCGAGTTCTTTCAATTCGTCAGCGCGGCGAGATCCCGGGGCAGGCTCAACGAATAATCTCGCCTGCATTGCGCCCGAGACTATGCGAAAGACCTGAACGGAGACGTTCGACGCGCACGGATGACATTGAACTGTTCGTTACCATCTCCCTGGTCTGGTACCTGAGGTAATTTGAGATCTGTGGCCGGGCTTGGCACTTCCTGCATCACGCCAGTCAGTAAAGTGCGATCCGTACGATGCCAAAAAAGCCAGACGTCCACCGAGGCTCTGCGAAAGAGCTACTTGAAGTATTCGGAAGTGCTTAGGCCCGAATCGGCAAAGGCTGGAGGAAGCATCATGAAGGGAGAATATGTTTTCGATCTGCATCGTATCCTCCTCGGCGAGATGTCTTGGATCTTCCTGGCGGAGATCGTTCTGAGGACAGCGATTGTCTACTCCTGCGCCTTGTTCGTTGTCCGTGCGATTGGAAAGCGGGGGATGGGACAACTCGCTCCCTTCGACTTCGTCATCATCATCGCCCTGGGCTCTGCTGTCGGCGACCCGATGTTCTATCCAAACGTCCCGCTGCTACACGCTCTGGTAGCGGTCACTGGTATCGTGATTCTGACGCGGGGTGTGGCGCACCTGACGCAGCGGTCAAAGTATGCGGAGGAATTGCTCTCAACAGATGCGGTCCGCCTCGTGCGAGATGGCATCATGGACCTCAGGGCGATGGGACGGGAGGGTATCGCCCGGCAGGAGTTGTTCGAGACGCTGAGAAGTGCTGGAGTCCAACAACTGGGAGATGTTGAACGGGCCTACCTGGAGCCGAGCGGCAAGATCAGTGTCTTCCGGCAACCACCCACCCACGCACGAGCCGGATTGCCCCTGCTGCCTGAGGGCGTGGAAGGACCGCTGCGAACTTACAAGGAGAGGGAGACTGTCTTGATCGGGGGCTGTTACACCTGCTGGGAATGCGGCTATGCAGCGTCCTTCGCCTCAGGCGGAACGTTCCCAGGTTGTCGAGTCTGCCAATGCGGGAAGTGGGTCCGGGCCGTGACCAGCGCTCATGAGGCGCTCACGAACGTTGCATCGTCCGAGTGACGATCCCTCATTGGATTGATCACCAAAGGGCAGGAGGCAGTAAAAGAGCAGCCGTCGTGTGAGCACCTTCCGGCTTCAAAAGCAGCATCTGACACTTATGCCCTGCCCAAGCTCGTACCAAGCGTGTGCCAGCCAGATCGACGCCAAGCTCGACTTGGGTCGTCCCCACCACGCCTGCTACCGCACGGTCGGCGGCCGTCTCGATCAGGTTGTAACGTAGCCCTATGGCAGTCATGCCAAGTCTCAATACTTCAATGTCGCTTCGGTCTTCATCCTCATCGACGAGCTCCACATACCCGATCTCCCTGCCGTTTCGGCAGGTCGTCGATTTCCGCCTTGGTTGTGGTGTGCAGCATTAAGTTGTTGCCGTGCCAGTACATGCGGCTGAGATCAATGCGGCGCCTTTCCCTCGCCACGTCGAGGCCCCGATTTCCATTACAGCAAACAAGCTCCCGGACGGGCCCCAACTACATTCTTGCTTTTGCCGAGCTCCTCGCCTTCAAGGATCATCACTTCCACGTCCTCAAGTGCCACGACGTCGGCATTCCGGAAGCAGGCAGCCGGCTCTTCCGTCGCGTCGATAGGATTGTTGTAGTAACGATAAAGGTTCGAGGTCTGAGCCATGGATGGTCCGGCCATAAGCGCAAGCGTGGTAGCGCACGCGGGAAGACGCATCCTGTCCTCCTCGATTCAAATTGGCTGTCGGGGTTGCCGGGCAATGTCCAGTATGGCAGCGGTCCCTAGTAGGCAATTGATCCGCATGTGAAGCCGTTCCACACCGGCGTGAAATGCTAGAAGACGCCGATGGTCGGTTAATCTCAGAGCAAGAACGTACAGGTATCCTCATGCTTGGCCGCCATTTATACAGGGGTTGGGTGCTGCCTTCTCGCCGAATAACATCTCGCTCCTTCCTCTGAGTGGAAGATCGTCCGCGAGCGTACCTAGTGTTGAGGCGCAACGGGAACGATCCATCAGTCGTCTTGCTCTTCACAAAAGAGCACCACCATCCTCATGAGCGAGCGAGGGATCAGGTGCTTGGAACAGTCGTCCTGTGGCCTAGGCCATGGGGACCTTCGGAGGAGGGATTTCGATGGGAAAGCGCATCTTGGTTGGGTCGCTGGCGATCACCGCGCTCGCAGGATCATTTATGAGCCTTGGCCATGCGCAGGGTGATCAGGGGCGCAGAGAGTGTGATCGGCTCATCAGCGCACTCGAAGGCATGGCACCTGCCGAGGCCTATGAAGCGCTCCAGAAAATGCGCGTATATCGGCAGGGTAGCCGCTACAAGGCATGCGTCGACACCGGGGTGACATTGCAGACCCGCTCCCCAAGGCATGCAAGTCTTCGGGCCGAACAATTCGTAGGAATGGATGTGTTCAACGAAAAGAGTGAGCAGGTGGGCAACGTCAACCGCTTGGCGCTGGGAGGGGACCAGCGTATCTATGTGCTCATGACATACCGTGGCCCTCGTTGGCCGGGGAACAAGCAGGTGGCTATACCTCTAGAGCGCATAACGCTGGACGGCGGACGGCTGCTGCTACCCGGAATTGGAGAGCAGGATCTTCTTGCGATGCCTGCAGTCCCTGCTAACGGCGGAGTGTACCGGTCGCTTCGGAGCACTGAACTCGTTGCTGTTCTGCGCTACGTCGCATCTGCGACTGATGCTGGGGATATCCGGCGCCGGCCCTGACAGCAAGAGGGCCAGTCGCCAAGGTCTCGCGGTGCCAAGCGTCCATACAGCCGCAACGTCGAGAGCACTTCATAGAACTTGCGGCAACTATACAGGCGGGTGGTCCGTGTGGCGGATTCCGAGGGGGACGGCGCCAATAGCATGTTGAGGGTTTTTGGAGCAAGTGGTGAGTAGTGAACTGCTACCTCCCGTCACTCCAACTGTCGCACTCCATAGAGCATGCCTCAAGAGCCAGCGACCATCCCGTGCGTGCTCGCCCATAAATGGAATACGCTAGCCACAGTGGCGCTCAGGGTCTCAATGACCAGAAAGATGCATTGACCGGGGATTGGGATTGCCACCAATCCCCGGATGCCCCTTGGTCAGAGGACGTCGTCGTTGAACTTGTCGTAGGCCACAGTCGGGGCCGCCGCTGCAAGTTCCGGGCTGTCGTAGGGCAAGGCGTAATAGTCGAGCGTCGGGTACCAACCATATCCCCAGCCATAGTACGGATAGCCATATAGGCCCGCGCCGTAAGCGACATCCCGGTTAACCAAGGTCGCCATGAGTTGTCCGTCGCGGCTGAACACAATGTCAGTGACGTAGCCGAAGCCGAGACCATTCCGCAGCCGGGCGTAGTCCCCGATCAGCTCGGACACGCGCCACTCCCGTGGGCCAGTAGCGACCCAGTTTGGCCCGTCGAAGAGACCGAGATCCTCTGCACGTTCTTCGGTCAGTGAAACCTTGATCCCGTCCTGTGCGGCCGTTAGGTCAACTTTGTTCCACGCTACGCGGAATGCCGCATCACCGATGCCAAGGAATCCACCACCGACTACAACAAGGGCAGTGATCTTTCCATCGGGGCCGACCAGGATGTTCTCGACCTCACCAAGTTGTTCACCCTTGGGACCATAAACATCCTCATCGAGCAACGCCGCAGCGCGCCAGCCCTTATACAGCACATCAGGACCGATCAGGTTAACCTTATCTGCGGCATCCTTTGAGATGAGGGAGAGGCCCTGCTGAGACGCAGGCTTCGTAGCTTCGGCGGCGGGTTTTGGTGCGGGCGTTGACTTCGTTGCGCCTTGACCTTGCTGTGCGTGGGCGGCAACAGGCAATGCCAGGAGGACCAAAGCCGCTGATAATTTGAGCGAGAGTTCGCGCATGCTTTAACTCCATTGAATTGAGAACGTCGCATCGAGTGCGAGGATCTTCGTGTTTCATGACAACGGGCTGCTTCCGACTGAAGAAACGCACACGGCCACTGCTGATGAAACGTGTGAATGCCGCAGATGCTCCGTCTGCGCCGAGGGGAGATGTCGCTTCCCGGTACACACCTGTACTGCGTTCAGAGCCAAACGTTTCGGCAGCCTTCATGCAAGGAAAGATTTTGGCCGCATCAGCAAGGAATAAGCGGCAAGGAAGGCTTCTATGCTATACCTTATGCGCATTTGTCCAACACTTGCCACTTAAACCCACCTTGCAGCACCACGGGTAGCCACATGCAGCAGCATCGTGCAGACTACGTGCCACCCAGAGGGCATCATTCATACGTACAGAGTGCCTTAGGTGAAGGGTGCAACGTGCATGTTTATCACCGTAGCATCCGATGGTGAGATGGTGGATCAGCACGGTTGCCAACCTGAGCCGGGCCCTAAGAGGCTGCCGGGCAGGCGGGTTCTTCACCTTCTGAGGCGGCAATCTCCTTGCCCTGAACGTGGATTTTGCCCGTTGGTGCAGTTCGGATCCATATTGAAGAGGAGGTGGAGAGTATGCCGTGCACACGCTCTCAATTGGTGTCTGGAAGCAGGGACGCTGGACCTCACCGCCGCTGTCCGAGGACAGCGGACGCCGTCTTGAGCCCGTCTCCGTTCGTCTCAAGCGCAAGCCCGAAGTGAGTGAAATCGCGACTCAGGAGGCGGCTTCTATAGCCCGGGTCTTCAAGCCATTGTCCGACGAAATGCCGAATGTCACCCTCGGTTGGCTCCATGCCGCATCCCCCACAGCGCCCCAGGACTGCGGCCAAGGATTGCCAGTTGCGGGGTGCATCTGCGGGCAGGACAGCTGAGAGACGACCCTGGAGATCAAAATTCGACATATCCTGGTCGGTTTGTGGGGCCAGTCTCGAAGCGGCGCGGGCCAAGGTCGGATCGGCCTCCAGGGGCCCGCGGCCATTGTCATGACGCTCTCTGTTGATCTGTTGGAGTGCCAGAGCGGTCTGATCATCGGCCCCTGTCACTATGGACGCTCCACCTGGCTGCATTTCTCTCGGTGTGCCGGCCCCCGCGAAGGTCTGAACGGCATAGAGAGCTTGATTGGGGGCGGCTATGATGCCGAACCCGAACCGATCTAGACCTCTCCTCAGGATGTTCTCGCGATGTGGTGGGCTGTTCATCCAACCCCTGTGCAGATTCGCGACGCTTTCCTCCGTCAGTGGGGAGGGGCACCCCTGGCAACGTGCGATATTCTCTGCCGTCATGTGCCAACGGCTGCCACCGGCCTTGGAGTAGCGGTCGGCGACCGTATTGCCCTGCGGGGATGTGTGGGCGTAGTAGTTTCGCTGCAGCATGTCCTGTGCGTGGCTCTGAGCCGCCTCGTTCAGAGCCGGCCCGAGCGAGAGGGGCTCCAATCCGAGCTCCTGCCGCTCCTCGTTGACGAGTTCGAGAGCTTTCTGCCGAAGCTGATCCAAGTTGCCCGTCTCAGCCGCAGTCATTGGAACGGACCAGCCGACGAGGCTCGCAACAATAGTGAGGGCCGAGGCGAGACAACTAAGGCGTCTCATCCTTGCAGTCCACTCGTGGTGTTAGTGTCGAACCCAGCAACATTAGTCGTCCTCACCTTCGCCGCCCAGCTCGCTGGGGATCTCATCCTCAGTTTCCTCGCAAGGTGGTCATCGGCGTCAATACCGCGTTGAATGGACGGAGGGTCATCCCCTTGAAAGCCGAATGACCCCTCTTCACCCTCCATCTCCTCGTCCGAGGACTCATATGCTTCGTCGCCCTCGAAAATCTCCGCTCTCACAGCGCCAGATACCAGTAGGAGGCCGGCGAGCGACGCGGCGAGAAGGAGCAGCCTGAGAGGCTGGCGGCAGAATGGATCTGACAGCACTGGCATCTTCGTCTCCTGAATTCAACCGGCCTTGACATCATCTCGACCCCGAAGCGCCATCCCGTGCCGCTGATCGTATCTGAACCAGTAAACTCGCAAGATCGTTCGCCATCCTCGGTCCGGGGCAGTATTGATCTTGGTTTCCAAATCTTGGGCTGGAGAAGTTACTCTCATGGCAAACATGAGGGCTGCGGGAGTGTTCCTCTAAGCCTCGGCCGTACCCTAAGAAGGGTACGCTCGGGAACATAGTTCATCTTGGACTGCCGGCCGGTGAAACAGCGCCAGCGGAGTTATCCTGCCGCGTAGCGTGCATTCGCCGGAAGCGCACCTGGTACTTCGGTGAGCGGCTGGTGCCGCCCTCAATCCAGACAGGCGCCCCGGCGCCAGATTCGGCTCCGTGATAGTGACACGCCGTTCCAGATCCAGAATTGACAGCTTGACTATGATGACATGAGTTTCTGCCACAAATCTGGTGCGGGAGACCACGTTCTCAGGAGAGTTCTGTGGAAGGGCCAGCGCAGCCCCGATCGCCAGGAAGTTGGGGGCGTGAGGGTGCGGGTTGGCGTCCACGAAAGCTGAGAAGGTCGTGCGCCAGCGCCGCGCTATGGACGATAGGTTATTGCCGGGCGAGATCGTGGTCGGGAAACTGCACCTCCCGGGCGTGCTCGCCAGGACGGCTGAACTCGCCGAAACAGTGTCGCGCCCAAGAAGGGAGACTCCAAGGAGGATTGGGGCTCGAAGGATCAGAGGGCTGGGACACTGCCTGACAGTTCGTTCCCAGACCCATACGTCTAGGTGCAGCATATGCTTCACCGATGCAGAGCGGGGAACCAACTTGCCTGTACAAACATAAATCTCAGGCCTAGCAGGCATCACTTGAACGTAGGTAGGAATGGCTCCTGGCCTACTATGATGCCTTCCCTTTGGAGCTAAATGGTCCAGCGCCGTACAGGCAAAGAGCAGATCGTTTGCTTTACCTGGGAACGACTGGCATCGGTATCCTGTTCGACGCTTTGAGCATAGGTGCACCAGATAGACGATAGGGAGAAGGACGATATTGCCGGGGCCCGGACAGACCAGCGTCACCCATGATAATTCACCGAAAATTGCAGCAGGGGTGAAGAGACATCATACCCGGCAGGGAGCGGGCACGACGGCGTTCTTAACGACATGCGCTTCTGTACCAGGACCGGACCCCGCATCCTTACTCCATCGCATGGCATGTCTGAACGGCTTTCGCAGTCGTTTAGCTTCAAGCCACAGAGGTCATCTAGCGGCGCAATGCAGATCCGAAGGCGAAGAGGAGATGCAAGAAATGGTGTACACACTTTCTCGATTGGCGCCCGGAAGCTACGATGTGCTCCTGAACGGTGTCGTCGTGGCTGGCGTCGTCCGCGATGACGACAGCAGGGAGGCAGAATGGAGAGTAGAGTTGTTGGCTGACCTGCCGTCTGGAGAGAGGCCCCATCCTTTTACAAAGCTGGAACATACCTTCGGCACACTCGAAGCGGCCCGCAAGTGGCTTGGGAATGCCGAGGTTCTCAGCTCTGGGAAACCAGGAAGGACTAGAGACATACGAGACTTTTCGGAGCTTCGTCCCTGAACCAGATTTCTCGGGGAGTTCTGCACTCTCGTCGCTTCTTTGTGCGGGGCGTTCGAGTCAGCAAGATTGCGGGAAGGCTAGGCATAGCGCACGTGGAACGCCATTGCTGCCCTATACAGTGCGTTGTTCCAACTTAAGCCGATCGGCGAGATGGTAGTGGAGGAGAGAGTTTGAGCGTCCTCCAGACCTCGACCAAGGCGGCAGCCAGGGCGTCGATATGGGCGTTGGAGTGGAATGGGCCAGGAGTGATGCGCAGGCGCTCAGTGCCGCTGGGCACGGTGGGGTAGTTGATCGGCTGGATATAGATGCCGTGCTTTTCCAGCAGCCGGTCTGAGGCTGCCTTGCAGGCTTCCGCATCGCCTACCATCACCGGTATGATATGCGTCGGCGTGTCCAAGACCGGCAGGCCTGCGCTGCTGAGCACCGCCTTGGTACGGGCGGCCTGGCGCTGCTGTTGCTGGCGCTCGGCGGAGGACGCCTTGAGGTGCCGGATCGACGCCATGGCGGCGGCGGCCACCGCCGGGGGCAGGGCCGTGCTGAAGATGAAGCCCGGAGCAAAGCTGCGAATGGCGTCCATCACCGCCTTGGTGCCAGTGAGATACCCGCCCATCACCCCGAAGGCCTTGGCCATGGTGCCCTCGATCACGTCGATCCGGTGCATGGCACCGTCGCGCTCGGCGATGCCGCCGCCGCGGGGGCCATACATGCCCACCGCATGAACCTCATCGATATAGGTCATGGCGCCGTAGCGCTCGGCCAGATCACAGATCTGGCGGATGGGCGCCACGTCGCCGTCCATGGAGTAGACGCTCTCGAACACGATCAGCTTGGGCCGGTCACCAGCCGCCTGAAGCAACTCCTCCAGGTGCGCAAGGTCGTTGTGCCGGAAGACCGCCTTGTCGCAGCCGGACTGGCGCACGCCCTCGATCATGGAGTTGTGGTTGAGCGCATCCGACAGGATCAGGCAGTTCGGGATCAGCCGGGCGAGCGTGGAGATGCCGGTCTGGTTCGACACATAGCCCGAGGTGAAGACCAGGGCGGCTTCCTTGCCGTGCAGGTCGGCCAGCTCCGCCTCCAGCTCGACGATGGTGTGGCTGTTGCCCGAGATGTTGCGGGTGCCGCCGGCCCCGGTGCCGAGGCGCCAGGCCGTCTCGACCATGGCGCGGGTCACGTCCCGGTTCTGGCCCATGCCGAGATAGTCGTTGGAGCACCAGACCGTGATGGGGCGCGGGCCCTCCGGGGAGTGCCAGAGCGCCTGGGGATAACGCCCGGCCAGGCGCTCGATATCGGCGAAGACGCGATAGCGGCGCTCCGCCTGGAGGCGGTCGAGGGCTTCTTGAAAACATGTGTGATAGATGTGCTTGCTAGCATCAGGGAGGCGCGCTGACATGTCGACCTCGGCACAATCGAGAAATAATGAGCGTTTGCCGCTCCCGCTCGATCCTGAGTATCAAGCGAATGTTTGTAAAGGCATCGTGCCTCGCTTGTGAGCTTGTGCTCGAGAGAGCTCGGCCTGCTGGAGCTAACTGGACGTGTCGACCTTTGAGTGTTCACCTGCGTCAGTACACTGGAGGAACAACGAACATAGCACAGGGTTCGAGGAAGCGTGATCTAAGGTACGCTCTCGTACCAAGCCAATGGTCTTGGAGCCACAGAATGAGCCAGTGCCGGAGCTCTGCACTTGTCTACACCTTGCCCGGGTGTCCACGCGGTCGACAATGAGGCATTCTTGTCCGACGCCGGTCGTAGATCGGGTCGGAGGACCTCCATAGGGGAATGAGTTCCTCAACGATCCGGATGCTGTTGCTCTTACTGGGTGCCCGGCGGTGGCACGAAAGGTACATCGTCCGGTGACGGACCCTTGTGGTCTGCAGGGCTCCCATCCTATGGGACGGGATCAAGTTCCGGAAGCTCGGGCAAAGGACCAGGAATGTCGAGCTCCTCACTGGTCTTGACGTTCCTGCCATGTCGCATCCTTCATCAATCCATTTGTTGGCAGGCCACCACACAAGCGGCGTTTCCGCTACACCTAGGGAATTTTCGTCTGCCTGGATCCTAACCCCAGCTCCGCCCGTTGCACCCGAATCTCCACCTGCTAGAGATACCGGAACGGCCAGCGGTCTTTCAGGGTTGCGTGATAATGTTGCTGCGATGGAATCAACAAATCTAGTGGCACGCCGACATGGCTCTTCCTATCGCGCACAGTTTCTCCAAGTCGGACGCGAGCCCCTCCACGACAAGCCAGCGATGCCAGTCCGGCATGATGCTCCAGTCAGGATCACTCAGGTGCACTTGCGGGAGGCGATAGTGGAAGGCCGGACGGGCACCGATCTTCTCGTGCGGCAGCACGGAGCGGATTCGTTCATCATCCAGGTAGGCAAGGAGCGGCAGAAGATCGAGAGCCCGGTCCCGGGTCGGGTTTGCGGCCAGGTAATCCATGGTCAGATCGGGCAGGTCGGGCCAGTAGTCAGGAGCAAGCACCTGTCTGACGTAGTCCTGCGGGTAATCGGGCGGGAGAGCATGCGCGAGCCGCCTGCGTCCCTGTGCGATGTCCCGCCGGAGGCGTTCGCTCACGATGAGGAAGGCTTTCAGGAAAGCAGCAATCGTTGCCGCATCGAGACGCGGTGGATCGATGTTAAAATGGAGGCCGAGCGAGTCCAGGAGCACCGCTCCTCTTCCGTGCGCTCCAGCGTCCCGCAGGATGTCAACGAGCCCATCCAGCTCCGGCAGCCGATCAATGGGCAACGGTGCTGTGACGAGTTCCCGGGGCACGAACGGGGACACCACCGCGCCAAGCCATGCGGCCGCCCGGTGGCCCAGCCTCAGCCCGAGGTTTGGATGTCGTTGGGGATGCACGTAACGGAGGTCCGTCTCGATCCTCATGTCACCGAGACGGGTGCCGCTGATCCTGAAGGCGTGAGCGTCTTCCGCATCGATGGAGCCACCAAGAGCGCCGGCAATGACGCCGGCAGCGACGCGCGCGCTCGGCCCCATGAACTCGATTTCGACCCCCACGCGACGTATGGCGCCGCCCGGGGCCGTTCGGATGGGAGCGCTCGATGTCTCGGTGGCGATTGCAAGATCATTCATGACTTGCGGGACATGGTCACAGCCAAGGCCAATGACAATGGACAACCAGGCGACATGACGGAATCGTAATACGCCGATCATCCCTGCCTCATGGCGTGGATGATAGTGTCTCGCTCCACCCTGCCTTAAGGCATGCATCTCGCAGGAGGAGGAAAGCTACAATGTGGGCTTCGTTCAGGGATCTCAGGGATGCCCGGGGGGCACATCGCTTCTGGAGTGCTGTTGCCCGGCTGACCATCTTGGTCTCGGTTGGGGTGGTTGTCCTCTTCGTTGCGGTGTCGGCGATGATCTTGTTGTTGCCCTTGGCTCTGGTTGTGGGCCTCGCCCTCCATCTGTACGTCAGGCGCGGGCTGCGTCAGGCGGGGCGGCGCCCACGCCGTGGTCTTGTCATCGAGGGTGAGTAAGTCGTTGTGGAGCGGCGATAAGCCTGCGGGCCTGGGACCGGCACCTGCAAGAGTTCAGATCTACCTTCCACTGCTCGCCTCAATTGTTCTCACCGGCCGAAACGTGTCCCACTCGGCAGGCCTGAACGCCGGAGGCCGGCAGCGATTCTGGCAATGTGGTCCAAAGCCTGAACCGGATCCGCGTCCAGGTCGTGGGCTCAAAACCTGCGACCGAGGCAAAGGCGTTGCGGCTACTGACTGCATTCATCGCCTCGTCGACCTCGCGCCTTTGGACCTGGTCGAGCCGCGCATGTGGTTCGATCGGAAAGATGTCGCGCGTGGCGAACTTCGCCTGCCTAAAAGCCGGATCGACGCACGCCTGCCACACGATCCAGGTCCTGACACTCGGCCAACCAAAGTCATTGGCAAGGGTCTGGAAGCCGGGGCCGCATAGGAAGTCACTGGCACCATCGGCCTTGTCCCAGACATAGAACGGAGCGTAGAGGTTCTCGTGGCTCCCCAGATCGCCCTTGGCGGCCCTGAGGTACGCCTTGAACTTCAGGTTCGGAAACTCGCCGAGCAGGGACCCCTTGTCCCGGATACGACGATCAATGATCCCCATGTCGTAGTCGGCGGGAAGGGAGAGGCTGTACTGCATCGCGATCATGGCCGCATCTCCACGGGCTCGAACCAATCGACGGCCCGGCTGTCCTGCACGGCCTGAAAGCTGATGTAGCTGAAGGAGTCGTCAAGAGCCGCCCCGTGCCAATGGCGCTCGCCCGAGGCGAACCAGACGGAGACGCCCGGATGGAGGGTGATGATCGGACCGCCATCCGACTGGGCGCGGCCGGTTCCGGACAGGACATACAGGAGTTGGCCGTGTGGATGCGCATGCCACTTGGTGATGGTGCCGGGATCGAGCATCGCGCACATCGCCGTGTTCTCGCCATCGTGGCTGCCATCCAGCAATGACTCGATCTGCATCGGGGCTGTGGACACACCGGCAGGCGAACGGGTCAGCTTCTCTCCGGAACGGCGGATCGTCATCTGTCCGGGATTGGATGCGTTGTTCATCGCAGGCCGAGCCCATGCGGTGCCCGCTGACGCTATCTTGCCCCTGCTGAAGGACCAGTCTTCCGCGGAGGTTGTGTTGATGACGATCATCACGTCTCCTGGACGGATCCCGGCGACTGCCCGAGCCGTTCAACTACGCGCTTATAGAAGGCTTTCTTGACCTCGGCGGCCCGCAGTTTTCGAGCCGTGATGGCGATCAGCACGAAATCGTCCGACCGGGGGCCGCCGAGATAGATCGGGTCGAAGATCCGTTCACCGGGTTCGTGCTGATGGATGACCTGAAAGCGATCATCGGCTGGGACGTCGAAGGATTCGACGAGGGCGTGGTGCACGTTGTCGGACAGTTCGCGCAGGTAGTCTGGACTCTTGCGCTTGAGGAGAGACATACGAACGAAAGGCATCGGGTTCATCCTCGTGCTCAGCCGCTCAGCTGCCTGACGAAAGGCACACGCTGCCCCGGTGGTGCTCCCCCCAAGCCTGCGGTTCCGGTCTGCTTGAGCCACTCCTCCGCAGTGCCGCTTCTGAACATTGCGTCCTCCCTTTCATGCGCAATTTCATGCCGGCGAGGGTGGACAGCAACCTTTGCAGCAGGGCATCAAGATCCGGTGGATACATCCGCGGAGCTGAACGAGAAGTCTGTCCAGGGTTGGTGGCATCCCGTCCCGGATAGCGCCCCGGAGCTGATAGCACAGCTCCGCCTTATCCTGGGGCCTATGCTCAGCCACCGCGTGCGGCACGGCTGCGCCGAGAAGCTCGGCCTCAATGTCGGCGACCGTGCAATTCATCTCACTCGAAAAGGCACGGGAGCCGATGAATTCGCATCCCATAGCATCCTTCAGGATCGCCGTAACCCCGCCCGTCAGGCGCCTGCGATTCTAAGATCGGTGGTGCTGCGACCGGATTGCCGATCGGGAGATTGCGCCCCTGAGTTATCGCGGGGTCGGTGTCGAACGCATGACCAGCTCCGTGATGATGCAGAAATCCCGCACGGAAAACGCAAAAGAATTCGCTTGTCACACAGGCCCGCTGCGCAGAACTCTATCAACGTCGAAGGAGCCATGTGGCGGCTGGTGCGAGCGGTAGCCCTCCCAGGGTTCCGGCGCGAACCGGAAGGAGACCATCATGCGAAAGGTCAGTGTAGCGCGCTCCGCCGCGATTAGAACCGGTGACATGAAGGTACAGTGGCAGGTTATCACCGTCTTTGCTGGGGCTGCTGCGCTGATCGGCTGGTTCATCACCACGCTTTAGCGACGTCAGGCCATGGGAGAACGGCTATGCGAAACTACAACTTGTTCTGCCGCGCAGATCGGGATGAACTCGTCTGCGCCGTTCCCGAAGATCGAGCGGTGCCATCCTTTATCACTGGCCCGACGTCGGATTTCGTCGGACAGGTCAAAGAGAATGTCATTGGGTCACTGAGCTTCAACCACGAAGCTGCTGAAGCAAGCGTTCGATGGAACGGCTTCTACCTCTTCCAGCTGATCAACGCTTCAGACCTCCATCGGAAGGCCTGCCAAGGCAGCGTGGCAGAGATCATCGGTGACGCGTCGGCCATGGGCATAGATCCCCGCCAAAAGGCGCCTGGGCGCCCGTCCGAGATCCGCCTTACATCCGTCGATGTGACATTGGAGGTTGGGACGTTCCCTGATAAACGGGCGTCTTTCCTTCACGGCCAACTCGACAACGCTGACCTCCGTCTCGTGAGGAAATGACCATGGCCGCTACGATATACCCGCCGACCTCCCCTGAGGTGGCCCACAAACGTCGGGATCTCGCCCCCGATGTCCAAGCCGCGTTCGAGGCCTTCGGACGCCAGGTATTCGCCGATGGTGCTCTGGATACCAAGACCAAGCAGTTGATCGCCGTTGCCATCGCGCACGTCACCCAGTGTCCTTACTGCATCGAGGGACACACCAAGGCCGCTCAGCGCGCGGGTGCGACCGCGCAGGAACTCATGGAGGCGGTCTGGGTCGCAGCCGAGATGCGGGCCGGAGGAGCCTACGCGCATGCCGCAATTATGATCGCGTCGTTGTCCGAAGAGCCACTCCGTTAGATCCAGCAGGACACATGCCCAGCGCTCACTGAGGCAAGCGGGTCGGGTTCAACCCAGGTCAACTATCGGGCGCCCAGCGGTGGGACGAATGGCACATCCTGAGGTCTTGGAGCCTCTTCAGTGGATTCTTCGTTCTCAGGAAGCCCGGGAGGTTGAAGAGATGGGAGTTCGGGCAGTGGGGCGGGAATATCAGGCTGCTGCGGAGAGGGGCTGTCAGGCTGCGACGTTCCCGACATGAGCAATCCATTCATCAATGTTATCACTTGTGCAATCGCACCAAAGACTACAATTCTCTGTAACCACCCATTTTACAATCGTTCTGCCTGCCTGGATGCTGCTTGAGCTGCCGAAACCGTACACTAGGACAAATTGTACTTAAAATAGCCCCTCTTAATTTGGTGAAGGTGGGCTGATCATGTGGAACACCCCAAATGAATCTTCCAAGTGCCTTGACCATTGTCCTGACTTTATCGTCTCTGGCCATCATGGCGTTGTGGGCTCTTGTGCTTGTACAGCTGTGGCGATGAACAGGTAAGATTGCTCCACTTCATGCCTTGTCCTCGAGCCCTTGTATAAGGCGGGATAGACCTGTCGTACAGTATTGAACCAGGTCCCGTTCTACGCCGCAGCGACAAGTTCGGAACCGGCCATTCCGGTATGGACGCGGTCTGCTTGGGCACGATGGGCGGCCAAGCTCGGCAGCCGCATTCCGATGCGTCGCGTGCGCGCGGCGCGCGGGAGCACGAGACCTCCTTCAGGATGCAATTGGTTCGGCTCAATCCGACACTGAACGTCAACGGAGCAAGCTGCTGGTTCACGTCTATGTTCTGACGAACCGCCCGAGAACAGGCAAGCCATTGAGCAAAAATTTCCGACGCGATCGAGTCCTGCCCGAGGAGCCGGTACAACGTGATCCCGCTGGTGAATTAACGGTTTCGACACCGTCACCGGGAGCATATGGGCGAGAGGGAACGTCGGGTCCTGCCACTGGCGGATTTTAGAGCGGGTTCCCCGTTCAAGCCCGGCGGGCACCTCCAGAAATCCGGTGTCCTCGGGTGCTACAAGCCTGTTTCGTGAGTTTTCTGCGCCTGTGTGTGGTAAGGTATCTTCTACAGGTTCTCTATCAATCGATGGCCGACATTCTGCAGTAATCTGGGAACAGCAGCGCGCTAAGCTCGATGAAAAATGCCCTCCGCTCACGCGTGTGGGACGGCCGAGGAGGCTTTGAGGTCGCCGGCTATCCCGTCAGGTTCGGGGAGAGCACAGGACTGGGGCCGTTTGATGACCGGCTAGGGCGATACCTACGACGCCCGCACGCTCAGGGATACATCGTAATCTGCCGGGCAGCTCACGCATGGGGCAGTCAATGGCCGCTCAAGCTCGCCAGATTTTCAGCCAGGATCGACGCATAGCAGATGAAGTAGTTCAAGAGAGCGGCGGCATAGAGGTTGACGGCCTGTCCATACATCCTGGTCCGCTCAGCCCTGCGCCCACGCTCCAAGGCTATCGCACCAAGGAGACTAAAGGCCAGGACCGCTGCTTGAAAACTGAGCCTGAGGTCCTGGCCAGTTGCCGCACTCATGATCATGCATGCGAGTAGCACGAGTACAAATCGCGCCAATCCTTCGAGAGTAACCCTGCATAAGATTTCCCGGAACGTGGGTGTAGCTTTTGCCTGATCGTGAGTGGGTGTCATGCTTGTCCCATCGCGCAGCCGTGCCGACAACTTGCGGTCAGCGCATCACAAGAACCGAACATTTGGAGTGGCGGACGATTGGCCCTGCATTCGAGCCTAGTAGATAGGACGCCATGCTCGGCCTGTGTGAGCCAACAATGATCAAATCGGCTCCGATCTTCTCAGCCTCCCTCAAAACCTCGTCACACACAGATCCAGCATGGACCGAGATCGAAAGTGCTTCATCGGGCAAATGAGTGGTGGCGGCGAGTATCGCAAGTTCTTGCTCTGCCTCTCTCTGGACCTCATCTGCCAGTGCAAGTGGAAGATCAGACCCCATAGCGGAGAGTGGCAGGGCCGGGAGAACGTAGATCAGATGGACGGTACCTCCTGCTGCATGTGCCACGGCAGTGGCAAGCTCGATTGTCAACTCTGCCGTTTCCGGGTGGGTCAGATCGACTGGAACAAGCACTGTTCTAAACGGGAGCCCGTAGGCAAGGGAGAACTCCGGATTGGCGCTGGTCGCGCTCGAAGCAGCACTATGTCCGGAGAGATTTTCACTTTGATTTAGACCCATGCTCGGCTCCTCCTGAAAAGCCACTCTGCTATGGCGTCGACAAGTCTTTCCGTTGCCCCTTCTGGTCGAGCAAGGGAGGTCAATAGGGGTGGCTACAGTGTGGACCTCGCTATGGGTGATCTCAAACGAATTTATTTCAGCGCTGCTAGCAAGATCATTGCAGCGTCAATCACCATTGAGCCAATATCCATCGGTGCCTCCTGGTCAGCTTCAATCCTTTATCACCGCCCCACAGGTGACGTAGGCGCTCAGATGTCGCGTGCGCTAAAATGTCTGAGATCGCACTCGTTTTCATGACAGCTTCATACCGAAGTGTCTCAGCATCCCGCTCAATCGAAGCAACCGCGGACACTTCGCCGCTACGGAGGTCGCGGTTGAGACAATCCCGGCCCTCGACGCCGCCGTCCACTTGGATTGCGTCCCAAGCTCCGGCATAACCAACTTACTGAATTGAAGCAACGTAGTGGCGGCTCCAGAAGAAGGGCGGTGCCGAGAACCGCACGTCGAAGCCAGACATACTGCGGGCCGCGGCCTGACACTGGCCATAATCAACCACCCAGTGCTCGATCCGAAGGCCTGCACCAGTATGCGCGTCCGGCCACCGTTCAATCTCACCTGTGGTGAAGATGCCCGGCACGCTTATCTCGAGGCACTCGCTGACCAGAATCCCGCAGTCGGCCCGGATGCCCGCCATCTGAGCCAATCTCGTGCGCGGCCGCACGCCGGCTCCGGCTACAACGAAAGCGGCGCGGAGCTTTGTGCTACACTCGAGCGTGACCTGCGTCCCCTTGGTGAGCGCCGCTCTGTCCCGCAGGTGAAATAGTACGCCGTGCTGCTCGTGGAGCTTTCGGATGAAGTCGCCGAGTTCGGACCCGAGGATCTTCTCCATGGGCCGAGCGTCGGGGCGACGACATGAACCCCGATGCGAAGTCAAACTGATCCTGGCCGCGCGAGGGATCGTGGCCAGCTATGAAAACATTTGCGAGTGGAGCCTGGGCTTCGGGGCAGCCTATGCTAAGCCCTCAAGCATCATCAACAATCAGGTTGTCAAACGGTTACCGTCGAGACATCATGGTGCCGCTCTGCTCTCTCCAAGCAAGTTTCCTCATGCTTTCAAGCAATTGTTTTCATTTGCCCGTCCGACACCTGCAGCTAGGATGAGATAATAGCGTATTGTGATCTGAGCATGGACTCAGCGGCTCGCCGTCTCCAGCGCCTGAAGCAGGGGCGGCATTCCAGCGGAACGCAGCAGGAGCGTCGCGATGTTGATGAAGCAAGGGATGGACGGGCAACCGGCCAAAGCAAATCCCGCGAACTCCCATCCTCAATCGGTGCGCGACGTCATCAAGTTCACCGCTATGGCAGCATCGCTCGCAATCTTTGCCGATGCGGCGATCGGGCATGCGATGGTTTGGGGTAATGACCCCTACTGGACTTACTGGGTCACCGATACGCTCCTCATGGCGACCGTGTTCAGCCTCGGCACCGCCTGGTTCGGAATGGGGCTGGTCAAAGGGGCCCTGATTACTGCAGCCCATATCCTGGCCCTCACCGTCTACTACTGGTCGTTGTCCCCCATAGGGCTGCCTTCGCAGCCAGAATGGCTCGATCTCGAGCATACCTGGGTGACCGGGCTGCCTGTTCATTTCGCGGTCTACTACCTCGGCTATGTCATTGCGTTGTGGCTATGGCGCCGCCGGCTCGCAGCGATGGATCATCGAGCAGGCCAGTCGCGTCCTTCATTGACGCGGGAAGCACTGCTGGCGCTCGCGACGGCGGTTGCGGTGGTGATTGTCGTCGGGCTCGCGCAAACCCTGGCCATGGGGGAATTCCCGGGCGTCACATGGTTCGTGATGCGGATCGCGGTCGCTTTCCCGCTCACATTGGCCTGGTGGACGCTAGCCGGTACGGATCGTGCCGCGGCGATTGGCGGCGGCATCATGTTGGGCTTCGTGCTCACCACCTACAGCCACTTCCTCGGGCCGATCGGTCTGCCCAACCCGTCGCTTCGGCTCCTCGCGGAAAATCCTCCGCCGGCGGCCGTTCACTGGCTTTCCTACCGGCAGGAGTTCCTCGTCCTTTTGCCGCTGACTCTGGCGGTTGCCGTCGCGGCCTATCTGCTGGCCTTTCGGTGGCGGAAGCGCCAGGGCGTCGGTGCAAGCCACCATGACGACGGGTTCGGTTGGGTGCCTGTGCTCGTCGCTGCAGCGATCTTGGTCCCACTTGGCGCCGTGGCAGCCATCTACACGGGCCCGGATGACCACAGGGCAATTGTTACGTCGAGCGGGCGCGGCAGCCTGGAAACCGGCACGCCCTACGAGGGTGATCTGCCCCCGACCGCCGCAACCCTTCGCGCAACTGTCGAGGACCGGAACACCCATCGGACGCCGCTGCCTCCGCACGACCAAGTGGATATTGAAGCGAGCGTTCCCGGGCCGGATGGGACGGTCTATAACATCCGGGCGACCGAACCGATGGTCGCTGATCCGCAAGGGCGGTTCACGACATGGTCCGGTGTTGGCTTCAGCGTCTGGCATCATGGCCGCAGCGGCATTGGCTCGACCGAACTGCCGCCCGTCCAGTCGAATGTGGCTGTGTTCGCCCTCGGCAACATCAGCGCCAACGGTCAGGTAGTCGCTGCGGGCATTCCGATTCATGTGATGACAACGGCTCGGGATGGGGCCCGCCTTGAGCTGCACGCGGGAGATCCGAATTTCCCGCTGCCCGGAATCCCTGATGGGCGTCTGTGGGTCGTTTGGCCGGGCTACGAGGGCGGCCATTCCGCGATGCTGAGCTACGCACGGTATGCCTGGGGCGGCGGCGTGCTCGTTGTCCTGCTTGGCTTCGCCGTTGCTGCCGTGCGACGCCAAGGGCGCCAAAATCTCGTCGCCTGAGCGATCCAGGAAGGCGCACGCAAGCGCTCCTGCAACGACAGCCAGCGCACTCGGATGGCGCTCCTCCCGGTCGCGGGTCGGACGCAGGTTGGAGATCATGCACAAGCCATCTCATCCAGATGCCCTATCGTCGTGGTGACCAGCGCATCGCGGCGGAATTATACCAAGCAGCGTAAAGGCTGACTCATTCAGGGTTTTCAGCCGCGCGCATGTCATGTCCATCGGCCTGCACGACTGGGCCAATGCATGAGCATCAGCGCCGATTGGTATTAACCGCGCACTGCCTGCAACACTACTAGCGCCACGCGGCCGAGCGCTAAGCCGCCATCCATGACGAAAAGCATACGGTGCCAAGCTTTTATCCTGCCACCCTCAAATCCCGCAACGTGAACCGCTTGGAGGTCCAGAGGCGCCAACTCTTGACAGAACAGAGCCATGACGAAGAGAACACCCCCTTTGTTCACCGGAAGTCCGAAAGCGGGCAATCCGGATGGTTTTCGATCACCGGGACGAGTACGCCTCACAGTATGAGGCCATACGTTCGATTACGGCGAAGATCGGCTGCTGGGATCGGAACAATAGCCTACACAGGAATGGTAGGATCAAGGCGCTTGCGACCGACCCACACGAAGCCGGTCTCCGAGGCATTGCGGATTCAAGGTCTGAGCCTGATGAGTGAACAAGGAGCTCGTCCGGTTCGGCTTCTAGCGCGCGGCTATTGCCGTTGCCCGCAAGCTGGCGGTCATCGTGCATGCGATGCTCAAGACCGGCACCTTCTTCGACCGGAGCATCGGCTTGATCGATTGAGGATCGCGTTCAGTCGCTGAGCGAGCTGCGGCGTCCCTGCCGGGACGTGGGCGGAGCCATTCCGCTTGGTGGGATGCACCGTTGGGTCAGCCGAGTGCGTCGTCCACATCATCTCATTTAGGGTTTGATGGCGGGTCAATGTCGTCACCGGGCACATTTTGCTGTTTGATTGGAGACAGGCCTCGGAATGTGAAGATCGTGAACAGGGTGATCACGATGGCGACATCATAGCTGCCCAGGCCCACCGCAGCTCCAATTGCGCCAGTCGCCCACAAGGCTGCGGCTGTTGCAGTCCCCTGCACGGCACCGGCCTGTTTGATGATGGCCCCGCCACCAATAAAGCCAATGCCCGTAATCAGGCCTTCGATGATCCGCGCCTGCGCCTCCGGCGAGCTTGCAACGGTGCCCTCCGTTGCTTGAACGAACCCGCAGCTTGCGACAGCCACAAGCGGGAAGGTCCGCAAGCCTGCGCTGCGTTCATTCCGCTCACGATCCCACCCAATCGGCAAAGCGAGCACATAGGCAAAGGCCAAGGCCACGACATGAGGGATGACCCGGAACGCATCTAGTAGGTGCTCAATCTGATCCATTGACTTTCCACTGTATTGAACCCAATACAGTGGAAGACCAAGGGCCTAAGCCTTGGTTCCATTAGGGCGCATCTCGAAATCTAGGGCCCTTACATCTGAGATGCTAGATCGACGCAGTTGTCATCTTGGATGTCATGGAAGCTGATGCAGGCCTTGCTGATGTGTTGGAACGGATCGGCCGCTGCGCCCAGCCCTACCAGGGCGTTCACTTCACCTACTAAGCATTTGTCAGTGCCTGCCGGATTGAGGCGAAGTCGGTGATGCCGCACCCAAAACGGCTCGCGATTATGAACGCCTCCATACAAACCCTTAGTGCTCTGGCTGTGGCCTCAAGCGACCGTTCACGGCTTGGGGCCGGCCTCGGCCGGCGGTGGGCACGGCTGAACCGCGGGTCGGGGTGACCGCATCGCCGGTGTCCCGCACCGGAGGCTGACCGTCGAGGAGGTTACGGATCTCCTCGCCCGACAGAGTCTCGTATTCCAGAAGGCCGCGAGCCAGTCCCTCGAGTTCGTGCTGCTTCTCGGTGAGAATGCGGCGGGCATCGTTGAGCCCGTCCTCCACAAGGCGGCGAACCTCCGAGTCGATCTTCTGGGAGGTCGCCTCGGAGATGTTCTGCGTGCGTCCCATGGACATGCCGAGGAACACCTCGTCCTGGTTCTCGCCATAGGCCACGGTGCCAAGTTCGGGCGAGAAGCCCCACTTGGTCACCATCATACGGGCCAGACGCGTAGCCTGCTCGATGTCAGACTGGGCACCGGACGTGACCTTCTCCTTGCCGAAGATCATCTCCTCGGCGATGCGGCCGCCCATCATGATGGCCAGACGCGAGGTCATCTGCTCGTAGCTCATGGACAGCTTGTCCCGCTCCGGCAGCTGCATAACCATGCCGAGCGCACGGCCGCGCGGGATGATCGTGGCCTTGTGCACCGGATCGGTGGCCGGGACGTTGAGGGCGACCACGGCATGGCCGGCCTCGTGATAGGCGGTCAGGCGCTTCTCGTCGTCGGTCATGACGAGGGTGCGGCGCTCGGCGCCCATCATCACCTTGTCCTTGGCATCCTCGAACTCCTTCATCGTGACGATGCGCTTGCCGCGGCGGGCGGCGAGCAGCGCCGCCTCGTTGACGAGGTTCATCAAGTCCGCGCCCGAGAAGCCGGGAGTGCCGCGGGCGATGATCTTCAGGTCCACGTCGGGAGCCAGCGGAACCTTGCGCACATGGACGCGCAGGATCTTCTCGCGGCCGACCACGTCGGGATTGGGCACCACGATCTGGCGGTCGAAGCGGCCCGGGCGCAGGAGCGCCGGGTCGAGCACGTCGGGACGGTTGGTGGCGGCGATGATGATCACGCCCTCGTTGGCCTCGAAGCCGTCCATCTCGACCAGGAGCTGGTTGAGGGTCTGCTCGCGCTCGTCGTTGCCGCCCCCTAAGCCGGCGCCGCGATGGCGGCCGACCGCGTCGATCTCGTCGATGAAGATGATGCAGGGCGCGTTCTTCTTGGCCTGCTCGAACATGTCGCGGACGCGGGAGGCGCCCACGCCGACGAACATCTCGACGAAGTCGGAGCCCGAGATGGTGAAGAACGGCACGTTGGCCTCGCCGGCCACGGCGCGGGCCGTGAGGGTCTTGCCGGTGCCGGGCGGGCCGACGAGCAGCACGCCGCGGGGAATGCGGCCGCCGAGACGCTGGAACTTCTGCGGATCGCGCAGGAACTCCACCACCTCCTGCAGGTCCTCCTTGGCTTCGTCGATGCCCGCCACCTCATCAAAGGTGACCGGAGTTCCGGGCTGCAGCAGCTTGGCTTTGGACTTGCCGATCGACATGAGCCCGCCTCCGCCACCCTGCTGGCCCATGGCCCTGCGGGAGAGCCAGACGACGATGCCGATCATCAGGGCGAAAGGCAGCAGCGACAGCAACAGGCTGACGAGAAGGCTCGGCTGCGGCGGCGGCTCAGCCTTGATGACGACACCCTTCTGCTGCAGCTGGGCGATGAGGCCAGCACCTTGCGGAACATAGGTCGTGACGGTGCCGCCAGCGGAGCGCTCGGCGATGACCTCCTGCCCCTGGATGGTGGCGGAGCGGATCTCGCCCTGGTCGACTGCCGCGATGAACGCCGAGTAGGGGAGCGGATCGGGTTGCGGTCTCACCGTGTTTTGGAAGTAGAACATCGACAGCAGGGACACGACCGCAGCGGCTATCGCGAAATTGCGAAAGTTAGGTGCGGTGTTTGGGTTATCCATTGCACGCTTTCTGAGATGCCGAGAATTACCAAAACAGGTTTAGATCAACCAGGAGAGCCGCTTTGAGATCAGCACGGAGCGGCGGCAACCCGATCCGGTACGGTCTCGTCGGCCCGCGAAGCTCACAACGATTGAAGATGCCTGTAAGTAGGATGTCATAGTCATCTCTTACCTGAGTAACGCGCTTCGAGGTGTTGCTCAGGTAAGAGAGTCTGGCATCGCAGTCTAGGAACAATGCCAGCGGAGCCCTGCAATTACGATATGGGGTTGCATCAGGCGAGTTTCAAGATTCGATCCCAAGCACAGTGGCTCTCACCATTTGATGGGTTGCATCATGCCGAGCACCTTCGTCGTAAGCAGTGACGCTCAACGCAATATGTCAGCATTGCGAGTTCTCCAGGTCACTTGCCTGTGGCAGGCCGTAGCGATTTTTAAGGAGTGCAGCGTAAGACCGGGCGCTGACTCAGCCCTGATCCTTGGTAAAATGTCAGCATCAAGCCACCATCCAACCTTGGTTGGAGAGTAGCATGAAAACAAAATAGAAGGTTACTCTCAATATAGAGAGTCAGGAAATTATTAGATTACTAAGATAGTAAATACGCGGTGGTTCACGCATCTTAAATATTGCCATGCAAAATGATATATGGAAGAGGAGCCAAAACAAATCTGAATGCCGGCAATCTCAATCAAACAAGGAGTTTCTTAAATGTTTAACCAAGCTATATTCTCGATCTTGATGATCGCCGGATGCTATCTTGTATTCAAGGTGGGCACCTATGGAAAAGCAGCAGGACGCAGTGGCGCGGCGACATGATGGGGAGCATGACATCCGAAGGTTTGTGTCCGTCCTGGATCAATAATCAGTGCGATCAAATGTTGGTTGGGGTTCTGCTTGCCGCATTGCCCGCCAAGTCCTTCATCATCGCGCAAGACCGATCATGATGACAGGCGACATTGATGTTAGGCTGCCGGACAGCATGTGAGCGACTCTGAGACTGGGACCTATCTGTATCACGATAATATGACTATTTCGACTAACAGCACCAAATAAGACCGGTTGCATTTGTTGAAGCAGATGTGTGCGCGTCCGAGCCTGTTGAAAGCAAGATGGACGGCCTCACGCCGTTCATAGCGAATGGTAAGACGACGAAAGCGGTCGAGCTAGGCCAGTGTCCACTCCACCACGCATCGAAGCCGCCGCACTCGCTCGCTGGAATCCACACCTTGGCAGGCGACGGAGCGCCAGCGGCGCTCGGTGCGGTGGCGGCGATACCTTCAAGGATGTCTAGGTGCAAAGCGTGGGTGCTTGATATCCGCCGGAAGCCCTATGACGATGGCCACGACCCGGACTAGGCATTGAGGGCGCACCCGTGGGTCTCCTTCAGCAGTCGAAGGTGAGAGCCTTGAAACTGGATTGAACCACAAAACCTTCCGAAGCTGACGGAGTAGTCAATGCCCTGAGTGTCCGCACAGTTCGAGCGGGATGGTCCTGGGGCCTCTCGGATTGTTGCTCTGCGCGATACGGAACCAGCCTTAACGCAAAGCGACCATGACGGGGAATGCCATAAGTGCACCAACAATCACGCAGGTGGCGATGAGCGGGAACCCCTCGCTGGCCAACCCACGCACTTTCGACGCCGCGGCGCCTGCTGTCATCGTCTGTCCATTGAGGCATGAACACAGCACGTAATGGGTGTCGCACTCCGAGAGGCCGAAGAAGGTGATCGCGTCGGCGAGGGTGTCGCTTTTGAGGCCTTCAGACTGCAGGACGGGATCTTCGAACGCGACGGTCAGCGCCGAGTTGTCCGCACGCAGGACATTGCGCTGGCGCCCGTTCTTCGTTTCAATCTCCGATAAGGTGTGGATCTTCCGGTCGGGATTTGCCTCCAGCAGCATGGTTCAGCGTTCGATCCGTTCAGCACGCGTCATTGGCTGCGGCACGGTTGACCTTAGCTCGGATGCGCTCTGCAACCAACTAACTGATTGGTGTTTCATGATAGCCTCCAAGCTGCCCTGCAGCAACGGTGGCAACTCTGCAAGTCACGGCGTCAGGTGCCGCAGGCGCTCATCAATGTAGGGTAAGTCGTCAACCCGAACCAGGAAAATGAATAATTTTGCGAAATCCCTGCGAGATTTCTGTTTGTCAGTTTCGGCACAGTCGTTCCACGAACAATGACGCAGCCAAGGAGGACTATTCCCATTCAAGCTGTCATTGCAGTGGTTCAGGTGCAAGCAGCAGCTAGGCGATGTGCAGGTACTGGTCGCGGGCAGAAACTGTTCCCGGTTCAACGAGGACTGAATGTTCGGTGCTAGAGTGTGGCGCGGGAATAGGCTGTCCTTGAAGTGATGCGTCACCATCTCGCGAGCGAGGTCGCTCTGCACCTAACTCCAACCGGCGATGCGCCAGGCCAAGCTACATTTAGCCTCAAGGGCTTCAACTCTGGGATGATCAGCCCATAATCAAAGAGGTGGCGAAAGGGTGAATGATGATCATCGGATCCTCCGATCAGGTGCCTCGCACGACCCTGCTCAAGCGGTTTCCCGTCCCGCGAAACCTCGGCGTCGGCCCGGAATCCCGTATCGGGCGCGGGAAGACGTGGTCAGCGCCGGCCGGGGCCGTGCGCGTCAAGGCATTCGAAATCTATCGCTACGACCCCGACTCCGACGGTAACCCGCGCCTCGATACCTTCGAGGTGGATCTCGACGATTGCGGCCCGATGGTTCTGGACGCGCTCATCTGGATCAAGAACAAGGTCGACCCGGCCCTGACCTTTCGCCGCTCGTGCCGCGAGGGCATCTGCGGGTCCTGCGCCATGACCATGGACGGCACGAACTGGCTGGCCTGCACGAGGTTCATCTCCGACATGGCCGCTCCGGCCACCGTCTATCCTTTGGCGAACATGAGGATCATCAAGGATCTGGTCCCCGACCTGACGCATGTCTTTGCGCAGTACGCGATGATCGAGCCCTGGCTCCAGACCAGGACGCCGGAGCCCGAGAGAGAACGGCCCCAATCCCCGGAAGAGCGTAGCCGGCTCGATGGCTATTACGAATGCATCCTCTGCTTCTGCTGCACGTCAGGCTGCCCGAGCCATTGGTGGAATGGCGACCGCTTTCTGGGGCCAGCCGCGCTTCTCCAGGCCTATCGCTGGCTGGCCGACAGTCGCGACGAAGCGACCGGCGAACGGCTCGACATTCTGGAGGACCCGTTTCGGCTCTACCGGTGCCACACCATCCTCAACTGTACCCGGACCTGCCCGAAGGGTCTGAACCCGGGGAAAGCCATCGCCGAGATCAAGAAGATGGTGCTCGAGCGCCGAACCTGACCACCGCGAGAAGGCTGGACCGCCATGATGCCCACTTCCCCGGCAAAGCGCCCAAGGCCGCTTTCGCCCAACATTCAGATCTACCGGCCGCAGCTCACGTCGGTCCTGTCGATTGCCAACCGGATCAGCGGCGTGGTCCTGAGCCTTGGTGCCGTTGTGCTGGTGATCTGGCTGCTTGCTGCGGCAGCCGGACCGGAGGCTTACGCGGTCGTGCAGGGTGCCCTTGCCTCCTGGCTCGGTCAGGTTGTTCTGTTCGGATGCACCTTCGCCTTCTTTCTGCATCTGTGCGGCGGCATCCGGCATCTGGTCTGGGATATGGGATACGGATACGAGCTTTCGTTGATCTACGCGTCGGGATGGGCGGTCGTGGCAGGGAGCGTGGCGCTCACCGTGCTGGCCTGGATCGCCAGCCTGCTTCTAGGAGATTAGGGCCATGGACCGGCAGCACATGCGCTCTCCCCTGGCCCGCGCGATGGGACTTGGCTCCGCGAAAAAGGGGGTTGAGCACTGGTGGGCGGAGCGCGTGTTGGCCGTCGCCCTGATTCCGCTGACCCTGTGGTTCGTGGCATCGATCATCGCGCAGACAGGCAGCGACCATGCCACCTTCATCACCTGGCTGAGAATGCCGGTTACCACCATCATGATGGTATTGCTGCTGGTGGCCTTGTTCCATCACACCGCGCTTGGCCTCCAGGTCGTGATTGAGGACTACAGGCACGCGGGGTCCAAGTTCGCGGCGCTGGTCATCATGCGGCTGACCTGTTTTGGGCTGGCGACCGCCGGGATCATCGCCGTGCTGCACATCGCCTTCGGCGGCTGAGAGGGAACGGCTGCGTCATCGGTCCCGTCGGATCCCACAGAAGTCAGGAGACTAGGCCCATGTTCGTCGAGAGATTGTTGCCTGAGGCGCGTAAACGGCTCGTCACCATCGCGGATGATGCCCCGCTGATCCAGGCGGCAAGCCTTCTGCGACCGGGGACCGACCTCGTGGTCGTGCACGGTTCAACAGGCATTCTGGCTGGTGTCATCACCAAGACGGACGTTGTGAGCCAGATCAGCCGATGTCAGGGAGCGGGCTGCACAACGGCAGCTTCATTGGTGATGACACGAGACGTCGTGTGTTGCCAAACGAGTGACAAGCTTCAAGACGTCTGGGCACGAATGAAGGAGCGAGGCTTGAAGAATATTCCAGTCGTGGACCGGGATCTGCCGCCTCAGGGGGTGCTTAATGCACGGGACATGCTCCAGGTTCTCCTGAGAGAGTCGGAAAGTGAGGAAGCGATCATGCGGGACTATCTGATGGGAATCGGATACCGCTGACCGTTCGAGGCACTCAGGCAAAAACGCTATAAATCCGCCGGAGCCTAAGAGTTGAAGTCGCTGCCGAGTTGCGCTCCATGGACCACCGGTCGAACATTTGGGCTCCGCCTGACCTCAGGCTGGCTAGAAGCGCCCGCGGCGGTACCGTCATGTGCCGGACCTGTAATGAGAGCAGTGCGGACCGGTCGCCCTTCGGCACCGGCAAAAGCATGTATCTTGGCCCTCAAGCCGCCGCAGGAAGGTCCGACCCCCTGCCATGATCCCCGTTCTTGTGCTTACGCTATTCGGATGGGCGCAAACACGGGGGTTGTCGATCACATGACGCCTCGGTCATCGTCATGTGATCGAGACTGTCTCTAGGATGCGGTCCACCCCCGGCCTCGCGCTACGACACCCAGAAGTTGCGACCTAGGTCTGCATCCAAAGGACTGTTGGTATCTTTCAGATCAAAGATCTTGCCATCGACAGTCAAAGAAATTCATTTGCTGCGTGATTAGGGTGGGCGCACAATGCTCCGCATTCAATGGTGCAATGTTCGACCCAGCACACTAAGGGCTTAGCTACCAGACCGGAAGTCAAGCTGAATGAGCAGCAGCATGTCAACGGCACGGAGAGAGCGAGCAACAAGGCTCGATGCCGACAATTGCACGGAAGACGGGGTCACCCGGTTTCAGTGCTGGTAAGTTGATATTGGCGGCTCGGGACTTTATTGCTGCTTGAGCTTCCAATTGGCCCGACCATGCAGTGGAGTTGCTCGGGCCATGTTAGGGCCGATGCTGCTGCAAGAATGAACACCGAGGTGGTGATTAATGGTCGAGAGGTGCGCTCTCCGAAATTGCTGACGCTGTCCAGTTTGCTACTCATAGGTCACGTGCGTCGAGGATTGAGCCTGACCATGTTCTTGGTCGGCAAAAACGTATCTGCATTGCAACGGCAATTCTGAAAGGGTCGACATATCGGAATGTCCGCTGCAACAACGTCAAGTATTAAGTACAGTTAATCGTATGCTTTCAAGCCAAACGTGGAGCAGCCTTGCCTCAACCATGAAGCCTTGGTGATCAAGATCAGATTGGCTGATCCTGGGAGAAGATCGCAATGCCGGTGCAACAAGACGTCCGTACAGTCTCCGAAGCAGTTGGAATATTCCGCCGCCCCGAGGACCTCCAAAGTGCAATCGATGAATTGCTAAGTTCTGGCTTTGACCGTGCGGATCTCAGTCTGCTCGCCAGTGAGCACGCCGTGGAGGAAAAGCTCGGACATCACTATGAGAAAGTCAGCTCATTGGCGGATCATCCTACAGTCCCGCGAGCGGCGTACATATCGACCGAGGCAATTGGAGGCGCTGAGGGTGCGTTGATTGGCGGGCTCATGTATGTTGGAGCGGGAGTGGGAGCTGGAGCTATCGTAGCTTCTGGCGGCACTCTTGCGGCAGCAATCGCCTCGGTGGCTTTGACAGGCGGCGTTGGCGGTCTCATCGGCTCGGTTCTGGCCAAATGGGTAGGTGATCACCATGCACATTATCTGCAAGAGCAGATCGACCATGGTGGCTTGTTGTTGTGGGTGCGAATATGGGATGCTGAGGACGAGATGCGTGCCCTTAGAATTCTTAAGAGCCTGTCCGAGTGAAAGTTGAATCCGAGCAATGGGTTGTGATTCACTGGTTGGCGCCGATTTGCGGAGGCGCCCATGTGGACCCCAGAGAACCGCGGTCTCTACGCTCGCCCAGGTTTGCGCTACCCGAGCGACCTGACGGATGCCGAATGGGATCTGGTGCGACCGTTTCTGCGCCGTCGCACGAAGTCCGGTCCAGCCCCGGAGCGCTTGCGCGAGATCCTCAATGCCGTTCTGTACGTCTTGAGCACAGGCTGCCAATGGCGGGCTTTGCCCAGAGACCTGCCGCCGCGCAGCACCGTGCACGGCTGGTTCGTGCGCTGGCATTGCGATGGCGTGCTCGACCGCCTGCACTTCGCGCTCTACCAGCAGGTCCGCCAACTTGAGGGACGCCAGGCCAGTCCCACCGCCGCGATCGTCGACAGCCAGAGCGTCAAGAGCGCGGAAAAAGGGGGAGGCATATCGATCCGATCGGCTATGACGCGGCCAAGAAAGTCAAAGGCAAGAAGCGTCACCTCATCGTCGACACACTGGGCCTGGTGCTTGGGCTGAATGTGACACCGGCCGACGTGCAGGACCGGGACGGCTTTCTGCCGCTTCTGAAGAGTGTGCGGCGCGTGTTCGTGTTCCTGGAGCGCCTGTTTGCCGATGGCGCCTACAGCGGCGCAGCAACAGCCGCGGCCGCGAAACGGACCGGCAAGGTGGTTCTGGAGATTGTCAAACGTTCGGATGCAGCCAAAGGCTTCGTGGTGGTTGCGAAGCGGTGGATTGTCGAGAGAACCTTCGGGTGGCTCGGCCGCTGCCGCCGGCTGGTCAAGGATTTTGAGAATCTCACGCGCACGCAGCTGGCGTTCGTGCAACTCGCCATGATCCGGCTCATGACCCGCAGGATCGCAAGGCTTTGTCAAAGCTCATGAATCGCTCGGACCGACTCTAAGAAACATTCAGGAGGCGACGTTCACGCCCACGTTCTGCCAGCAGCGGCGTAATACTATGTCCTACAAGGCTTAGACGAGGTATTCGGCGTGAGCCCCATTCTCGACGAAAATGCCAGGAGGATCTGCGCCTCGACCTAATGATAGCGTGTGGTTTGTTCAACCCGCGACTTGGATCCGGACAAGGGTGCAAAACGTGAAGCATCACGAGGGACTGGAGCTCACTCCGACAGGAATCCTGACCTTTTAGGCTGAATCTAAACATCTAGGGCAACCGGCCGCTAGTGACCGCGGTCGCATTTCGGTACAGGGTGATCAACGCCTGTAGTCACCCGATCCAGGCTTTGTGTAGCTAATACTACAACGCCAATCCTAAGACATTGTCGTGGGTCTAACAATGTCCTCAACCCTTACCTGGTCACCCGGACGATGCGAATGGTTCGGCTTTCACCCTTGTAACGGAGTGCAGTCCGGCCAGGACGGGGCCAATGATCGCCATATCCGCATTGACAGAGTGCACCGCATAGACTGGGTAGGAGAATTGAGGCATTTCGGGGACTAGATGGAGTTGTCCGGACTCTATGTAGGGTTGGGCCGCGCTCATCCTGAAATAGCCGGCCCCACCAAAGGATAGAACATAGCTAAGCGCGAGCGGGCCAAAATCCATAAAGAGATCGGGTTTAATATCGGGAAAGCTCATGCCATGATGAAGAGCAAAATCAGGCCCCCAATCCATATGCACGTAGTCCAATCCGTCCATAAGGCGTCCATCAGGATCGGACGTTACGAGCACGAGTTTCTCTTCGGTTAGCAGATCGATTGTTAGGCCTGGTAGATGTTGAGGCGCATACATGATCGCGACATCGACTAACCCAGATGCCACTTGCTTGATCAGATCCTGCGGCACATCAACGTGAACGTGGAGGCTTATATCAGGTAGTGAACGGCGTATCCATTGAACCCAATTGAGCAGAAGCGGCTGCCACAGGCTCACCTCACTACCGGCGGTCAGCACCGCACGGCGGCCGGGCGGCACTGCGACCTGCTGGAGCGTACGCTGCCACAACTGGACGAACATCGGGGCATGGCGCAGGAACTGCTCGCCAGCGGGCGTTAGCGAAGCTCCGCCTTTATGACGGACAAAAAGCTGCCGCCCGAGCTGCTGTTCCAAGATGCGGATCCGCGCGCTCACTGTCGTCTGACCGACATTCAATCGCTCCGAAGCTCGTATGAAGCTCCCAGTTGAAACGATCTCAAGAAACGTCCGAGCAAGTTCAATGTCCATAAGTCATATAGCACAAAAACTGTACTAAAATGTCAATGAGATTGAACAAGCAGGTGGATAAGCTGCCCAGTAGATTGGGAAAATATCGCCAAGTCAGCAACTGACAGGCTTGTGGGAGCCGCTGAAGGCAGAACGATCACCACCCCCTCCACCCGGTGCACACTTGCAGCATCCCGCTCTGGACGGCTGATGGCCTATGCTCCACCCTTTCTCACTTGTATCACGCTCTGGAGCACGCGTGACAATTCCTCAACCGCATACGGCTTCTTCAGCAATTCGAAGCCGTACCGTCCTTCTTCCGCCAGCACGTGGCTGTAGCCGCTCGTCAGCACAACCGGCAGGCATGGGAATCGGCGGCGGATCTCCTGCCCAAGTTCAACCCCGCTCATGCCCGGCATGACCACGTCCGAGAACACCACGTCAAATCCGTTCATTCTCTCGTGCAGGAGCTTCAGCGCCTCGTCAGCATTCGCGGCCCAGGTTGTCTCGTAGCCGATATCTCGCAGGAGCTGCGTCGAAAATGTGCCAACCTCGACGTTGTCCTCAACAACGAGCACACTCCGCCCGCCGCCAGTGTCACCCTGCACGGCGCCTCTCACGTGGGGGGCGGCCTCTGCCGCCGTGTGCGTGACCTGTGGCAGGTAGAGGGTGAAGGTGGTACCACGCCTGAGTTCGGTCTCAACATCGACGTCGCCGCCCGACTGTTTGGCGAAGCCGTAGACCTGGGAGAGTCCTAGCCCTGTGCCCCTGCCGACCTCCTTTGTGGTGTAGAACGGCTCGAAGATCCGGGCGAGCTTATCGGCCGGAATACCTGATCCTGTATCGGCCAGTGACACTGCTATGAAGGAGCCTGCCCCGCCGCCGTGCCCCCGGATCGGGGGCATCTGCATGACGCCCTGGACCCTGATTGTAAGAATACCCTCACCATCCATAGCATCACGGGCGTTCACCGCCATATTCACCAGTGCCGTCTCGAACTGGCTGGCATCGGCCTCAACGAGGCAGCGTTCGTAGCCGATGTCGGTCACGATCTGGATGCGCGAGCCTAAGACGGTGCGCAGCATGTCGATGATTGCTCGAATGCGCTCGACGACATCGAACACCTCAGGCTTAAGCGCCTGCCGGCGGGCAAAGGCTAGGAGCTGACCTGTAAGCTTGGAGGCGCGCTCGACCGTATCAGCGATGGCTTCGATGTAGCGCTGGCGCCGATCCTCCGGCAGATCCGAGCGGCGCAAGAGATCGGTTGCGGAGCGGATGATCGTCAGCAGGTTGTTGAAGTCGTGCGCTACACCACCCGTAAGCTGTCCTACAGCCTCCATCTTCTGCGATTGGCGCAACGCCTCCTCGGCATGCCGGCGCTCTGTGATATCGACCGCTTCGGGCACAATGGCGACAACTTCGCCGCCCGCATTCTGGACAGGCCGCATGGAGAGGTCGAAAGCCCGTTGGCCACTCGGCAGGTTGAGGAAGATCTCCTGACGCATCGTCTCCCCACCTGCCACCCTTGCGACCGCCACGCGGACAGTTTCCGGCATTCCGGGTGTGGCTGTGAACCACGGCGTGTCCCTGAACGGCTTGCCGACCACACCTTCGCGCGCTGACTGGATGCCTTCAAGTGAGCTGGTGTTGGCGTCCAGAAGCGTGCCGTCGGGCGCCATCAACCATTGATATTGGTAGCTCGTCTCGAAGATCGTGCGCAGCCGGGCTTCGCTGGACCGTAGCTCTGCCGTGCGCTGGGCAACCTCGGCCTCAAGCCTCTCGTTAAGGCGCTCAAGCGCCTCCTGCGCCCGCTTCTGCTCGTTGATGTCTACAATGACGACAAGGGCCGCACCAACTTGCCCCTCAGAGTTCCACACCGGGACACCGCTTACACGTGTCCAGATCTCCTGGCCGTCGCTCGGGCGAAAGCGGAACTCGGTCCCGGCGGATTCCTCGCCACGAAGAGCGCGTATGCCCGGGTATCGATCACGCGTGAGCCGCTTGCCATCGTTGTCCAAAGCAACCCAGCGCTCCTCGCCGTCAGGTGTACGGGACGGCAGCGGATCGTCCGGAAGGAAGCGCCGGAACGCTGGGTTGGATAGAAGGGCCTTGCTGTCCTGGTCGATGAAGCAGACGCCGACCGGTAGGTTGTTGATGAGAGCTGTAAATCGCTCGCGCTCCATAGCGAGCCGAGCCTCGGTCTCGCTTATCAAAGTCTTAGCCTGCTGGCGCTCCGTAATTTCGAGGAAGAGCACCGCGAACCGCTCCGCGCCGATGTGGAAAGCGTGCCCCTCATACCAGCGATTCAGGACGCCCACTTGGCGCGTAAAAGTCACCGGCTGACCCGTCTCGACGACGTGGGCGAACTCGTCCACCCACTCGCCCTCTATACCTGGAATGGTCTCCCTAAGGGTATGGCCGACTGCGGCCTCACGGGAGATGCCGACCAACTCCTCCCAAGCCGGGTTCACCTCAAGGTAGCGCCAATCCGTGATCCTGCCATCCGGATCACGGACCACCTCGCCAATAAGCGCACCCTCGTGCAGGCGTTCGAAGAGGCTGCGCCAGGGTATATCGCCGTGACAAAGCGCCGGTTGGATCGCCAAGCCCTGGCTGGCCTCAATTCCCTGACTGAGCAGTCCAGCGATCCTCCCGTGGTCGTCGCGCACCGGACTGAGATGACACTTGAAGAACCGCCGCTCCGAGTGGACGTCACCAAGCAATGTGAATGGCGCGATCTCAAGAGAGGTCGCTTCGCCAGCAAGAACGCGGTCAATGGCGGGATTAAGGATGTTGATCGCAGCCGCCCAGGCCTCTCGGAGCGGGCGGCCGAATGTGTCTGCCTTCGACGCGAGCAAGAAACAGTAGGCATCGTTGTAGATGCACGTCAGATCCGGCCCCCACGCCAGGATGGTCGGCACCCTGCTCTCCAGGGCCGCAGCGGCAAGAGTTTTAAGCGAATGCGGCCACCTCTCGATCGGTCCGAGCGGCGTCGCCGCCCAGTCGAAGGCGCGCATGAGAGTGCCCATTTCGCCGCCGTCGACGATTTCGGGGCTTGTGGCGGGGCTACGGCTGCCATGCATCGACCTGACTCCCACTTGGCGGTGCGTACCTGCAGTCGCTTCCTAACTTCTGGGCCTTCGGCAGGCGGAAGTCGGCCCAGGCGGTTTCTCGAGCGGCCGGCCTGCGGTTAAAGATCTCTCGGCCGTGAATGAACGCCTTCGGCGCGGGCGCTAAAGGGATGTTGCGGCTGCGGTCGACCGGCAGGGCCGAAGCGTTACATAAACTATAAATACCGCCAAAGAATGCGCGTCGCGCGTCTCCTCCAACTGAGAACAGCGATTGATACGGGCGCGGGCGACCGCAAGCAACTTCGGCCAAATCTTGCTCTTGGTCACGTCCTCGCGTGCGAGAACGCATAAGCGAGATTTTCCAGTCCTCCACTGAAAAGGAGGCGGCAAACATGAGACGGCCGCACAACGACCGGACTTCAACCGCGAGCGCCACCCGACGGATCATGTAATCTCCTGCCCAATCAAGGGCCATCCGACGTCTCCAAGAGGCTATCAACCAGAAGCGCGACATAGCAGATGAAGTAGTTCACAAGGGCCAAGGCATAGAGGCCGCCCGCTTGATCATGCTCCGTGTTCCGCTCCGCCTTGAGCCCGCGGCTTAGCGCGACACCCCCGAGGAGACCGAAGGCAAGGATTGCAGCCCGCAGACTGGGTCCGAGACCGTGGCCACTCAAGCTGCCTATCGCCATGCAGGCGACCAGCACAAGCGAAGCCTTCGCGAGTGCCGTGAGCGCAATACGGTATAGGATCATTCTGAAGGTTGGTGACTGCACCGCGTCACCTTGAGTAGGAGTCATGTCTGGCCCAATCGGCTGTAATAATCCTGAACTGTCCGATCATCGAACCACCAGAACCGAGCACTTGGAGTGCCGGACAATGGTCGATGCGTTGGAGCCCAAGAGATATGTCGCCATGTTTGGCGCATGCGAGCCGACGATGATCAGATCGGCGCCAATCTTCTCTGCCTCGTCCAGCACCTCATTGCAAACCGAGCCCATCCGTACCGTGCTCGATATGGATCCATTGGGCAGCGACACGCCAGCGGCAAGCGCTTCAAGGCCCCGCTCAGCTTCTGCTTGCGTTTCGTTCGCAAGCGGGAGCGCGAGTCCCATAGCGGAGAATGGCAGTGTCGATTGAACATGGATCAGGCGCACGGTGCCGTTCGAAGCGTGTGCTAAGGCAATGGCAAGCTCAATGGCGAGCTCCGCCAACTCCGGGTGATCAAGGTCGACTGGGACAAGCAATGTCTTGAACAAGATCCCGTAGGCTGGCGCACGCTCCGGATCGGCACCACTCCCCCGTCGTGAAGAACTTGTATGCGCAGCGACAACTCCGATCAGGGCGGCATCCATAACTGGCTCCTCCAAGACGAGCCGTTCCCCCACGTCGTCAAGATATCTGGGGACCTCCCCGGCAATCCCCGACAAAGGAGACTGAAGTGGGCTTATTGCACTGTGACCCCAAATACAGATGACCTCAAACGAATTTGTTTCAGCAATGACATCAAAATTTTTGCTGCATCATCCTCGATCAGGCGATGGGCCTCGCCTCAGCTCCGACCTTCCCAGCCACCGGCCGCGCACGAAACTATCCTCGTCCACAATCGTCAGAAAAGTGTGAGCCAAGTCGAAATCCCTCGTTGCCTCGCGACCTCTTGCAGATCAAGGATCTTGCTCACAAGAGTCAAACAAATTCATTTGTCCGGTGAAAGCGTTGCGCGCAGAGTACCTCAGGTCAAGCAGCTCTATGGTTTGACGGGAGCGAACCAAACATGGTGCTTCCGAACAGGATCGGCTTCAGGGAGAAGTAGCATGCGGACGCCCCGAAGAGCCCATACGGTAAGGTTCGATGCCGGCCACCTCAAATCGGCCTGGATCAATCTCTTCTTTGTCGTTGGCGGGTTAATGCTGACCGGCTAGGGCATTCTCACGCCTTGACCGGTCTCTGTCAGGGGCGGTTTAGGGAAGCAGATGATGGCCCATGCATAAGCCGGAAGGCGGGGAAGAATGATCAGGAGGTTACGCTCTTCGTGAATGACAATGCGACCCAGTTTGCCGCACAAAGGTCACGTGAGCTCAAGGCCGTTGGCGAAATGGAGTGCTTGGTCGTGAAGAGAGTAGAGCATTGCAGCGGCAATGCTGGCAGCTCTCGCGGAGCAAGGTTCCGAGATTGCCCGATATCCGCAAAGGCGCCTAAAACCACACAGGCCAGTGTGTAGGCACGACCGGATTGAACCTGAGGAGATCGTGCCCCAAGCGCAGATGCCTCGCAGGCTTCGTCAGGTGCGTAGGTTTAATCCAGTGAGGTAGAGACTGATGATCAAGGATATCATGGTTCATCTCGACGGGAGCGCAGAGGATGAGATCCGGCTGGCGTACGCAGAGATCATCGCCTCCACATGGAGCGTCCACTTGACCGCGATCTTCACCAACCGTCTGCCTGACCTTGCCGTTGCGACGCCGGTGGATGGAGGTGCTGCAATGATGCAGATGCTCTCGGAGTGGCAAAGCCAGGCACAGCAGGAGGGGGACGCCATCTGCGGGCGCCTTGCCGAGCGACTCGCCAGAATTGCTGAGAGAAGTGAGCTACGTCGGATCGACGAGACCGTCGACAACATGGTCTCAGCCGTCGAAAGGCAGGCGCGATGCACCGATCTTTTCGTCACCACGCGTCCTTATCCGGAATCTGGTGGATTGACCTGGGGCCGTCTCGTCGAAGCCGTGCTTTTCGGCAGTGGACGTGCCCTTCTGCTGCTTCCGCCCGGGTATCCCCCACGGGGCGCGGCTCAAACCGTTCTCGTCGCCTGGAACGACAGCCATGCGGCGGCACGCGCCATGCGCGAAAGCCTGAGCTTCATCGAAAAGGCCACTCGCACGGTTGTTCTTGTCGTCGATCCCAAGCCCGACTCCGATCCCGGATCCTTGGTCAGGGGATATCTTGCTCGGTATGGGACCAACGTCGGGGTCGTTTGTGCCGAGAGCCGGAACCGGCGCATCAGCCAGGTTATCGCGGACCAGGCGCATCGTGTCTCCGCGGATCTGATCGTCATGGGAGGTTATGGTCATGCCCGGCTGCGGGAGCGGGTGTTCGGAGGAGCCACCTTGGAGATGCTGACAACCTCGGAGTACCCGATACTGATGGCTCACTGATACAGCGAGGAACTCTGACATGAGCGGTGATGACCTGAGCGTGGGGGCCGGGGAGTTGCTGGCAATGGCTGGATGGGCAGGGATGCTTTATATCCGACCATATATGGACAAGCATGGCCGCACCTGTGATCCTCATAATGAGGAGACAGAGCTTCTCCAAAAGGGATACCCTGTGGTTGGGCAGAGCGACCGCGAGGTTGTTCGATATCGTCTAACGGCGAAAGCGTTGAGCTATCTCGCAGCGAGACATGTAAGTCGTATGTGGGCGCACAGCACAGTCTGCTCGGGGTTGAGAAGCAACAGGGTTCGCCCTCACTGCCATTGGGAGGTCAGGAAACTTTGACTTGGCAAAGAATGACTTTCCGCTACGTGCTGCAGTCTGAACAGACGCGAAGATGCTTTGGAAGAAGTTATCGTAGGGTGAGTTGCTACCGCATCGTGCGTTCTCACAGGTCACACGGCTCGTCGAGGTGAATCGATGAAGATCACCGGCCTCACCACTTTCCTTGTCCCACCACGGTGGTTGTTCCTGAAGATCGACACGGATGCGGGGATCAGCGGCTGGGGAGAGCCGGTTCTGGAAGGCCGGGCCCGCACCGTGGCGGCAATGGTGGAGGAGTTGGCTGACTACCTGGTCGGCAAAGACCCGTCACCCATCGAGGATCACTGGACCGTGCTGTATCGAGGCGGTTTTTACCGCGGCGGCGGCGTGCATATGAGCGCCATCGCCGGCATTGACCAGGCGTTGTGGGACATCAAGGGTAAGACCTTGGGCCAGCCGATCCACAAGCTTCTTGGCGGTCCGGTTCGCCAGCGGATGCGGGTTTACTCCTGGATCGGGGGCGACCGGCCGGCTGACACCGCCGCGGCCGCCAAGGAGCGGGCTGCACTGGGGTTCACCGCAGTGAAGATGAACGGCACGGCCGAACTCGGCTGGATCGACAGCCATGCGCGGATCTCAGCCGCCGTCGGCCACGTGGCCGCCGTGCGCGATGCGGTCGGTCCTGATATGGGCATCGGGGTGGACTTCCACGGTCGCGTCTACCGTTCTATGGCCAAGACATTGATCCGTGAGCTGGAGCCGCTCAAGCTCATGTTTATTGAGGAGCCGGTGCTGAGCGAGAATGCCGAGGCGCTTGCCGAGATTGCGGCTGCGACCACCATTCCGATTGCACTGGGCGAGCGGCTCTATTCGCGCTGGGACTTCAAGCCAATCCTGGCTGCCGGTCATGTGGACATCATCCAGCCCGATCCGTCCCACGCAGGCGGGATTACCGAAACACGTAAGATCGCCGCGATGGCCGAGGCGCATGACGTGGCGCTGGCATTGCACTGTCCGCTGGGCCCGATTGCCCTCGCGGCCAATCTGCAGCTGGATGCCGTATGCCACAACGCCGCGATCCAGGAGCAGTCGCTCGGCATCCACTACAACCATGGCAACGACTTGCTCGACTATCTAGCCAAGCCTGAAGTCTTCCGCTACGAGGACGGTTACGTGAATATCCCTGACGGCCCAGGCCTCGGAATTGAAGTCAACGAGGATTACGTCCGCGAGCGCGCCAGCCAGGGCCACCGCTGGCGTAACCCTGTCTGGCGCCATCCGGATGGAAGTTTTGCCGAGTGGTAATGCTGCTACAGCTGCACGGGTTCGATTATCGGCACCGGTCGCCCCGACCGCCAGCTCATTCACGAGCCGGGACCTCAGCTCCTCGTGACCTCACCAATCCCTCGCATGCGGCGGCAGAACGCCCCTGGCTCGCGCCTATGGTTGCTGTCTCTGCTCGCTGAGTGACACCGTTATCACCTGCCAGATCCGTCCCCAGCGGCAGGGCGCCGGCGCTTGCGCTTTGCGAGACCTATTGGGCAGCGTCGGGTTTCCTCGTACTCATCCCCGTCACTGCAGGGCGGCCAGCCTAGACCTTATTGCCTCCACCACGGGTTACCCAACCGCGTTTCGCGTCGAGGCCTTGGCATTTTTCGTTCGAGAACCAGATCGCGGCGTTTGAGCCGCCTGGAGAACCGGTCAGTCGCCCGGGCCAGGATCCGGTGAGAAATACTTCTCCAGCTTGTTGGGCATGCCATCAAACGCCTCGGCATCGTTCGGAGGTGCGCGCTTGATCGTGATGTTCGGCCAAGCGGACGCATACTTCGCGTTTAGCTCAAGCCGGCTCTCAAGTTCTGGTTGCGTGTCAGCCACAATAGCTTCAGCTGGGCATTCGGGCTCGCACACACCGCAGTCGATGCACTCATCAGGGTGAATGACAAGCATATGTTCGCCCTCATTGAAACAGTCTACAGGGCAGACATCCACGCAATCCAAGTACTTACACCTAATGCAGGTATCAGTTACGACGTAAGTCATGGAGCGCTCCAAGCTACACTCAGCAGGCTGCACAGCAACCCGCGGGCGCTTTCTTAACCAACTCTGGGTGGGCCAGAGGGTCGGGAACTGTGCCGATCACGGCTTGGTTAATCGTTCCCGGAAGGGCCTCGCCCGCCCCGTAAACTGGAATTCAATGTCCATCTGTGATCATGAGCGCTGAGAGACCTTCTCAAGGTACGAAGTGGGCTTCGCAGCGCACCTTGAGTGGAGCAGGGTTGGCCTGCTGCGGCATTCTTTCAACCTCCACCCGTAGAGATCGCACCGGCGAGCGGAGGTCTTGACAGCTTCCTGCAACCCCTTTGCACGTCAGACCGCGATACCGACTGCGTCTGTGGCCCGGGTTCATGATTCGATTTACCCGTGCATCAGCTCCGACGACTGCCAGGCTAGAAGCCTCCATATTTGGCCACGCTCTCGCCACACTCGCATATTCCTGTGAAGAAATACGTCCTGCTCCAAGCCGATGCGAGCGTGTCCACGCATTAACCCGACGAGGATTACTAAGTCGCCGTCAACTCGGTAATCCGTTTCTGTAAGGTCAAGATCGATGGAGTAGGTAAGATCGTGGGAGCGAACAGCAGTGATGTAGGATTGCTTATCAAAGATTTTCCCCCTGTTGCTGATATAGATGAACTTGTCATCCAGTATGAGCGCCATGGCATCGGCGTCATTGGTGCGGATGGCTTGAAGGCGGACTTGCTCCAGATGCCTTACGGACTCAAGAGCGGTCTGATCCGGATTGCTCATTGTGGCTCCTGAATAATGTCACTTCGCGAATCTGGCCAACCCAAGATCGGACTTCCGCTATCTTCGGTTAGCCATCACTTGCTCGAACTCGACTTCCGCCTGTACCCCTTCGAGGTCCCTGTGGACGACCGCCACTGCCAATTTCTCGTTGCTGCGCCGATACGTAATCGTGCAATCCCTCGCGGCAAGCTGACCTTCTACGTCTACCGTGTCCCATCGCTTGGCATGGCCGACATAGCCTAGACTGAAGTCATACTGTTCGGTCCAGAAGAACGGAACGCAGTCGAAGCGTTCGCGCTGCCCGAGAATATTGCGCGCTGCAGTCTGACCTTGGCGCTCGGCCACGACCCAATGCTCGACGCGGATGTTCTCGCCCGTGAGCCGATCCGGCCAGCGCGCGATATCGCCGGCCGCGAAAATGCCCGGTGCGCTCGTCTGTAGGTACGCATCCACCGTGACGCCTCGATCGATAGCAAGGCCTGCCTGCTCCGCTAGGGCAAGGGCCGGTCTCACACCGATTCCTACGACTATGAGATCGGCATTGAGCCTTCCTCCGCTGGCCAACGTGACGCCTTGCTCGTCGATTGACCTCACCGTCGTCTCAAGGTGGAAGACCACTCCGTGGTCTTCGTGCAACCTGCGTACAAAGGTGCCGACCTCGGCTCCGAGCACACGTTCCATAGGGATCCTGTCCGGCGCGACCACATGTACCTCAACGTCGCGCGCGCGGAGGGATGCTGCCACCTCCAGCCCGATAAAGCTCGCGCCGATCACCACGGCCTGCCGTGAGCTGTGAGTCTTGGTGACTAGGGCACGGCTGTCAGCCAATGTGCGCAAATAAAGCACGTGGGAAAGGTCGGCGCCCGGCACATCAAGCCGTACCGGCTCGGCACCGGTGGCGAGGAGCAGCGCGTCATATGGATGGCTGCTGCCGTCCACGAGATGCACGGCGCTCGCGCCTGGATCAATTGTGGCAACGCGCGCATTCAACTTCAGGTCGATATCGTTCCGCTCGTAGAACTTCAATGGCCGCAGGGGGTTGGATGCATCCGACGCGGTGCCGGCGAGAAAGCCCTTTGACAGATTGGGCCGGTCGCAAGGAACTGAACTGTCTGCACTCAGTATAGTGAGGCGGCCAGAATAGCCCTCACGCCGCAGCATTTCCGCGGCTGCGTTGCCCGCGGCGCCGCCGCCCACGATCACGACGGATTTCGGCATGCCAGGCGCAACAAAGGCTGGCGCCCGGACAGTACGTTCGAGCTTTTCCTTAACATAAACGACATTGTGTTGCCGTTCGACGCGCCAGCAGGAGACAGGATTCAATGCGGGAGCGCGCAAAGCCGCGCCAGTACGCAGGCAGAAAGCAGCATGATGCCACGGGCAGCGGACCGTATGGCCGACGAGCAAGCCGTCCGTAAGAGGGGCTCCGTAGTGCGTGCAGACAGCGCCTATCGCGAATACCTCAGCACCACGCCGCGCCAGCACCACAGCGTCCCCCCCGACATGACCTGCGAGCATGTCACCGTCTTCCAGATCATCGAATGCAACACCCTGGGCAAGATCTGGATCACTGGAACTTGCATGATTGGCTTTCACCTGGTCGAGCAGATTATATGTTCCCATGATCGATCTCCCGAACTCCCTGGTGTGCACTTTAGGCGCGAGAAGGCACTAGGCGATCAGTATGCAGGCGCCTGTAAGGAGATGAGCACCCTCGTTAACTTAATCTTCGTCAGGCAAGCTCTTCCTACCCTCGGCGTGAGGCCTCTTCGGCCATGACCTGCGCTCGTCCCGGTCGATTCAATGTGGCCTTGGAGAGCACCCGCGTTGCGCACCATAATCATCATCGACCTGCTTACCTCGAGTGACAAACGAATTTGCTTGTCACATTGAAGCAACATTATTGGTGGGTATCGCGGAGGAGGCCTGAGCGGACCTTGGCACAAGATCGCCAGTTAGAGCGACGCTATCCTTGACCATGTCACCCGCCGGGTCAGGTCTCACAGGCTCGGCAACTGATCCTCTCCACTTGAATACCGTGGAGATGGCTGCTGCTCGAAGCGAAGGGCCAGGAGCCGCACGGCATTGTCCTTTAATGCTTGGGATTGCCGGGCTCAACCTGGCAATCCCGATATGTCTCCCTGGCAACCCATGCAGCGAAGCCGAGAACCGCTGCACCGTAGACGGTGAGGACCCTCCCGGACTCTATCGTCATCGCCCCGAGACTCCCGAGCATCATGCACACGCCACCGAACTGAATGGCTGCGATGGTGATTGCGCGAAGGCGCGCCATCGGATTGCCCTCCCGACTCAGGAAACGGAGCGAGGTCGCAGAACCAGCCGGTCCTGGATCGCGCGGACTCCTGGCGTGTTCTCGGCCGCAACGAGGATCGCCTCACGCTCGGCCCCGGATTCCACGAGCCCTGCAATGTCCGCATTCCCTCGATGCACCGAGATGTTGATAAGCCGGTGAGAGGGGGATAGCGCCTTCACGCGCTCCATAAGGTCCCGCAGGATGGCATCATCCGTGTGAGGTTCCGCAAACAGGCGGGGCCGGTGGCGAGCCAGGGCCTTGATCAGATCACTGCGGCTGACGATGCCGACGAGGACGTCCCCCCGAACGACGGGGAGCCGCTTGAGACGCCGCCGCTCCATGATGTCAGCGACGTCCGCGAGAGTCATGTGCTCGGCGGCGGTGACGATCCGCGATGTCAGGACGTGCTGGGCCTTGCGGCCATGCGTCCGGACGTAATCGGATGCAGTCGCCTGCGCATCAGGAAATACCTTGTGCCACCAGGACCGACGGCGCTCGGTTCCGATCTCGGCTCGGCGAATCAGGTCCGTTTCGCTCACGATGCCAACAAGGCGCCCATCGATGCCAACCACCGGCACCGAACTGATCCTCTTGCCGGCTAGGATGCTGGCGATCTCGCTGACCGGGGTTGCTGTGGAGACGGAAATCACGTCACGCGTCATGACATCGGCAACGGTCATGGGGTGCGCCGACCGGCCGTTCCTTTGTGACGCGTCGGGTGCGGCGGCTGGATGTTGAGCCGCGTGTTTCTTGCCGCTGGGATCGGCTCCCTGATGCCGGCTGCTGATAGTTTCCCGTCTCAAGCGCCATGGCCAGAGCGTGATGCGGCTGGTGCCATTCGGGGCAGGGGAGCTGTCGAGAGGCAGCAGAAGATGTGGGGATAGCGGCTCATGCGTCCGACGAGAGTTTACGTCCATGTCTTCTTCCTTCGCGTGGCGCGGCATGCAGGGTTCAGGACAGACCTGACCGGGCGCAAGCCGCGATGACCCTTGGGAAAGGGTGCAGGGTGTTTGAGGTTGTTCAGGAAACGTCATTCCCCGAATGGCGGGCCTCCGGATGCGGGCAGGCCGGCCTTCGGGGTTCAGTGGCCTGCTTGGAGGCACCCCGTGCGAAATTGAGAAAAATGGCGCAGTGTAATCATCATGACATAGATATAAGTAGATACTCGGAATTTTCAAGAAACCACGGCCGCATCGAGATTATTTCGAAGCTCGCATGAAGTTATTCTAAGTAAAAAATCTTTATCCCCGCTAGATATAAGTTGTTCAGGAACTCTCCACTAATGAGGAGCGCCCAAGTCCAAGCCGGGCAGGGTTTGTCACGCGGAGAAGGGCAGCCCGGGCGCTGTTAGGGTCGGCTCAGGTGCCCTCCGCCGCGATCGCTTGGCCGACGCTGATCCAATGCCTGAGCCGGCCTGCATCCTGCCGGTTGAACGCTGCTCGTCGCTTGAGGTCGTCGAATGAATCGCCGGGACGGGCACGCTCGAATAGGACCCGGGCCAATTCCTCGGCATCTGGCGGCATGCTCGGGTAGTTGTGTGCAAACGACGGACGAAGTAAAAAACCGACACAGTGCTCTCCTTTCCAATATCGCAGTCGGCGGCTGCCGAAGGGCTTTTCCCGGGCAGGACAATCCCTCAGGTGTGCATCCGTTGGCCGTAGTCCCGTGCGATCTTGCTGACTTGGCTGGAGCTCAGGCCCAACCGGCAAGCAATGGTCGCGTAGTTAAGGCCTTGTGCCTTCAGCTGCATGATATACTCGCAGCGCTTGTTGACCTCAGCCTGACGCCTGGCTCGCTCCTCGGGCGTCGAGACCCGATAGCTCAACGATTTCTTTTTCGATTCTTTGCTCATCTCACTCAGCTGACCCATCGTGAGGTTACGGTCATAGAAGGATTTGGCTTCCCGCCCTCGCCAATGCGGTGCGGCAGGCCGACAAAGCCGGAGCCGATCAGCAGTCGGATCTCTTCACTCGGATTGTTTGGAAAGCCTCAGGAGCCCCGGATCCACGCGCCCAAACGGCGGGACACGGGGTTAGTGTCCTGCGATCAGAGTTCCGGCGTGGCAGAGGCCACGGATATATGCTGAGAGCCACATCATGATAGGATCAACTTAGGCCGATCGGCTGTTTTGTCAAATGATGCTTTCCGACGCAGTCGTTCAACTTGACATTGGCGACCCTACAGCCGACCTTAGTTGTGCGATGAACACATTCCGCACCATTTCTACTTTGCGTGCAGGCCGCCTGAAGACGGGAGCCTGAGCCCCGGACGTCATGTCGAGTCCGGGGATGAGTGCTCAAAATCAGAATTCGTCCATCGATTAACTCTTTCAGCTGCAGCGCGGATTGATCCGCCTGCGGACGAATTCTCTCGCAGCCACAAGCCAATCGTCAGGAACGGCACGCTCGTTGGAGCGGCTGAATGGTGAAGTCATGTCAATTGCCATCTTCGCAACGTTCGTCACGCTGACGATCGTACAACTCGTGTTCTGGGAGACACTCGGCGGGACGCTCGGTTTCGCAGCATCGGTGAGCGTGTTGGGGCTTTCCGCATCGCTTTCGCTGATCCTGGCGGCCTATGTCGCCGCGACACACGCATTTGGGCGGGAACAACACCGGTAATCCCTTGTCGCAGCCCAACATCGAGGAAATCTATCATGCATCGTCATGATCGCCGAGCTGTGTGCAAAACCTGCAAACGCAATCTGCCGCGGGCTGCCGTGCGATGTCCCTGGTGCGCCTACGGGATCGACCCCAGGCGCGGTGAGCACACCACAGAGAACTGGATGCCATTGACCGGCAACGGCCAGAGCCGTGAGCGGCCGGTCACCCGAATTCTCGAATCGTAATCAACCGAAAGGACTATACCAATGATGAGCAACAATCTCAGCTCCCCAATCCGGATCAACGGGTTCCAGATCGATCTTGGAGACGCGCTGCCTCAACATGTTCAAGAGAGGCTGCTAACGACGACTGAGACGTACTTCCAGGAGCTGAAGCACGCAAGCGTCGGATTCCGTCGCGAGGGTCAATCGTATTGTTGTACGATCAATATCCAGGTCAGCAACTTCCGGATCATGATCGGTGAGGCGTCAGCACCCGACTGCTATCGAGCTTTCGACCTGGCGCTTGAAAAGGTTGCGGTGCAACTTAGGAGAAGGAAGCGTCGTCTCGACGGTGCCGTACGCGAGGAAGTCCGGGCAGGAGCCACCGCGTAACCAAGAACCATCGCGTAACCACAAGGAAGGGCCGGAGTTTACTCCGGCCCTGCTGTTCAGGCGAGCAATTTAAGATGGATGTGAATACTTGGTCAGGGCTGGGCCGAGACGTCCTTCTGGCGTGCTTCAGGGTGACCGATCACCCGGATAACCCGCAGCGTCCACCATTCGCCGGTTGCCCCACGCCAATGCATCGACTGCCCTTCCGCCAGGCCGATCAACGCGGAGCCGAGAGGCGACAATACGGAAATTCTGCCGATCCCCTGGTCTTCTTCGCCGGGGTAGACGAGGGTAGCCCGTCGGACCTGGTCTGTGATCCCGTCCTGGAAATCAAAGACCGAATGCATGGAGATGACATTCTCCGTCAGGTTTGAGGGACTGACGACCTTTGCCCGGTCGAGCTCAGCCTCCAGCCACTGCGCTGATGGCGGCACTCGTCGTATCCGCATGCCAGCTGAGGCGATCCTTCGAAGTCGGGCATGATCAGCCGTGGAAATGATGACGGACACGTCTGACAAAGACACTTTCTTCTCCTGAAATCCATTTCAGCGCCGAGCGGATCTTCCGCCCGGAATATACACTGGTGGCCATACGGATCTGAGCGCGGCGTCTAACGCCTGACTTAGGGTTGATGATGGACGAGAACCCCGGGCGCAGGACGCGCGCCTTGCACTCGTGCTCAAGAGCCTGAGGGAAGGTGGGCCGTTCTAGCGGTCGGATGGAAAGGTCTCGTGAGCCTCGACATGGCACCCTTAACATAAGCTGGAACGACAGCAATTCACGAAAGCAGCCTGTTCCGAGCCTTGATCCGCCACTTCAGGAAGCCCTTAAGGATAGCCATTGGCGCCAGCTTGAACTTACCTTTCAGGTCCGCGTTGGTGTCATGCCATGACCGCACAGACGATCTTGCAGCGATTGCTCTACCGAGCAGGCCTCCTTCAAACGGGCACGTAAGCCCGTGACGGCACCAACGCGCCGTCCGGGTCATCGCATCTCAATCCTGTTTTCCCGAAAGCATGAGGCGGCCTGAGGATTTAGGCCGGCATTGGCGATGGCACCTATGACGATGGCGTCTCTGATCATGCCGGGACGCATCATTCCAAGCCTACGATCCCACAGCGCAAAGCACGTGATCGCCCAGATGAGCCGTGTTGCGGCCGAGGAGGCTTCTCTCAATTCTTACGCGGTTCTGCAGGCGATTGCTGCTCGTGGCGAGCACTCAACGTTCGGGTTCGGGCGGGGAACCGCGATCCCGCACGCCCTCCTCTCCGGTCTCAAGCAGCCTCTGGGCGTTTTTGCCCGGCTGTGGCCAGCCCAGGAGTTTGACGCGCCGGATGGCATGCCGTCGGATCTGGCATTCCTTCTCTTGAGTCCTGAGGGTGATGACTCAACGCATTTGCGGGCACTGGCCTGCGTGGTGCGGCGCTTGCGGGACCCGCTGGTGGCTGAATGCCTCAGATCAGCCGCTGACGCCGAGGCTCTTTACGCGGTGCTGACAAGCGACGTCTGGCGTGAGCCCGATGACAAACCCGGGACCGGACATTCCGCCACACCACCTGCAGGCGATTTGACAAACGGGGCAATGTGCACCACCTTTAACGTATTATGTTGAGCATCGCACAATATCATCGCGGTCTGCACCGGGCAGGCAACCTTATCGCGGGCCATTAGCCCCGAGCTCAACGCGCGTGCGCGCCCCGAGCTCGGGGCGGTCCAGGATATCTAATTCTCCAGACATCTTGTGAGGCCGGCTGCTGACGCACCCGGTGCCGCGGTATGCTTTTATTCATCTTCAAACGCATTCTCCGCATGGCGGAGAACAACGCCAGTCATCCAGCACGCCGACAAAGCAGCCTGCGGGTGAAAGGAGCGCGTCCCGAGTCCGAGCGTCCCTCGGCAGAATTTCTGGCGAGGACGCTCAGGTCAGCACTTGCCCAGAACCACGCTGAAAGCAGAGGAGGCCGTGCCATGCAGCAGTCGCCAACTGATCCAATATCCGATCCTGGAGGCCACGACACGGATCAGCCGGATGGCAAGGTTGTCCGGTTCACTCCGCGGCGACGCAGCGAGCCGGAGAGGAGCCCCGAGCCGCCAATGCCGGACGACGATGACGATCACGGACCAAGTGCAGCGTAACCTGCACTGGCATCCACAACAGAACAGGAGACTGAACATGACGAAGAAAACCAGCGGTGGGGCCAAACCCCGCATCACCCTGACCGCACATGACCACGGGAAGCTCTCGGTGCTCGCTAACGCGGCCGCGCACACCATGCCCGAAGTTGCAGCCGAACTCGCGGATGAGCTCGACCGTGCACATGTCCTTGCCGCAGGCCGCCATCCCGTCGACACCGTTTGCATGGGCTGCGAGGTGGATTTTCGCGACGACGTGACCGGGCGGGTGCAGACGGTGACACTCGTTTACCCGAACGAGGCCGACATTTCGAAGGGGCGCATCTCGGTGCTCACACCCATCGGGACCGCCCTGATTGGGCTCCCTGTCGGCAAGTCGATCGATTGGACCACCCGCACCGGGGTCACGAAACGTCTGACAGTGATGCAAGTCCGCGAACCAGCCGCTGCGGAGCTCCAGCCCGCTTAAACGCACATGCCCCGTGCACGACACACGAATGATGCCCCATGCGGCCCCCGGCCGCGTGGTCCACCGTTGCCTTTTAACCGGCAGAATTCCTGCCAGCGGAGAATTGAATGGAAAACACGAACCGCCTCAGCGTGATTGCCACCCCTGACCTGCGCCCGCCGGCGCACGGTTTTGAGGGCCGCTCGCGTCATGCTGAGCGGATAACACCTCTCGCGATCCTGCCCTCAACGCACCAGGCAGCTGATGACAGCCGCCTCGACCATTTTGTTCAGCGTGATGGGCTTCTTTTCGCCGGAACGCACCTGATCGTCGATCTTTGGCACGCCTCAAACCTGGATGACCTGCCTGTCGTCGAGCAGGCGTTGCGGGATGCCGCTGATCGAGCCGGCGCGACGTTGTTGAACGTCGACCTCCATCACTTCTCGCCGAATGGCGGCATCTCCGGCGTGGCGGTTCTGGCGGAGAGCCACATCTCGATCCACACCTGGCCCGAGATCTCGTACGCGGCCGTCGACGTGTTCATGTGCGGGAACGCGCAGCCTCACAAGGCTATCGAGGTTCTGAAGGGCGTTTTCCTGCCTGGGATGGTGACGCTCGCCGAGCATAAGCGGGGAGTGATCCTATGACGTGGTTTCAGGAAAATCTTTATGAACACTATGCCCAGACGCTCTCCATCGAGAAGGTGCTTTACCATTGGCGGACCGAGTTCCAGGACGTGCTGATCTTCGAGAACGCGATCTTCGGCAAGGTGCTGGTGCTTGACGGCGTCGTGCAGCTGACGGAGCGTGATAACCACATCTACCACGAGATGATCGCCCACGTTCCGCTGCTGGCACATGGTTCCGCGCGGAACGTGCTCATCATCGGCGGTGGCGACGGGGGCACCCTGAAAGAGGTGCTGAAGCATCCCGTCGAGCGAGCCACGTTGGTTGAACTTGACGGCGAGATGATCGACCTGTCACGGCGATACCTGCCCAAGGTATCGAATGGGGCCTTTGCCGACCCGCGAGCCAACGTGCTGGTGATGGACGGAACACGCTACATCGAGGAAGCACGGGAGAAGTTCGACGTCATCATCATCGACTCGACAGATCCGATAGGACCGGGGGAGGCGTTGTTTACGGCAGCCTTCTACAGGGCCTGCCGAACCCGCCTTCGTCCCGGTGGGATGATTGCGGTCCAGAGTGGTGCTCCGTTCTTCCAGCCGGAGGAATTGGAGAACGTGTGCGGACGGTTAGCTGGATCCTTTGCCGGAGTACGGCCCTACCTGGCACCTGTCCCGACCTATGCCGGCGGCATGCTGGCGCTCGTCGCGGCCGGTGGGTCCCGCGATGCATTGCGTCCACCCTGCAAGGTCCTGCGAGAGCGGTTTGGCCCGCTGCAAGGCCAGACGCGCTACTACACACCGGAGGTGCACCGGGCGGCTTTCACCCTGGCTCCCTCGTTCGAGCCGTTCGTCCGGAGCGATGATCCGATGCCGGTGGAGTTCCTGCAAACAGGAACTTGAGCCCCGCAGGCGGCTGTCGATCTGGCGCCGCCCCGGGGACATCACTGGGCTTTATTTCGGATCATCATGGCTCCGCCCTCGCTGCGGAGCCCGAGAGGAGGACACCATGACGATCGTTCCACCGCCTATGACGACCCCGCTGCGCGAGATCAATCCAACCAAGTGGCCGAGTCCACGGGGCTATTCGCATGCGATGGCCGGCACGGGTACCTTCGTGTTCATCGGCGGGCAGATCGCCACTGACAATGCGGGAAGGGTGACAACCGTTGGGCTTGTTCCTCAGGCCCGGCAGGCCTTGCGGAATCTCCGGACAGTCCTTGCCGAGGCGGGCGGGGCGCCTGAACACATCGCCCAGATGACCTGGTACGTGCTGGACATCGATCACTACCGCGCCATGCTCCGGGAACTCGGCCTGGTCTACCGCGAGATCATGGGCCGCCATTATCCGGCAATGGTGCTGGTGGAGGTCACGGGACTGGTCGACCCGGCTGCCATCGTCGAGATCGCGGCCACAGCCATCCTTCCGCCAGGCCGCCCGCTTCTAGTGGACGGAGGCCCGGCGAGTGAACTGAACCTCGACACCCAGACTCCGAGTTGTCTGACGAAGGAGGCCCACAATGAGTGACGTCCTGAGTCTTCCCCTGGTCATGGTATCGACCCATGACCATAGCCGCCTGATGCAGACGGCCCGGGAACTGGCGGAGCAATGCCATCCGCTTGCTGCACCGCTCCTGCAGGAACTCCACCGGGCGAAAGTGTGCACTGCGGATGAGCTCCCGGACAACGTCGTGACGCTGGATACGTTCGTGACCTACCGGATGGGCGGTGAGGACACGCCGGACAAGCGCATGCTGATCCACCCGGACGATCGCATGTGGCCGCCGGCCGAGCTGTCGGTCCTGACCCCGGTCGGGTTGTCCCTTCTTGGGCTGCGTGCCGGCCAGCGGACACCTGTGATCGGTTCAGCCGAGGCCTCGGATGCCTGTGTCGAGGTCGTAGCCGTCGGGCCGCGGGTGTTCGGAGCCTTCGTGCCCTTCGGAACCGCGCCGCCGGATGGCACCGGCACCAGGTGGACCTGATGCGGATTCTGCTCACGCGCCCAGCGAGCCAAGCCGAGGAGCTTGGGGCTGTTCTCACGGCCCATGGCGTCGAGTGGCTTGGCGAACCGCTGCTGAGGATCGTCCCTGTCCCTTGGGATCCCGGTGTTCTTGCGGGCAGGGCAGCGCTCCTGGTTACGTCCGCCAACGCCTCGCGGGAATTGCTCCGGATGCCCGGTGTTCGTCGAGACCATCCTGTCTTTGCGGTTGGGTCAGCCACGGCGGCGCCCCTCCAAGCTGCTGGCTTCTCGAACGTCGATGCCGCGGGCGGAACCGCAGTGAGTCTCATCGCCCACATCCGGCGTCACGCGAATCCGCAGGCGGGGCGGCTGCTCCACGTCAGCGGTCGCGACATCGCATGCGATCTTGCCGCCGGCCTTGCCCCTGCCGGATTCGCTGTCGACCGGGTGGTTGTTTATCGCGCCGTCCCAGTGGAGCGCCTGAACGCAGGGATCATGCGCAAGATCGCCCAGGACGGGTTCGATGCCGCCATGTTTCTGTCCGCCCGGACGGCAGCGGTGTTCTGCAGCCTGGTCATCGCAGCCGGCATCGTGGATGCCTGCGCCCGCATGACGGCCGTCGCGATCAGCCGCAAGGTGGCGGAGGCGCTCCAGCCAGCCGGTTTTCGACACATGGTGGTGGCCGCGTCCCCGAGCCTGGATGGCGTCCTCGATGCCATTTTGCGTTTAACAACGGAGGACGTCTGACGCGCCATCGTTTTGTCGTCACTGCCCGGCCTGATGTCGGGTTCTCCCGATAGAAACGAGAGGTCCGGCCCCCATGTTCGATGCGATGTTTCTGGCGATCCTGGTCGGGGCCGGGCTGATCGTGATCTCGGCGATCACCAGTCTTGTCGCCTTCCGGATTGGCGCGCCCTTGCTCCTCGTCTTCCTTGTCATCGGCCTCCTAGCCGGCGAGGACGGCCCGGGTGGTCTCCAGTTCAGTGACGCCTCTGCGGCATACTTCATCGGGAGCTTGGCGCTTGCGGTGATCCTGTTCGACAGCGGCTTCAACACACGACTCAAGTCCCTGCGCAGCGCCGCGGCTCCCGCACTCCTGCTTGCGACGGTCGGCGTCGTCGCCACGGCCGCCCTGGTTGGCATTGCCGCCCACTTCCTGTTTGGTCTCTCATACCTTGAGGGTTTCCTGCTCGGCTCGATTATTGGCTCGACCGACGCTGCCGCGGTGTTCTTCCTTCTGCGTGTCGGCGGCGTCACCATCCGGGACCGCGTCCGCTCGATCCTTGAGGTGGAATCGAGCTCGAACGATCCTATCGCCATCCTGCTCACGACGGCCCTGGTCGACCTGCTGGTGGCGAGCAAGGGCGCGGCGGGACTGTCATGGGGCTTTGCTTGGCAGGTGGGCGAGCAGATGGGCCTTGGATTAACACTTGGCGCCGGAGGCGGCGTCCTCATGGCTGCAGGGATCAATAGGCTCAACCTGGAGGCGGGCCTCTATGCAGTGGTCACCATTGGGGCTGCCCTTCTGACTTTCGCTGCCACCGGGCTGGTTGGCGGCAGCGGCTTTCTCGCCGTTTACGTCGCCGGTCTGATCGCCGGCAACGCGCCCGCACGGGGCATGGCCTCGCTGCGGCGATTCATGGACGGGCTCACCTGGCTCTGCCAGATCGTCATGTTCCTGCTGCTCGGCCTGTTTGCAACCCCGTCGCAGTTCCCGCAAGCCGTGGTGCCGGGGATCGGCATTGCCGTCGTCCTGATGTTCTTTGCCCGTCCGGTGGCGGTGTGGCTGTGCCTTCTGCCCTTCCGCCTCCGCCAGCAGGAGATCGCCTTTATAGGCTGGGTCGGCCTGCGCGGAGCGGTGTCGATCCTGCTGGCCCTTCTGCCGATCATCGGAGGGCTTCCGAACGGGCAGACCTTCTTCAACGTCACGTTTCTCGTAGTGCTGACGTCCCTGACCCTACAGGGGTGGACCCTCAGGCCGGTTGCCCGGCGCCTTGGGGTCGTGGTCCCGCCCGCCCTCGGGCCATTGGAGAAGATCCAGTTGGAGCTGCCGGGCACGGCGCGGCACGAGTTGGCGATCTACCACATTGTTCCGGACAGCCCGGTCGCCCAGGGCCAGCGCTTACCCCGGTGGGCGCGCCCCTCCCTGATCATCAGGGAGGGGAACTCCATGCGCCTTCACGAGGCGGGGCGGATTCAGTCCGGCGATTACGTTTGCATCTTCGCGGCCCCACGCCTTATGCCGCTGCTCGACCGGCTGTTTGCGAGCCCGGCTCCCATCCCGGCCGAGGACCCGTTGTTCTTCGGGCAGTTCACACTCGATCTGCAGCAGCCCATCGGGCTTGTCGCGCGGAGCTACGACATGCCGCCGCCGCGAGACCCGGATTTGCCTGTTGGCGAATTCATCCGGCGCAGACTGGCCGGCCATGTCGAGATCGGCGACAGGGTTGGCCTCGGCGGCATCGATCTGATCGTGCGTGAGATCGACGGATCAGGACTGCCGAGGGTGGTAGGTCTGCACCTCGGCAGCGACAACGAGCCCCGGCTGAACTGGCCGCTCTTTCTCAACTGGCATGATCTCAAGGCAGCCGCCCGTGCCTGGTGGCGAACGCAGCGTACCCGCGTAAAACCTATGGAGCCCGCGTCCCCGACATCCGAAGACAGCCGCAGCGTTTGATTCCGTGCATCAGGCTCTGCGTCCGCTCAGTGCGGCCAGTGTTCCCAAAGGCCCGCAGCTGTTCCGAGCAGCACGGGCCCCAGACCACCGAGCGCATCAGCCGTTCCATCGCCAGCTCCGGGACACGAAGGCGGCGGGGCACTGGCTCCCGCTGGGCTCTGATCATGCTCCTGTTGGGCAGACTGCCCGAACACGCTCTGTTCACCTCATCCTTCTGCCTCAGCGTGCGATGGTGCAAGCCGCGGTCACTCGTTCGTCGTGAACGTCAGTCATTGTTCCGAGAAGTGACGGCCGCAGATGACTTGGGCCTGCTTGCCGCCGATGATGATGGTGACGTGGTTCCGGGCCGACCGACGAACATTCACTTCCGAACATTGCGTTCCTCAGGAGGGTGTCGGATTCCTGAGTGAATGGCCACCCGGTAGACCAGGTAGCAGGCCAGGATGAGCACGATGGAAATAAGCTCCTGGTCCATCATGACAGTTCCCTCCATGGCTCAACGAAGCGTCCATGCGGCTGGTAGAGGACGCGCAGGAGCGTCAGGCTGCGCCATCCCTTCGGCGTCCGCCACGTGATGGATTGCCCCTCACCGAGGCCGATCAGCGCCGCACCTTCCGGCGACAGCACGGAGACCCGATCCGCCCCACTGTTGTCCTCATCGGGGTACACAAGTGTGGCGCACCGAATTTCCCAGGTGACATCATCGCGGAACTCCAACCGCGAGTGCATCGTGGCCACCGACGCCGGAACGGCTCGGGCCGACAGGACCGTGGCTCGGAGCAACTCGTTGGCGAGCATCGCCGCTGCGGGGCGGTCCTGCTGGAAGTTCAAGCCGAACGATGCGAGAAAAGCGAGGCGGTCGTAATCGCCCGCCGAAATCGTTAGAGGCGGAAGAATTTCTTGCTTGATCATGATGTCCTCTGCTTGCCTCAGGCCCAGGTGATGCTGCCAGGGGTGCGGGTTACCATCGGCCCGTCGTCGAGAAACCTGAGGCCGATGCCCTCCACGAACACCTCATGGATCTGTCCATCTACCTCCACGAATGACATGCGATCGCCGACCCGCAGGCCGAGGAGCGCCGTCCCAAGCGGAGTGGTTGCCGAGATCTCGGCGCCGGGCCAGATCAGCTCGTCGGGATGAACAAGCAGATGCGCACGCGATTTCGGCTCGTCGTCGATGCGATAGATCACGCGGCAGTTCGTGGAGACGACATCGTCCGGCAGCTCCGCCGGGTGACAAACCTCTGCGCGGCGTAGTTCGGCGAGCAGGAAGTCAGGTGTGCGGCGGCTGTGCTTTTGTCGGATCATCGCGGTAAACATCAGGCGGTTGTAGTCGTTGGCCGCGAGAGTGATCGGAGGAAGATCGTGCTTCACGTTCATGGAAAATCTCCTCAAAGCAGTTGTGCTGCCGAAGGCGCTGAGCGCCTTCCCGGAAGGTGAGCAGCCAAAAGGGACCGACAGGTGCCTGGTGGCACATGCAATGGCTCAATGATTGCGTGAGAGAGGTTTGAAGCCCCGGAGCGTCGGCGACCACAGTGGGTTAAGCCGGCTCCTGGGGCTTACCTGCCTGCTTTGAGGCGCCCCGCGTGCGCCAGAAAGCGGAGATTTTTCACGAGCTTAATCATGACACCTACAAGATAGCCCCATTGCCTGCGAATGCAAGCTTGTGGGCGATGCACGCGCTCACCCGAAGGGAGGAGGGGCCCGGCGAGGACAGCGGCCGGACGCCGCCTGTTCCGGATCGACGCAGCCTGCTCCGGGATGTTGCGCTTCGGAGCGGAAGACGCCATTAAGGCGCCACGCAGCAACCCGCGCGTAGCGCACCAAAACACAGGAGTGAGATCAATTGCATGCAGTCTCCATGCTGGACCAGGCCCTGACACGCCTCGACGAAGCAGCCCGGCACCTCGCCCTCGACGCGGACGTTCTCGAAAAGCTGAAGTACCCGCGAGAGACCACGAAGGTCCGTCTGATGATCCGCATGGACGACGGCTCGCGCAAATCCTTCATGGCTTGGCGCTGCCGCTATGATGACACCCGCGGGCCCACCAAGGGCGGCATCCGCTTCCACCCCGCTTCGACCATGGAGGAGGTGGAGACGCTCGCTTTCTGGATGACCTTCAAATGTGCCGTGATGAACCTGCCGTATGGCGGCGGCAAGGGCGCCGTGCAGGTCGATCCCCATACTCTCTCGAAAGCCGAACTGGAGCGCCTCTCGCGCGCCTAGGTTCAGGCCTTCGCCAAGATCATCGGGCCCGACCGGGACATCCCGGCGCCCGACGTGTACACCAACTCGATGATCATGGGCTGGATGGCCGACGAGTACGCCTCCATCGTCGGCGAGGCGACGCCAGCGGTGATCACGGGCAAGCCCATCGCGCTCGGTGGCTCGCTCGGCCGTGACGACGCGACCGCCCGCGGCGGCTACTATCTCGTCCAGCGCCTCGCCCGGCAACTCGCATTGGAGCCGGGGTCGCGGGTTGCGATCCAGGGCTTCGGCAATGCCGGACAGCACATCGCGCGGCTTCTCGGGGCCGACGGATACAGGATCGTGGCGGTCTCGGACTCGAAGGGGGCGGTCCATTGCCCGTCGGGTCTCGACATCGGCAAGCTGCTCGCGGCCAAACGGCAGGGATCCGTCACAGATCTCGCCGGGACCGACGGGGTCTCCGCTCTTCCCGCCGACGATCTCGTTTCGGTCGATTGCGAGCTGCTCGTTCCGGCCGCCTTGGAGGACATGATCCACGAGGGCAATGCCTCCCGCGTAAAGGCCCGGGTCGTTCTCGAACTCGCCAATGGCCCGGTCACGCCCGAGGCCGACGAGATCCTGGCCAGCAAGAACGTTGTCGTTCTCCCGGATATTCTGGCGAACGCGGGCGGTGTCACGGTCTCGTACTTCGAATGGGTGCAGAACCGGCAGGGTTTCTACTGGCCGGTCGAGGACGTGCATGCGCGGCTGAAGACGATGATGGAGCGGGAAGGGGACGCCATCTGGGCGCTCGCCCGGGACAAGGGCATCACCTTGCGCAGCGCCGCCTACGTGCATGCGCTCTCGCGGCTTGCGGGCGCCATCGAGGCGCACGGCACACAGCAGTTCTTCACGAGCTGAGGCCGGAGCGACTCCATCATGAAACCACCGCCCCAATTACGGGGCGCGGGTGGGCTGCGGCGTCAAAACGGCGCTGTGGTCAGCCTTCCGCGCGCCCTGTCGAAGCTCGGGTTCTGCTCCCGCACGCAAGCCGAGGTCCTGATCATGGAGGGACGCGTGTGCGTCGACGGCCGGGTTGTCCGCACCGCGACGGCCCGTGTCGATCCCGGGCGCGCCCACATCACCGTCGACAGCGAGCCGGTCGTGGCCGAGCGCAAGGTGTACCTGATGCTCAACAAGCCGCGCGGACTCGTCACAACCCGCGACGACCCGCACGAGCGGGCGACAGTCTACGACTGCCTGGAGGGGCTTGATCTTCCGTTCCTTGCGCCCGTGGGCCGCCTCGACAAGGCGAGCGAGGGCCTGCTGCTCCTGACCAACGACACGCGCTGGGCGCAGCGCGTGCTGGATCCCGCGTCGAACGTTGAGAAGGTCTACCACGTCCAGATCGACAAAGTGCCGGACGAGGGCATGCTGGAGCGGCTTCAGGCGGGCATGGCGCTCGACGGCGAGCGCCTCGTGGCAAAGTCGGCAAGCCTGCTCCGTGCCGGCACGCGCAACGCATGGCTTGAAGTGGCTTTGAACGAGGGCAAAAACCGGCAGATCCGCCGCCTGCTCGGCGCCGTCGGCGCGGACGTGCTCCGCCTCGTGCGCATCGATGTGGGCGGAGTGCGGTTGGGGGATCTGCCGAGGGGCGCCGTCCGGCATCTCACACCCGCCGAGAAGGCTATGCTGGACGTTCCGGTCCGCGCCTCTCCGGGCCTGCTCAGGTCTCCGCGGAAGGGGTAAGCCCTAGATCACCGATCTTGGCCCGGACCTCGGTGATCGGGCGCTTCAGCTTGAGGCTGATCACCGAGGCGGGCGCACCCTCCCTGACGAGGGAAATCAGCGTTTGGACAGCTTCATAGGTCCAGTGAAATTCAGTCGTGTTCATGAACGCCTCCAGCTATGTGACAAGTTCCCCAAAGAGGTCGGATAGGGCATGGGAACTCCTTTGCCTCGAGCTCACTCGGTTGCGGCAGCCGGATAGCGGATCCCGTCGCTGGACGGGTGGGCTCCCGGCGTGAGTGACGCCGGCACGATCTTGCTGGGTCCGAGGATGTGGAACACGGGATGGCCGGAAGCAAGCAGATAGTCGGCGATGATCCGGCGGTGACAGCGCCACCACACCGCCTCGGCACACATGATCGTCGTGACGCTCTCGCTGCCGAGTTCACACAGCCTCGCGAAGCCGGCACCGAACTTGTCGCTCAATGCGTAATCGGCATAGTTCCGGAAGCTCCCGTTCTCCCAGTACGCGTTGGGCGAGGGTGCGACCTGACGCTGCTTGCCGCGGAGCCCACCGAGTTCAGCGATGTGCTCGTATCCGATCTGATAGGCTGCGAGGCTCTCGGGCAGGGCCTCGAGGTTGAACTGCGGGTTCGTCCTGGAGCGCGGGACCGTTCGGACGTCCACCACAAGACGGACGTGCGCCTCGCGCAGGAGGTCGACGAACTCTGGGATGCTGCGCGTCGAGTGCCCAATGGTGTAGAACGCATTTGCCATGTCTCATCAATGCCCGCTCAGTGACGCGGTTGCGTCCGCCAGCTTCTGCTTCAGGCCTCTGATCTCCTCAAAACGGCTTGTCACGTCGCGCATGACGGCGGCGATGCCCTGCATCTGACCGTGCTCGTCCTTGAGTGGCACGATGGTGAACTCCAGCGAGATACGCCGTCCATCCTTGTGAACTCCCGGCACTGACAGGAGATCGCCTTCATCATAATGGCGCCTTCCGGTAGCCATGACTTGGTGGATCCCCCAGTGGCATGCGCGGAGGCGCTCCGGGATGATGAGATCGAGCCACCTCCCCAGCGCCTCATCGGCACGCTGGCCGAAGATCCGCTCAGCGCCTGGATTCCACACGCGAATGATCCCTTCACGGTCCGTCCCCACCACGGCGTCGGCGGCAGCGGAGAGAATCGCGTTGGCTGTAAGCCAGGTCAGGTTCATTCTCACTCCACGATTGTCCAAACACACTTGAGGGAGAGTGCCCAAGGCGGCACCACACATAACCTGATCAGGCAGGGCTGTTATTGACGTTCGGGGCCATGATAAATCGCCATCAACGGTGGATCCTCCCATCGCCAGATCAACGTTTTCTGTCAAAGCAATGAGTTCAGCGGCGAGGGGTTGTCCAACCTATAGTGAATTGACTGAAACCGGATCTTTCCATCCCGGATCACAAAGCTGTCCGCTCCTTCCATTGCGTTGAAGCGCGATGACTGTCCTTCCCAGATAAGCAGCGCGTACGGGCCGTTCACCTGTTTCGACAGGAACTCAAAGCGGCCGTCAGGGAGCTGATCGTGGAGCCGCCGCGCGGATATTCGGATTGCGTCGTGTCCACGAGCATTCGAGTTGACGGTAAGCAGAACAACGTCCTCCGCGTAGTTGCGGCGCAGATCCTCCTCGACCTTGCCGGCAACTCTCAATCTCAGGTGGTCCTCGAAGACTTCTTGCGCCGAACGCGTGATGCTCACGCTGTCAGTGTAAGACGACATCGTCAGCCCTCATATGTTCCGAGTAATTCCCCATCTCCCGATTTCTGCTGGATATTCTTCGCCTGATCTCCCCAACTGTCTGCATAGCGATGTACAGGTTGCGCCGGGCGGCCATGAGCTCGCTACTCTCCGTCATCATACGGGGATCGTCGGAGGGCGAAAGCCTTCGGTATTCAGACCAGGCGGAATGAAGCGTGATGAGCGCCCAATGGAGAGCCTCATTCAGTAGGTGAAGTTGCTCGTCGTCCACGGCCTTGCTCTCCCATCCTGCTGATCCTTGGTTGCAACGGCGTGCACCTTTCCTACCATCCGTCTGCGGCCTTCCAATCACTCGGGTTGCAGTATCCCTTTCGAAACCTTTGACCGGTGTGATCATGAGCAGACTCGCCTTGTCGCATGCTGGTCCTTTGAAGCAGTCCAATGGATGCGCCGCACGCTAACGTCATGGGTCGATGTTGGTAGACGTAGGCATTCTTATCAAACGAATTGTTTTGCTCTCTGAGATCGCTTTCGTTGCTTGACGTCGCGCAACAACAGCAGACTACGGCTCCCTCAGGGTAGGCCACATGGCCGGTGACGTCGTGCGGCCATCGGTTGGCAGCACGGTGACGTAGAGCATCCGGATCAAGATCCGTGGTCCGAGACAGCGACCCGGTGGCGGTAGACCATCTCCCACCCGCGCCAGCCGGTATAGAGCAGGAGGAGAACCACAACGAGCGAGATGAGGAGCCCTGTCGGCAGAACGGCCGCGTCCCCGGCCTCGTAGCGGCGGTACCAGTTCCACAAGGAGAGGAGGACCACGACCACGTTGCCGAGCATGTGATGCCACGCCGCCGAGAGGGTGCGGATCCGCCGGTCACCCATGAAGTCGGTCAGGCCGGCAAGGGCCGCAAGGGCCGCCATGACGAGCGCGGCGCCCAGGAGATAGAGCGAGGCCGTGCTCCAGGCCGTGTTGCCCGTGTTCCAGAAGAGCAAATCACACACGAGGGTGGCTACGAGAAAGGCGACCGGGAAGGGGATCAGCATCGGATGCAGCGGGTGTCCGGCGATCTTAGCAGTGCTTTGGGGATTTCCGGTTCGTACGGGGCTTTCGGCTCGCATGGCGTTCTCCGTTCCTTACTCAGCGGGATGTTTCGCAGTGGTGATGCCCTTTGTCTTCGAAGGGCGTCGCATCAGCCCGACGGCCGCGGCAACGGTGCCCAGCACCGCTGCTCCGACGATGCCACGCACAAGCGACGCGGAGGCGATGAGCGCGCGCGGCTTCGACACAGATACGAAGCGCCCGCGGAGGCTCTCCTTGTCGTCGACCGGCTCGAACAGGTTGTCGGGCCTCGGCGCGGCCGGCTCATCTGTCATCTGACCGTCCCAGGCGCGGCGGGCCAGCAGGTAATCGAGGAGGCTGGGAGCGGCCATCGTTCCCAGGATGGCTTTGATGGTGGGACTGCCGACCCAGAGTTCCCGTGGCGCCTCGTACGCAGCCTGGACAATCGCCTCCGCGGCAACCTCGGGATCATGGATCGGCGGCACCGGCTGAAGCCGGCGGGGCAGGCGGCTTCGCGCCCAGTCGAATTGTGGGGTGTTCACGGCCGGCAGATGAACCATCGTCAACCTAATGGCGCTGCCTTCGTGAATCAGTTCGCTGCGCAGCGAGTCGGTGAAGCCCCGAGCGGCCGCCTTGGCGGCGCAGTAGGCTGACTGGAGCGGGATCGAGCGGTAGGCGAGGGCGGAGCCAACCTGCACGATGGTTCCTGTCCCCTGCCGGCGCATGTGCCTCAGGGCTGCCAGCGTGCCGTGCACTTGACCGAGATAGGTGACCTCCGTGACGCGCTTGAACTCCGCGGGCGTGGTTTCCGCGACCGGTGCATAGACCGTCACCATGGCGTTGTTGACCCAGACGTCAATGCTGCCCCATTCCGCCACGACCGTGTCGCTTGCAGCAGCAATGGCGTCGGGATCCGCCACGTCGGCAGGAATCACCACCGCCTGGCCTCCGGCCTTTTCGACATCCCGCCGGGCCGCTTCGAGACCGTTTCGACCCCGCGCCATGAGGACAACCCGCCAGCCACGATGAGCAAAGGCGATTGCCGTTGCGCGTCCGACGCCGGCGGAAGCCCCGGTGATGACAACAATCTTGCGCCGGTCCGACCGTCTGGATCTTCGTGAGGCTTGGGATCCCGGCAGCGGCATGGTCACTTCTCCGACTGCTCTGGGAGTCCGAGGCGCTCCAGCACGGCGTCAGTGATCCGTGCGCAACGCGCGCCGGCGCATGGGAAAACATCGGCTAACGCGGATACCAGGGTTTTGTTGAGTGCCTCGCGCAGGAGACGACGGGCGCGATGAAGCCTGGTCTTCACCGTCTCCGGGCGCAGACCCAGATGCGAGGCGGTCTCCTCGACGCTCATCTCCTCGATGTCGCGCAGCATGAAGACAACACGGAAATGATCAGGTAGCTGGTCCACGGCGCGTTCGAGCAGACGCCGCACCTCGGCCCGGGCTGCTGCGTGTTCCGGATTGCTGTCATGGCGGGCCGACGGCAGATAGATCACGCGGGCCTCCCCCTGATCGTTGATGGCATCGATGTCCTTCAAGCCAACGGTGAGGCGCCGCCGTCGCAGCCGGCCGAGCGCTTCATTGAGCACGATGCGTGTAAGCCAGGTTGAGAGTTTTGCCTCGCCGCGGAAGCCGTCGAGGTGGGTGAAGGCGCGAACATAGGCCTCCTGAACCACGTCCTCCGCCTCGGCATCATCGTGCAGGACGCCGCGGGCGACGCGATAAAGCCTGCGGTTGTGCCGCTGCATGATGAGCCGGACCGCGACTCCGTCCCCGCCTCGGGCGAGCCCGACCAGCGCTGCGTCGTCCAAGGCGTCCAATCGTAATGCGGCAACCGCTGCTGTTTGCATGGTCGAGTTCCTGTAGCTGACTGTTAGATGGAGGCTCCCGACAAAGGTTCCCGGATGGACTCTTACGGAGACTAATCATTGCCCCAACTCGTGATCGTCTTGAGGGCGAAATGGCTCGGATGCTCGACGAACACCCTCATGACGATGCATTCCTCGGTGACGGGAGCGAACGAAGCATTTGCGTCTGCACCACGGCTTCCGGTCCCGTGATCCCTGTTCCAGAGCCCGCTTGACCGTCCAGACCTGCATGCAGCCGGCGGTGGACCGGCGGGAACACAACACCCAAAATGAGGCCCCAGAGCAGTTGAGCCAACAGCAGTCCCGCAGCCGGATAGCCACGCAGGATCGGCTCGTCAGGCAACCATTGCAGCAGAGGGACGGAGCCAAGCATCCAGAGCACAAATCCAAACGCCAGCCCAAAGAGCCAGCCGCCGCGCCGGTCGTTGGCGGCGCGCTGGAACAGCCCGCCGTAGAGAATTCCACCAAGAACCATCAAGCCGATGAAGGTGAGACCTGCGACAACAACCGATGTGCCAGCCGCCCTTGCGGGCGCGTCGAGCGCCTGGAACCCAGCGAGGACCAGCAGGGCGGGCACAGCAGCGATCACACCTCCCATGGCGCCCGCCAGAAGGGGTCGTTGCGTCGGCCCGGCGTCAAGGCCATGGGCCTGGAGCATCCTAAGCATGGAGCCTCCTCGCTTCCCATGTTATGATTTTTGAGGCTTGTTCCAGCACAGCCTCCACGGAGGGTGCCTCACTGAGGTCGGCCCCGAAGAGTCGCACGAGGTGCTGATAGGCGAGGCCCACCGTTCGCGGATCCCGGTTAAGATCGAATAGACCGACCGGATTGACATTGCCGAGCGGCTCCCGCTGGGCGATGTCCCAGTCGACCTGATCGGTGAGCGAGTACCAGGTGAAGCCCACCACCGGTACTCCGGTTTGTCGGATCAGCTGCACGTTGTGCCACTGCCGCCACAGCCAGCGTGGTCCCTCGCGCGCATCCATGCGGTTGGTTTCCGTGTGCATCATCGGCCGCTGGTAGCGCTGGTAGTATTGGCCAGCAATGGCGTACCACCCGAACAGCTCGCCCAGCGCCTGCGCATGGCCGGTGCTGTCGATGAGCTTCTCGTTCCATTCGTAATAATCGACCCCGAGGATCGATCGCCGGCGCACATCCTGCTGCATGAACCACGCGTATTCCTCGTCCGGCATGCCGTGCTGGTGGAGGTAGGCCCGCATGTCCTCGTGCACGGGATGGGCGTAGAGAAGATCCAGCGGCAGGAAGCGCCGCTCGTTCTCGAAGGCGGCGATGCGCCGGACCTCTGGATCGGGGCAGCAGGGCTGGTAGAACTCGCCGCTCTCGCTGTTGACGAACACGGCATCCGGGCGCTCGGACGCGATCGCCTGCATCATCAGCACGTTGGCCTTGGCGAGGTGACGGACGGCCGTGACGAAGGCGCGCTCGTCCCGGCACTGCTCGTTCCACAAGCCTTCGAGCGCGCTGAGCTTGGCGCAGACATACATCTCGTTCACAGGGGTGTAGATGTTCACCCATGGATAGCGTCGAACGAAGGCTCTGGCATAGTCGGCGAGCGCCTGCGGCACCTCCGGGTTCTGGAAGTTCTGCAGCCAGTCGGGCAGGCCGAAGTGGCACAGGTCCATGATCGGCACGATGCCGAGCCGCTGCATCTCAGCGGCGACATCGTCCATAAAGGTCCAGTCATACTGGCCGGGGCCGCGATGGATGAGGTGCAGGGGAGGACCGTAGCGCAGATAGCGCAGCCCGAGATCCCGCACGAGTTGAAGATCGGTGCGCCAGTGGCGGTAATGGCCGCAGGCCGCCATCTGGTCCATGCGCCATCGCCCGCCCTCCAGGGTGGGATAGCTGCACTCGATGCCGGTGGCGAACATGAACCTGTGCTCGACTGGAGCAGGGACCGAGTTGACAGGGAGGTGTGGCCTGGCAGGTCGCGTGTTCAGGGCTGGCGGCCGGCTCGCCGCATACCCGACAGGGCGGACATAGAGCAGGCCCAGCACGCTGCCCCAGATCAGGTGGCCGGCTGCGATGGAGAGCGGCTCATGTGCTCCTCCGCCTAACCCAAACAGCCCTGAGGAGGACAGCTGACCGCTTTGAACGAGTGGGTGCATGAGGTCGAACTGCGGATGCATGATGAAGATCGCCAGCGGCATCGGCACGAAGGCGAACACGAGCCCTTGGAGGACCGGGCGCAGCGGCAGGACGGACCAGAAGAAATAGGCGTAGAACACGGCCCAGATCGCGCCGACGAGCAGGTGGACCGACATGCCGGCCAGCCAGGACACCCCTGGGCTCGCGTTGGGAAGAACCAGGGTCCCGAGCGTCATGACAAGGTCGAAGAACGGCACGCCGGCCCAGATCAGCAGGCGGGCGACCACCTCCCAGGCAATGGCACCTGCCATGCCGGCAAAAACGGCCTTTGAATAAGCAACCGAGCGGATCATGGCGTCCTCAGGTGTGTGGCTGGCCTAGCGCGACATGGCCGTAGGCCAGCCAATTTGTCGTCCGGCGGATCCGCTTCGGCTGCTCTCGATCCAGTGGCGGGCCCGGTGGCTGACCATTGGATGAAGAGGCGCCGCGAAGGTTCCCGTCGTTATCGGAAGCAGCCTTTACGCGCGCCTGATGACGCCCCGTCGCATGATCTCGTCAATGGACGGGAAAGCACGGAGCGCGATTTCAGGGATTGGTTTCCCGCCTGCAGTTTGTGTCGACAGGGTGTCGGCTGGAGGCCTATCGGGCTGACCGACGATAATCCGTCCGACCATGCCGGCGTGCTCATGCGGGACACAAAAGATGTCGTACACGCCTTCCGCCGTGAGCGTGATCGAGAAGCTTTCGTTCGGCAGCAGGTAGTCCGAGTTCCAGGGCTGTGCGCTTTCCGGGATGCGCAGGGGGCGCTCGAAGTTCTTCGGATGATACGCCGTCGCCGTGTGGGAGTTTCCCGGATCCTTGTTGATCCAGCGGACGGTCTGGCCGGGCCGGACGCGCAGGCCGATCGGATCGAACCAGACCTGCGAGCCGTCCGCATTGCCCTGCATCCCGATCTCGACCGGCGCATCGGCTAGCAGCGGCCGAGGCCATGCGAGACCGGCGAGGAGACCCCCGCCGGCCCGTAAGATCTGTCTGCGCGAGGCCGTCACTTCCCGGCCACACGTGTCTCGTCGGCCTTGGGCACATGCCACAGGACGACGTGGGCGTGGGGCTTCTCGACGCCCGGATGGCCGGCGTTGAAGTAGACGTCCACGTGGTCGACCTTGCCGCCGGGCGCGGCAAGATCATCGAAGCGCTTGTCCTTGTTGGAGAGATCCTCGATGGGCAGCATGTACACTGTGCTGACCAGCCGCCCGTCGCGGTCATAGGCCAGGAATGGTCCAGCCGGCAGGGTCTTGGGGTCGACATAGAGCTGGCCGAGCCCCGGCAGGAAGTCGGGTATCTTCACGAGCTCGCTCACCTTCTTGTACGCGCCGGCCGGCGGGGCCTTCTCGACCTGATCGGCGGCCAAGGCCGGCATGGCGAACGCGGCAGCAATAGCGACGGCGGCAAAGCGGGAAAGCATGAGATCCTCCATTGGTTCGACTGGCTACGCGGGTCGCGCAATGCATTGGATGGGTGGCAGGCCGAAAGGTTCCCAGATTGTTTCAGGTCATGCACTCGATCTTCGGAGGCGCCTGCAGGCCCTTCTTCGAGGCACGATCACGTGGGTTGGGACGCCGCCTCTGCGATCCGAATTCGTAACCGCTCTGGTCTCGGTGAGCGTTCCGTTCGATCGGCTGATCATTTCCGGCACCTTCTTTCTGCACCATAGGAACTGCGATCCCTTCGCGGGGCGCCCTGACTGAACGTCCCAGCGGGTGCCTGCAACGACTAGCGGCGGCGTTATTCCGAGCAGTGAGGCAGGACGAGCCTCGCATGGTTGCGTGACCTTGTGGCCCCCCGCGAGCGCCCGTTGAGCTTCCACTGCCGCGCTCAGAAGCCGTAGGAGGTGACCTGTACCATCGAGAGATGATCCTCCACGGCCTTCACGCCGGCTTGGTTCTCCGCAGCCAGGCGGAGCGCGTGCCGTTCCTCGTTCGACTGGACAATGCCGAACAGGTGAACGATGCCATTCTCGACGACGATGTTCTTCGCCAGGAGATGGGCCCACGGCTGCGCCTTGAGCTCATCGCTCAGTTGCTCCCGGATGATGCGGTCGGCAACGTTCATCGGCTTCGACACATCGGCTGTCGCCAGGACCTGAAGCAGGTTGCTTCTGGTCACGATACCAGCAAGCTTACCGTCACGTAGCACCGGAACGCGTTTGATCCGGTATTGCTCCAGTGCGCGAGCTGTGTCGGCGACCGACGTGGTCTCCAGGACCGTCACCACATCTTTTGTCATGACATCGGCAGCGGTGCGACCGTGTGATTTGGCATAGTGTCGAGCCAGCACCATAGGGTCGTTGAGAAAGGTCTGCCACCAGGAGCGGCGCTGCTCCCCGGCCAATTGGGCATGCCCGATCAGATCGCCCTCGCTGACAATGCCGAGCAACCGTTGCTCATCCCCGATCACCGGGACGCCACTGATATGATGGTCGCAGAGTAACTTCGCGATCTCGTGGATCGGCATCCCAGGTTTAACGGTGATGACGGCAGTCGTCATAACATCTGCGGCGGTGAGCATCCCTGCCTCCTCTGGGTGCGCGCTGACGAGAGGCTCGTGAGAGTGTGCCGGTCATCGGCGCCATCGGTAGACAAGCAAAAGCGTACGCTTGGAAAGAGTATGTGACAATTGAATAGCTTTGCCGGTTCAAATCACCTTTTTTGCTCTTTGGCTGACTCTGGGTCTGCCCGGCCGTGCAGGATGAGGTTCCTGAGGGCGACGGCGTCATTGTGCATCTCGTCCCGGGCGGAGAATACGAGGGTGATCCGGCCTTTGCGGGCGCGGGCCCGCAACTCCTCCAACATACTCTGATGATCATGCACCTCGGCGGCGTACCGGCGGCAGAATTCGTGCCATCGGCGAGGGTCATGCCCAAACCAGCGGCGCAACTCGGTGCTGGGTGCGATGTCCTTCATCCATTCGTCGAGGGCGAGGGCTTCCTTGGAGATCGCGCGGGGCCAAAGGCGGTCAACGAGGATGCGAGCGCCGTCATCGGCGGATGGCGGCTCATAGGCCCGCTTCAGCCTGACATGATGGTCCGGAATCTTCGTGCTCATCAGAGCGCTCCCAAGACCAATAAAAAATGGCCGGTTCGCGCCGCCAGATCACCATCCCGGTGTGCGAAGCTCAGAAGCCCTGGGCGGTCTCCGGCGGTGATAGTCGAAGCCCAATCACCTGATAGCCGATGGCGCACTACGACCATCCCATCAGGTTTTGCCTACCGGTCCTCGGACAACGAAGCGATCATGATCGCGGCATGCGCGTAGGCTCCTCCGGCCCGCATCTCGGCTGCGACCCAGACCGCCTCCATGAGTTCCGGCGCGGTCGCGCCCGCGCGCTGAGCGGCCTTGGTGTGCCCCTCGATGCAGTAGGGACACTGGGTGACGTGCGCGACGGCAACGGCGATCAACTGCTTGGTCTTGGTATCCAGAGCACCATCGGCGAACACTTGGCGTCCGAAGGCCTCGAACGCAGCCTGGACATCAGGGGCGAGATCCCGGCGTTTGTGGGCCACATCAGGGGAGGTCGGCGGGTATATCGTAGCGGCCATGGTCATTTCCTCACAAAACGGAGGTCAGCGTTGTCGAGCAGGCCGCGAAGGAAAGACGCCCGGTTATCAGGGAACATCCCAACCTCCAATGTCACATCGACGGATGTAAGGCGGATCTCGGACGGGCGCCCAGGCGCCTTTTGGCGGGAACCCATCCCCATGGCCGACGCGGCACCGATGATCTCTGTCACGCTGCCTTGGCGGGCCTTCCGGTGGAGGTCTGAAGCGTTGATGAGCTGGAAGAGGTAGAAGCCGTTCCATTGAACGCTTGCTTCAGCAGCTTCGTGGTTGAAGCTCAGTGACCCAATGACATTCTCCTTGATCCGTCCGACGAAATCCCATGTCGGGCCGGTGATAAAGGATGGCACCGCTCGATCTTCGGGAACGGCGCAGACGAGTTCATCCCGATCTGCGCGGCAGAACAAGTTGTAGTTTCGCATAGCCGATCTCCCATGGCCTGACGTCGCTAAAGCATGGTGATGAACCAGCCGATCAGCGCAGCAGCCCCAGCAAAGACGGTGATAACCTGCCACTGTACCTTCATGTCGTCGGTGTTGATCGCGGCGGAACGCACTACGCTGACCCTTCGCATGATGGTCTCCTTCCGGTTCGCGCTGGAACCGTTGGGGGCTACCGTTCGCACCAGCCGCCACATGGCTCCTTCGACATGAATAGAGTTCTGCCTAGCGGGCCTGTGTGGCAAGCGAATTCTTTTGAGTCTTCCGTGCGAGATTTCTGCATCATCACGGAGCTGGTCATGCATTCGACACCAACCCCGCGATGACTCGGGGCCAGCAAAGTTTTTGCACTTATTCGACAAAAAAATTTATTTGCCAGACATATGCCGGTGCTCGAACGTAGTCATGTCTTGAGAGTGTCGTTTCATGCCCGGCAGAGTTCAACCGCTCGTAGTTCACGCCGAGAACCATGGCGTTCCCTCGTTCTGGCGTCGGTGGTTCTATTCCACGAACCACAAGGACATCGGTTCCCTCTACCTCATCTTCGGCTTTGTGGCCGGCATCATCGGCGGCTTGCTGTCCATCGGCATGCGCCTGGAGCTCCAGGAGCCAGGCCTGCAGTTCTTCTCCAACCCGCAGGCCTACAATGTCTTCGTGACCGGCCACGGCCTCATCATGGTGTTCTTCGTCATCATGCCGACCCTCATCGGCGGCTTCGGCAACTGGTTCGTGCCGCTGATGATCGGCGCTCCCGACATGGCGTTCCCGCGGATGAACAACATTTCGTTCTGGCTCCTCGTGGCTGCCTTCTGCCTGATGATCCTGTCCCTGTTCTCCGAGGGGGCTCCGGGCTCGCTCGGCTTCGGCGGCGGCTGGACCGCCTATCCGCCGCTCTCGACCGTCGGCCACCCGGGACCAGCCTTTGACTTCGGCATCTTCGCCCTGCACCTGGCTGGTGCGGGCTCGATACTGGGCGCGATCAACTTCATCACCACGATCCTCAACATGCGTGCTCCGGGCATGACGCTGCACAAGATGCCGCTCTTTGCCTGGTCCATGCTGGTCACCGCGTTCCTGCTCCTGATCACTCTTCCGGTGCTTGCGGGCGCGATCACGATGCTGCTCACCGACCGCAACTTCGGCACCACCTTCTTCGATCCGTCGGGCGGTGGCGACCCGGTGCTCTACCAGCACCTGTTCTGGTTCTTCGGCCACCCCGAAGTGTACATCATGGTCCTGCCGGCCTTCGGCATCATCAGCCACATCGTCTCGACCTTCTCCAAGAAGCCGATCTTCGGCTATCTCGGCATGGCCTACGCCATGGTGGCGATCGGCGTCGTCGGCAGCGTGGTGTGGGCGCACCACATGTACACGGTCGGCCTCTCGCTTCAGACCCAGGCCTACTTCGTGTTCGCCACCATGGTGATCGCGGTGCCCACCGGCGTGAAGGTGTTCTCGTGGCTCGGCACCATGTGGGGCGGCTCCATCCGCTTCACGGCAGCCATGTACTGGGCCATTGGATTCATCTTCGTGTTCACGGTCGGCGGCGTGACTGGCGTGGTGCTCGCCAATGCTCCTATCGACCGCTACATGCACGACACCTACTACGTGGTGGCTCACTTCCACTACGTGCTGTCTCTCGGTGCAGTCTTTGGGATCTTTGGCGGCATCTACTACTGGTTCCCGAAGATCACCGGCTATGTGTATTCGGAACGCATCGGCAAGGCGCACTTCTGGATCGCCTTCATCGGCTCCAACGTGCTGTTCTTCCCGCAGCACTTCCTCGGCCTGTCGGGCATGCCGCGCCGCTATGCGGATTACCCGGACGCGTTCGCGGGCTGGAACCTGGTATCGTCAATTGGGGCCTATGTCTTCTTCTTCGGCCTGTTCGTCTTCATGTACGGCGTGATCGACGCCTTCCGGCGCAAGGAGCAAGCAGCCGACAATCCCTGGGGCCTAGGAGCAACGACGCTGGAATGGACCCTGTCGTCCCCGCCACCATTCCACCAGTTCGAAACTCTTCCAAGGGTCGTTGATAGCCACCACTAGGCGAGTGGAGACGATCAAGGCGCACCGTTGATATACGGCGCAATCACATGGGCCTTATAGCAAAGTTAGTTCCGCTGCAGTAACGCGAGCAAAGTCCAACGAATCCAGCCAATGGTTTCATCAGGCGACGAAGCAATTCAGTTGATTGACGAGACGGCCTTCGCCCATCGATCCGGGCTCTCGCAGGATGCGGCGGCTTCGATGGGTCTTGCGTATAAACTCGAAGGCCATGATCGTTGCGTAGGCTGTTGCTCGGACTAGCGCGGCCCCACCTCATTTTCCTTTCCCCCGCTCGGACGCAGCAAGGAGTCTCCCATGCGCTTTGCCTTAATCGTACCTCTTGCTATGGCCTTGAGTTCGGGTGCCGCCCAAGGCCAGGACGCCGCTGCAGGCGAAAAGGTATTTGCCCAGTGCCGGGCCTGTCATCAAGTTGGCCCGAATGCCAAAAATGCCGTCGGCCCTGTGCTGAACGGTGTCATCGGCCGCACGGCCGGCACGGTGGAAGGCTACAACTACTCGCCCGCCAATAAGAACTCCGGCCTGACTTGGGACGAGTCGACGTTCGCCGAATACATCACTAATCCCAAGGCCAAGGTGCCGGGCACCAAGATGATCTATGCCGGACTGAAGGACGAGCAGCGCATCAAGGACCTCATTGCCTTTCTCAAGCAGTTCGATACCTCCGGGCAGAAGGCTGCAGCGCTGATTGAGCCCCATCGACTCGCGGCGCGGCGAATGGATTGGGTAACGTTCGCGGATCGACAGCAGGCCGAGACGGGGTCATGATCAACTATCGGGACCAACGGGCCGGGGCCATACCCACGGGGCTTAGACTGAAGCCCGAAGAATGCGCAGTTTCCCGGTCGACGTGAAGGGGGTCCGGGCAGTTAGCGGTCTAGGCCACAACTGCCTTGGTCGCGGAGCATACAGTCAAAGCCTAATATCGAAGCTGCGACTTTACCGAAGCCAGAGCCGCGTAACGCCTCGCCCCGCTCTCACCTCTGGCAACGGCGCCCCGGCGGTCAAGACGAGCTTTCAATGGCGAGGTGCGCGTCTTCTTTTGCGCTCAAAGCCAGCAGCCCCTAAGGAGCAGGCGCGTCGGGCAGCCGCACCCAATGGCTTGGTTGCACGAGAATGCCGCGCTTGCTAACCCAACACTGCGTTACGGGCAGCCAATGGGCGATCTCGTAATCACCCAACACCGTGAAGCACAAAATTTCAGAGCCATCCCGAGGCGCTGCCTCTATTGGAGACCATGTGGCGAGGCAAACGGATCGTTCTTCAGTCATTATCCGTACCGAGTAGTGATCGTAGAGGAGTCTAGCACCCTTTTCTGTCCTACGACCGGCATTCGCTGCATAGCAGGGTTTCCCAGCAGGTATTCTTCTTAAGACCAACCTGAGAATCGACTTCAGAGGACCATGGTGCGCTTTGAAGCGAGCGGGACTTGGAGGACGCCTGAACCCGTCGGGACGAGGAGTCGCACGCGCTTGCACACGACGCACTTCCTGGACAGGGACGCCAGCGACCATGTGTCGGCTCCTCCAGCCTCACACCAGAGGCTGCACGCAAATCCCGCGAGAACATTAACGTTAGTCGGTGCTGACAATTTTTGCTTTCATCAAAAATACAGCCATCATTTGCTGAAGGCTCGCTGTAGAACAGCGGCTATGTCGTTGGCTGGCGCTGAATGATGGCGCCCTCGCCGAAGTGCCTTTGTGGAGTTGGCACTGCAATGGCCCTCCCCGCATGATTAGGACGAGAGGAAGTCAGAAGATCAGCTTAGCCACGCCTTCGTCACAGCTGTGGTTCTACGGCGTATTTCCAATCGAGCGGAATACAGGTCAGATGCCATCGCACCTTGGGTCCCCGAGCCGCTCGCTCTCATGCGGTTGGGTAACTGATACATCGAGATCCTTCACCAAGCCATCTGCCAGGGAATAAACCCACCCGTGAATGCAGAGGCTCTGGCCGCGTGCCCATGCCTCACGCACGATGACGTCGGACGCCACATTCCTGACTTGCCGGATGACGTTGAGTTCGCACAGGCGATCAAGGCGGGCGCGCTTGTCCGGAATAGCTGCAAGTTCGTGGCGATGCTCATTGCAGACTTCGCGGATCGGATGCAGCCAGTGGTCTACGAGACCACGCCGCTCGCCGTCCACGGCCGCGCTCACACCGCCGCAGCCGTAGTGCCCCACCACCATGATGTGCTTGACCTTCAACACGTCCACTGCGAACTGAAGCACAGACAGATAGTTCGCATCCTGTGGCGGAGCCAGGTTGGCGACGTTTCGGTGTACGAAGAGCTCGCCAGGATCCAGGTCCACGATCTGGTTGGCTGGTACCCGGCTGTCCGAGCAGCCGATCCAAAGGTATTCTGGTGCTTGCTGGCTTTCGAGCCGCTTGAAAAAATCCCGATCAGAGGCAACCATACGGGCTGCCCAGGCGCGGTTTTTCGCTCTCAGCTGGCTCAGGAGAGGGGCGTTCATAGCATTGACCTTGCAGAGGTGCGCTGACTGCCATTCAGTAGCCGGCGCGGCGGTGACAGATCAAGCCCAAGCTTGCGAGCGACAACACCCGAACTTCACCGGCTGTACTCGGCTTGATCTGATGTTACCTCCGCAGAATGGTCGACCCATTTTCATCCGTTGCATCTCGCAGGATTTTGGCCTGCGGTACCCTCCTGAAGGTATTGTCAACTTGGCGCCGAAGAGGCAAAGCTGGCGCGGACGCGGCCGTCGGGTCAGTCCACATCAGCCTACCAAGGCAGCACCGGTGGCGTCGCGCCACGTAGCAAAGGCGCGCTCACGCGCAGCCCGATACTCACCGGCCGAGACGCGATGACGGCCGAGTTGGAAGTGGTTGTGGATCGGAGTGTGAGAGGCGAGAAACTGCTGGGCCTGCCGGACTGACTTAAACCGTCTCATGTGGCGTTCTCGTCTTCGGGTGGGTTGGTGTGAGACCTCACAGCGGTTGTTGAGATACCGGCTCTGCCGATGCTCGACACCCGGCAGGATCTCGCGTTTCGCGGCGCCATAGGATCCGAGTTTATCCGTCACGATCACTCGTGGCGCGTAGCACAAGCCCTTCAGCAGCTTGCGGAAGAACCGCTTGGCCGCCTTCTTATTGCGCCGGCTCTGGACCAGCACATCAAGCACGTTTCCATGCTGATCAACGGCCCGCCAGAGGTAGTGCAGTTTGCCTCGGATGCGGACGAACACTTCATCCAGAAACCATTTGTCCCCGGGTTGCGGCCGGCACCGCTTAAGTGTCCTGGCATAGGCGCGCCCGAAGCGCAGGCTCCATTCACGGATGGTCTCGTAGCTGACCAGGATGCCTCGCGCCGCCAGGATCAGTTCGACCTCTCTTAGGCTCAGGCTGAAGCAGTGATACAACCAGACCGCTTGGTTGATGATTTCAGCCGGAAAGCGGAAGCCGCGGTACGGGTTGGACGTGGTGCTCATGCCCGAGACCCTGCCATAGGAACCGACCTACGCCAACTTGACAGTACCTCTCGGAGCGTCGGAGCGAGCCCGACGGGGCCTGACCTATGTGCCACAAGAAGCCAATGTCTTCCGCAACATGTCAGTGTTGGAGAACCTGCGCATCGGTCATGAGTTCATTGCATCACGCGATGGGCCCTCCTTTGACAGCCGGATGGAGGAGGTCCTCGCGGTGTTCCCGGAAATCCGCCCGAAGCTCGGCACGGTGGCGGGGCATCTCAGCGGCGGGCAGCGGCAGATGGTGGCCATGGCGGCCGCGCTGATGCCGGATCCGACAGTACTGGCGCTCGACGAACCGTCCGCCGGCCTGTCTCCGCGCAATGCGGAACTGCTGTTTGAAATCATCCATCGCATCGCCGGTTCAGGCGTCACTCTGCTGTTGATCGAACAGAACACCCGCTTGGGGCTGGGCGCGGCCGACAATGGTGTAGTGCTGGTGGCCGGGCAGGTGCGCTTGGCGGCACGCGCAGCGGATATCCTGGCCGATGAAGACATACGCCGGCTTTACCTAGGGGGAGCTTGATGCTGCAGCTCCTTCTCAACGGCGTTGTCACCGGCCTGCTACTGTCGCTGCCGGCGCTTGCGCTTTCCCTGTCCTTCAGCGTGCTGCGTTTCGCCAATTACGCGATCGGCTCCTATCTCACCTGCGGCGCATATCTTGTTTATCTGTTCAACGTCCTGTTCGGATGGCCTTTGTGGATCGCGGCCAGCATCGGTGCACTTGGGCTTGCCGCGCTCGTTGTTGCCGTCGACTGGTTAGCGTACCGCCCTCTCCGCAACCGCTCGGGTGTGACGCTTCTGGTCGCTTCCATGGGAGTGGCAATCGCGCTTGAGAACCTTGTTCGGCTCTTTGCCGGCAATTCACCACGCAGCTTTGACGTTGCGGTCGCACGGCCGCTGCGGTTCGGCGGCCTTCGCCTTAATTACGAACAACTCACAATTCTGACCACGGTATTGGCAGCGCTGGCGGTGGTGTGGATCATCTTCCGGCTGACCCGCCTCGGGCGGGCCATGCGGGCGGTCGCCGACAACCCCGATCTGGCAGCCGTGCGTGGCATCAGCCGAGGGCAAGTGGTGGCCAGCGTCTGGATCATCTCGGGTGTACTCACTGCGATCGCTGGTGTGCTGGTTGGGCTCGATGCCAACATTGAGCCGCAGATGGGGTGGAATTACCTGTTACCTGTCTTCACGGCTGCCATTCTCGGCGGTATCGCAAGCCCCATGGCGGCGGTGGCTGGTGCGTTGACGATCGGCATTGCCGAGGAATTGGCGACCCTCGTCATGCCACCACACTATCGCATGATCGTTGCCTTTCTCATCATAGCCACGTTGCTGCTGGTTCGGCCATGGGGCCTGTTCGGAACCCGTTGGGTCACAAGATGATAGCCTATCTCATTGCCACTCTCACGCTCGTAGCCATCACGGCTCTCACAGGGTTGGCCCTCAACCTGCAATGGGGGATGGGCGGGCTGGTAAACTTCGGTCTGTTCGGCTTTTATATGCTAGGTGCGTATATATGCGGTCTACTCACCGTGCAGGGCGTGCCACCGCTTATCTCGCTTGTAGGCGCCATGTTCGGCGTGGCGCTCCTCAGCGCGCTCATCAGTCTGATTTCCGTGCGGCTATCTGAGGATTACCTGGCCATCGTCACGCTCGGCTTCGCGGAATGTCTGCGCCTCTTCATCAGTTATGAGGAATGGCTCACCAGGGGTACGCTCGGCATCGCGGGCATTGAGCGGCCCTTCCACGGACTGATGCCGGCACACCTGGCGGATACAGTCTTCCTGGCCTTCACGCTTATGGCCGTGGCTCTCATCTATGGCGCACTGCAGGCTCTGGCCATTTCACCGTTCGGGCGCTTGGTGCGGGCCACTCGAGAGGATCCCGCTGTGGTGGAAGCCTTGGGAAAATCCGTCCTCCTAGTACGCTTCAAGGTGTTCGCAGTCGGCGGAGCCATTCTCGGCCTTGCAGGGAGTTTGCACGCTTTCTACTACACCTACATCGATCCCACGCAGTTTAGCCCCATCATCACTGCCTATGCGTTCATGGCGGTTGTGATTGGCGGGCGCGGCAGCAATCGCGGCGTCCTGATCAGCGCTTTCACACTCATCCTGGCGCTGGAGGGCAGCCGGTTCCTCGTGGATTGGGTGCCTCATCTCGGTAGCAGCGAACTTGCGGCGATCCGCCTGATCCTTGTGGGAGGTGGGCTTGTCCTTCTGCTCATCATCAAGCCGAACGGTTTCGGAAAAGAACCTCGCTCTGCGGAAGCAGAGATTGGTTCCTCCACATCAACCTGACATCCCGGAGAGTCCTTATGGCACGCGCACCCGTCAAAACCCGAGAAGATCTGCCTGAGCACCTGCGTGAACTCTGGGACCGCATGGTGACTTATGGCCCCTTTGAAAATCAGGCTGGCGTCATGGCCAACCGGCTGCCGATCTTTGAGCATACGTGGCGGCTGCTCACCCAGCTTTCGACGGAGGCCGTGCTCCCGAAGCGCTATCTCGAGTTAGCAATTGTGGCAGTCTCCCTGGTGAACCAGTGCGACTTCTGTGTGGCGCAGCATGGACCCAAGCTTGAAGTGGAGGGTATCTCGCGTGAGGGCGCGCAGGCACTCCTCGACTGGCAGAGCCACCCGGAGTTGACCGATGTCGATAAACTGGTGGTGGAATATTCTATTGCAGTCACCAGCAATTGGCACCGCATCCGTGACGCAATGTTCGAGCGGCTACGGGCGCATTTCAGTGAGGCCCAGATTGTCGAACTCACTTGGCGTATAGCATTGTGTGGCGCCTTCAACCGGTTCAACGATGTATTACAGGTTGAGGTTGTGGAGGAGCCTAGTTTGTCCGGTTCTGTCCCGTCAGTCGCGTCCAACTAGGAAGCCAACATCTTCGATGACAGGCCACCGTGGCGCTTCTTTGAATCACCTGGGATTGGCCTGTCATCTGCCAGAAATACTAACCGAACGCGTTGGCGCCTATGCCTCCTGCCAACTTAAATGGCACTCTAGAGCAAGAGATCATCTCTCCACCGCACGCGTTTAGGTTCCATAATGTTTGTTATGCGAAATGTTATATTCTTTAACCTCCTCCCCCACTTTAGCTCCAGGACATCGGATTCAGTCCTAGTCTAAGGAAGAGTTAGCAGATCGCGCGAGTTAGTTGATAAGGCTGTCGAGATCTTATTCTTCAACGATATGCCGATTGAAATTGGCAAACTTGCAGATCTTATCGAAATCGAAGGACTGGCAATCGCGGGACAGAACCGAAATGCAACCTTGGCAGGTTATCTATCCCGCGACGAACGTGTGGAGTTCGTGCGGCCAGTAGGATGGCAGCTGACTGAGGCAGGACGCCACTATGTGAACAGCAGTGGCCGCGGAAAAGAACCGCAAAATCCTGTCGAGAACGATAACAAGTGGGACCTTGAACCCGAAAGGTCATCGGAAGATTTTGACGATGACATACCATTTTAAACAAACGCCCCGCTGTGGCGGCGGGGCGTTTGTTCCTAACTTCGACGGCAAGTCCTCCGTCGCAGTCGGGGCTAAGCATCCAATGGATACTTCGCTTGGACAGCTTGTATGTATTGCGATGTTGAGCTCCGGTCAACTCAGGACCTATGGAGCCTTAGATGGCAAATCGTGTGTACCCCTCGTACTGGATGTACAAGGATTCTCGTGGTGAGTGGCGCTGGACCTATGAGGCCAGCAACGGCAAAACCATTGCGGTGAGCAGCGAAAGCTACAAGAGCCGCAGGGACTGCGAACGAAGCATCGAGATCATGAAGGCATCGGCTAACAGCCCGACTTGGATGCCCGCAGATCTTCTCAACGCAGCGTAACCCCAAGCCCAAGCCTGCGGCTTGGGCTCACTCGCCATAGAAGGAATAAAGATGTCAACTTGGCAATTCGCTCTGGTACGAGAGCAAGGCATCGCCTTTGGGGTTGTGGCTGTCCGAGATAGCGTGATTGACAGTCCCTCTCAGCGTGACGAACTCACTCAGTGGTGGACGATGAAACTCGGCTGCCCTGCCGTTCTAATTGGCGCACAACGACACCGCACCTATGGTCGACAAGACATTGTGCGTTTTCTCCGGAATATTCATCCGTCTCAGCTTCCCTGGCGGCAGATGAACGTGGCTTAAGACCAGCAAGCAAAGCGAGCGCGCCCGTCAGAGCCTCAAACGCTAGGGTGCGTTCGCGTTCATGATAAGGCAGAAGAGCGTTAGCGCCACCGCATTCAAGGATGACACCGCCACGCATCGTAGACGCTCTCCACCACATCCTCGGGCTTAGCTTTGATCGAAATCAGATAGACGCTAGCATTGCTGAATTGGTAGCACATCGTTTTACGAACGATGAACTTATAATAGTCCAAGTACTTCCCGTTTACATTTTTACAATTCGCCCAAGAGTCGGTTGATATGCATCAATCTACCCGAGCATACTAACTCTTGCACACCGACTATAAACTTCTTGTCAGGAATCATAATTGTATTAATGTCTTTAGCCGGCTGAGTACATTAAGCCTTGGAACAGGGTCGACGCCGTGAAAGCGTCAACGTACCCCCAGCGTTAACTCCTCGTTGAGCATACTTCCCTCACATTGGCTGAGGGCTCCAGGAGGTGGTGAGATGCGGGTGTTGCTGATCGAGGATGACATCTCTGTCACTCAGAGCATCGAGCTCATGCTGCAGCGCCTCAATGTCCGGATCTCCGTGGCCGATCTGGGCGAGCATGGCATCGATCTCGGCCGGCTCCCCGACTACGACATCATCCTGCTCGACCTCAACCTCCCGGACATGTCAGGCTATGAGGTCCTGCGACAGCTGCGGCTTGCCAAGGTGAGCACGCCCGTCCTGATCCTCTCAGGCTTGGACGGTATCCAGAACAAGGTCAGAGGCCTGGGCTATGGTGCCGATGATTATCTCACCAAGCCGTTTCACAAGGACGAACTCATTGCCCGCATGCAGGCCATCATCCGCCGCTCGTCCGACCAGGCCGAAGCGGTGCTCCAATGCGGCGATCTGACGATCAGACCTCGGGCTCAACAGGCTGAGGTCGGAGGGCGCCAGGTGAACCTGACCGGCACGGAGTACAAGATCCTGGCGTTTCTGGCTCAGCGTCAGGGGAGCACGCTCACCAAAGAGATGCTCCTCAATCATCTGTATAGCGGTATGGATGAACCTGCGATCAAGATCATCGACGTGTTCATCTGCAAGCTGCGCAGGAAGCTTGCGGAGGCCTCAGGCGGCAGGAACTACATCGAGACGGTCTGGGGCCGCGGTTACATGCTGCGGGAGCCGCAGCTCGTCAAGCTAGCAAGCTAAGTCTCAGGGTCACGATCGAATTCCGTCATCCGCTGCCCCGCGTTCTGTCAGCAGCATGCGGTGCCGATTGCAACACCGCGCCACCACCCGACTCTGCTCCCGATGAGCGTCAACGGTTGTCAAAACAGTAGCGCCCCGGCTGAAGGTCGAGCACCAGACCTCCCACCAGGGCGCACGCGATAGGTTCCGATATCGCCGGCGGAATATGATTGCAGATCGTGATCAGGGAAGTGTGCCTGAGCACATGACGATGAAATGGCGACAGGCCCTTGTTATGTCGTTATCCCCATCGCTTTGAAACCGTTGGTTAACCATGAAGGCGCATGCTTTCACGCGTGATGCAGGACTGGGCGGGCTTCCTCTTACCTGGAGACGGTTGCTCATGGCAGAGAAAAGTTTCAGCGACACGATCGAGGAGAAGTTGGCATTTATCTCGCCAACGGTGAAGGCCATCGAGTTCGGAGGAGATCAGCCTTATCTTTGTGACTTGCAGACACTCCTCAGGCAGCACCTGACAAGCCTGGTCGTCCTGTTTGAGCGAGATCCTGGCCTGGATGCCGCAACAGGCGATCTGTACGCGGCAGCGGCTGCCATTGTGCAGGACACCACACTCGCTTCTCAACCCCTCGCCCGAAAACGCCGTTTGCTCAAGGAAGCTCAAGAGCGCTTTCAGGAGCGCATCTCCACTGCACGCCCGAACGGACGAAGAGCCTGCGCTGCTTGGCGACAGAACGAACTCTTCCTTGCAGCTTGATCCAAGAACCAGGTTCCGCGCCAGCCCATGCTGTATGCCGGAACCTACTCCCCTACCCTCCTCAATATAGAGTTGCTGTCCGTTCTGCAGCTGAGGATACGGCTACCTCGTCAGAGCTGTGACGGGGTGGCCGTGTAGCAGGATGCCCGGTCTCAGGAGAGATGCTGAGCAAAGTGCTTGTTCATCTCGAACATGCTGACCTTGCTCTTGCCGCCGAAGACGGCCTGAAGCTTGTCATCCGCCAAGATCTCCCGCTTGTTCTCGGGGTTCTGGAGATTGTTCGCCTTGATGTACTCCCACACCTTGCTCACAACTTCAGTGCGCGGCAGCGGGGAGGATCCGACCACAGCGGCCAATTCGGTGGAGGGCTGCAACGGCTTCATCAGCGCTGGGTTCGGCTTCTTGGCTGCTTTGGATTCTGACATCGTGATACTCCGTTCTAATCCTGGTCTGCCATCTGCATCGGCAAGGTGGCGGGACCATGGTCAGCAAGGACCTAACAGCCCCTTAACTCGCCCCTGCCGCTCAGATAGCCGAGATAGCTTTGACTGATGATTGCAAGATCGTCATCACCCGCGCCGTTTGCTTTGTGGCTTCGCCATCATCTGCCGCATCGCTTCTTCAGCCCGCGCTCTTGCCTCTGCGTTGTGCGAGAGGTTGCGCACCTCTGAGGGCTCGTCCTGCTGCTGCAGACCATTCTTGCGCGCCCGCCACTGCTTGGCCTGCGCGGCAGTGGCAGCTGCATTGGCCAGCTTCTCAAGCCTGTCGAGATGCGGCGTACTGGCAGACCCGTTGACCTCAGGTTGTTCGTCCTCTTGCTCCGGGCGTTTAGCCATATGTTCGTTTCCTCAGGATGAAAGTCACCAATGACGCTAGGATGTTACGCGCTTCCTTTTCAGTGAGTATCGGTTAACTTCGCCTTAACCATAAAGGTCCGAGGTACGCCGATGCGAAAGATCCGTCATGGCTTCATAGCACTCGCTGTCCTCGGAGGCCCAGCCTCTCTCATCCTCGCGCACCAGAAGCTCACGGAGACATTCCCGCAGGGCGCATCCAATCCATCCGCTGTTGCCGCGATCGTGCAGCAGGCCTATTCCAGATGCTCGGAAGCCCCGCGGACTGTCAGACCCTCCCAATGTGAGGACTACATCCGGTCCTTTGACGAATGCGTAGCCCGCAAGAACGAGTGCGACCCGCACTCGGTTTACGAGGTCTTGCTCAAGTTGAGTTCCACACCTTCAGATCGCGGCCGCGAAACTTCGCCAAAGTCACTCTGAGGATCAATTGGCAATGCGACCTGGCGCAGGCTCGGGCGCTCTTATCGCATGCTTTGAGTGAAGCGCATGAACCAGACGTTCACCACTTTCTCCCAATCAGTGCCGCGGTTTGATGATGCCGCGATGAGCGCACAACCATGCCTTCTCCAGACCATTGATGTCCGCCTGTTGAATTGACTCTCGTTGCCGGATTCTCGCGCATCTGTGTCGTACTTCAGTGGGAGATCTGGTGCTCAGCCTCTCGCCGGGGCGCTTGGTGCTTGTGCACAGCAGTCATTTGCATTTCTGCGGCTTATGGCGCATTGTGGGGGTGTGTGTTGCAACCGGCATCACAAAAGCGCCCTGACAGTGAGCTCCACACGGCTAACTCTGTCGGGGCGTTATCGTTTGTGAATACCTCGCTCATGTCGTGAGAGAGCCTGGCGGAAACCATACTACGGGGTTCAGGGTTGCCTCTCCCTTCCTCGGCCATGTACCAAAGGCAGGCGTCCACAATCCCTGACAATGCTTCGGTTTCATGACAGTTCGCCGCCGCTTTCTGCTCGCCCCATCCTTCGCCCGCCTGATCCAGCACGAGAGGGGTGGGCTGCGTCACGTCGAGGGCTTCTTCCCCGAGCAGCGCGATCGCTCCTCCTGGGTTCGGCTTGAGGAGAATAAAGGCCTGCTGATCCTCAAGACGGTTGGACCTGACGGTGAGGCCGAGGACAAGACCGACATCCCGCTGGCCCATGCTCATGCGCTGCTCGATGTCTGTGCCGGTGAGATCGACTACACCCGGACAACCGTGCCGATCAGCGAGGCGCACGCCTTCGTCGACGAGATCCTCCGGCCCCGTGTCCTGCACCTCGTCACCATGGAATTCGCTTCTGAAGAAGAGGCGGGGGCATTCCGTCCACCAGAGTGGTTCGGCCCTGAGGTCACGGCAGATCCTCGCTACACAAACCAATCCCTGGCGCTTCACGGATTTGCTGAGGCTCCGGATATCCCGCTGTCGGATGCGGCGCTTAACAGCCTGATCGACACCCTGGAAAACCGCTTCCCTGTTCAGGCGCGGATGGCCAGCAACAAGCCCAAGGCCAAGCAGTTGGCGGTGACTAGGGCCAAGGCACAAGCCAGTGCCGAAGTTGTCCAAGTTAACCTCGACGAGATCGAGCAGGCCATGTTGCGCGAGATCGAGAATACGCTCCAGAAGGGCAAGCGCGAGTAAGGGACGACCCGCCTGATGCCTGATGCCCGTTCGCCCATACGACACCACCTGGTGCTCTATCGGCGTGATCTGGAGCAGGGTCAGGCACGCTTCTTCAGCCTGATGATTGAACGCGACCTGTTCGGGACGATCCGGCTGGTGCGGAATTGGGGAGCAGTCGGCTCCAAGGGCCAGGAGAAGGTCGATATCTACCCAAATGAGGCCGCAGCTGCTCGGGCGCTTGAAGGCTGGGTGCGCATTCCAGGGATGGTGATCGGTAGTTCCACGCGACCGTGATCACTCGTTCGGGTGATCGTGATCACCGTCAGC
>NZ_JAFEMD010000025.1 GCF_016892765.1 Microvirga arvi
TCCACTCCGCGCCCGGCCTCGGCTCATGCCTCAGCTTAACGACACCGTCTGTCAGATTAAGTCCAAACTACTTCACTTGAGCCTGACGGACCCCACCTATCAGGCTCTTTTAATATTTAGCCGACTGTCGCCTTAGCCAGCTTCTCAGCCACCTTCTCCGGCCTCAGGTGAGTATATGTGCTCAACATCCGAGGATCACGATGACCGCTGATCAAAGCCACCTCAGGAACGGTTAGGCCATACTCGAAGAACCGGGATACGGCTTCGTGCCTGAGGTCATGTAGCCTCAGGTCTTCCAAGCCAGCCCTACGTCTCAGCCTCTCCCAGGCAAGACGCACAGCATTGGGCGTAACCGGGAAGACCCGCTCATCCTTCCTATCCAATGAAGTCAATACCTCGATAGCCTTGGGCGTGAGCGGGATCGTCCGAGGATGGCCGTTCTTAGTCTTAAGGATGCGGACGGTCGGAGCAGTCAGGTCTACGTCCTTCCACCGGATCGACAGGAGTTCACCGCGCCTCATCCCTGTTTCAATGGCGAGGGCGATGAAGGGGAGGAGATACCAATTCGATGCTGAGGCGGCTGATACTAGAGCATTAGTCTCTCCTTCTTCCAATCGCCGTTCACGTGACCTCTGGGCCTCCGGCATTGCGATCTGCTGAACAGGATTGGTGAGGAGTGGCAGACCCCATTCCTTCTTAGCAATCTCGAAGCAGTGTTGAACGATTGCAAGCTCCCGCCTAACCGTTCCTGGTTTGACGACCTTAAGTCGGTCATCGCGGTATTGAGCAACCGCCGCAGGGGATAGCCTATTGAGAGATACCTGAGCGACGGCATGAGCTAGGATGGTCTTGATCCTATATTTCTCAGGTTCCGCTCCGCGCTTGGTTGGGGTTATTGCTTCCCTGTATCGGCGTAGCAGGTCGCCCACGGTTATTCCCTTCAAAGCACGGGCAGTGGTCGGAAGTTCTGCACGGTCAATAGCTCGTTCCTGATCCCTTGCCCACGCTGCTGCGTCAGCCTTGGAAGGGAACGTCTTTGATAGGGGAGGGTAGCCTTCTCGCCGGACTTGAGCTTGCCAGGAAGAGCCGCGCTTGCGGATGGTCGCCATTATCGTTTTCCGTCTAGCTGTGACAACGCTGTGACGGATTGGCTTGTCTGGCTGTTGGGAGTGCCCTAGTCGCAGAGCTGAAAGTCGAGCCAATTCAGCATCTTAGGACTTGGTGGAGCTGAGGGGAATCGAACCCCTGACCTCTGCAGTGCGATTGCAGCGCTCTCCCATCTGAGCTACAGCCCCGGCCGATTGAATCGAGCCAAGTGGCGCAAGTTTTAGGCTTCCCGGCTTTGGTCTGTCAATCGGGCCGGTGAGGCGTTCTGGGGGCCTTCGACAGGGGAAGACGAGGCGAACGGAACCTTATGGGTTGTTCAGCCCCGCTTCAAACGCTACATGAGCAACGCCCATCCCTGACAGGTTTTCCATGCGCGCGCTTCTCAATGTCATTCTGCTGGCCCTGCAGCTCTATACCTATCTCATCATCGCCTCGGCGATCCTGAGCTGGCTCGTGGCCTTCAACGTGATCAACACCCGCAACGATTTCGTCCGCTCGGTCTGGAATTTCCTCGATGCGGTGACCGAGCCGGTGCTGCGGCCGATCCGGAACATCCTGCCCAATCTCGGCGGGGTCGATATCTCGCCCATCATCCTGATCCTGCTAATCATTTTCATTCAGAACCTGATCATCGACTACCTGATGCCTATCGCGTTCTAAGGGCGACGGGCCATGCCCTGGCGGATCCGCCCGGACGGCCTCGAGGTCCGGGTCCGCGTCACGCCCCGGGGCGGGAGGGATGCTATCGACGGGGTCGAGACCCTGTCGGACGGCAGGCCGGTGCTGAAGGTCCGGGTCAGGGCCGTGCCGGAGGACGGAGCGGCGAACGAAGGCGTCCGGCGGCTTCTGGCCAAGGCGCTCAAGGTTCCGGCCTCGGCGGTGAGCCTCGAGGCGGGCGCCACCGCCCGGCTGAAGACCTTTGTGATCTCGGGCGAGGGGGAGGCGCTGGCCGCAGCCCTCGCAGCCCTGACAGGACGAGACCCATGAGCGCGACGATCATCGACGGAAAAGCCTATGCGCAAGGCCTGCGCGCCCGCATCGCCGGAGCCGTGGGAATCCTGGCGGACGAGGGCGTGACGCCCGGCCTCGCGGTGGTGATCGTCGGCGAGGATCCGGCGAGCCAGCTCTACGTGAAGAACAAGGCGCGCCAGACCGTCGAGGTCGGCATGAACTCCTTCGAGCATGTGCTGCCCGCCTCCACCAGCGAGGCGGAACTGCTCGATCTCGTCGCCCGGCTCAATGCCGATCCGGCGGTGGACGGCATCCTGGTACAGCTGCCGCTGCCGAAGCAGATCGATGCGCAGAAGGTCATCGAGGCCATCGATCCGTTGAAGGACGTCGACGGCTTCCACCCGATCAATGCCGGCCGCCTCATGACCGGCGTCCCCGGCCTCGTCTCCTGCACGCCCTTAGGCTGCCTGCTGCTGGCGCAGTCGGTGCGCCGCGATCTCTCCGGCCTCAACGCGGTGGTGGTCGGGCGCTCCAACATCGTCGGCAAGCCGATGGCGCAGCTCCTCATCGCGCAGAGCTGCACGGTGACCGTGGCCCATTCCAGAACCCGCGATCTTCGGCAAGTCTGCCGGGGCGCGGACCTCCTCGTCGCCGCTGTCGGGAGACCCGAGATGGTGCGCGGCGACTGGATCAAGCCCGGCGCCATTGTGATCGACGTGGGCATCAACCGGGTGCCGAACCCTGCCGCCGGCGAGGGCAAGACCCGGGTGGTCGGCGACGTGGCCACTGCCGAGGCGGCCCAGGTCGCGTCGGCCATCACGCCGGTTCCCGGCGGCGTCGGCCCCATGACCATCGCCTGCCTCCTGCGCAACACGCTCGAGGCCGCATGCATGCGGCGCGGCCTCGCGATGCCGGCGGTGGATTTCGCCTGAGTATCGGACCCAAAAGCGGACGCCACTTTTGGGATCCAATTCGATGCTTCTTGAGCGGCGCATCGTTCGGTGCGGCCCGCTGGGTCCGCACGATGCGCTGATCAGTTGGCCGCGAAGCAGTAGAATAGCCCTGCGCCGCCCGTGCTCCGCAAAGCGTCCTGGCTGCACCCGCCGCGAGTCGCGTGTGAGGAATTCCAGGATTTGGCCGGCGGCGACTCGTCCAGGCCCATGCGGTCATGGTGTCCCGTCATGGCCGCACCTTCGGCGCCGCCCTTCATCCAATTGCCGCAGGTCATGTCCTCATTGCCGGCGAAAGCCGTGCCGTCAGGCTGCGAGCCGGTGAGGATGTCGTGCTGGTTCGGCTGGTCGCCGCGACCTTTCACCAACTCGCCCTTCTCGGTGAGCGCGGTCTGCTTGGTGAGATTGTTGTTGGGTCCGTGCAAGTCCGCCACGTCCTTGGCGATGACTGCGCCCTTGGCGTTCTGCCATGGGCCGCGGCCGATGCGGTCCTTGGCGTTGACGGCCGTCGCGCCTTGGGTCGAGAGATAGGCGCGCCACATCTTGCCGCGAATGCCGGCGGCCTCCGCAAGGGTCTCGCAATGCCGGTCCGCGCCGTCGAGGCCACCGAGATCCGCGCCCTTGCCCGACCCGACGCTGGTGACGAAGAAGGTGGTGTCGGCCGAGGCCGTCTGGGCCTGAGCCGTTCCGGCGGAAGCCAGGGCAAGAAGCCCGATGGAAACCATAAGCGTTATGCCGTCCGTCCTGCGCATTATTCCCTCCTTGATGGAATCTTGGCTCATCCTCGCTCAAGACAGACAGTTCCGGGAGGGTAATCATTCCCTCATCACGGCGATGTGAGAGCAGGGCCGTTGGCCTTCGTGGCCAGGATTCCGCCGGAGATCTCATGCGCCCTGCCGCAGATGCTCCACCAGCTGCCGCGCCGAGGGGGCAAGGTCCTTCAGGGAGCGGATGCACAGGGTGAGGTCGCGGGCGGCCCAGGGATCCTCCAGCTCCACGGTCCCGATCGCCATGGTGCGGGCGGCCCGCCGGGCGGTGGTCTCGGGCACGATGCCGAGGCCCACACCCGCCTCGACCATGCGGCAGACGGCGTCGAAGCTGCGCAGCTGCACCCGCAGGCGAATGGGCTTGCCGATGCGCGTCGCCTTGCCGGCGAGGAAGCGCTGGAGGGCGCTCGCCCGGTCGAGACCGACGAAATCGTGCTCCAGCACCTCGGCGAAGGAGATGCCGGGCCGCGAGGCAAGCAGGTGATCCTTCGGCACCACCAGCACGAAGCGGTCGCTGCGGAACGGATAAGTCTCGAGCTGGCCCGTATCGACCGTGCCGGCCACGATGCCGATGTCGCCCACGCCCTCCGCGATCAGCCCCACGATCTCGTCGCTCAGCCGCTCCTCCAGGTCGATGGAGACCTGCGGGTGCCCGGCGAGAAACGCGCTCAGCGCCTCGGGCAGGAACTCGGTCAAGGCATTGGTGTTGGAGAGGATCCGGATCTGTCCCGTGAGGCCACCGGTATAGGAGCCTAGATCCTCCCGCAGGCGCTCGGCCTGGGCCAGCAGGGTCCGGGCATGCTGGAGCAGGGTCCGCCCTGCCGGGGTTGGGGTCACGCCGGCGCGGGTGCGCAGGAGGAGGGGAGCACCGAGGGACTTCTCCATGTTGCGGATGCGGGTACTGGCGGCGGCCAGCGCCAGGTGAGCCCGTTCCGCCCCGTGGGTGATGCTGCCCGCCTCGACCACATGGCGGAACAGGCTCAAATCCGTCAGATCGAATTGCATAGGTTTCCTTCGTCTTTGGCGAAGGTAGATAAGAATAATTAAAGATTGCGCGATAGGCGAGCCTGGGCAATCTTCGCGGCTGACGAAGTACGCCCCTCTGTCATCCGATTGGGCGGAAGGCGCATTGCGGTGTTGCCGCGCATTCGATACGAACCGTTCCAAACGACACGCGACCCGGCGTCGCTGATCAGGAGTGAACCCCATGGCTGAGGCGAAAGTGGCCCCGAGGCCCTTGTCCCCGCATCTTCAGGTCTACAAGTGGAGCTGGACGATGGCGATGTCCGTCGTCCACCGTCTCACGGGCATCGCGCTCTACGGCGGCATCGCGCTGTTCGCGATCTGGCTCGTGGCCCTGGCCTCCGGCCCTGAAGCCTTCGATTCCGCGCAATGGTTCTTCGGCTCGCCCCTCGGCTACCTGATCCTCTTCGGCTACACCTGGATCCTCATGCACCACATGCTGGGTGGCGTGCGCCATCTGGTCTGGGATTTCGGCTACGGCATGGAGGCGGTCCAGCGCATCAATATGGCCCGCTTCACCCTCGTCGGCTCGATCGCGCTCACGCTGGCGATCTGGGTCGTCGCCTTCATCGTTTTCTAGAGGAGACCGGACCATGGCCGACAACAGGGCTGACACCCGCGTTTCCATGCGCACCCCGCTCGCCCGCGTGAAGGGCCTCGGCGCCTCCGGGCACGGGGTCGAGCATTGGTGGATCCACCGCATGACGGCGGTATCGAACGTGCCCCTCATCATCGCCTTCGTGATCATCGTGGCGGCGCTCGCGGGCTCGCCCTCCTATCAGGAGGCCATCGCCATCATCTCGCATCCACTCGTCGCAATCATCCTGATCCTCGCGGTCATCTCGGTGACGAACCACATGCGGCTCGGCATGCAGATCGTCATAGAGGACTACGTCCACGAGAAGGGCTACAAGATCGCGGCCGTGATCGCGAACAACTTCTACGCGGTGATCATCGCGGTGGCCTGCCTCTACGCCATCCTCAAGGTCAGCCTCGGCCGCATCCTGGTTTAAGGAATTCTCTCATGGCTCAAGCAACGAACGGCGCAGCCATCAACGGCAAGGCCTACAACATTGTCGACCACACCTTCGACGTGGTGGTCGTGGGCGCGGGCGGCGCGGGCCTTCGCGCCACCGTCGGCTGTAGCCAAGCCGGCCTTCGCACAGCCTGCATCACCAAGGTGTTCCCGACCCGCTCGCATACGGTCGCAGCCCAGGGCGGCATTTCCGCCTCGCTCGGCAACATGGGGCCGGACGATTGGCGCTGGCATATGTACGACACCGTCAAGGGCTCGGACTGGCTCGGCGACCAGGACGCGATCGAGTACCTCGTGCGCAACGCGCCCGCCGCCGTCTATGAGCTGGAGCATTGGGGCGTGCCGTTCTCCCGCACGAGCGAGGGCAAGATCTACCAGCGTCCCTTCGGCGGCATGACCACCGATTTCGGCAAGGGCACCGCGCAGCGCACCTGCGCTGCCGCCGACCGCACGGGCCATGCGATCCTGCATACCCTCTACGGGCAGGCGGTGCGCAACCAGACCAACTTCTTCATCGAGTATTTCGCCCTCGACCTGATGATGGATTCCGATGGCCGCTGCATCGGCGTCGTGGCCCTGAACCAGTCCACCGGCGAGATCCACCGCTTCCGGGCCCATATGACGATCCTCGCCACCGGCGGCTATGGACGCGCGTACTTCTCGGCAACCTCGGCCCATACCTGCACCGGCGACGGCAACGCCATGGTGCTGCGCGCCGGCCTGCCGCTGCAGGACATGGAGTTCGTGCAGTTCCACCCGACCGGCATCTACGGCTCGGGCTGCCTCATCACGGAAGGCGCGCGCGGCGAGGGCGGCTATCTGACGAACTCGGAAGGCGAGCGCTTCATGGAGCGCTATGCGCCCTCCGCCAAGGACCTCGCCTCCCGCGATGTGGTCTCGCGCGCGATGACCATGGAGATCCGCGCCGGCCGCGGCGTCGGCAAAAACAAGGACCACATCTATCTCCATCTCGATCACCTCGACCCGAAGATCCTGCACGAGCGCCTGCCCGGCATCTCGGAGAGCGCGAAGATCTTCGCGGGCGTCGATGTCACGAAGGAGCCGATTCCGGTCCTGCCGACCGTGCATTACAACATGGGCGGCATCCCGACGAACTATCACGGCGAAGTGCTGACCCTGAAGAACGGCAACCCGGACACGGTGGTGCCGGGCCTGATGGCGCTCGGCGAAGCGGCTTGCGTGTCCGTGCACGGCGCCAACCGCCTCGGCTCCAACTCGCTCATCGACCTCGTGGTGTTCGGCCGTGCGGCCGGCCTGCGCTGCGCCGAGATCCTGGAGCCGAACGCCCGCCATGCGGATCTGCCCAAGAGCGCCGATGAACTCTCCCTCTCGCGCCTCGACAAGTTCCGCTATGCCAACGGCTCGACCTCGACCGCTGAGCTGCGCCTGCAGATGCAGAAGACCATGCAGAACAACTGCGCGGTGTTCCGCACCGGCGAGGTGCTGGAGGAGGGCCGGCAGCTCATCCACCAGGTCTGGAACGGAGCCGCCGACATCAAGGTCACGGACCGTTCGCTGATCTGGAACACCGACCTCCTCGAGACGCTGGAGTTCGACAACCTGATCGGACAGGCGGTCGTGACCATGGAGGGTGCAGCGAACCGCCAGGAATCCCGCGGCGCGCATGCCCGCGAGGATTTTTCCGAGCGCGACGACAAGAACTGGATGAAGCACACGCTCGCCTGGCTCGACGACACCTCGCACAAGGTGACCCTCGATTACCGCCCGGTGCACACCTACACCATGTCGAACGACATCCAGTACATCGAGCCGAAGGCTCGCGTGTACTAAGGAAGACGGAAAAACGATGGCTCAGTTCACGCTTCCCAAGAACTCTCAGTACACCGAAGGCAAGACCTGGCCGAAGCCGGCCAATGGGGCGAACCTTCAGGCGTTCCGCATCTACCGCTGGAACCCGGACGATGGGCAGAACCCGCGCATCGACACCTATTATGTCGACCGCGACGATTGCGGCCCGATGGTTCTCGACGCGCTTTTGTGGATCAAGAACAACGTCGACTCGACCCTGGTCTTCCGCCGTTCCTGCCGCGAGGGCATCTGCGGCTCCTGCGCCATGAACATCATGGGCGGCAACACGCTCGCATGCACGCTCGGCATCGACGATTGCGGGTCCGACACCATCAAGATCTATCCGCTGCCGCACATGCCGGTGCTGAAGGATCTGGTGCCGGATCTCACCAACTTCTTCGCCCAGCACGCAGCCATCGAGCCCTGGCTCCAGACGCAGACGGCGGAGCCTGAGACCGAGTGGCGCCAGACCCCGGAGGAGCGCTCCAAGCTCGACGGCCTCTACGAGTGCATTCTGTGCGCCTGCTGCACCACCTCGTGCCCGAGCTACTGGTGGAACGGCGACCGGTTCCTCGGCCCGGCCGCTCTCCTGCAGGCCTATCGCTGGCTCATCGACAGCCGCGACGAATCCACCGGGGAGCGTCTCGACAACCTGCACGATCCGTTCCGGCTCTACCGCTGCCACACGATCATGAACTGCGCCAATACCTGCCCCAAGGGCCTGAACCCGGCCAAGGCCATCGCCGAGGTCAAGAAGATGATGATTGCGCGGGCGATTTGAGGCGCCCTCGCAACACTTTCATCAAAAGGCGCCGCGGGCGCCTTTTTTTGTGGAGCGCCATCCCATATGTCGAAGCCGGAACATTGTTGGTCTAGGTTCATATTCCTCCCCGTAGCCTGGGCTGAACGAACGACCGTCCAGAACGGACGGCCCTGCATGCGAGGACGTTGATGACGAAATCCCTCTGGCCGATAACTGCCGTGATGTGCTCTGCTCTCGCGCTCGGCGCCTGTTCCTCGACCCGCCTGGGAAATGCGCCGGTCCGCAGTGCGAATGCTGCGCCCATCGTTGAGGCGCCGCCCGTCGAGGCGGTGCCGTCCGGGCCGATAGAAGCGGCTCCGCTGCCTCCGGTCGCCGGTGCGCCGCTCGCCTCCGACCCCATGGCGCCGCCGGCGGGAGGCACCGACATCGCAGGCCTGCCGCCTGCTCCGCCGCCCCCGACGGTCGCGGCGCCTGCGCCCGCCGCGGCCCCATCGAGCCGCACGGCGATGGTCGGTGCCTGGAGCGTTCAGACATCGGGCGGCAGCTGCCGCATCCAGCTCTCAAGCTCGCCTGCGCTCGATCTCTACCGGGCCTCGGCCTCCGGCTGCTCCAACCAGGATCTGTCCAAGGTCAATGCCTGGGATTATCGCGACGGAGAGGTCTATCTCTACCAGACCGGCGGTGCCGTCGCGGCGCGCCTGCGCGGCTCGTCTGCCTCGCTCAGCGGCGTTCTCACCAAGTCCGGTGCGCCGCTCTCCCTCTCGCGTTGATCGCGCGGTCCCCTTCCTTTGTGGAGATAGGGATTGAGGGTGGGGGTCGGAAAGTCGGGGCTATGTGAATGATCCAGATAGCATGAGGCTCTAACAACGCATCCCCTCTCCCGTTCGGGAGAGGGGCAGGGGTGAGGGTGTGGGGTTTAACCAGCTTGGCACTGTCGCCTCCGCCGCAACACGGACTCCGTTGCGCCTCCTCCGGCACTGTCCTGCCCTCACCCCAACCCTCTCCCGCCCGGGAGAGGGAGAAGCGTCATGTTGGTTTCAGGTTTCCTCCTGTCAAACCACCCCCACCCCTACCCCTCCCCGCAAGGGGGAGGGAAGAGCGCGTGCGAAGCTTTTATTCATCCTGCCTGAAGACGTTTGCGCTCAACGCCTCGGAGCGGTATCGATCATCCCGTGAACGACACCCCATTCTCCCCGCCTCATTCCATCACGGCCCGCTACGGCGCCCTGGTCGCGTCGGGCGCCATCGAGCGCGATCCGGCGCAGGTGGCGCTTCTCAAGCGGCTCGAGGCCCTGGCCGAGGCCCTCGGCTCCCACCGCTTGGCCCGCAAGCCCAGCGCGCTCGGCTGGCTCTTCGGCAAGAAGAACAAGGACCATGCGCCGCCTAAAGGCCTCTATGTCTGGGGCTCGGTCGGGCGCGGCAAGACCATGCTGATGGACCTGTTCTTCGAGGCGCTGCCCGTCAGGCGCAAGCGGCGGGTCCATTTCCATGCCTTCCTATCGGACGTGCACGAGCGCATCCACGCCTACCGGCAGAAGCTGAAAGCCGGCGAGGTTTCCGGCGACGACCCCATCGCCCCGGTGGCGGAGGCTCTGGCCGACGAGGCCTGGGTGCTCTGCTTCGACGAGTTCACCGTCACCGACATCGCCGATGCGATGATCCTCGGCCGCCTGTTCACCGCCCTCTTCGCCCACGGGGTCGTGGTGGTGGCGACCTCCAACGTGGAGCCGGACAGGCTCTACGAGGGTGGCCTCAACCGTTCCCTCTTCCTGCCGTTCATCGCGCTGCTGCAGGAGCGGATGGCGGTGGTGAAGCTCGAATCCCGCACGGATTTCCGGCTGGAAAAACTCGCCGGCAGCCCCGTCTTCTACACGCCGGCGAATGAGCTCTCCCACGCGGCCCTGACCCGGGCCTTCAAGAGCCTTACCGGTCGCGAGCAGGGTAGGCCGGTGACCCTGACGGTGAAGGGCCACCCGGTGGAGGTGCCTCAGGCTGCCGGCGGCGTCGCGCGCTTCTCCTTCGAGAATCTGTGCGCGAAACCCTTGGGCGCCGCCGATTATCTGGCCGTCGCCGAAGAGTTCCACACGGTCATCCTGGAAAACATCCCGGCGATGACCTTCGAGCACCGCAACGAGGCCAAGCGCTTCATCATGCTCATCGACGCCCTCTATGATGCCCATGTGAAGCTGCTCGCGTCCGCCGAGGCGGAGGTGCCGGAGCTCTATCAGGCCGACACGGGCCGCGAGGCCTTCGAGTTCGACCGCACGGTCTCGCGCCTCATCGAGATGCGCTCCGAGGAATACCTGTCCCTGCCGCATGGCCGCTCGGACTCCGAGGCCTCCGGCAGCACCACGGGACTTGCCGAAACATGAAGCGACTGTCCGGCAGTGTGGGAAGAGGGGCGGAGGCCGCACCGGCCGATACCCGGCTCCTCGCCATTGCCGCCGACCAGCTGAAGGAATTCGGGCCCAGGCACATCACCGTAGTCGGCATCGCCGATGCGGCCGGCATGACCCATGCCAATGTCTATCGCTACTTCACCAACAAGGCAGCCCTTATCGACGCGGTCGCCGGCCAGTGGCTGCGGCAGATGGAGGCGATCATCGCCGACATCGCGGATTCCCCCGATCCGGCCGACGACAAGCTCGAGCGCCTGATCCAGGCCTGGGCACGGGTCCACCGGGACCTCTTGAAGGAGGATCGCCACCTCTTCGATGTCTATTGCACGGCGACCGAGACCTCGCGCGCTCTCATCCGCAAGCACCGGGCGCGCATGCGCCAGCTTATCGAGCGGGTGCTGGACGAGGGAATCGTGACGGGCAAGTTCGAACCCCGGGACCGGGAGAAGGCTCATGCCTTCATCAGCGATGCGGTCTACCGCTTCATCAATCCGCTCACCGTCCGCCTTGATGCGGAGGTGCCGCAGGACATCCTCGACCAGCGTCTTGCCACGATGATCCGGGTGGTCCTGAGGGCCCTCGCGAATGGGAGCGTGTAGGGAAAGTTACAATTTTAGAAAAATGTAACAGGAAAATCGGGATAGCTTCGACCGATGCAAGTTGCTGTAAACACGAAGTATTTCAACATTCTTAAGCTTGAGAAGACTTTTATCAGCGTCGAATGCCGGGACCATTAACCTTTTGATCGCTTGATGGCGGCCCATTTCTGGTGTCATACAGCGCCACCTCAAAAAGGCTCATGCCAACAATCCAAGGCAAAACCCAAGGACACACTATGGCCCGGAAAAAGATCGCGCTCATCGGTGCAGGCCAGATCGGCGGTACGCTCGCCCATCTCGTCGGCTTGAAGGAACTCGGCGACGTCGTTCTCTTCGACATCGCGGAAGGCATTCCCCAGGGCAAAGGTCTCGACATTGCGGAATCCGCGCCGGTCGACGGGTTCGACGCCAAGTATAAGGGCGCGAACGATTACGCCGCCATCGAAGGCGCCGATGTGATCATCGTCACCGCCGGCGTGCCGCGCAAGCCCGGCATGAGCCGCGACGACCTGATCGGCATCAACCTGAAGGTCATGGAAGCGGTCGGCAACGGCATCAAGCAATATGCTCCCGACGCCTTCGTCATCTGCATCACCAACCCCCTCGACGCCATGGTCTGGGCGCTGCAGAAGTTTTCGGGCCTGAAGCCTGAGAAGATCGTCGGCATGGCCGGCGTGCTCGACTCGGCCCGCTTCCGCCACTTCCTCGCGGAGGAGTTCAACGTCTCGGTTGAGGACGTGACCGCCTTTGTGCTCGGCGGCCACGGCGACGACATGGTGCCGCTGGTGCGCTATTCCACGGTGGCCGGCGTCCCGCTGCCCGACCTCGTGAAGATGGGCTGGACGAGCCAAGAGAAGCTCGACGCCATGGTCGAGCGCACCCGCAAAGGCGGCGGCGAGATCGTCAACCTGCTCAAGACCGGCTCCGCCTTCTACGCTCCGGCCGCTTCCGCCATCGCGATGGCCGAGAGCTATCTCAAGGACAAGAAGCGCGTCCTGCCCTGCGCGGCCTATCTCAATGGCCAGTATGGCGTGAAGGACATGTTCGTGGGCGTGCCGATCGTGATCGGCGAGAGCGGCGTCGAGCGCATCGTCGAGGTCGCGTTCTCGGCCGATGAGAAGGCCATGTTCGAGAAATCGGTCGCCTCGGTGCAGGGCCTCATCGACGCTTGCAAGCAGATCAACTCGGCGCTCGCTTAAACCATTTACGTCATGGCCGCACTTGTCGCGGCCATCCACGTCTTCAACCGCCACGTCGCAACAGACGTGGATGCCCGGGCCAAGCCCGGGCATGACGGAGAGGAAAACAGATGAACATCCATGAATATCAAGGCAAGGCGGTCCTGAAGGAGTTCGGTCTGCCCGTCTCCCGCGGCAAGGCCATTTTCTCCGCCGACGAGGCGGAAGCAGCTGCCAAGGAACTCGGCGGTCCGCTCTGGGTCGTGAAGTCCCAGATCCATGCGGGCGGCCGCGGCAAGGGCAAGTTCAAGGAAGCCGATGCCGGCGAGAAGGGCGGCGTGCGCCTTGCCAAGTCCGTCGACGAGGTGAAGCAGTTCGCGCAGCAGATGCTGGGCAAGACGCTGGTCACGATCCAGACCGGCGAAGCCGGCAAACAGGTCAACCGTCTCTATATCGAGGACGGCTCCGACATCGAGAAGGAATTCTACCTCTCGATGCTCGTCGACCGCGAGACCGGTCGCGTGGCCTTTGTCGTCTCGACGGAAGGCGGCATGGACATCGAGCAGGTCGCCCACGACACCCCTGAAAAGATCCTGACCTTCTCGGTCGATCCCGCGACTGGCGTGATGCCTCATCACGGCCGCACCGTCGCCAAGGCGCTCGGCCTGACCGGCCCGCTCGCCAAGGAAGCCGAGGACGTGGTCGCAAAGCTCTACAAGGCCTTCATCGCGAAGGACATGGAGATGCTGGAGATCAACCCGCTCATCGTCACCAAGGACGGGCACCTGAAGTGCCTGGACGCCAAGATCTCCTTCGACGGCAATGCGCTTTATCGCCACCCTGACGTGGTGCAGCTCCGCGACATCACGGAAGAGGACGAGAAGGAGATCGAGGCCTCCAAGTACGACCTCGCCTATATCGCGCTCGACGGCACCATCGGCTGCATGGTCAACGGCGCTGGCCTCGCCATGGCGACGCTCGACATCATCAAGCTCTACGGCGAAGAGCCGGCGAACTTTTTGGATGTCGGCGGCGGCGCGTCCGAGGAGAAGGTGACGGCGGCGTTCAAGATCATCACGGCCGATCCGAACGTGAAAGGCATCCTCGTCAACATCTTCGGCGGCATCATGAAGTGCGACGTCATCGCCCGCGGCGTGATCGCGGCGGTGAAGACGGTCGGCCTGCAGGTTCCGCTGGTGGTGCGCCTCGAGGGCACCAACGTGGAAGAGGGCAAGCAGATCATCCGCGATTCCGGCCTCAACGTGATCCCGGCGGACGATCTCGACGACGCCGCCCAGAAGATCGTGAACGCCGTGCGCGGCGGAAAGTAAGGTTTCCAGCTGATGTCCATCCTCATCACCAAAGACACCAAGGTCATCTGCCAGGGCTTCACCGGCAAGAACGGGACCTTCCACTCCGAGCAGGCCATCGCCTACGGCACCAAGATGGTCGGCGGCACCTCGCCGGGCAAAGGCGGCTCCACCCATCTCGGCCTGCCCGTATTCGACACGGTCATGGAAGCGCGCGAGAAGACCGGCGCCGACGCCTCGGTGGTCTACGTTCCGCCGCCGGGCGCGGCCGATGCCATCTGCGAGGCGATTTCAGCCGAGATCCCGCTCATCGTCTGCATCACCGAAGGCATCCCGGTGCTCGACATGGTGCGCGTGAAGCGTGCGCTCGAAGGCTCGAAGTCGCGCCTCATCGGCCCGAACTGCCCCGGCATCGTGACAGCGGGCGAGTCGAAGATCGGCATCATGCCAGCCAACATCTTCAAGCCCGGCTCGGTCGGCATCGTGTCGCGCTCCGGCACGCTCACCTACGAGGCGGTGTTCCAGACCACCAACGAAGGCCTCGGCCAGACGACGGCTGTCGGCATCGGCGGCGATCCGGTGAAGGGCACCGAGTTCATCGAGATGCTCGACATGTTCCTCTCCGACCCGAAGACCGAGTCGATCGTCATGATCGGCGAGATCGGCGGCTCTGCTGAGGAAGAGGCCGCCGAGTTCATCGCCCACGAAGCCAAAAAGGGCCGTAAAAAACCAATGGTCGGCTTCATTGCCGGCCGCACGGCGCCCCCCGGACGCCGCATGGGCCATGCCGGCGCCATCATCTCCGGCGGCAAGGGCGGTGCGGAAGACAAGATCGCCGCCATGGAGGCCGCGGGCATCCGCGTGTCCCCGTCGCCGGCCCGCCTCGGCAAGACCCTCGTCGAGGTTCTCAAGGGTAAGTAACCGATAAGGCCGCCCCGAACCCGGGGCGGCCCGTCGTCATTTTGGATCGAGTATTGTCATGGCACGCCAAGACGCCAACGAAAAGCTTCTCAACACCGCTTTCCTCTATGGGGCGAACGCGTCCTATATCGAGGACCTTCAGGCCCGCTACGAGCAGGATCCCTCTTCGGTCGATGCCGAATGGCAGGCCTTCTTCGGCGCGTTGAAGGACGACAAGCAGGCTGTCGAGAAAGCGGCCAAGGGCCCGTCCTGGGAGAAGGCGAACTGGCCGATCCATGCCAATGGCGACCTCGTCTCCGCGCTCGACGGCAACTGGGCCCAGGTCGAGAAGGCGGTCGGCGACAAGATCAAGGCGAAGGCTGAAACCAAAGGCGCCGAGATCAGCCAGGCGGACGTGCAGCAGGCGACCCGCGACTCCGTGCGCGCCATCATGCTGATCCGCGCCTATCGCGTGCGCGGCCACCTGCATGCCAAGCTCGATCCGCTCGACATCAACCCGCGCCCGAACGACCAGGAACTGCACCCGTCCCATTACGGCTTCACGGAAGCTGATTGGGACCGCAAGATCTTCCTCGACAACGTGCTCGGCCTCGAATTCGGCACGATCCGCGAAATCGTCGCCATCCTCGACCGCACCTATTGCCAGACGCTCGGCGTCGAGTTCATGCACATCTCCGATCCGGTCGAGAAGGCCTGGATCCAGGAGCGCATCGAAGGTCCCGACAAGGAGATCTCCTTCACCAACGAAGGCAAGCGCGCCATCCTCAACAAGCTCATCGAGGCGGAGGGCTTCGAGAAGTTCCTGGACGTGCGCTACACAGGCACCAAGCGCTTCGGCCTCGACGGCGGTGAGTCGCTCATTCCGGCGCTCGAGCAGATCATCAAACGCGGCGGCAATCTCGGCGTGAAGGAGATCGTGCTCGGCATGGCCCATCGCGGCCGCCTCAACGTGCTGACCCAGGTCATGGGCAAGCCGCACCGGGCGCTGTTCCACGAGTTCAAGGGCGGCTCCTTCGCGCCCGACGACGTGGAGGGCTCCGGCGACGTGAAGTACCATCTCGGTGCCTCGTCGGACCGCACATTTGATGGCAACAACGTCCACCTGTCGCTGACAGCGAACCCGTCGCATCTGGAGATCGTCAATCCCGTGGTGCTCGGCAAGGTGCGCGCCAAGCAGGACCAGCACGGCTGCACGCCCGAAAATCGCAATGCCGTCATGCCGCTCCTCATCCACGGCGACGCGGCCTTCGCCGGCCAGGGCGTGGTGGCGGAGTGCTTCGGGCTCTCGGGCCTGCGTGGTCACCGCACAGGCGGATGGATCTCCTTCATCATCAACAACCAGATCGGCTTCACCACCGATCCGCGCTTCTCGCGCTCCTCGCCCTATCCCTCGGACGTGGCGAAGATGGTCGAGGCGCCGATCTTCCACGTGAACGGCGACGATCCGGAGGCTGTGGTTTTCGCTGCAAAGGTCGCGGCCGAGTACCGGCAGAAGTTTCAGAAGCCCGTCGTCATCGACATGTTCTGCTACCGCCGCTTCGGTCATAACGAGGGCGATGAGCCGGCCTTCACCCAGCCGCTCATGTACCGCAAGATCCGGTCGCATCCGGCCATCGTGGAGCTCTACTCCAAGAAGCTCGTCACCGAAGGTGTCGTCACCGAGGCCGAGGTCGAGGAGATGAAGTCGAGCTGGCGTTCGAAGCTCGACGCCGAATTCGACATCGCAGGCAGCTACAAGCCCAACAAGGCCGACTGGCTCGACGGTCGTTGGTCGGGCCTCAAGGCCGTGCGCGAGGATCAGGACGATCCGCGCCGCGGGCAGACCGGTGTTTCGGTCGAGACCCTGCAGCAGATCGGCAAGGCGCTCACCACGGTTCCGGAAGGCTTCCACCTCCACCGCACGATCCAGCGCTTCCTCGACAACCGCAAGAAGATGCTGGAGACCGGCGAGGGCTTCGACTGGGCCATGGCAGAGGCTCTGGCCTTCGGTTCGCTCCTGCTCGAAGGCCACCGCGTGCGCCTCTCCGGCCAGGATGTGGAGCGCGGCACCTTCTCGCAGCGCCATTCGGTGCTGACCGACCAGGAGAACGAGGAGCGCTACACCAACCTCAACCACATCACCGAGAATCAGGCCCGTTTCGAGGTCATCAACTCGATGCTCTCGGAAGAGGCGGTGCTCGGCTTCGAGTACGGCTACACGCTCTCCGAGCCGAACTCGCTGACCCTGTGGGAGGCTCAGTTCGGCGACTTCGCCAACGGCGCGCAGGTGGTCTTCGACCAGTTCGTGTCGTCGGGCGAGCGCAAGTGGCTGCGCATGTCCGGCCTCGTCTGCCTCCTGCCGCACGGCTACGAGGGACAGGGACCGGAGCACTCCTCCGCCCGCCTCGAGCGCTGGCTGCAGATGTGCGCCGAGGACAACATGCAGGTGGGCTACTGCTCGACGCCGTCGAACTACTTCCACATCCTGCGCCGCCAGCTGAAGCGCGACTTCCGCAAGCCCCTGATCCTGATGACGCCGAAAAGCTTGCTGCGCCACAAGCGCTGCACGTCCTCCCTCGCCGACATCTCGGAGGGAACGTACTTCCATCGCGTCCTGCAGGACGATGCTCAGGCCGGGCGCGAGGGCATCAAGCTGGTGAAGGACGACAAGATCCGGCGCGTGGTGATCTGCACGGGCAAGGTCTATTACGACCTGCTCGAGGAGCGCGAGAAGCGGGGCATCGACGATGTCTACCTGCTGCGGGTCGAGCAGCTCTATCCGTTCCCGGCAAAGTCCCTCGCGGCCGAGATCGCCCGCTTCAAGAAGGCCGACGTGGTGTGGTGCCAGGAAGAGCCCAAGAACATGGGCTCCTGGATGTTCGTCGAGCCCTATCTCGAATGGGTACTCAAGACGGCAGGCTCGAAGGTCGATCGTCCCCGCTACGTGGGCCGCCCCGCCTCCGCTGCCACCGCAACCGGCCTCATGTCGAAGCATCAGATTCAGCTGCAGGCCTTCCTCGACGAAGCCTTTGCGGGCTGACAAAGGTAAGATATGCCCCTCTTCTTCTGCCGTCTCGTGCCCCCGCGTTCGACCTTTCCCTTCGACATCACGCCCGATGAGCGCGATGTGATGATGCGACATGCCGAGCATTGGCGGGCTCAGGCCAAGCAGGGCAAAGCCATTGCCTTCGGCCCTGTTCTCGATCCGAAAGGACCCTTCGGAATCGGCATCGCCGAGTATCAGACGGAAGAGGAGCTTCGCGCCCTGTGGGACGTCGACCCGGCTGTCGCATCAGGTCGTGGCTTTACCTACGAAATCCATCCGATGCCGTCTGTCATCCTGCGCGAGGCGCAGGCCGGGCGGTCTGATCAAACGAACGACTGAAAGAGGCCCTTCGGGGATAGTTAGGACCATGGCAACCGAAATCCGCGTACCCACTCTTGGCGAATCCGTGTCAGAGGCCACCATCGGCCGCTGGTTCAAGAAGCCCGGCGATCCCGTGAAGGCCGATGAGCCCGTGCTCGAGCTGGAGACCGACAAGGTCACCCTCGAGGTCAATGCGCCGGCCAGTGGCACCCTGGGCGACATCATCGCCAAGGACGGCGAGACGGTAAGCCCCGGTGCGGTGCTCGGCTCCATCGTCGACGGCGGCACTGCCGCCGCTTCCGCTCCGGCTGCCGCTCCCAAGGCTGAAGCTCCCAAAGCCGCTCCGGCTCCTGCCGCCGCGCCTGCTCCGGCCGCTGCTCCCGGCGCCGCCAAGGATCACGGCCCGGCCGTTGCCCGTCTTGCCGCCGAGAGCGGCGTGAGCCCGGTCCAGGTCGCAGGCTCCGGCAAGGACGGCCGCGTGACGAAGGGCGACATGCTCGCCGCCATCGCCACGGGCGGTGCCCAGGCTCCCGCTCCCGCTGCCCCGGTTCAGGTGCGTGCGCCGTCCGCGCCGAGCGATGCCGAGCGCGAAGAGCGCGTGAAGATGACCAAGCTGCGCCAGACCATCGCGCGCCGCCTCAAGGACGCCCAGAACACCGCCGCCATGCTCACCACGTTCAACGACGTGGACATGAGCGCGGTGATGCAGCTCCGCAGCCAGTACAAGGACGTGTTCGAGAAGAAGCACGGCACCAAGCTCGGCTTCATGGGCTTCTTCACCAAGGCGGTGATCCAGGCGCTCAAGGACGTCCCGGCGGTGAACGCCGAGATCGACGGCCAGGACATAGTTTACAAGAACTACTACCACATCGGCATTGCGGTCGGCACCGAGAAGGGCCTCGTTGTTCCGGTGGTGCGCGACGCGGACCTGCTCTCCATCGCCGGCATCGAGAAGAGCATCTCCGATTTCGGCCGCCGCGCCCGTGACGGCAAGCTCTCCATCGACGAGATGCAGGGCGGCACCTTCACCATCACCAATGGCGGCATCTACGGCTCGCTCATGTCGACGCCGATCCTCAACGCGCCGCAATCGGGCATTCTCGGTATGCACCGCATCGAGGACCGTCCGGTGGTGCGCAACGGCCAGGTCGTGGTGCGCCCGATGATGTATCTCGCGCTCTCCTACGATCACCGCATCGTCGACGGCAAGGAGGCCGTGACCTTCCTCGTGCGGGTCAAGGAGGTCCTGGAGGATCCGGCGCGCCTCGTGCTCGATCTCTAAGTTTTCAACATTCCTGTCATGGCCGGCCTTGTGCCGGCCATCTCGATCGGAGGGGCACTGCGCTTCGCCGTATCGGGATCACCGGGACGAGCCCGGTGATGACGAAGCGAGGGTAAATCAATGTCCTACGATCTCGTCGTTATCGGCACCGGCCCCGGCGGCTATGTCTGTGCCATCCGGGCCGCGCAGCTCGGCCTCAAGACCGCGGTGGTGGAAAAGCGCAAGACCCATGGCGGCACCTGCCTCAATATCGGCTGCATTCCGTCGAAGGCGCTCCTGCACGCCTCGCACATGTTCCAGGATGCGCAGCATTTCGCGGAGATGGGCATCGGCGTGAGCGCGCCGACCCTCGACCTCAAGACGATGCTGGCTTTCAAGCAGGAGGGCGTCGACGGCAACACCAAGGGCGTCGAATTCCTGCTCAAGAAGAACAAGATCGACGCCTTCATCGGCACCGCGCGCATCGCCGCTCCGGGCCAGGTCGAGGTGACGAGCGAGGACGGCTCGAACCAGGTGCTCGAAACGAAGAACATCGTCATCGCCACTGGTTCAGACGTGACCCGCCTGCCCGGCATCGAGATCGACGAGAAGGTGGTGGTGTCATCCACCGGTGCGCTGGAACTGGAGAGCGTGCCGAAGCGCCTCGTGGTGATCGGCGCCGGCGTGATCGGCCTGGAGCTCGGCTCCGTGTGGCGCCGCCTCGGCTCCGAGGTGACGGTGGTGGAATATCTCGACCGCATCCTGCCCGGCATGGATGGCGAGGTCGCCAAGAACTTCCAGCGCATCCTCGGCAAGCAGGGCTTCCAGTTCAAGCTTGGATCCAAAGTCACCAAGGTCGAGAAGACGGGCAACGGCGTGACGCTCACCTTCGAGCCTGCCGCCGGCGGCAATGCGGAGACCATCGAGGCCGATGTGGTGCTCGTCGCCATCGGTCGTGTGCCCTACACGCAAGGACTTGGTCTCGACCACGTTGGTGTCCAGCTCGACAATCGTGGCCGGATCCTGACCGACGCGCATTTCTCCACCAACGTCACCGGCATTTATGCCATCGGCGACGTGATTGCAGGCCCCATGCTCGCCCATAAGGCCGAGGACGAGGGCGTTGCCGTTGCGGAAATTCTCGCCGGTAAGGCAGGCCATGTGAACTACGACGTGATCCCGAGCGTGGTCTACACGTTCCCGGAGGTCGCCTCCGTCGGCAAGACGGAGGAGGAGTTGAACGCTGCAGGCATCGCCTACAATTCCGGCAAGTTCCCCTTCACGGCCAATGGCCGCGCCAAGGTGAACCGCACCACGGACGGTTTCGTGAAGATCCTGGCCGATGCCGCCACCGACAAGGTGCTGGGCGTCCATATCGTCGGGGCGGAAGCCGGCAACCTCATCCACGAGGCTGCGATCGCCATGGAGTTCGGCGCCTCGTCGGAAGACATGGCCCGCACCTGCCATGCGCACCCGACGCTTGCGGAGGCTGTGAAGGAAGCGGCTTTGGCGGTGGAGAAGCGCGCCATTCACATGTAATATGGACTCATGGCAAAGCTCCACTTCATCTACTCGGTGATGAATGCAGGCAAGACGACCCATCTCCTGCAAGTTCGCTACAATTACATCGAGAACGGCGGCCACGTGCTGCTGTTCACCAGCCTGATCGATGACCGCTTCGGCGTCGGCAAGGTGAAGTCACGCATCGGCCTTGAGGCCGATGCGATCCCCTTGAGGAAGAGTGACGACATCGGCGCCATGGTGGCGGCCGAGCATGCGAAGACGCCGGTCACGGTGGTGCTGGTCGATGAAGTCCAGTTCATGACTGCCGACCAAGTCCGTCAGCTCGCCTGGATCGTCGACGAGCTGAACGTGCCCGTCATGGCCTATGGGCTGAAGAACAACGTCTACGGCACGCTGTTCAGCGATGCCATCATCGCGATGATGGCGCTGGCGCAGGATTTCCAGGAGATCAAGCAGCTCTGCCATTGCGGCCGCAAGGCCACGATGATCCTGAAATACGACCGCAACGGCGAGGCCGTCCGTTCCGGCCCGGTCGTCGAAATTGGCGGCGAAGGCCGCTACGTCTCCGTCTGCCGTCCGCACTGGACCGCCGGCGATATCGGCCCCGCCGCACGGCAGCTGCTCGCCCAGCCGGTAGCGGCGGAGTAGAGGCTCTCACGCTTCAATCACTGGTTCTGTCGTGCCGCATTCGTGCTTCAGAATGTGCTTGAGGGTTGCATTTTGAGGCGTTTGAGAAAATTCCTCTTGTCACTCGGACGGGACTCCACCTAGCGTGACGATGCAATAAAGTTGCTAAAGGTGCGTTATGTCGAAACTTTATCCTCTCACGGATCGGGAATTGGAACTCGTTGCCGGAGGCCAGAGCCGAATCCCTATCGTCGGCCCGCTAATCGATTGGATCACCGGCGGAAGCAGGTGCAGCTACCCGGGCGGCGGGGGGATTCCAACCGGACCGAATCCACCGAACCATCGCCAGTTTCCCGCCCCGGCGGCGCCCGCTCCGGGACCTGGCCGCGGCATCCCGCGCAGCGTGCGGCCCATCGACTAAAAGCATTGTCGGCAGAGTGGATGCCGGTTCGCTGCCAAGAATGCGGCAGAGCAAAGAAGAGGTCCGGTTCCGCGCGATAGAGCGATTCCCGGTGCAGCTCAGGCTGTGCCGGGCCTGCGCGCCCGCGGATGTGCCGCATTGAACGCATCCATCAATCGTGCCGCATCGACCTTCGTGTAGAGCTGTGTGGTCGAGAGCGAGGCGTGGCCTAAAAGCTCTTGAATGCCGCGCAGGTCGCCTCCCCTGGCGAGAAGATGCGTCGCGAAGGAATGGCGCAGGGCGTGAGGTGTGGCGCTGTCGGGCAGGCCCAGCGCACCACGCAGCTCCTCGACCGCCAGCTGGATGATGCGTGGCGAGAGCGGGCCGCCGCGCGCGCCGACGAAAAGCGGCCCCTCAGGCGGGATCGCGTAAGGGCAGAGCTCCAGATACTCCTCCACCGCCCGCTGGATCGCCGGGATCACCGGCACGCTGCGCATCTTGCCGCCCTTGCCGGTGACCGTGACCATGTCGATCCCATGAACCGGCGCATCGCGCCGCTGCAGTCCAAGGGCTTCGGAAATGCGCAGGCCCGCCCCATAGAGCAACGACAGCACGGCGGCATCCCGTGCCAGGATCCAGGGCTTTCGATTCTCGGAAGCCCGAGTCTCCACATCCGTGACGGCGACGGCCGAGGAGGCGGAGAGGGGGCGCGGCAGGTTCTTGTCCACCTTCGGGGTGCGAATCGCCGCGAAGGCCGAGGCGGTGCCAAAGCCCTCCCGCTCCAGATGGCGCGCGAAGGAGCGCAGGGCGGCGAGCTGGCGCATGAGCGAGCGGCTTCCCACCGAATCCATGCGCCGGGCGGCGAGGAAGGCACGGATGTCCAGGGGCTTCAGGGCCAGGATACTCTTGACGCTCGGCGGCTCACCGAGATGGTTCGTCAGAAAAGCCAGGAACTGGCGCAGGTCCCGGGCATAGGCCTCGACGGTCTTGGCCGACAGCCGCCGCTCCTTGGCGAGCGAGGCGAGCCAGACAAACGCCTCCCGGCGGGTGTCGTCCGCGCCGGGCAGGACAAGATCGAGGGCATTTTGCGTGGCGCTGCTTGACATGAGTCCCATTTATGCAAGGGCAGAACCATAACAGTCACAGGTTAACCTCTTATCCAATGACAAGCCGCATCGCCGATGTCCTCATCCCGCTGGCGCTGGACACGGCCTATTCCTATGCCGTGCCGGATGGCCTTGGTCTCCAGGAGGGCGACGTGGTGCAGGTGCCGCTCGCCAATCGCGAGGTGGTGGGCGTCGTCTGGTCCATGCGCGAAGGGCAGGGCGGCAACCTGAAGAAGGTGACCGGAATCATCGATGCACCGAACCTGTCCGCGACCATGCGCAAGTTCCTGGACTGGATCGCCTGGTACACCCTGGCGCCCAAGGGCTCGGCGCTGGCCATGGGCCTCAAGATCCCGGATGCCGACCGGCAGGAGGTCGCCCGCGTCGGCGTGAGGCTGGCGGGTGCTTTGCCGAAGCGCATGACGCCCGCCCGGCAGAAGGTGATCGAGATCGCCCAGGACGGAGGCGTGCGGCTGAAAAGCGAGCTCGCCCATGCGGCTGGGGTCAGCAACGGCGTCATCGACGGGCTGGTCGATGAGGGAACCCTGGAGACGGTAGCCCTCCTGGCAGAACCTGTGGCCGGAGTGCCCGACCCCGGCTTCGGCGACACGGCTCTCTCCGACGGACAGGGCGAGGCGGCCGAGCAGCTGGTGGCCGCCATGCGCGAGGAGCATCCGCCCGTGATCCTGCTCGAGGGTGTCACCGGCTCCGGCAAGACCGAGGTTTATTTCGAGGCCGTCGCGGAGGCTGTGCGGACGGGGCGGCAAGCCCTGATCCTCATGCCCGAGATCGCGCTCACCGCGCAATTCCTCGACCGATTCGCGGCCCGCTTCGGATGCAAGCCCGCGACTTGGCATTCCGGGGTCACGGGGCGCCGGCGCGAGCGGCTCTATTCGGGCATTGCCTCGGGTGAGGTGAAGGTGGTGGCGGGCGCCCGTTCGGCCCTGTTCCTGCCTTACGCCGATCTCGGCCTCATCGTGGTCGATGAGGAGCACGAGACCGCCTACAAGCAGGAGGACGGGGTGCATTATCACGCGCGCGACATGGCGGTGGTGCGCGGTAAGATCGAGAATGCCCCGGTGGTGCTCGCCTCCGCCACGCCCTCCATCGAAAGCCGGGTCAATGTGGAGCGCGGGCGCTACCGCCATGTGCGCCTCCCTGAGCGCTTCGGCGGTCGCTCCATGCCGCAGATCCGGGCCATCGACCTGCGCAAAGAGGCGATCCCGAAGGGGCGCTGGCTCTCGCCGACCCTGGTGTCAGCGGTGGAACAGACGGTCGAAAAGGGCGAGCAGGCACTGCTCTTCCTCAACCGCCGCGGCTATGCCCCGCTGACCCTCTGCCGGGCCTGCGCCCATCGCTACGAGTGCCCCAATTGCTCGTCCTGGCTGGTGGAGCACCGGTTCCGCCGCTCCCTCGTGTGCCACCATTGCGGCCATGTGGAGCGCACGCCCCAGGCTTGCGTCGAATGCGGCAGCATCGATTCGCTGGTGCCCTGCGGTCCCGGCGTCGAGCGGATCGCGGAAGAGGCGGCGGAGCTGTTTCCTGACAAGCGCTGCATCGTGCTCTCCAGCGACTTTCCCGGCGGGACGGAGCGGCTGCGGGCGGAGCTTGCCGCCATTGCGGCGGGCGAGTTTGACATCGTCATCGGCACCCAGCTCGTGGCGAAGGGCCACAATTTTCCGCTCATGACCCTGGTCGGCGTGCTCGATGCCGATATCGGCCTCACCTCCGGCGATCCGCGCGCTGCCGAGCGCACCTTCCAGATGCTTCAACAGGTCACGGGCCGTGCCGGGCGCGGCGAGAAGCCGGGCCGGGCGCTGGTCCAGACCTGGCAGCCGGACCATCCGGTGATCGCAGCCCTGATTTCGGGCGATGCGGAGCGCTTCTACGAGGAGGAAACCCGCGTCCGGGAAATGGCGGGCCTGCCCCCGTTCGGGCGGCTCGCCTCCCTCATCGTCTCGGCCGCCGAGCGCGAGGCGGCGGAGGCCCATGCCCGCGCCATGGCGCTGGTGGCGGAACCCCCGCCCGGGGTCACCGTGCTCGGCCCGGCCGAGGCGCCGCTCGCCCTGATCCGGGGACGCTACCGCTTCCGGCTCCTGGTGAAGACCGAACGGGAGGTGGACCTTCAAGCCTATCTGCGGGGTTGGATGGGTCGCTGCCCGAAGATTCGCGGCAATACGCGCGTCTCCATCGACGTAGACCCGCAGAGCTTTTTATGATCAGCCCCAATTCACCATCACGACAAGGCACCATGACCAAGATCGTTCATTGCATCCGCCACGGCCAATCCACCTTCAACGCGCATTGGCTCGAGCACGGCGAGGATCCGGGGCATTTCGATGCGCCCCTGACGGAGCTTGGCCAGCGCCAGGTGGCGGAGCGGGCGCCGGAGCTGCGCCAGTATTCCTATGAACTTGTCGTGACCTCGCCGCTCACCCGTGCCATCCAGACCACCATGGGGCTGTTCGGCGATCATCCGGCCTCTCCCCTGATCCTGGTGGAATGCCTGCACCGCGAGCACCTGGAGAGCAGCTGCGACGTGGGCCGCGCCGTCTCCCACCTGGCCCAGGACTTTCCCCATTTTCACTTCGGCCATCTGGACGAGGTCTGGTGGCACAATGAGGGCGAGGTGAACGAGCGCGGCTTCGCCTACGAGCCGGCCCACGTGTTCGAGGAGCGGGTCGAGCGGTTCCGCAATTGGCTCGCCGAGCGCCCGGAGACCATGATCGCCGTGGTTGGCCACGGGACCTTCTTCAGCAGGCTCACCGGCCGGTTCCTCGCCAACTGCGAGGTCGCCACCCTGGAGCTTTAAGCGCCACCCCTCACCGGCACCCGGTTTTTCCCGGCGAAACAGGGCCCGGCTCGCCTTGCGCCTGCGAAAAACCCATGCTAGTGCACCGTCGCCTGACGGGCGGACAAGGCTCCCGCTCCGGGCTCATTTCCACACCTGACGGGTTTCCCGAGGGCCGCACAGCCGGCTTTCCCGGTCCGAGGCCCGTTATGACACGAGAGAGATGGTTACGTGGCGCAAAGCGGTTCCCAAGAAGGACCCCTCCTGTCGGGCGTAGCATTGCGCTATGCCTCGGCACTGTTCGAGCTCGCTCGGGAAGCGAATGCGGTGGACGCCGTTGCCGGCGACCTGTCCCGCTTCGACCAGATGATCCGGGGCAGCGAAGACCTGCAGCGCCTGATCCGAAACCCCATTTTCACGGCTGAAGAGCAGTCGAACGCGATCGGGGCCATTCTCGATAAGGCCGGCATTTCGGGTCTCGCGGGCAATTTCATCCGCCTCGTGGCCGCCAAGCGCCGGCTCTTCGCGCTGCCTGACATGATCCGCGCCTATCAGGACCTCGTATCCGATGCGAAGGGTATCGTCCGAGCACAGGTCACCCTGGCGGAGGCGCCCTCCGACACCGTTCTCAACGAAATCAAGGCGGCGCTGCGCGACGTCGCCAAGGCTGACGTCTCCGTCGACGTCAAAATCGACCCGAGCCTCATCGGCGGCCTCATCGTGAAGATGGGTTCCCGCATGGTGGATGCCTCGGTGCGCACCAAACTCAATTCCATTCGTCTAGCGATGAAAGAGGTCCGCTGATGGACATTCGAGCCGCTGAGATCTCCGCGATCCTCAAAGAGCAGATCAAGAACTTCGGCACTGAGGCTGAAGTCACCGAAGTCGGGCAGGTTCTGTCCGTCGGCGACGGTATCGCCCGTTGCTACGGCCTCGACAATGTCCAGGCCGGTGAGATGGTGCAGTTCGAGTCGGGCGTGCAGGGCATGGCCCTCAACCTCGAGACCGACAATGTCGGCATCGTGGTGTTCGGCTCCGACCGCGAGATCGCCGAAGGCCAGACCGTAAAGCGCACCGGCGCCATCGTGGACGTGCCGGTCGGCAAGGGTCTGCTCGGCCGCGTCGTCGACGCGCTCGGCAATCCCATCGACGGCAAGGGTCCGATCGTGGCCACCGAGCGCCGCCGCGTGGACGTGAAGGCTCCCGGCATTATTCCGCGCAAGTCGGTGCACGAGCCGATGGCGACGGGCCTCAAGTCCATCGACGCCCTCATCCCGGTCGGCCGCGGCCAGCGTGAGCTGATCATCGGCGATCGCCAGACCGGCAAGACCGCCATCGCCCTCGACACGATCCTCAACCAGAAGCCGCTGAACCAAGGCGACGACGAGAGCCAGAAGCTCTATTGCGTCTATGTCGCCATCGGCCAGAAGCGCTCCACGGTTGCCCAGTTCGTGAAGGTTCTCGAAGAGAATGGCGCGCTGGAATATTCCATCATCGTCGCGGCCACCGCCTCCGATCCGGCCCCGATGCAGTTCCTGGCGCCCTTCGCCGGCTGCGCCATGGGCGAGTTCTTCCGCGACAACGGCATGCATGCCGTGATCACCTATGACGATCTGTCCAAGCAGGCCGTCGCCTACCGCCAGATGTCCCTGCTGCTCCGCCGCCCTCCGGGCCGCGAGGCTTATCCGGGCGACGTGTTCTACCTGCACTCCCGCCTGCTCGAGCGCGCCGCGAAGCTCAACGAGGACAACGGCTCGGGCTCGCTTACCGCTCTGCCGGTCATCGAGACGCAGGCCAACGACGTGTCGGCCTACATTCCGACCAACGTGATTTCGATCACCGACGGCCAGATCTTCCTCGAGACGGACCTGTTCTACCAGGGCATCCGCCCGGCGGTGAACGTCGGCCTCTCGGTGTCTCGGGTGGGCTCCTCGGCCCAGACGAAGGCGATGAAGAAGGTCGCGGGCAAGATCAAGGGCGAGCTGGCGCAGTACCGCGAGATGGCGGCCTTCGCCCAGTTCGGCTCCGACCTCGACGCCACGACCCAGCGCCTGCTGAACCGCGGTTCGCGCCTCACCGAGCTCCTGAAGCAGCCGCAATTCTCGCCGCTGAAGATGGAAGAGCAGGTCGCCGTGATCTACGCCGGCGTGAACGGCTACCTCGACAACCTGCCCATCAACCGGGTGCGCGCGTTCGAGGATGGCCTGCTCTCGCTCCTGCGCGGCAAGCACGCCGATATCCTTGGGGCCGTCCGCGCTTCAAAGGACCTTGCAAGCGACACGGAAGCGAAGCTGAAGGACGTCGTCCAAAACTTCGCCAAGTCGTTCTCGTAAGACTTGGTCGTTCTCGTAAGATCCAGCCGGGTTTCCGGAGAGGGTAGGGCCGCTCGATGCCGAGCTTAAAAGACCTTCGTAACCGCATCGCCTCGGTCAAGGCGACGCAGAAGATCACCAAGGCCATGCAGATGGTGGCCGCCGCGAAGCTGCGCCGCGCGCAGACCGCGGCGGAAGCCGCGCGCCCCTATGCGGAGCGCATGGCCGTGGTGCTCGGCAACCTCGCGTCCGGCATTACCGTCGGACCCGAGACGCCGCGACTGCTCGCCGGCACCGGTTCCGACCGCGTTCACCTGCTGATCGTCTGCACCGCAGAGCGTGGTCTCTGCGGCGCGTTCAACTCGTCGATCGCGCGTCTCGCCCGCGACCATGCCAACCGCCTGATGGCGGAGGGCAAGACGGTCAAGATCATCTGCGTCGGCAAGAAGGGCTACGACATCCTGCGTCGCCAGTTCGCCGAGCAGATCATCGAGCTTATCGACCTGCGCTCCGTGCGCCAGCTCGGCTTCGAGCAGGGCGACATGATCGCCCAGAAGGTGCTTGCCCGCTATGAGGCCGGTGAGTTCGACGTGGCGACCTTGTTCTACTCGCGCTTCCGCTCGGTGATCGCCCAGATCCCGACGGCGCAGCAGATCATCCCGACCCAGATCGAAGCCAGCACCGGCGCGAACGACGCGGTCTACGATTACGAGCCCGACGAAGGCGAGATCCTGGAGACGCTCCTGCCGCGGAACCTGACCGTGCAGATCTTCCGGGCGCTGCTCGAGAACGCTGCCTCCGAACAGGGCGCCCGCATGAGCGCCATGGACAATGCGACCCGCAACGCGGGCGAAATGATCAAGAAGCAGACGATGACCTACAACCGGTCGCGTCAGGCGATGATCACCAAGGAACTGATCGAAATCATCTCGGGCGCCGAGGCGCTCTGACGACATCCGAGAGGAGCCACCAATGGCCAACACTGCCACTACCCCCGGCATTGCAACCGGACACATCACCCAGGTCATCGGCGCCGTCGTCGACGTGCAGTTCGAAGGCCACCTGCCGGAGATCCTGAACGCTCTCGAGACCACCAACGGCGGCAACCGCCTCGTGCTCGAAGTGGCCCAGCAGCTCGGTGAAAGCACCGTGCGCTGCATCGCTATGGACACGTCCGAGGGTCTCGTGCGCGGCCAGCCGGTCACCGACACCGGCGCACCGATCTCGGTGCCGGTCGGCGCCGGAACGCTCGGCCGCATCATGAACGTCATCGGCGAGCCGGTGGACGAAGCCGGCCCGATCCCGTCGGAAGGCATCCGCGCCATCCACCAGCCCGCTCCGTCCTATGCCGAGCAGGCCACCGAGGCTCAGATCCTCGTCACCGGCATCAAGGTCGTCGACCTGCTCGCTCCCTACGCCAAGGGCGGCAAGATCGGCCTGTTCGGCGGCGCCGGCGTCGGCAAGACCGTGCTCATCATGGAGCTCATCAACAACGTCGCGAAGGCGCACGGCGGTTACTCCGTGTTCGCCGGCGTCGGTGAGCGCACCCGCGAGGGCAACGATCTCTATCACGAGATGATCGAGTCGGGCGTGAACAAGCATGGCGGCGGCGAAGGCTCTAAGTGCGCGCTCGTCTACGGCCAGATGAACGAGCCCCCGGGTGCCCGTGCCCGCGTCGCGCTGACCGGCCTGACGGTCGCCGAAAACTTCCGCGACCAGGGCCAGGACGTCCTGTTCTTCGTGGACAACATCTTCCGCTTCACCCAGGCCGGCTCCGAAGTGTCGGCGCTTCTCGGCCGTATTCCTTCGGCGGTGGGCTACCAGCCAACGTTGGCGACCGACATGGGCATGCTGCAGGAGCGCATCACCACGACCAACAAGGGTTCGATCACCTCGGTGCAGGCCATCTACGTGCCCGCCGACGATCTCACCGATCCTGCTCCGGCCGCTTCCTTCGCCCACCTCGACGCCACGACCGTGCTGTCGCGCTCGATCGCCGAGAAGGGCATCTACCCGGCGGTGGACCCGCTCGACTCGACCTCGCGCATGCTCTCCGCCGCGATCCTCGGCGAGGAGCACTACAACGTGGCGCGCTCCGTCCAGCAGATCCTGCAGCGCTACAAGTCGCTTCAGGACATCATCGCGATCCTGGGCATGGACGAGCTGTCGGAAGAGGACAAGCTGACGGTGGCTCGCGCCCGCAAGATCGAGCGCTTCCTGTCGCAGCCCTTCTTCGTGGCCGAAGTGTTCACCGGCTCGCCCGGCAAGCTCGTCGCGCTCGAAGACACCATCAAGGGCTTCAAGGGTCTCGTCGACGGCCAGTACGATCACCTGCCCGAGGCTGCCTTCTACATGGTCGGCAGCATCGAAGAGGCGATCGAGAAGGCCCAGCGCCTTGCAGCCGAAGCGGCTTAATCAAGTTAAGCGTTATCCCGGAGTCGTGCTCGCACGCTCCGGGATCACTTTGCCCAAGCGTATCTCCCAAACGATTCCCGACCGCCTCCGGCCACCGGGATGACGAGGAGCTGAAATGGCTACCTTCACATTCGAACTCGTCTCTCCCGAGCGTGTGCTGTTTTCCGGCGATGTCGACGCGGTCGTGCTGCCGGCCACCGAAGGCGACATGACGATCCTGGCCGGCCACTCGCCGGTGATGACCGCGCTCAAGACAGGGTTTCTCGTCATCACCAGCACACCCGGCAACGGCCGGCGAGTCCTGGTGCGCGGCGGCTTTGCCGACGTGAACCAGAACGGCCTCACCGTGCTCGCCGAGCGCGCGTTGCCTGAGGAGGAGCTGACTCAGGAGATCCTCGACCACGAGATCCTGACGGCTGAGATGCACTACGATGCCACCAATGACCCTGCCGCCAAGCATGCGGCGGAATCGGCGGTCGCGCAATTGCGCGAAGCCAAGGCGGCGCTGAACTACTGATCGGAAGCAACCCGGCCCCGAGCCGGGTTTTTCTTTTCATGGATCCTGCCGCACCGCTTATCCTCACGCTTCAGCTCGACGAGCGCTCCTCCGCCTTCTTCGACAGTCAGAGACGGCGCTATTTTCCGCCTGAGCGGAACTTCATCCCCGCCCATCTGACGCTGTTCCACCATCTGCCGGGCGAGCATCTCGCTTCGATCCAGCACGACATCGAAGCCTGTGCCTCGGGTCAGCAGCCTTTTCCTCTCGACGTGACAGGCCTGCGCTCCCTGGGGCGCGGCGTGGCCTATGCGCTTGCGTCCCCTGAACTCGAAGACCTGCGCCGTCACTTCGCACTTCAATGGAACGACTGGCTCAAGCCTCAGGATCGGCAGAAGCATCAGCCGCATGTGACGGTGCAGAACAAGGTCGATCCGACGCAGGCCAGGGCTTTGCTGGAGGATCTGAGTGATGGCTTTCGATCGTTTGAGATCGTGGGCGTGGGGCTGGACCTGTGGTGGTACCGCGGCGGGCCGTGGGAGAAGGTGCAGACGTTTACACTAGGCGCGTCTTCTCCCCTCTCCCGTGTGGGAGAGGGGCAGGGGTGAGGGCGGGCGATTCCAGAATAAGGCGCCATCCCTCTCCGCCTTCAAAGGCGATATCTGCAGAACCATGTCCGGTAAAGGCCTTCCCTCACCCCAACCCTCTCCCACACGGGAGAGGGAGTTACCACTGCCTCACTCCCCCATCGCGATCAGATTCGCATTGCCGCCTGCCGCTGCCGTGTTGATTGTCACCGTCTGCTCGGTGGCGAAGCGCAGGAGGTAATGCGGACCACCGGCCTTCGGGCCCGTGCCGGACAGGCCATGGCCGCCGAAGGGCTGAACGCCCACCACGGCGCCGATCATGTTGCGGTTCACATAGACGTTGCCCACCGACAGAGCCTCGACCACACGTTCTACCGTCGCATCGATGCGCGAATGAACGCCGAGCGTCAGGCCATAGCCCGTGCCCTCGATCGCCTGCAGCACCTCTTCAAGGCGACCGGCCTTGTAGCGCACCACGTGGAGCACGGGGCCGAAGACTTCCTGCGCGAGATCGTGCGGCTTGTTGAGCTCGAAGATATGCGGCGCCACATAGGTGCCGGCGGTCGGCGCCTCCCCGGCATAGTGCACCTTGGCCTGGCGCTTCATCGCCGCGATATGCGCATCCAGCTTGTCCTTGGCCTCGCGGTCGATCACCGGACCCACATGGGTCGAGATCTCGCGCGGATCGGCGATCTTCAGCTCGCGCGCATTGCCGGCGATCATCTCGATCATGCGATCGGCCACGTCCTCCTGCACGCAGAGCAGACGCAGGGCCGAGCAGCGCTGTCCTGCCGAACGGAAGGCCGAGGTCACCACATCGTCGGCCACCTGCTCGGGTAGCGCTGTCGCGTCGACGATCATCGCGTTGATCCCGCCGGTCTCAGCGATCAGCGGCACGATGGCCGCATCCTTGCTGGCCAGCGTCCGGTTGATGATGCGCGCCACCTCCGTGGAACCGGTGAAGACCACGCCGGCCACATCCCTGTGCTCCACGAGGCGCGCACCGACACGCCCATCGCCCGGCACGAGATGAAGCGCCGTTTTCGGCACTCCAGCTTCATGCAGGATACGCACGGCAAGGTAGGCGATCAGCGGCGTCTGCTCGGCGGGCTTGGCCACGACCGAATTGCCAGCCATCAATGCCGCACTGACCTGGCCGAGGAAGATGGCAAGCGGGAAGTTCCAGGGCGAGATCGCCACGAACACGCCGCGCCCGCGCAGGCGCAGCACATTGCTCTCACCGGTGGGTCCCGGCATAAGGTCGCCATCGCCGAAGAGGGTGCGGCCCTGCACCGCGTAGTAGCGCAGGAAGTCGACCGCTTCGCGCACTTCCGAGAGCGCGTCGTCGAGGGTCTTGCCGGCTTCCACCTGCATCAGATGCAGGAGCGCTCCGCGCCGCTCCTCCAGGAGATTGGCAGCACGTTGCAGGGCTTTCGCGCGGGCGTCGGCTTCCGTGCGGCTCCATCCCGCAAAGCCCGCGCGGGCGGCCGCCATGGCGCGGTCCGCAACTTCGGGGGAGGCCTCCGTCACCTGGCCCGCAACGGTGCTGCCGTCGATGGGGCTGACGAGCGGACGCGACGTGCCGGAGGCCGCCTTGCCGTCGATCAGCGGCCCGGCCTTGTAGCTCTGCTGCGCGCTCTTCCCGATCTCGGCGAGAAGCGCCTCGAGCGAAACCTGATGACCGAACTCCACACCGCGTGAATTCGCGCGCTCCGGACCATAGAGGTCACGCGGAAGCGGGAGCTTAGGATGACGCGCCTTGTCGGCTGAGACGATGATGTCGGACGGACGCTTCAGCAGGGCCTCGACAGGCACGTTCGGATCCGCTGCCACGGAAACGAAGGAGGAGTTCGCTCCATTCTCCAGAAGCCGGCGGACGAGATAGGCCAAAAGATCGCGGTGGCCGCCGACCGGCGCATAGGCGCGGCAGGCGAGACCCGGCTTGTCCTCCAGGAGGCGCGCATAAAGCGCCTCGCCCATGCCGTGCAGGCGCTGGAACTCGTAGCCTTCCGTGCCGCCGGCGCGCTCGATGATGGAGGCGACGGTGAGCGCGTTGTGCGTAGCAAACTGCGGATAGATGCGCGGGCGCAAGGACAGCATTCTTTCGGCGCAGGCCATGTAGTGCAGATCCGTCATCGCCTTGCGGGTGAAGACCGGGTAGTCGTCGAGCCCACGCTCCTGGGCGCGCTTCACCTCCGTGTCCCAATAGGCGCCCTTCACGAGGCGCACCATCAGCTGGCGGTCGTAACGCTCGGCCATAGCCGCGATGGCATCGATCACCGAGCCGGCGCGCTTCTGGTAGGACTGGATGGCAAGCCCAAAACCTTTCCAGTCGGCCAGCGACGGATCGGCGAGCACGGCCTCGATCACCTCGAGCGAGAGTTCGAGCCGGTCGGCCTCCTCCGCATCGACGGTGAAGTTGAGATCGTAGGATTTGGCTTGTCGAGCGAGTTCGATCACGAGGGGCACGAGTTCGCGCATCACCCGCTCACGGCTCGTGGCCTCGTAGCGCGGATGCAGGGCCGAGAGCTTCACTGAGATGCCGGGGCGATTCGGCAGCGGCTCGTTGCCGGCGGAGCGGCCGATGGCGTCGATGGCGGAGGCATAAGACTCGAAATAGCGGCGCGCATCCTCCGCCGTGCGGGCGCCTTCGCCCAGCATGTCGAAGGAGTAGCGATAGACCCGACCTTTCGAGGTACCAGCGCGCTTCAAGGCCTCCTCGATGGTCTGGCCGAGCACGAAGTGGTTGCCCATCACCCGCATGGCCTGGCGAGTGGCCGTGCGCACGGCGGGAAGGCCGAGGCGCTTGGTGAGCTGGCCCAGAATGCTCTCTGGCGTCTCGCCCGGCTGGATGACACGAGCCGTGATGCCGAGCGCCCAGGCCGAGGCCGAAACGAGAAAAGCATCGGACTTCGACTCATGGCCGGCGAAATCAGCCTGCCCCAGCTTGTCTTCGATGAGCCGGTCGGAAGTGGCTGCGTCCGGCACGCGAAGTAGGGCCTCGGCCAGCACCATGAGGGCCAGCCCCTCCTTGGTGGACAGCGCATATTCCCGCAGCATTTCCTCGACGCCACCAAGCCCGCCCCCCTTGGCGCGGATCGCTTCGATCAGGCGCGTGGCCTGCGCATCCACGCGCTTCTCCCGCTCCGGTGAGAGGCGGGAGTTGGCGAGAAGCCGGGCCGCGATGGCCTTGTCGTCTTCCGCGAAGGGAGGGTTGAAGGGCAGGGCGGTGCCGGGCGCAGGGTGCATCGGAAATCCTCTGGATGTTTCCGGAAATATAAGAAGGAGCATGCCGCGGTTCGATGGCAAAATTCGCGAACTTCCCTTAAAAAGAACGGTAACTTAGGCAAGAGGCCGTGAAAATGACGGATTTGGACCGGATCGATCGCAAGATCCTCAAGGCGCTCCAGGCCGATGGCCGCATTGCTACGGTGGAGCTTGCGGAGAAGGTGGGTCTGTCGCCGACCTCCACCGGCGAGCGGGTCAAGCGTCTGCAGCGGGAGGGGGTCATCGCCGGCTATGGCGCGAGGCTTGATCCGCACCGGCTCGGGCTTGGGCTTCTGGTTTTCGTGGAGGTCTCCCTCGACAAGACGACCGCGGATGTTTTCGAGAAATTCGCTGCCGCCGTGAAGCGCGCGCCGGAAGTTCTCGAATGCCATATGGTGGCGGGCGGCTTCGATTATCTGGTCAAGACCCGCGTCGCCGACATGGCCGCCTATCGCGGCTTCCTCGGCGAAATCCTCCTCGCCCTGCCGGGCGTGAAGGAGACCCGCACCTACGCCGTGATGGAGGAGGTGAAAAGTGACGGGATGTTGCCGGTTTGACATCCCTCACGTCATGGCCGGGCCTGTCCCGGCCATTCCGATAAGAAGGGCATACACCTTTCTGAACGAGATCACCGGCACAAGGCCGGTGATGACGTAGAGGTGATTTACCCGGTCACGGTCTCTTCCTCGTCCTTCGTCTTCCAGAGCGAATAGACGACGCCACCCGCGATCAGGGCGAGAGTCACGGAGAGCGAGATGGTGGGATCGAGCTTGCCCACGAGCTGGTTCCAGAAGATCTTGCCGCCGATGAACACGAGCACCAGCGCCAAAGCGTATTTCAGGTAGTGGAACCTGTGCACCATGGCGGCCAGCGCGAAGTAGAGCGCGCGCAGGCCCAGGATCGCCATGATGTTGGCCGTGTAGACCACAAACGTGTCCGTGGTGATGGCGAAGATCGCCGGCACCGAGTCGACCGCGAAGATCAGGTCCGCGACATTGATCACCAAGAGGGCCAGGAAGAGCGGTGTCGCCCAGGTGACGATCCTGCCCGTCTTCGGATCGGGCTCGCGCACAAAGAAGTGTTGATCGTGAAGGCGGTTCGTCACCCGCATATGTTTGCGCAGGAAGCGGACGAGCGGGTTCTTCTCGATGTCGGGATCGCTCTCGGGCACGAACAGCATCTTGATGCCCGTCGCAATGAGGAACGCGCCGAAGAGATAGAGCATCCAGGCGTATTCCTGCACCAGTGCAGCGCCCACCGCGATCATGATGCCGCGCAGAATGATGACGCCGATGATGCCCCACACAAGGGCGCGGTACTGGTACTTTCGGGGAATCGCGAAATAGCTGAAGATCAGCGAGATCACGAAGACGTTGTCGATCGACAGGGACTTCTCGATGAAGAAGCCCGTGAAGTAGGCGATGCCCGCATGGGTTCCGTCCTCGGTCACCAGGAGACCGGTTTCGAACGACCACCAGATATAGGCGCCGAACAGCACCGCGATGCTGATGTAAAAAGCGGACAGGAGGAGACTCTCCTTCACGCCGAGCTCCTTGTCCTTTTTGTTGAGGACGCCGAGATCGAAGGCGAGGAGAAAAACGACAAGGCTCAGGAAAGCCGTCCACATCCAGACGGGCTTCCCCAGCCATTCCAAGAGCAGGAATTCTGGCATAACCGGACCTTTGATTGCTTCTGTTCAAGCATCGGCTCCGACATCACGGACACTTTCTTGTCCGCCAGAGGGGCCCGGTCACCGATGGCCTCAACGTGGGAAGGCCCTTCACGGCCGTCAAGGGGAGGCCTCTTGAGAATTTCTGCTCAATTCTGCGTCAAATGACGGCCGGGGAGGCAGGAATGCCCGGGCAAGAGACTTGACCCCCGATGGCGTTCTGCTTGCATGGTCAGGAAGAGGGCCAGCGGCCGAAAAGGGCGCCATGAGTCTCCAGGGGATAAAAGCAGAGGTGACGGTGATGCTAGTGGATCGTTCGACACAGGTGAGATGGATCAGAGGGATGCTGGCAGGCGCTGCCGTGCTTCTCGGCTCTATTTCCGCCCAGGCCCAGACTCCGGTGCGGTTTTCCCTGGACTGGCGCTGGGAGGGCCCGGCCGCTCCCTTCGCGGTGGCCCTCGACAAGGGTTACTTCAAGGCCGAGGGCCTCGATGTCACGATCGATCCGGCGGCTGGCTCCCGCGAGCCGATCTCCCGGGTCGCTTCGGGCACCTACGACGTGGGCTTCGGCGACGTGAACTCCCTCGTGCGCTTTCGCGACGAAAATCCGGGCACCGACATCAAGGCGGTGATGGTGATCTACGACCGTCCGCCCTTCGCCATCATCGGGCGCAAGAGCCGCGGCATCAGCAAGGAGGTGTCGAGCCTTCAGGGTAAGAAGTTCGGCGCGCCGGCGGCCGATGGCGCCTACGCGCAATGGCCGATCTTCAAGGCCGTGAATAAGATCGACGATTCCACCATGCGGTTCGAGAATGTCGGCTTCCCGGTTCGCGAGCCCATGCTGGCGCAGGGCGAGGTCGATGCAGTCTTCGGCTTCTCCATGTCCTCCTACATCAACCTCAAGTCCCGCGGCGTGCCGGCAGACGACATCGTCGTTCTGTCCATGAGTGATTACGGCGTCGATCTCTATGGCAACACGATCATCGTCTCGCAGAAATTCGCACAGGAGAAGCCGGAGGCCGTGAAGGGCCTTCTGCGTGCGATCATGAAGGGCGTGCAGGACACGGTGAAGGACCCATCGGGTGCGGTCGATTCGGTCATCAAACGCAATGACGTCGCCAAGAAGGACGTGGAGCTCGAGCGCCTCAAGATGGTGCTGGAGCAGAACATGATCACGCCCTGGGTGAAGGCGAACGGCTTCGGCGGCATCGACAAGGACCGCTTCACCAAGGCCCTCGACCAGATCGGCCTGACCTTCACCTACAAGGCCAAGCCGAACGTTGAGGCCGTCTTTACGGAAGAGTTCCTCCCCGCCGCCGACCAGCGCAAGGTGAACTGAGAGTTTTACGCTCATTCTATTACCCTCCCCTTGAGGGGGAGGGTCGTGAGCATCGCGAGCGGGGTGGGGTGAGTAGCGCCAACATCGAAGGACGTCGCGTTGCCACCCCACCTCGGCTCTTCGAGCCGATCCTCCCCCTCAAGGGGAGGATGTAATCACGGAGCGGCCCTTGTCTGCTTTTGTCGATATTCACGACGTGACCCACGTCTACGCGCGGGTCGAGGATGGCTTGCCGGCGGTCCAGAACCTCAATCTCAAGGTGAACGAGGGCGAGTTCGCCGCCATCGTCGGCCCCTCGGGCTGCGGCAAGTCCACCCTGATGAAGCTTGCCACCGGATTGCAGTTTCCCCGGGAAGGAACCGTCATCGTCGACGGCAGGGAGGTGGGCGCTCCTGTGAAGCTCGCCGGCATGGCTTTTCAGAACCCGACCATGCTGCCTTGGCGCACCACCCGCGACAACATTCTCCTGCCGCTCGAGATCGTGGAGCCGCACCGCTCCCGGCTGCGGCGGCACAAAGCGGAGTATGTCGCCAAGGCGGAAAGGCTGCTCGCTCAGGTGGGCCTGAAGGGGCAGGGCGACAAGTTCCCATGGCAATTGTCCGGCGGCATGCAGCAGCGGGCTTCCCTCTGCCGTGCGCTCATCCACGAACCCAAGCTCCTGATGCTCGATGAACCCTTCGGTGCGCTCGACAGCTTCACCCGTGAGGAATTGTGGTGCGTGATGCACGATCTGCATGCGGCGCAGAAGGTGACGATCATCCTCGTCACCCATGACCTGCGCGAGGCGGCCTTCCTTTCGGACCGCATCTTCTGCATGAGCGCGCGGCCAGGGCGCATTGTCGCCGAGCGCGAGGTGGAATTCCCAAGGCCTCGCGATATCGAGATCACCTACACGCCGGAATTCTCCAGCCTCGTCCACGAATTGCGCAGCCACATCGCGCAGGCGCGCCAGGCTGCTTGAGGCACGTGATGAAAACCAAGAACAAGCTCGCCCTTGCGCCGTGGGTCTTCACCATCGCCTTTTTCGCCCTGTGGGAGATCTTCTGTCACGTCCTGAAGATTTCGAGCTTCATCCTGCCCGCACCCTCCACGATCCTCTGGGCCGTGTGGGAATACCGCAACCAGCTCGCCTACCATGCCATGCATACCCTCTGGATGACGCTGGCGGGCTTCGGTCTGGCTGTCGGGTTCGGTCTGCTGCTCGGGATGGTGCTCGGTTCGTCACGGCTCATCAATGCGGGCACCTACCCGCTGCTCGTGGGCTTCAACTCGATCCCGAAGGTGGCCGTGGTGCCGATCCTCGTGTTCTGGTTCGGCGTCGGCTGGGTGCCGCCGGTGATGACGGCCTTCCTGATCTCGTTCTTTCCCATCGTGGTGAATGTCGCCACCGGCATTGCGACCGTCGAGCCGGAGATGGAGGACGTGCTGCGCGCGCTCGGCGCGTCCAAACGCGACATCGTGTTCAAGGTCGGCGTGCCGCGCGCGATGCCCTATTTCTTCGGCAGCTTGAAGGTGGCGATCACGCTCGCCTATGTGGGCTCGGTCATCGGCGAGCAGAACGCGTCGAATGTCGGCATCGGCAACCTGCTCACCCGTGCCTCGGCCGCCTTCGAGGTCCCGCTCGTCTGGGCCGCCCTCGTGGTGCTCGCCGTGCTCGGCGTGATCATGTATGCGATTACGGCTTATGCGGAGCGTTCCATGACCGGATGGGCGCAGCGCTCGCAGATGGCGGCTTGAGGTATAATTCTCTCGGAACAGAGCGCGTGTTCCCCTCCCCCTTGCGGGGAGGGGCAGGGGTGGGGGTGGAGCGACCGGGTGAGTAAGAGGACCAGCCAAGCGCCGTAGCAGCCTTCGTACTCTCTGGATAAAATGCAGTGCTCCGACTTTCCTATCCCCACCCTCAGTCCCTCCCCGCAAGGGGGAGGGAAGAACGGCCCGCTTCCTCGCTCTGTGAAAGACCCGCCTACCGCCTCAACGACAGAGGATTGTCGGAGAGTGCCGCTGCATCGGGCTGATCGACGGCCGGCTTTCCGAGAAAAGCGTTCCAGAGCTTCTCCACCGTCTCGCGCTCCAGATCGTCCACGATGAAGACGATGCGGCTTCGCCTGTCTTCGCTGGGCCAGCGCGGCAGCACGGCGGGCACGTGGATCACGTGCTGCACGCCGTGGATGACGACCGGGTGCTCCGGGTCTTCTGCCAGAGCCACGAGGCCTTTCACGCGCAGTAGCTTCGCGCCTTGCGACGAGCGCAGAAGATCGAGGAACATGTCGAGCGTGCCCTGTCGGATCGGCTGGTCGCTCGTGAGGCAGAAGGCGCGAATGCGCTCGTCGTGCCGGTTCACGTCATGGTGATGTCCATGATCGTGGTCGTGCTGGTGGTGTCCGTGCTGATGCGCATGGCTTCGCCTCTCAGCCTCCTCCACCGCTTCCGTCTTCAACCATTCGGCTACGTCGGCGACCTTGCCATCGAGACCGAAGAGGCCGCCGGCAATGACGGCCTCGGCCGGCGCATTCGCGTCCAGAAGCGTTGCGCCGGGATTGAGCTGATGAAGCCTTTCCCGGAGCTCCAGCAGCCTTGCCTCATCGCTCACGAGATCGGTCTTCGTGATGACGAGACGCTCCGCCACCGCCGCCTGCTTCACGGCCTCGCGATGGGCGTCGAGGGTAGCGGCTCCGTTGACGGCATCGACCACCGTCACCACCCCTTCGACCGCATAGCGCATGGAAAGATAGGGATGGTAGAGAACCGCGTGCAGGATCGGCGCCGGATCGGCAAGACCCGTGGTCTCGATGATCACGCGCCGGAACGGCAGGATCCGGCCGTTGTCGCGCTTGCGCAGCAGGTCTTCGAGGGTCGCGATGAGATCGCCGCGCACAGTGCAGCAGAGGCAGCCGGCGGAGAGCAGCACCATGCCTTCGTCAACTTTCTCCACCAGCAGGTGATCGAGGCCGATCTCGCCGAACTCGTTCATGATGACCACACTGTCCTGCAGCGCCGGATCCTTCAGGAGCCGGTTGAGCAGGGTGGTTTTGCCCGATCCCAGGAACCCGGTGAGGATGGTGAGTGGAAGAGGGGCGGGAGGAGTCATCGGGGTGTTTGTCATCTCGTTCAATCCGCAATCGGCACCAGGGGCGCATCCTTCAGGCGGCGCTGCTCCAGCACAACGTTGGCAATGATGGCGCCCAGCACAAGGGCGCCGCCTGCAATCTGCAAGGGAGACAGGACCTCATCCAGGATGAGAGCCGAGGAGATGGCGGCCACCACCGGCTCGGTACAGTAGATGATGCCGGCTGCCACCGCCGTGATGCGCCCGAGCGCCAGGAACTGCAGCACGAAGCCGAAGATGTAGCCGCCGATCGTCAGAGCGACGGCGAAGGGAGCGACGGCCAAAGTGGAGGGAGGGGCGAGCTGGCCGGCCGCCAGGCTGATGAGCGCTGCGGTGGGCAGCACGAGCAGATGGATCCAGAAGGTCTTGGCCATGACGCCGGTCCTGCGGCAGCGCGCGGCCGCGAAGAACTGGATCGCCGTGGCGATGCTCGCGCCGAAAGCCAGGGCGAGGCCCCGCCAGTCGAGGTCGCCGAAGGCCGGGCCCACCACCAAGGCCACGCCGAGAGACGCTATGGCCACGACGCCCAGCAAGGCCGGCGTGAGCTTCGTGCCCTCGACGAAGGGACTCGCGAGCACGATCAGGATCGGAAAGGTGTAGAACACCACCGCCGCCACGGTGACTGGGATGAAGGCGACCGACGAGAGATAGCAGATGCCCACGAAGGCTGTGGCGACGCCGAGCAGCAGCAGGGTGCCGCGCTCCTCCCGCGCCGCTTTGAGCGAACTCCTCGTCGCAGCGGCGACGATGCCCACCAGGACCAGCATCAGGAACACCCGGTAGACGACAATGGCCGACCCGCTCGCGCCGGCGAATGAGGCCATGCGCGCATAGACGATGTTGAAGCCGTAGAGACTTGCCGAGACGAGGGCGAAAAGCAGGCCGCTGGCGGGAGAGGAGCGATTCATGACGGGACTTGGAGGACGAGGCCTGAACCGTTCACCCGGTTAGGCAGGAAATGCAAGGGGCAAGAAAAACGCCCGGTTGATGAGACCGGGCGTTACGGAGAGGCGATTGCCTATTGGATCAGTTCGCGACGGATTTGGGCTTTGCGGCCGCATCAGCCTTCTGCGGAGGCTTGGCCTTGGTGTCCGCGGCGGGCTTTGCTGCCGGCTTTGCAGTGCCTGTCACCGGCTTGACGGTGACGCTGACGCGCGGCTGAGACTTGCCTTTGGCCGCAGCCTTCGCGGGCTCCTTCTCGGTCGCGTTGGCTTCGTCCGATGTCTCGTCATCGGTCTGCTTGGCCACGGCCTTGCCCTTCTTGGGAGCCGCCGCCTTCTTGGTCTTGCGAGCTTGCTCGGCGGCGGCTTCCGCGGCAGCCTGGGCGGCAAGTTCAGCCTCGGACGGCGGATTCAGGCCGATCCAGACACGCTCCGGCTGTACGGCGGCGCGGGGGCCGAGCACGGTGCGGGCCGGCTTCGAAGCGGCATCCCCTGCAAACGCCATCACTTCGGAGGAGAAGAGGTTCGGAATGTTGCTGTCCGTCTCGGCAACGGCCGGGGCGTCCTCTTCCTGCGGCATCGGTCCGCGGCGGTCGCAGATGACGGGACGCATGTCCGGCGGCGTGGCATTGGCTGAGACCGGCAGGGCCGCGAGTTCCGGATTGGTGAAGTTCACTTTGCTGTTGAAGCCGCGGTCGAACAGCTCGGCCGCCTTGATGGTGCGCTCGTTGGCGGAAGGTGCCCCGAGCACGACCGTAACCAGATGGCGACCGTTGCGGGTGGCGCTCGCCACTACATTGAAGCCCGACGAGCAGATGAAGCCGGTCTTCATGCCGTCGGCGCCGGGATAGCGGCCGATGAGCCCATTGGTGTTGCGCATGATGCGGCGGCCGAACTGGACGGCGCCGATGTCGAAAAGGTTCGCGTGGTCCGGGAATTCCCGCAGAAGCGCACGGGCCAGGATCGCCATGTCGCGGGCCGTGGTCTGATTGCGCTCGTCGGGCAGTCCGTGGGGGTTGGCGAACCGGCTGCTGACCATCCCGAGCCTCTGGGCATGGGCATTCATCAGCTCCGCGAAGCCATCAATCGAGCCGCCGATATTCTCCGCAATGGTCGCGGCGATGTCGTTGGCCGACTTGACCATCATGATCTTGAGGGCGTTGTCGAGCCGGATCTCCGTCCCGGGCTTGAAGCCCATCTTGGACGGGGGCAGCGCGGCAGCACCGTCGGACACGATGAGCAGCGTCTCCATGCTCAACTGGCCGGAGCGCACCTTGTCGAGGGCGACATAGGCGGTCATCAGCTTGGTGATGGAAGCAGGAAACCAGGGGTCGGTCGCCCTCTCCGCGTGCAGCACGCGGCCGGATTCGACTTCAACGACAAGAGCAGGGCCGCCGGCGGCCAGGGCCGAACCGCCCATCAGGGCGGCGAGGGCAAAGGCTGTCACGCGGAGGGCTCGGCTAACGTTCATGCGGAACGACTCCTTGGCTTCGTTCGACGATAGGAGAGGATGGATCAAGCCCCGCCTGTCAGCTGGGCTATTTTTAGTCCCAAACCTTGGCCTTGGCTAGGTCGGGCGGTTTGTTGCTTGCTTAAACTCCCCTTCTTAACAAATTCCGTGGCAAGAGAGTGGCAAGAGAAGCGCGGTCTACAAGCGAAGAGCGGTTGAAGGACGATCATGGGTGCCCTCCTCTGGATTCCAGTAACCTTGGCGGCCGCGGCGGCGCAGACGGGCCGTAATGCCACCCAGCGCCGCCTGACGGAAACCATCGGAACCGTGGGTGCGACCCAGGTCCGTTTCCTGTACGGCTTTCCCTTCGCGCTGCTGGCCTTGGCCGTGATGAGCCTTGCCACGGGCGAGGTCGTGCCGGGGCCGAACGCCACCTTCTTTGCCTATGCCCTCATGGGCGCCGTCACCCAGATCCTCGCCACCGCCCTCATGCTCTCGGCCATGCGGGAGCGCGCCTTCTCGGTGGTCACCGCCTATACCAAGACCGAACCGGTGCAGGTGGCCCTGTTCGGGCTTGTGCTCTTAGGCGACCCGCTCACCCCGGCCATGGCCCTGGCCATCGCGGTGGCGACCGCAGGCGTTCTGCTCATGTCGGTCAAGCCGGGCACCAGCCTGGCCTCCTTCGGCCTGAGGCCGGTTCTCTTCGGTCTCGCCTCGGGCGCCTTCTTCGCCCTGGCAGCCATCGGCTTTCGCGGCGCAATCCTGTCCCTTGACGAGGGCTCCCCCCTCATCCGGGCCTCCACGACCCTGGTCTGGGGCCTGGGGCTGCAAACCGCCATCCTCCTGCTTTGGCTCGGCTTCTTCGACCGGAAGGCATTGTTCGCGAGCTTCGCGGCGTGGCGCCCGTCCCTGGGAGCAGGCTTCCTCGGTGCGCTCGCGTCGCAGTTCTGGTTCATTGGTTTTGCGCTGACCACCGCAGCCAATGTGCGAACTCTGGCCTTGGTGGAGGTATTGATGGCGCAGGCCGTGTCGCACCGCTTCCTGGCGCAGGCCACCACCAAGCGTGAACTCACCGGAATGCTGTTGATCCTCGGAGGAGTTGCCCTGCTGCTGATATCGCAACGTTAACTTGTCCCTGCGGCAGCTGCGTGATAACGAACAACGTTACATAAATCGTGAACGTATCCTGGATCCCCGATGACCGACGCCGCTGCTCCTGAATCCGTGCAACCCGCCTATCGCGTGCTCCAGGTGGGCGATCCGGTTCCGTGGTTCAAACAGAACTCGACCAGCAATCCGAACTTCAGCTTCGACACAGTTGCAGGCCGGTACATCGTTCTGTGTTTCTACGGCATGGGATCGGACGAAACGGGTCGTGCAACCCTCGCTTCATTTCAGGACGAGCACCGTTCCCTCTTCGACGATGAAAAGATCGCGCTCTTCGGCGTCAGCGTCGATCCGTCCGACCAATCGGACAATCGGGCCAGGCAGATCGTTCCCGGCATCCGCCACTTCTGGGATTTCGACGGCACGGTCGGACGGCTTTACGGGGCCTTGCCGCGCAACGTTCAGCCCGGGCAGGGCCCGGTCCCGATCCGTCGCTTCTGGATGGTGCTCAATCCATCCTTGCGCGTGCGGGCGATCTTCCCGTTCGAGGAGGATGGCAGCGACCGCGAGAGGGTGATGGCCTATCTTCGTGAGCTGCCGCCCGTCAGCCATTATGCAGGGTTCGAACTCCCGGCTCCCGTCCTCGTCATTCCGGACGTGTTCGAGCCCGAGTTCTGCCGTCACCTGATCAGCCTTTACGAACAGCATGGCGGCGAGGAATCGGGCTTCATGCGCGAGGTCGACGGCAAGACCGTCGCAGCTCACGACCCGAACCACAAGCGGCGCAAGGACTACACGATCAGCGATCCGAACCTGATCCGGCAGGTGCAGCACCGCATCATCCGCCGCATCAATCCCGAAATCGAGCGGGTGCATTTCTTCAAGCCGTCCCGCATGGAGCGCTACATCGTCTCCTGCTACGCGGCGGAGGACGGCGGGCATTTCCGTGCTCACCGGGACAACACGACGAGCGGCACGGCTCACCGCCGCTTTGCGGTCTCGATCAACCTCAACAGCGATTTCGAAGGCGGCGAGGTCAGCTTCCCGGAATACGGCCCGCGCAGCTACAAGGCGCCGCCCGGCGGCGCCGTAGTGTTCTCCTGTCCGCTGCTGCACGCGGTCTCCAAAGTCACGAAGGGCCGCCGCTTCGCGTTCCTGCCCTTCCTCTATGACGAGGAGGCTGCGAAGGTGCGCGAGGCGAACAATGCCAAACTTGGCGAGGGTGTAGGCGCTTACAGGGCTTGAGATCCGATCAGCGCTCGCCCGCCTTGATCCACTTGTCGACCTTCGGCGGCTCGTAGGCCTGGATGGCTTTGATGAGGGCGGCAGGCTCGTTCTCGACGATCAGCATGGCGCGGTGGATCGGCTTCACGAAGCCGCGCTCGACCACGTCGTCCAGGAAATCGGTCAGCTTGTCGTAGAAGCCGCCCGCATTGAGCAATGCGCAGGGCTTGCGGTGATAGCCGAGCTGGGCCCAGGTCCAGACCTCGAACAGCTCCTCGAAGGTGCCCAAGCCTCCGGGGAGGGCGATGAAGCCGTCGGCAAGCTCCGCCATCAGGGCCTTGCGCTCGTGCATCGAGCCCACCACCCGCAGCTCGCTCAAACCCCGATGGGCGATTTCCTTGTCCACCAGCGCCTGGGGCATCACGCCGATCACATGGCCGCCTCTTGCCAGAGCCGCATCGGCCACGGCGCCCATGAGGCCGACGGAGGCGCCGCCATAGACGAGGTCGATTCCGCTGGTGGCCAGCGTTTTGCCCAAGGCCTGCGCCGTTTCGAAGTAGACGGGATCCTGGCCGGCATTGGAGCCGCAGAAAACGCACAGGCGCATGACGTGTCCTTCCTGATTCGGTTGCCCATCGATGAACGACAGGACGGGGCCCAAGCTCAAGACCTGGACGCAGGCCTGTGCACCGTTTGCCCGACTTGCTGAATGACCGAAAGAGGGCCACCTTGTGCCTCAACAACCCAATCCTTGAGGAGACATCCAATGACCGCCTGCATCGTCGGCTGGGCCCATACCCCCTTCGGCAAGCTCGATGCCGAGACTGTCGAGAGCCTGATCGTCCGCGTGACCAACGAGGCGCTGGAGCATGCCGGCATCGGTCCCGAGGATGTGGACGAGGTGGTGCTCGGCCACTTCAATGCCGGCTTCTCTCCGCAGGATTTCACCGCCTCCCTGGTGTTCCAGGCCAGCGACAAGTTCCGCTTCAAGCCGGCGACCCGGGTCGAGAATGCGTGCGCCACGGGCTCGGCCGCCGTGCATCAGGCCATCAAGACCATCGAGGCCAAGCGCGCCAAGACGGTGCTGGTGGTGGGCGTCGAGCAGATGACCCGCACGCCCGGAGCCGAGATCGGCCAGAACCTGCTCAAGGCTTCCTATCTTCCCGAGGATGGCGATACGCCGGGCGGCTTTGCCGGCGTGTTCGGCAAGATCGCAGGCACTTACTTTCAGCGCCATGGCGACCAGTCCGATGCCCTGGCGCTGATCGCCGCCAAGAACCACAGGAACGGCGTCGACAATCCCTATGCGCAGATGCGCAAGGACCTCGGCTTCGATTTCTGCCGCGCCGAGAGCGACAAGAACCCTTACGTCGCCGGTCCCCTGAAGCGCACCGATTGCTCGCTGGTCTCCGACGGCGCCGCGGCCCTGGTGCTGGCTGACACGGAGACGGCGCTGCGGATGAAGCGCGCGGTCGCCTTCCGCGCCACGGCCCATGCGCAGGATTTCCTGCCGATGTCGAAGCGCGACATCGTCCAGTTCGAAGGCTGCGCGGAAGCTTGGCGGCGGGCCCTGTCGCAGGCCGGCATTCAGCTGTCCGATCTCTCCTTCGTCGAGACCCACGACTGCTTCACCATTGCCGAACTCATCGAATACGAGGCTATGGGCCTGACCCCTCCCGGCCAGGGGGCGGTCGCCGTCAAGGAAGGCTGGACGAACCGCGACGGCAAGCTGCCGGTGAACCCCTCCGGCGGCCTCAAGGCCAAGGGGCACCCGATCGGCGCCACCGGCGTGTCCATGCATGCGCTCTCCGCCATGCAGCTCTGCGAGGAGGCCGGCGGAATCCAGGTGAAGAACCCGGTGCTGGGCGGCATCTTCAACATGGGCGGCGCGGCCGTGGCGAACTACGTCAGCGTGCTTGAGCGGATCAAATAGCGAGACATTCCTTGTCATCACCGGCCGTGTGCCGGTGATCCCGATCAGGGAGGGGTAGCACCTTTCCAATCGAGATGGCCGGGACAAGCCCGGCCATGACGGCTTCAGTGGTTTTCTCTACTCTCCCGGCGCCTTGGCCTGGATGGCCAAGGCGTGCAGCCCCCTGTCGAAGGCGCCTTTCAACGTACCGTTCACGAGGCGGTGACGTTCGATCCGGCTCTTGCCGGAGAAGGCCTCCGATACGATATAAATGTGGAAGTGAGTTTCACCGCCCTCCCGCCATCCCGCATGGCCGTGATGCTTCTCTGATTCGTCGGTGACGGTCAGTTCGGTCGGCTGCAGGCTCTCCTGCAATGTCTTTGTGATCCAGTGGGTGAGGGTCATTCTGATTCGTAAACCTTTTTGAACGGGTCTGCGGCCAAAAGCTCTCAGGCCTTGGCGCAAAGCCTCAAGACACTCATAATCGCTGAATCATGGATCTCAACTCGCCTCTTTTCGACCGCATCCGCATCAAGTCCTCCTGCGAGGAGCCGCAGGAGACCAAGGGGCCTGTCTGCGACCATCCCTCCTGCAAGCAGGCAGGGGAGTATCGTGCGCCCAAGGGGCGGGATCGGGAAGGCCAATATTGGCGCTTCTGCCTCCAGCACGTGCGCGAGTACAACGCCTCGTACAATTATTTCGCGGGCATGTCCGACACGGCCGTGGCGGCCTTCCAGAAGGATGCCATCATCGGCCACCGCCCGACCTGGGCCATGGGCGTGAACGCCTCCGGGCAGGCCGAGGGGCAGACCGCCAAGGCCGAGCCCCGCGACTGGGAATATCTCGACCCCCTCGGGGTCCTGCGAGGGCAGGACTTCACCCAGGCGCGGGCGCGCCGAGCGGCTCCTGAGCCGAAGCGGCCGCGCTACACGGGTGCCATGCGCCGAGCCCTCGATATCCTCGGCCTCGACGAGACGGCGGACGGGCCGGCCATCAAGGCCCAGTACAAGGCTCTGGTGAAACGCTTCCATCCGGATGCCAATGGCGGCGACCGCTCCTTCGAGGAGCGCCTGCGCGACATCATCAAGGCGCACGACACCCTCAAAAGTGCCGGACTCTGCTAAAAACCATATCCTTTTATGCAGGGCCGATAGGCTGATTAGGAAATTGCGCCATTCCGTCATGGGGTTTAAGAAGCCCATGACACCTTCACGACACCTATGCGACCAAGAGGCCCCTTATGACGGCACATACCGAGACAGCGACGCTTACGCCTGACATGAAGGTGTCCGTGCGACAGGTCTTCGGCATCGACTCGGATCTGGAGGTTCCGGCCTTTTCGCAGGCGGAGGAGCACGTTCCCGACCTCGATCCGGATTACCTCTTCGACCGGGAGACGACGCTTGCCATCCTCGCGGGCTTCGCGCGCAACCGCCGCGTGATGATCACGGGCTATCACGGCACCGGCAAGTCGACCCATATCGAGCAGGTCGCCGCCCGCCTCAACTGGCCCTGCGTGCGCGTCAACCTGGACAGCCACGTCTCCCGCATCGACCTTGTCGGCAAGGACGCGATCGTGCTCCAGGAGGGCAAGCAGATCACCGCCTTCCAGGACGGCATCCTGCCCTGGGCCTTGCAGAACAATGTTGCCCTGGTCTTCGACGAATACGATGCCGGCCGTCCGGACGTGATGTTCGTGATCCAGCGCGTTCTGGAGCAGTCGGGCAAGCTCACCCTTCTCGACCAGAAGCGCGTGATCCGGCCTCATCCGGCTTTCCGCCTCTTCGCCACCGCCAACACGGTGGGCCTCGGCGACACGTCCGGCCTCTATCACGGCACGCAGCAGATCAACCAGGGCCAGATGGACCGCTGGTCCATCGTCACCACCCTCAACTACCTGCCGCACGACAAGGAGGTGGACATCGTCCTCTCCAAGGCGCGGCACTACCAGGAGGATCCGGCGGGCCGCGACATCGTCAACAAGATGGTGCGCGTGGCGGATCTCACCCGCAGCGCCTTCATGAACGGCGACCTCTCGACCGTCATGAGCCCGCGCACGGTGATCACCTGGGCCGAGAACGCCGAGATCTTCGGCGACACGGGCTTCGCCTTCCGCGTCACCTTCCTCAACAAGTGCGACGAGCTGGAACGGGCCCTGGTGGCCGAGTTCTACCAGCGCTCCTTCGGCAAGGAACTGCCGGAGAGCGCCGTGAACATGGTGTTGTCGTAAGACGAACCTGTCATTCCGGGGCGGCGCAGCCGAGCCCGGAATCCATAACCGCTGCCGATGCAAGGCTGGATTCCAACCTGTGTTTATGGATCCCCGCCTTCGCGGGGATGACAAAAGGCGGGTGTCAGGAGAGGTGAGATGTCCATCTCGAACCGCAAGCCAGGTGAGAAGAAGGAAGCGCCGGCGGAGCCGCTGAAGCGCTCCATCGCCGGCACCATGAAGGCGATCGCCCGCAAGCCCGATCTCGAGGTCGCCTTCGCCTCCGACCGCCCGGTGCTCATGGGCCAGGACAAGGCCCGCCTGCCGGAGCCGCCGCGCCGGCTGACCGCGCAGGACGTGGCGATCCTGCGCGGCAATGCCGATGCCATGGCCCTGCGCCTCGCCTGCCACGATACCACCCTGCACCGAAGGCTTGCTCCCGAGGGCCAGGCCGCCCGCGCCGTGTTCGATGCGGTCGAGCAGGCGCGCGTGGAATCCATCGGCTCCCGCCGCATGGCGGGCATCTCCTCCAACATCACGGCGATGCTGGAGGACCGCTATCATCGCGGCGGCAAGTACGAGGAGGTCACGGACCGCGCCGATGCGCCGCTCGAGGATGCGCTGGCCCTCATGGTGCGCGAGCGCCTGACGGGGCAAAAGCCGCCCGCGTCGGCGGCCAAGATCGTCGATCTCTGGCGCGACTTCATCGAGGACCGCGCCGGGCGCGATCTCGATGGATTGCTCAAGAACATCGAGAACCAGCGCAGCTTCGCGCGCAATGTTCGTGACCTGCTCTCTTCCCTCGACATGGCCGACGATGCGGCCATGGATTCCGAGGACGAGGAGAACGAGGACGAGAACGAATCCGAGCAGCAGGAGCAGCAGGGCGAGGGTGAATCCGAGCAGGAATCCCAAGGCGACCGCGCCGAGGTGGAGGTCAGCGAGGATTCCAGCGACGAAATGGAGGATGGCTCCGCGGAGGAGGCCGATGGTCCCTCCGGCGAGCTGCCCGAGGAATCCGAGGAAGCAGAGTCCGAGGATGCCGGCGAATCCTGGCGCCCGCCATCCCGCTCCAACGAGGCGCGTGGTCCGGACTACAAGACCTACAGCCAGAAATTCGACGAGATCATCCACGCCGAGGATCTCTGCGATGCGGACGAGCTGACGCGCCTGCGCGCCTATCTCGATAAGCAGCTCGCGCATCTTCAGGGCGTGGTGGGCCGCTTGGCGAACCGCCTGCAGCGGCGCCTGATGGCGCAGCAGAACCGCTCCTGGGAGTTCGACCTGGAGGAGGGAACGCTCGATCCCGTGCGCCTGCCGCGCATCATCATGGACCCCTTCCAGCCGCTCTCCTTCAAGCAGGAGCAGGACACGAACTTCCGCGACACGGTGGTGACGCTGCTGCTTGACAATTCCGGCTCCATGCGCGGGCGTCCGATCACGGTGGCGGCCACCTGTGCCGACATCCTGGCCCGGACGCTCGAGCGCTGCGGCGTGAAGGTCGAGATTCTCGGCTTCACCACCCGCGCCTGGAAGGGCGGGCAGGCCCGCGAGACGTGGCTGCAGGCCGGCAAGCCGGCCAATCCCGGCCGCCTCAACGATCTGCGCCACATCATCTACAAGTCTGCGGATGCACCCTGGCGGCGCGCGCGCAAGAACCTCGGTTTGATGATGCGCGAGGGCCTGCTCAAGGAGAATATCGACGGCGAGGCCCTGGATTGGGCGCACAAGCGCCTGCTCGGCCGGCCCGAGCAGCGGCGCATCCTGATGGTGATCTCGGACGGCGCGCCGGTGGACGACTCGACCCTGTCGGTCAATCCCGGCAATTATCTCGAGCGCCACCTGCGCTTCATCATCGAGGAGATCGAGACCCGCTCGCCCGTGGAGCTCATCGCCATCGGCATCGGGCACGACGTGACGCGCTACTACCGCCGCGCCGTGACCATCGTCGATGCGGAGGAGCTCGGCGGGGTCATGACCGAGAAGCTCGCGGAGCTGTTCGAGGAGAATGCGGGGCCGCCGGCCCGCGGCGCAGCTCCCCGTCGCAGAGCCCACGCTTGAGGCTCACCCGACGCAACGTGCTGATCGGCGGCGGTGCCGCCGCCGCGACCCTGGCCTGCACGGGCGTTGCCCTGGCGCAGCGTCCGCAGGCCTTCAGGGGAGCCACGGCCATCGACGTGGAGGCGCAGCCGATCAGCCGCCTCTCCACCACCGATCCCGACCGCACCCGCTTCGGGACTCTGCAATTCCGGTCCGGGATCGACCTGCGGTCGCGGGTTTCGGCCTTCGGCGGCTTTTCCGGCCTGTGGCGCTCGGGCAATGGGCAGGAGATCATCGCCCTTGCCGACAATGCGCAGCTCCTGAAAGCCCGGATCGAGACATCGGACGGGCGGCTCTCGGGCCTGTCCGGCCCGGTCCTGTCCCCCCTCATCTTGAGCAGCGGCGTGCCGATGCGGCGGTCGCGCTATTACGATACCGAGAGCTTCGCCCTTGCCGGCAATGCCGCGTTCGTCGGCGTCGAGCGCAACCATGCGGTCATCCGCTTCGAGCGCACCGCCACGGGCAGCATCGTCCGAGGCGTTCCGATCGCCGTCCCGCAAGAGCTGAAGGACTTGCCGAGCAATGGAGGGCTGGAGGCGATCGCCATAGCGCCTCAGCGTTCACCTTTGAGCGGAGCCCTCATCGGTCTTGCCGAAGGGGGAAGGGGCTTCATTCTCACCGGGTCTCGACAGGGGACCTTCCAGATGGCTCCCTCGGGCGGCTATGACGCCACCGATCTCGCCTTCCTGCCCGACGGCGATGCCCTCGTTCTCGAGCGCCGCTTCTCGCTTTTCGGAGGCTTTGGCTGCCGCCTGCGCCGTGTCGAGGCGTCTGCCCTCCGTCCGGGAGCGAGCGTCAACGGCGATGTCCTCTACGAGAGCGAAGCCTCGCATCAGGTCGACAACATGGAAGGACTGGCGGTTCACCGTGAAGGGAGCGATACGGTCCTCTCGCTGATCTCCGACAACAATTTCAGTTCGCTTCAGAGAACCCTGTTGCTGGAATTCGCCCTCGCTGCCTGAGAGGCAGAAGGCACTGCCTTCGAAAGGGGCAGCTGCCCCTTTTCTCATCATTCTTTGCCTGCGCGTATTCCTTCGTCTCGCTTGAAGCCCTAGGTTTTAGGCAACTAAGCTTTCGTCTTGCGGGCCCGGTTCCAATCGTTGCAGCGGGTGGTCGCTTAAAAGAGGCTTAAGGAGATCCGGTGGCGGCACAGGCGATCTTCGACGAGATGAGCGGCCATGACGGCCGCAGCCGGGATGCCTACCGCATCCTCCAGGATTGGCTGAGATCCGCACCGCCCCAATTGCTGGAACACCGCCGCGAGGAGGCGGAACTCTTCTTCCGCCGGGTCGGCATCACGTTTGCCGTCTACGGTAATGCAGAAGCCGAAGAGCGACTCATCCCCTTCGACATCATCCCGCGCATCCTCTCCGGCCAGGAATGGAGCCGGCTTTCCCGCGGCCTGGAGCAGCGGGTCAAGGCGCTCAATCTCTTCCTGAAGGACATCTACGGGCCGCGAGACATCCTGCGCGCCGGGATCATCCCGCCGGAACTCGTCTATCTCAATCCCTATTACCGTCCGCAGATGCACGGGCTGTCGCTCAACAGCGGCATCTACGTGCAGGTCGCCGGCATCGATATCGTCCGGGTCGACGACCAGGACTTCTACGTGCTGGAGGACAACCTGCGCACGCCGTCCGGCGTCTCCTACATGCTGGAGAACCGGGAGGTGATGATGCGGCTCTTTCCCGAGCTCGTGGGCATGCAGCGCATCCGGCCCATCGAGAACTACGTGGACGAGCTGCTCGGCACCCTCAAATCCGTCGCGCCGGCCAGCAGCCCCTGGGATCCTACCGTCGTTCTTCTCACCCCCGGCTCCCTCAACTCCGCCTATTACGAGCACAGCTTCCTCGCCGACCGCATGGGGGTGGAGCTGGTCGAGGGGCGCGATCTCTTCGTGCGCGACGACATGGTCTATATGCGCACGACCGAGGGGCCGAAGCGCGTCGACGTGGTCTACAGCCGCATCGACGACGACTTTCTCGATCCGCTCGTGTTCCGTCCTGATTCAGCGCTCGGCGTGCCGGGGCTCATCGCGGCCTATCGCGCCGGCAACGTCGCCATTGCCAATGCGCCTGGAACGGGAATCGCCGACGACAAGGCCATGTACAGCTACGTGCCTGACATCGTGCGCTTCTACATGGGCGAGGAGCCGATTCTGAAGAACGTGCCGACCTGGCGCTGCCGCGAGCAGGACTCGCTCTCCTATGTGCTCGACAACCTGCACGAGCTTGTCGTGAAGGAGGTCAATGGTTCGGGCGGCTACGGCATGCTTGTGGGGCCGCATGCGACGAAGGAGACTTGCGAGCATTTCAAGGCGCGGATCCTGGCCCATCCCGACAACTACATCGCGCAGCCGACGCTTGCCCTTTCGACGAGCCCCATCTTCACGGAGAAGGGGTTGGCGCCGCGCCATGTGGATCTGCGCCCCTTCGTTCTCACCGGGCGCGACGGCGTCAGGCTCGTACCGGGCGGGCTCACCCGCGTGGCGCTGACGGAAGGCTCCCTCGTGGTGAATTCGAGCCAGGGTGGCGGAACCAAGGATACCTGGGTGTTGAGCGAATGAGCAGGGAGCGCTTCTCGTGCTGAGTCGTGATGCGGACAGCCTCTTCTGGCTCTCGCGCTATGTGGAGCGGGCGGAGAACACGGCCCGCATCCTCGATGTCGCCTATCGCATGGCGTCGATGCCGATCTCCTACAACGATGTGGAGACCAACGAGTGGGAGTCGGCCCTGATCACGGCCGGCGGGATCGATCAGTTCCGTGCGGCCTATGGTGAGGTGACGCCTGAGAACGTGATCGAGTTTCTGGCCTTCTCAGAAGCGAATGCCTCGAGCATCCAGAACAGCTTCGACACCGCACGTCACAATGCTCGCTCCGTCCGCTCTGCTCTGACGTCGGAGATGTGGGAGGCGATCAACTCCGCCTGGCTCGATCTGCGCCGCTACAAGGCCAGGAAGATCAAGGTCGAGGATCTGCCGCGGTTCCTGAATCTCGTGAAGGAGGCTTCGCTCCGCTACGACGGTTCGGCCATGCGGACCATGCTGCGCAACGACGCCTACTGGTTCTCGCGGCTGGGCCTCTATATCGAGCGGGCGGACAACACGGCCCGGGTGCTCGACGTGAAGTATCACGTGCTCCTGCCGCAGGACGCACCTGTAGGCGGCGGCATCGACTATTATCAATGGGCCGCCATTCTCCGCTCGGTCTCGGCGCTGGTCAGCTACCAGTGGGTCTATCACCAGAACCTGAGGCCATGGCTCGTGGCGGATCTCCTGATCCTGCGCGAGGAGATGCCCCGGTCGCTGGCTGCCTGCTATGGTGCGCTCTCGCGGCATCTCGATGATCTCTCGCATCGCTACGGCACGTCAGGCGCAGCGCAGCGCCAGGCGCGGGCAACCCATGCCCGGCTGACGAACCGGAACATCGAGGATATCTTCCAGCACGGGCTGCATGAGTTTCTTCAGGAATTCCTGGCGGACAACAACCGACTCAGTCTCGCCATCACGAACCAGTATCTGTGCTGACCCATGCGCATCCGCATCACCCATGAGACGGTCTACAACTACAGCGAGCCCGCAAGATCTGCGATCCAGCTCCTGCGCCTTACGCCCCGTGGCTATGACAGCCAGACGGTCCTGTCCTGGAATATCGATCTGGACGGCGAAGCGCGCCTCATGCGCCAAGAGGACTGGTACGGCAACATTATCCACAGTTTGTCCGTGCCCGGTCCGGTCAGCCGGATCACCTTGAGGGTCGCGGGCGAAGTCGAGACGACGGACACGGCCGGCGTCGTGCAAGGCGGAGTCGAGCGCTTTCCTGAAATCTTTTATCTCCGGGAAACACCCCTGACCCGGCCCGATGCCGCCATCCGGGAGTTCGCAGAGATGACGGCAGGTCGCTTCACGAATTCTCTCGATCAGGCCCATGCGCTCCTGAACGCGATCCCCGAGCGTCTGCGCTTCGATACGCAAGCCACGAACGCCACGACCATAGGGGCGGATGCCTTTGCGGCGGGCCATGGCGTCTGTCAGGACTTCACCCATGTCTTCCTGGCGTCGGCGCGCTTCTTGAAGATTCCAGCGCGCTATGTCTCCGGCTATCTGCACAAGCCGGGCGAGATCGAGCAGGAGGCGGGCCATGCCTGGGTCGAGGCCTATATCCCGGATCTCGGCTGGGTGAGTTTCGACCCGACCAATGCTGTTTCCGCAACGGAACACTACGTCCGGCTGGCCTTCGGGCTCGATTATCTTGATGCAGCCCCGGTTCGAGGAAGCTATTACGGGATCACCCGTGAAGCGCTCGACGTTCGTTTGAGGATTGAAAGCGCCCGTCAAGTACAGGCGTGAGAATGCCCTCGACACTGCAGCAACTCGACCAGAAGGCCCCCGGAGGAACCCCCATGACGTATTGTGTCGGCATCCTCGTGCAGGATGGTCTTGTCATGATCGCCGACACGCGCACCAACGCAGGCGTCGACAACATCGCGACCTTCCGCAAGCTTCATCTGTTCGAGAAGCCGGGGGAGCGGCTCATCACCCTGGCCACCGCCGGCAATCTCTCGGCAAGCCAGTCCGTCATGTCGCTGCTCTCGGACGGGATCGAAAACTCTGAGACCGGCGAGCTGGAGACGCTTCTGACGGTCCCCAGCATGTTCAAGGCGGCTCAGCTCGTCGGGCGTGCCATCCGTCAGGTCTACGAGATGGATGGGGTCGAGATGGAAAAGCGCAGCATGGCCTTCGATGTCACCATGCTGCTTGGGGGGCAGATCCGTCAGGGTCAAATGCGGCTCTACCAGATCTATGCCGCCGGCAATGCCATCGAGGCGACCACCGATACGCCCTTCCTGCAGATCGGAGAGCCGAAATACGGCAAGCCGATCCTGGATCGGGCGATCTCCCACGACACCAGTCTCGTCGAGGCCCTGAAGCTCGGCCTCATCTCCATGGACTCGACGCTGAAATCCAATCTCGGCGTCGGCCTGCCGATCGACATCGTCATGGCCAAGCGCGATGCCCTCAAGGCCAGCGTGAGCTACCGCATCCAGGAGGACGAGCCCTATTTCCGCGACCTGCGCGAGCGCTGGTCGGCAGCCCTGCGCGCAGCGCATCAGGCCATTCCCCATCCTCCCTATGTGGATGAGGCTCTCTGAGTCATGAAGGGGAGGGCTGCCTGATCTCAGGCGGCCCGCTGCAGCCGCGGACGCATGAGCGCCAGGACGGCCCCGTAGGGCGCAATCGAGATGGCGGCGAGGGCCAGCTTCACCAGATAGTCGGCAATGGCAAGGTTGACCCATGGCAGGGCGACGCACGCGTCCACAATCCCCGTCCGGCCCAGCATCTCGCTGATCGTGAAGCCGAATCCCGGCACGGTGCCGCAATAGAAGGCGAACGAGAAGAAGATCGCCGTGTCGAGCCCCGACGAGATCACCGAGGAAATGAAGGGCGGCATCCACCAGGCCTTGTTGCGCAGGCGAGCGAAGATGCTGATGTCGAGAAGCTGAGCGACCAGGAAGGCCGTGCCCGAGGCGATGGCGATGCGGGGCGTGGCCAGGACGACCGAGAGCGCCACGGCCAGCACGAAGCCGACATAGACCACACGACGGGCGCCCTGCGTCCCGAACCGGCGGTTCGACAGGTCGGTGACCAGGAACGAGAACGGATAGCTGAAGGCGCCCCAGGTCAGATAGTCGCCCAGGCCCAGATGCTGGAAGGGATGCTGGACCAGGATATTCGACGAGAGGACGACCAGGGTCATTGCGGTAAGAGCAATGAGGAAGTCGCGGCGGTCGATCTGGGTCATGAGCGATCTCTTCCGGGCATATGGTCAAGCCTTATACAACGCAAAACGGGCGGCACCGAGCCGCCCGCAAAGCCAATTCTCCGGCGATCCGAGATCAGCTCGCAGCGGCGAGCTTCTTCTCGAGCTCGCGCTTCACCGCCAGGGCGGTAGTGGAGAGCTCCTCAGCCTTGGCCTTGGCCAGGAAGGCGTCAAGGCCGCCGCGATGCTCAACCGAGCGGAGCGCATTGGCAGTGACGCGCAGGCGGAAGGAGCGCTGCAGAGCGTCAGACTGGAGCGTGACGTTGCAGAGGTTCGGCAGGAACTTCCGCTTCGTCTTGCGGTTCGAGTGGCTCACCAGGTGGCCACTCAGCACGGCCTTGCCGGTCAGTTCGCAACGGCGCGACATGGTCTCAATCCTATCGTCTAGTGAGGGTCACGACCTCGATCTCGCGGGTTTGCCTCATCGCAGATCCCACGCGGCCGGACACCAGAAGTCCTTGGAAGGTGCGAGCCTATAGGCCAAAAAAGGGGTGTGCGTCAAGAATAGTGCGACGCCGCACCTCGTTTTTTTACGGCACCATGGTCATCATTTATTCTGAATCTCGTGCGATGCAACAGAATAGACTAACGGAAGTGCCCTTATGCGCCTCATCGCCTCAGCTGTCGCAACCTTGGCCTTTGCAGGAACGGCTTCGCTCGCCCAAGCCCAGACCCTCAGGGTGACTTACGATCTCTCCCTTGCGGGCCTGCCCCTGGGGAAGGCAAACCTGTCCTCGTCCTTCAGCGGGCCGAAATACGAGATGCAGGGAAACGCGAAGCTGACCGGCCTTGCCATGCTCCTGACGGGCGGCAAGGGCGAGGCAAGCGCGTCCGGCTCTCTCGCGGGAGCGGAGCCGCGCTCGACGAAATTCGCGGTGGTGTCGAAGACCTCCGACAACCAGCGCAGCGTCCGCATGGGGCTGAAGGGCGGCCGGGTGGCCGAGGTTGAGATCGATCCGCCGCTTGAGCCCAAGCCCGACCGGGTTCCGGTCAAGCCCGCCGACAAGCGGGGCGTCGTCGATCCGATGAGCGCATTGCTCATGCCGGCCTTGGACTCGAAGAGCCTGACCGACCCGGACAACTGCAACCGGACCATCCCCGTCTTCGACGGCGCCTCCCGCATGAACGTCGTCCTTACCTACGCGGAGACGAAGAATGCCGAGATCCCCGGCTATTCCGGGCCGGTCCTCGTCTGCAATGCCCGTTACGTGCCGATCTCCGGTCACAGGAGCGAGCGCCCGGCCACCAAGTTCATGCAGGACAACCGGGATATGTCCGTGTGGCTTGCCCCCATCGAGGGGCCGCGCCTGCTCTTCCCCTTGAAGGTCTCGGTCCGCACCATGATCGGCATCGGCGAGATGCAGGCGTCTCTCTGGTCGGTGGAAGGCGACGGAAAGCCATCCTCGCCCACGCGCAAGGCGGTGAGGGCCGACGAGGCCATCGCGGCGGGAACGGTCCAATAAACCTCGAAATCCTCGGCGAGAAGGATCTCGCATGGGTAGCGAAAACGGTGCTTGACCCCATATAAGAGGCTAGCTCGCAGCCGGCCGCTGGGCTTAAGGCTGCTTTCAAGAAGGCTTCCTGCTCCGGCGTCCGGCCTGAAGCCTCTGATCATCATCCGGGACCTTTCCGATTACCCGACATCCAGGCATGGCCCGTCGTTCCCTTCCTCCGCAAGTGCGCGCGCGCGGCGTCACGGCCGTGCTCGGTCCCACCAATACCGGCAAGACCCATCTCGCCATCGAGCGCATGCTCGGCCATGACAGCGGCATGATCGGGCTGCCCCTGCGCCTGCTTGCCCGCGAGGTCTACAATCGGGTGGTGGACAAGGCGGGGGTCCACAACGTCGCCCTGATCACGGGCGAGGAGAAGATCAAGCCGGACCGGCCGCGCTACTGGATCTCCACCGTCGAGGCGATGCCGCGGGACCTCGACCTCGCCTTCGTGGCGGTCGATGAGGTCCAGCTCGCCAGCGACCTCGATCGCGGCCATGTCTTCACCGACCGCCTCCTGAACCAGCGCGGACGCGAGGAGACCCTCCTCATCGGATCGGCCACCATGCGCCCGCTGATCGAGGCGCTGATCCCCGGCGTCCACGTGGTGACCCGGCCGCGCCTGTCGAAGCTCTCGTTTGCGGGCGAGAAGAAGGTTTCGCGCCTGCCTCGCCGCTCGGCCATCGTCGCCTTCTCGGCGGAGGAGGTCTATGGCATCGCGGAGCTGATCCGCCGTCAGAGCGGCGGCGCGGCGGTGGTGCTCGGCGCCCTCTCGCCCCGCACCCGCAACGCTCAGGTCGAACTCTTCCAGAACGGCGACGTGGACTATCTCATCGCCACCGATGCCATCGGCATGGGCCTCAATCTCGACGTGGACCATGTGGCGTTCGCATCCGACAAGAAGTTCGACGGGTTCCAGTTCCGCAAGCTGAACAACCCGGAACTGGCCCAGATCGCCGGCCGCGCCGGCCGCTACATGCGCGACGGGACCTTCGGCACCTCCGGCCGCTGCCCGCCCTTCGATGCGGAGACCGTCGAGGCGCTGGAAAACCACATCTTCGATCCGGTCCGCATCCTCCAATGGCGCAACCCCGACCTCGACTTCTCGTCGCTTGCCCGCCTGCGCGATTCGCTGGGCCAGCAGCCGAGGGAGCACGGCCTCGTGCGCGCCCCCACCGGCGAGGATGTGGCCTCCCTCGAGGTTCTGGTTCGGGAAGACGACATCCAGGCTTTCGCCCGTTCGCAATATGCCGTGGAGCGGCTCTGGCAGATCTGCCAGGTGCCCGATTACCGGAAGGTTTCACCGCAGACCCATGCGGATCTTGTCGGGCAGCTCTACCGTTTTCTTATGAAGGACGGGGCCATCCCGGCCGACTGGTTTGCCCGCCATCTGTCCGCCATGGACCGGACGGATGGGGATATCGACACCCTCTCCAACCGCATCGCCCAGGTCCGGACCTGGTCCTTCGTCGCCAACCGTCCCGACTGGTTGAAGGATCCAGAGCATTGGCAGGATGTTGCGCGTCAGGTAGAGGACAAGCTATCGGATGCGCTCCATGAACGTCTCGCCCAAAGGTTCATCGACCGGAGGACGAGCGTTCTCATGCGGCGCTTGAGAGAGAACACAATGCTCGAAGCGGAAATTACGACCACCGGCGACGTCACCGTCGAGGGCCAGCACATCGGTCACCTGCATGGCTTCCATTTCGTGCCTGATCCCCAGGCCGACACCACGGAGACCAAGACCCTGCGCAACGCGGCCAGCAAGGCGCTGGCCGGCGAGATCGAGGCGCGGGCGGATCGGTTCGCCGAGACCCCCGACACGATGCTCGTGCTGTCGAACGACGGCACGATCCGCTGGATGGGCGACCCGGTGGCCAAGCTCGAGACCGGGGACAAGCTTTTCGACCCGAAGGTGCGCATTCTCTCGGACGAGCATCTCACGGGTCCTGCCCGGGACAAGGTGGACGCCCGCCTGCGCGCCTGGCTGAAGGCCTATATCGTGCGCCTGCTCGGTCCACTGCTCCAGCTCGAAGACAGCGCGGAGCTGACGGGCCTTGCCCGCGGCATCGGCTTCCAGATCGGCGAGGCCCTGGGCGTCCTGGAGCGGTCCAAGGTTCTCAACGAGGTTCGAAGCCTCGACCAGGACGCCCGCTCGGCTCTGCGCAAGGCCGGAATTCGCTTCGGGGCCTATCACCTTTACCTGCCGGCCCTGCTGAAGCCGGCGCCCCGCGTCCTGGCAACTCAGCTCTGGGCGCTGCAGAACGGCGGCCTCGAGCAGAAGGGCATCGACGAGATCGCCCATCTCGCCCAGTCCGGCCGCACCTCGATCCCGGTCGATCCGGAGATCGGGCACGGGCTCTACCGCGCCGCAGGCTTCCGCGTCCTGGGCGGCCGGGCCGTGCGCGTCGACATCCTGGAGCGTCTGGCCGACCTGATCCGCCCTGCCATCGCCTACCGTCCCGGCATCACCCCCGGTCAGCCCCCGGCGGGCGCGGCCGATGGCGAGGGGTTCGTTCCGACGGTCGCCATGACATCCCTCGTCGGCTGTGCCGGCGAGGATTTCGCCACCATCCTGAAGTCCCTTGGCTACGTCATGGACCGTCGTTCCGGTCCGGCCATCACCGTGCCGCTCGTGGAAGCTCCGACGGTCGTCGAGCCTCAGGCGGCGCCGACCGAAGGCGAGGTGGCTGCTCCGGTCGAGGAAATCCAGGCTGAGGCGCCTGAGGCTACCGTCGGCTCCGAAGAAGCCGGGGCTGCTGCGGTCGAGGCTCCCGAAGCCGCCGTCTCTGAGCAGGAGGTCGAGGCCAGCGCCGCCGAGGCCGTGGCTTCGCCCGAAGGTCAGGCCATGGCTCCTGCGGAAGCTTCTGCCGAGGCGGCTCCCGCCGAGACCGCATCGGCCGAGCCCGAGATGATCGAGGTCTGGCGCCAGGGCCGCCGCCATCACGAAGGCGGGCAGGCGCGCCATGGCCGCGATGCGCGTGGTGGCCGCCACGAGCGCGGCGACCGGTCCGACCGTGGCGAGCGTCATGACCGAGGCGACCGGCGCCCGCGTCATGGCGAGGCTCAGGGCGAGCAGCCCGCCGGCGAGCGCCGCCCGCGTCCGGATCGCCGCGAGGCGCAAGGGGAGGGCGGGCGCCCGCAGAACCGGCCGCCGCGTGGCCCTGGCCGTGGCGACGACCGTCGTGGGCCTCGCCCCGACAAGCGGCCTGACAACCGCCGCGACGGCGGTCACGAGCGCCGCGAGAAGCAGCCGGATCCGAATTCACCCTTCGCCAAGCTCATGGCTCTCAAGGCCCAGCTTGAGGATAACAAGAAGTGAGGCGTTGAGTGCATGCGTGAGGACCGCCAGCGGCTCGACAAGTGGCTGTGGTTCGCGCGCTTTGCGAAAACCCGGACGCTGGCGGCCAAGCTGGTGACCAGCGGCTTCGTCCGGCTCAATGGCCAGCGCACCGACAATGCTGCCAAGGCGGTGGCGGTCGGTGACGTGGTGACCATCGCGCTTCCCCGGACGACCCTTGTCGTCCGAGTCGAGGTCCTCGGCGAACGCCGCGGCCCTGCAACGGAAGCAAGGCTGCTCTACCTGGATCTCAGCCAGGACAAGGGAGCGCTTGTCAGCGACCCTGACAAGGGCTAGAGCATCGGACCCAAAAGTGGGCCCACTTTTGGGTCCGATGCTCCACTCTTTGAAGAGCGCATCGTTCGGGCGGAAAACCGGGTCCACTTTTCCGCACGATGCGCTAGTGCGGCAGCAGATCTTTCTCGATTGGAACAGACCCCTGAAGGACCGTTCATGACCTACGTCGTCACTGAAAATTGCATCAAGTGCAAATACATGGACTGCGTCGAGGTTTGCCCGGTCGATTGTTTCTACGAGGGCGAGAACATGCTCGTCATTCACCCTGACGAGTGTATCGATTGCGGTGTCTGCGAACCGGAATGCCCGGCCGAGGCGATCAAGCCCGATGCGGAGCCGGGCCTCGAGCAATGGCTGAAGCTCAACGCCGACATGGCCAAGAGCTGGCCCAACATCACTATCAAGAAAGACGCGCCTGGCGATGCGAAGGAATTCGACGGTGTTGCGGGCAAGTTCGAGGCCTATTTCTCGCCCAATCCCGGCGAGGGCGATTAAGCCCCGGCTTCGGGCCGAGGCAGGTCCTCTTCACGCTATCCCTTGAAATATTTTTGCTTTTTCGGCCGGACTGTGATAGGGTCCGCAAATGCCGTCGCTTGCGCTCAAGCCGTGCACCGTCCCCGCAGACCGGCGGTTCACATAATGAAGCAAAGATTCGCGTCCTTTGACTTAAGGGAGCCTTGCTGCCTGGGTCAAGGGCATGAGCGTTTGTAGCCGCCGGCTTACATCAGGGAGACGAGCGGAATAGTCAAGTTCCGTGACCCTCACATCCTATCCTCGTTCCTCTGGGGCCCTGCCCAGCGGGACAACAGCTTCCTCGCCGCCAGGCGAGGACCATGCAAGGAGGCCTCTCTCGCATGACAACCGCCAAGAAGTCCGCCCAGCGCCTTGGGTTCAAGTCCGGTGAAGCGATCGTCTATCCCGCTCACGGTGTCGGCCGCATTACGGCCATCGAAGAGCAGGAAATCGCGGGTTTCAAACTGGAGCTGTACGTCGTCTCCTTCGACAAGGACAAGATGGTCCTCCGGGTCCCGACAGGTAAAGCTTCCAGTGTCGGCATGCGCAAGCTTGCCGAACCGGCTCTGGTCCAAAAGGCTCTGGACGTTCTGACGGGTCGTGCCCGCGTGAAGCGCACCATGTGGTCGCGCCGCGCCCAGGAATACGAGGCCAAGATCAATTCCGGCGATCTGATTGCTGTGACGGAGGTCGTGCGCGACCTCTATCGCTCCGAGGCCCAGCCCGAGCAGTCCTACAGCGAGCGTCAGCTGTATGAATCCGCCCTTGACCGGGTCGTGCGCGAGATTTCGGCCGTGAACAAGATCACGGATACCGAGGCTCTCAAGCTCATCGAGCAGAGCCTCGCCAAGTCTCCGCGTCGTGCCAAGGGTGCTGAGGCTGAAGGCGAGGCCGAGGGCGACGATCTTCAGGAAGAGGCCGCCTGATCGGCAGCGTCGGTTCCAGCCTTCCAAAGAGCCCGGCCCCAGGTCGGGCTTTTTTATGTCCAAAGCCTTGTTTTTCAGCGGCCGGAATCTATTTTGCAGAACTTGGCTGTTCGAAGTGAACTTTTCGCGGCCTCGCTCGTTGTGTCTCTGCCAAGGGAGAGCACACAATGGGAGAAATCTCAGGGGTCCGCCGCCGGTTCGTCCGCGCTGCCATGAATGCGCCTTTTCTCGAAAGAGAAGAGGAGCATCTTCTAGCTGTGCGCTGGAAAGAGAACCGCGATGAAGCGGCGCTTCACCAATTGACGGCTGCCCATATGCGCCTCGTCATCGCGCTGGCAGCCCGTTTTCGTCACTATGGCCTGCCCATGGCTGACCTCGTCCAAGAAGGCCATGTGGGTCTCCTGGAGGCAGCGGCCCGGTTCGAGCCCGAACGCGAGGTCCGCTTCTCGACCTATGCGACCTGGTGGATCCGTGCCTCCGTGCAAGATTACATCCTTCGTAATTGGTCAATCGTTCGCGGTGGAACGAGTTCCGCCCAAAAAGCTCTTTTCTTCAATCTGCGCCGCCTGCGCGCCCGCCTGACCCGCGGCGGAGAAGAACGCATCTCTTCGGATGTGCATGCGAAGATTGCTGAGGCTATCGGCGTCTCGAAGGCCGATGTCGCCCTCATGGATGCCCGCCTGTCGGCCCCTGACACCTCCCTGAATGCGCCCGTTCTGGATGCCGATCCGTCGAATTCTGCGGAGCGCGTCGAATTCCTCGTCGACAACAGCCCCTTGCCGGACGAAAGCGTCACCGACGTGATCGACACGGAGCGCCGCGTGCGCTGGCTGCAGCAGGCCCTCGAGGTCTTGAACGAGCGCGAGCTGCGCATCCTGCGCGCCCGCCGCCTCGACGATGAGCAGGTGACCCTAGAATTCCTCGGCGACCGGCTCGGGATCTCGAAAGAGCGCGTCCGCCAGATCGAGAACCGCGCCCTGGAAAAGCTCAAGCGCGCCCTGATGGAGAGATATCCGCAGGCCTCCGGCGCCTTCGTTTAAGCAATCCGGATTCTCAAGGTCCCATTACTGAAAGAACGGCATCGGCGAGGCGGGCGACCGCTTCGCCGCTTTGTTTTGAACGCCTGGGGGCAAGCCCCTATTCCACAACGACCTTGTAGCGCTCGCCCACCTTCAGGGGAGCATTCCGGTCGAGCCCGTTCAGGAGCAGGAAGCGTTCGAGAGGCCGATCGATGGGCATTTGGGCCGCGAGGCTCTGCGCCGTATCGCCCCGCTGCGCGGTGACGAGCTGAAGCTTCAGGGGCCTGATCCGCCGCGCCTCCTCCGGCTGAACCTGTCGCACGCTGCCTAAGGTCTGCTGGAAGATCGTCTCCAGGTCTCCCCGGTTGCCGCGGGTGGCCATGATCAGCCGGAAGGTGGTGTTGCCGATCCGGATGGCCGAGAGGCGGAAGGTCCATTCCTTGCCGTTGGACAGGGCGGTCACCACCGGCAGGCCATTCACGGTCACGGAGGTCAGGGTTCCCGGCTCGATGGTGTCCGTCCAGGTGGAGCGCAGCACATCCTCCAGGCTCTGCCCTTCCGGCGTGTCCGCCGCATCGAACAGCAGCCGCCGGTCGCCATCGGGGGAGGCGCCGAGCACGGCCTGGGAGGTGTTCTCGAGGTTGAAGCTCTCGGGCGCCTCGAAAGCCACGCCCAGCCGCGAATGGATGAAGCGGCGGCCCTTCACGACCCCGTCGGCAGGATCGTCGCCATAGGACAGGCCCTCGAGCGCCGTCAGATAGGCAAGCCGCCCCGTCTCGCCCGTCCCCGCCATCTCCGTGCGCCGCGCTGCCTGAAGCGCCCGCGAGACCCTGTCGTTGGTCCGCGGATGCGAGGCATCGCGGTCGGCCGTCGAGGTGTCCGTGCTTGTGCCCGATCGGCCCAGCGCCGTCAGGAAGCGGGGAGCGCCGAAGGGATCGAAACCGGCCCGGGCCAGAACCCTGACGCCCATCTGGTCGGCTTCGAGCTCCTGGGCGCGCGAGAAGCTCGCCAGGGCCGAGCGGGCCTGGCTTTGCGCCATCGCCGCTTCCTCGGCATCGTTGAGCACGTTCTCGGCCACCCTTTCGATCAGGGCCGAGCGCGCCTGCAATTCGGTGCGCTGGGACGCATGACGAAGGGTTACGTGCGCAATCTCATGGGAGAGCACGGCCGCCACCTCGGACATGTCGTTGGCGAGGGCCAGGAGCCCGCGCGTCACATAGAGGCGTCCGTTCGGCAGGGCGAAGGCATTGATCAGGGGCGAATTGAGGATCGTGATCTGAAACGTCTCGTCCGGCCGGTCGGTCGCCATGACGAGCCGGTTCGTCACATCCGTCAGAATCTGCTGGAGCTGGGGTGCGCGGCCTTCGCCGCCGAAAGCCCTGACGAGACGTACATGATCGCGGTCACGGTCGGGGCCGATCACCCGGGGTGCGTTCGCCGGCAGGGACACGTCTCCGCCAAAGCCGGAGCAGCCCGCCAGAGCGGCTGCGAGCACGAGGCTGCCGAGGATACGAAGGTTACGCAGTCGACGTGTTGTGCTCATGCTCGTTCATCGTGGCAGAGGATCGCCTTCGAGACGCTCGATCATGTCCGGTATGACAACGGAAAAAGCCGTGCCTTGCCAAGGCTGCAAAATGCCTCGGGCCCTGATCCGCCGGCCCTTGAGCGCCTCGGCGCCCAGGCCGCGATCCGACATCTGTTTCCAGGTCTTCCGGGGAATGATGATCGTGAAGTCTTCTGCCCAGAGCCCCCCGAAGTTCAAATAGGTGCGCTGCTTGCGCTCACCGATGCTCCTGACGCGGCCTTCGACCAGCACGAAGCTGCCGACCCGCTCCAGCAGGCGCTCGGATTGATTCACATCCAAGGGCTTATAGCGGTCATCGGCCCAAAGACCAAGGCGTCGTTCGCGGGCCTTGGCCTCGAGGGCCAGGAGCTCGGGCTGGCAGAAGACGTCATCCGATCCGGCATCGGCCAAGGCGAGGCCCGCCTCGATCAAGCCATGGGCCCAATCAAGCGCTGGAGTCTCCTGAGAGGACCGGATGCGGATGGAGATCCGGTCCCACCGGTCGCGGCTGTCCGAGCCTTGCACGAGGATGAGACGGCCGATTTGGGATTTAAGCCAGGAAAGGGCTTGATCACGATAGGGCGAGCCGTCCGGGAGCCGCAGCCCTGCCAGCCTCGCCCTGCGGTCCGAGCCAAGGATGAGGTCCCCCTCCGGGGTGAGACCCTCCAGCCGATCGGAGCGCATCTCGCCGTCGCATCCGGCACGCTGCTGTGACGAAGGAACGGACTGCGCCAGGGCCGCCTTTGCGGCGGCATGCAAGGCTAGCCCGGCGCAAAGGGCCAGCAGCATCCGAAGGATCGGTCCCGTCATAAAACGAGATCATACCCACCTGAGATGAAACGGCTACGCTTCGCGCAGGCGGATCAGCGCTTTTCCTGCACCGGGCTGTGCCGCTGCGGCTTACATCCGCTCTGGCCTGAGGGGTTAGGCTTGTTGTGATCGCGGCTCTGATGCTGCCGTAGCGGCAAGACAATCGCAGACCGCGCAAATCGTTGTGGTCAAGACCGGCAGGAGAAACCAGCTGTTTCCAGACTCACCAGCGGATCACCACGACGCGCTGATTGCCGTTGCCGAGTTCGACTGCTTCGGTGCCCTCCGCCTTCCGGTTCTGGAGCTTCGCATCCTCGATGATCTCGACTTCGGCCACGTGCGCGGCAAAGGCCTCGTCCACCTCCGCGACGCAGAGAAGGGTGTCGGGGGGAAGGTTCTCGACCTGTTTCAGGAAATCGCGAAGCGTCTGCACCGTGGTATGCCTCCAGTTGCCTTCACCAACCGGCTTGGCCGTGGGGAGTTCCTCGGCTCCTTCTACGGAAGGGACTCAACCCCCTGGAATGCCCCTGCCGACCGTGCTAAATCCCCTTTCGTCAGCGGTCCCGTAGCTCAGCAGGACAGAGCAGCGGTTTCCTAAACCGAAGGTCGGAAGTTCGAGTCTTCCCGGGATCGCCAACCAACTCCCTAAAGACAAAAGGATTTTTGGCTTCGCCCTTGCCCGCGCCCGATGGGGTTTGACACTTTTAATCGTCGGGTTTGACAATTCCCGTGCGCCGCTTGTCCAGTTCGTCCGCGAATCCTTCCGCAACGCCGCGCATCGTCCGCCGCATGTCCGCGCCCTTGGTGTAGCGCCGGACCATGTCCGTCGTCTCCTGCCCGAGCGCATCGGCGATCGCGCGGTCATTGTGGCCCATCTCCCGCAGGATCACAGCCACCGTGTGCCACAGGCCATAGAGGGTGAGTCCTTTGCCGATCCTGCCCTCCTTCTCCAGCTTGATCCGCACCTTGCTCCAGGAGGCCCGGAAGCCGTCGATCGTCCATGGGTGGCCGTGGGAGTTCGCGCAGAGCGTCGCGGCCTGGTGCTCGGGAGCGTTGGCCAAGATCTCCGCAAGCGGTGCCGGAACCGGCCAGAAGACATCCGCGCCGGTCTTCGACCGCCTCGTGACGATCTCGCCGCCGCGATAGGCTTCGCGCGGGAGCTTCAGCACGTCCACGGGTGCCATGCCGGTGAACATCATGAGCGCGATGCCCGGCTTCATGTGTGCCGGAACGGCATCGAGCACCGCATGGCGTTCCGCGTCGGTCCAGGGGCGGTTCGCGGCGGGTAGGGAGCGCGGGCGACGGATATCTTCGACCTCGGACGCGGGGTTCGAATCTATGTGATTGCGTTGCGCGCCCCAGGCGAAGAGCCCGGAAAGACGAACCCTCACGTCGTTGGCGAACTTCCATCCCTTGCTTCGGGCCTTGTCGCGGATCTTGATCACCGCCGGCTTGTCGAAGCGTGCCAGCGGAAAGTCGGCAATCGTTTGCAGGTAATCGAAATGCCTTTGATATGTCTCCTTGGTGCGCGGGGCCAAATCGCGAAAGTCGTAGCTATCCCGGTACAACGCGATCAGCATGCCAAGGGTGCCGGGCTTCTCGGCCTTCTTGGCAATGCGAGCCGTGATCCTGTCGCATTCGGCGAAGAACTCGGCGGATCCGAGCGGCGCCTTCCTGAGGTCGATGCGGGCACGTGTCTTGCGGTGATAGCAGCGCCACGTGCCATGGCGATCCTTGAAGATCTGGAAGCCCTTCACGCGAACGACGGTCATCCAAGTCTCCCGATGATATCGTCAGCATCGAAGTCCCCTTTCAGGCTGTCGATCCAGCGGTCGAGATCCTTCACGTCCCAGAGACGGTCTCCATCGATCATCTCCAGGGGTTGCACCGGACATTGCGCCTCGAACTTCTTGAGCGGGCGGCGGCAGTAGTTCGCGGCCTCTGCCTTCGTGAGAAGGCGATACGGTTGAAGGCGAAGGTTGAGGGTGGCTGTAGGCATGACATTACCTCACAGATCACTGGGATTTCGCTTGCCGCCGAGACTGGATTCCTCTGGCGGTGATGATTTCGCTGCCGGCTGCGATCTACGCCCTGGACAACCCGACCTGCGGGTGGCACCACTTTCGGCACGAGCGACGATGGCCTTCGTGGGTCGGTGGGTTGATTCATCACGAATCCTCCCGTTGCCGCAGGCGCTGGCCTGCGGCTGAATCCCTCGATGCGGGGACCGCTGCTCGATACTTGAAGGTTTCGCCGGCCTGGTGCCGGATCCCGCGCAGCTTAAATCCTCCATTCTTGGCAGCCCGGGTCGCCTTTTGTCGCATCGGGCAGAAAGGACTCGACAGGCCTGTCGGCGGTGGATGTCGATTCGAGGCCTCTGATCGCTCCGTCGCCTCATGCCGGGCCTCCTTCTCCGGCGTCCGGTGGAGGGACAGGGTCACTGCCGCCCGCCAGTACGATGTCGAGGATCTCGCCGCGGGAGGCGGAACCGCACGCCTCAAGCATCTGGGCGAGGGCATCGAGGGCAGGTCCGTTCGCTTCCAGCATCGTCCTCGCACGGTCGCGGCACTTGGCGAGCGTTCGGTTTACCGTACGTCGCAGGGAAGGATCCGACCGAAGCCGATCGAGGAGTTCCGCGTCGTCGGCGGGCGCCAGGTAGGCAATATTCCTGCCGAAGCCGACCGATGCCTCCATCGCCGCCGCGAGCATCGTCGCCTGGTGGAGGTCGCTGCGGTCCGATCCGCCCGCCCCTTCGGTATGCTCCCCGAGCACGATCTCCTCGGCTGCCATCCCCGCGAGTAGTCCCACGATCTCGGCGAGGTAGGCAAGACGCGTCCGCATGACGCCCCCGACGCGATGGCAGGCCGTCACCCCGGCGGCACCATCGACCGACACCTCGCGGAACACGCGCACCTGCGTGGGCACCTTGCCGGCGGCGAGCGACAGCAGGGTGCCGATCACCGCATGCCCGGCCTCGTGGATGCAGGCGCGGCGGAAATCCGCGTCGGACAGGCGAAGCCGCGTCGGCAGAGCGACACCGAGGTCGCCAATTGCGAGAGGCCGCCGCTCACTGCGTGCCCTGCGCCGGGCATTGCGCACCACCTGCTCGATCACGGCGCCGGAGGCGCCCTCCAGCCGCTCCGCCGCGTCCGACAGGTCCGCGTCCGCGAGATCATCGCCGAGATGGTGGCGCAGGATCCCCTTGCGCGCTTCCGTGTCCGGCAGGGGAATGACGACGTGGCGGTCGAGGCGCCCCGGGCGCCGGATCGCGGCGTCGATCTTGTCGGGCAGGTTCGTAGCGCCGACGACGACGACGCCCTCGCGCCCCTCGGCCCCATCGAGGCACTCCAGGAAGGCATTGATGACCTCGCGGCAGTACTGCTCATGCTCTCCCGATAGCGTCTCGCGGTCGCCGAACGCATCGATCTCGTCGACGAACAGAATGCAGGGCGCGTCCTTCTTTGCATCCTCGAAAGCCCCGCGCATCGCCTTCAGGAGATCGTCGAGATGCCCCTTGGCCTGCCAGCGCGCGAGCGAATGCACGTGGATCGGCACCATGCAGGTGCTGGCCAGAGCGCGCGCGAAGGTCGTCTTGCCCGTGCCAGGCGGGCCGCTGACCAGGATACCGCGATCCATGTCGGCCCACGTGAGCCGCCCGGCCCTGTAGTCCGCGAAGTCCCGCGCCATCGACTGGCCCCATTCCGCCGCCTCGCCGAGCCCGTGCAGGTCGTCGAGCGTCGGGTGCTCGCGGCGTTGGCGTGCCGTGACCGGAGCGGCAGCCGCTCCGTCCTTGAACCGCCGCAGCCGTCGCACGACCTGACCGAGGCTTCTCCCCGGCTTGACCAACATGCCGATGGTCTGGAGCGGCAGCCCGAGCGCGGCATCGATCAAATCACCCGGCGGCTTGCTGCCGAACACGGCGTGCAAGGCTCCCTCGAGTGCCCGCACGTCGACCAGGTCAGGCGTCACGATCGCGTCCGCCGCTACGCGGAAGACCGTTGGGAAGTCGGCCGGATCCCCTGCGACGGCGACGACCCGCGCACGGGATGCGAGTGTCGCCCGCACGGCGTCCTCGGCCGCCTTCGGGCGCTTTGGCTTGCTGTCGAACTCGACGACTTCGAACGCATCGTCGAACCTGTCGAATTCGTTGGCGAGCGCGTCATGCGACAGGGTGCGGAGCATGGCCCTCGCCGCCTCGACGAAGTCCGGCCTGTCCTGGGGATGGGGCACCACGAGGCCGACGATGCAGGGCTGTCCCCGCAGCACGTGGTGCAGGCCCGCCCGTCGCAGGGCGCGGACGATGAGGTTGCGCGCGGCAGTCCGGCCGACGTCCCGGGGACGGCGCACGGTCTCCGTGCGCCGCGAGGTTGAGGTGAATGTCGAGGTCATGGTCGGTCCTCCTTGAGGCATGCGTCAGAGGAGGTCCGGGTTGAAGTTGTCGGCGGCCTGCCCGAGGGCGTAGAAACGGGACAGCGTTCGCGCGTAGCCGAGGCTCGGCGCCAGAATCCAGAGACCCGTGGTGACGCCCGGCCGGCCGTCGCCGATCGTCGGATGGTTGAACATGATCCCGGTCAGGCACGGATCGGGGCGCGTGATGCCCTGCCAGTCGTGAATTGTCGGACACGACGCAAGCAGGGCCTTGCCGGGATGCTTGCCCCGGCGGATGTTGTCGAGATCCCGCAGAAGACCGCGCAACCGGATGATTTCGGCCTCGAGCTGGGGTGCCGGGCCATCGTTCTTGATGATGAAGGGCATAGGACATGCTCCGTCGTTCCTGGTCCCGAGGGGTTCGAGCCGGACGACTTGGTTGGTTTGAAACGGAAGGTTCAGTCGTGGAAGCGGGAGACGCGCGTCTCTGGTCCGATCCGGGCCCCGTCGAGGTCTATGTCGACGAAGCGGCGCAGGGCCATGGCGGCGATCGCGCCTATCGGGTCGCGTCCGTCGCGGATGACCTGCATGCACGCGGCGAGCGGCATCGGTCCCTGCTCATCGAGCAGTGTCAGGAGACGAACGCGGTCTCCGAGCGACACGTGGGAGTTGGCGTAGCGCAGGAGATCGCGGGCATTGTCGAGACGAAAGCCTTCGACAAAGTCCGACCCCGTCAGGATTTCATGTCGACAGCCTAATGGGAGCGATACTTCCGCAAGCAACTGCGCTTGAGCGGCTTCGCCGTTTGATGGCAAAACATCGATCAGCGTCGTGCCGGAACCCCGTGTGACCGCGAAATCCGGGACGTGCGTTCCTTGCGCGTGATGCAGGACCAGTGGGAGGCATGTCCACGTGATCACCGTAGGATCGACATCGAGCAGGCATCCGAAATCACGCGCCGCTTGATGCCGGAACATCGGTCGTCCTTCGCAACGTACGGTGCCGCGTGGATTGAAGGAGAGTGCCGAGGTCTCTTCGCGGATGCGGGCCAGGACATCGAGACCGTCGTCGATGCCGATGGCAAAAGATTGGGAGATTGGCATGGTTACGCTCGTCCCATTGTGGACGGTGGATGCCGTCGCGTGAACCGATAGGGCGGGTTCGGGAAGTCAGCGTATGGAGGCTATTCGGGTACCGCGCAGGCAGACCGTGCGCTGAAAGCGCAATCCGGTATCAGCAATATATGCGGGAGCCTTGGTCATGCAGGAACAAATAGAAAACATGGCCAAGCTTGTCAATGTGCTATTCGCTACCCCTTTCGAGGTCCGCCGGGGCATCAGCTTGACCGATTAAATGCGGCACGGGCACGGTGCCTGGAATTGAGGAGGCATCGATTTGCACGTCTAGCCCTGGGTTAAGCGGAGAAGACGCTTGTATCGCATGTCATCTGCTACAGCGGGGACCAGAGCCCGGATTTCGGCGAGCCAGTCAGCGAGATCGTAGGGTACCACTGCGGGACTTGGGCCGAGAGCAGCATCCAGCAAGTCGAGCGCTCCGCTCCAATCCTCCGCGGCTGCCTTGCGCCGTTCGCTGCTGTCGGGAAGCAGTTGCCCTTCATCCGTCTTCCGCCGCTCTCCGAAGTACAAGAAAAGTGTGTCCACGTCCCAGAGCTCAAAGGGAACGATCAGGGGAGCGATCGTTCGGACGCCCTCAGCGAAGGCTGCCCCAAGTAAGGCCGGAAGTCTCGCAAGGTGTTGTGAAAGTCCAGGATCCCTGAGAGCAACATCGAGCGGCCAACACTGATCGAAGAAGAGTTTCCCGGCCTGCTCCCAAGCCCGTGCCCGCTCCTCAAGCGGCTTACGCAGAAACCAGTCCCGAACGGCATCGGCAGCGGCCATACGCCCTTCGTCGCTCGTCTGCTGGAGAGCAGCTCTCAAGGCAGCCGGACCGAGGGCCGCTTCGTGTTCTCCTGCCAAGCGATCGAGGGTACGCCAGGCAAGCCGCGCAACGAGGTGGGCTACACCTTTGGTCGAGAGCCGGGCTAGTTTCGCCTCCCGAACCATTGCTGGCTCAAGGCGTCCATAGAGCTCGTCAGTCAAGGCCCGGCCATAAAGCGCGTGAAGGTCGAGGAGACTGAGGTCTGCCTCCCCCTCATCGTCCGTAATCGGCGTAAGCACGAGCTCGTCTGCGGCGCGCGGCATCAACGCGACAGCGACATGCGCCCACTCGGCCAGTCGTGCGGCAACCATCCTTCGCGCGTTGCCGACGGCCTTCAACAGCGTCGTCTCAATGTTGTTTGCCCGGTCGTAGATTATGTCGAAACGATCAGGTGCGCGGCGCACTCGGTCGAGAAGAGCCAATCCGACGAAGGTGACGTCACCAGCGGGCGTATTGTACGCCCGGCCAAACAGACGTTCGCCTTGGCTCGGTCCGAACCTCTCGTCAGAGCCAGTCTCGTCGATAAACAACACATGCCCGGCGAGGTGCTGCCACACATCCAGGATCAGAGCCTGATGGTCTGAGAGGAACGGCTCAATGATCTCGTCGCGACCAACGATGCACTTCTCGAGCCACCGCACCGCGGCAGGCCCCAGCGCATCCAATGCCTCACCATGCATCCGGCCGAGCACATCCAAAACGGTGCGCTTCTGAACCAGGGAGGCCTCCTGCATGGCGTCGTCATCCGACAGCCGCTGGAGGACTCGCCGCCAAAGCTCGCCGTGCGCCGCGCTGTCCGGCGCTGACAGCAACGCCGCCAGCGTTCGTTGGGGCTGCTGCCGCACAAAGGCGGCCGCATGATCGCTTTCGCCAAATCCACGATCAACTCCGGCCTCTTCCAGCGCTGCGACGAGTGCGGCGCCCTCTTTGTCCATAAATTCAGATGGGTCGCCCTCTGGCACGTACCAAGCGCGAACGCCGCCGGGCAGGAGGTCGTCGGTTGACAGGTTAACGGCGTCACGGCCCGCACGTGCAGCCAGTTCATCAACCATCCGGCCGGCCTCCCCTGACAGCGGACCGCCCTTCTGTGCAATGGCCGAAAGCAATCGTGCCGCACGATCATGTTGCCAGGCTCGTTTTTCGTCGTCCGATCCTCTCGTCCATCCCGTGATCGGGGGACCTTGACGGAGGCGTTCCTCCAGACCAACCCGATCACCCTCCGTCAGAGACCGCCAACGCGTCACGATCAGAAGCGTTGTCTCGGCAAACTTACCCCAAAGCTCCTCATCTCGACACGAGAGTAGCGTTTGTCCCACATCTGCGGCCGTGAAGACCTCGGCATGGCGCAAGGCATGTAGGTAAAGCCGTCGATATAGAGCCTCATCGCGTAGCCTCCATCCTTCGGCGATGCGGCGGGCCCGATCGGGATCAAGCGCGGCCAGCCGGTCCCAAGCCCCCGATATGACGCGCACGAGGGTGCGGTGATCCGAAGGGTATGGGTCAGGATCCGTAGCCTCGGCGGGATCAACGTCAGGACCGCTCCGCCAGTGAGTCTCCGTCGCGACCCGGTTGGTCAATCGGTGGAGTAAATCAGATGCTTCCTCCGTCCAGCCCATGAGGATGGCGAGACGGTATGCTGCATCCAGTTCTGCCTCGAGCGCCCGCAGGAGTAGCGCCAGCCACGAAGGGTTATCAGGGAGCGCGGCGACGATCTCCCTATGGTCGGGGTACGCACCCCAATGGATCGACCGGGAGGTCAGGCTTTGCGGATCGAACGATCCGGTTGCCTCCTCATCCTCCCCTCCTGCTGTCCACCGCCAGGGCCGCTCCAGACGGAGTTGTGGCTGGAGAAAGCGAGCCAGTCGGTCTATGTCGCTGAGATCTGGTGTCTCACCGGACTTCAGTCGCTCGACGAGGTCATAGGCGAATACGTCGGAGCGGCCGCGATCGGCATCTCGGACGGCGCGGGATAGGAGTGACCAGAACCGACGGCTTTCCGGATTCCAATCCTTGGATTGCCGCTCGATCAAGTCGTCCAGGATTGAGATCTCCTCAGACGAGAAGCCCGCAACGTGAGTGGAGCGGACCGCTTGGTCCTTTGCCTCCAAGCCATCGGCCTCATCGTTGGGGGATCGCTTCCGTGGCGTAAGGCGGTCGACGGCCCACGCCATCGCGGCCGGTGTTTCAAGCTCGTCGAGCAACCATGCCTTGAGGCTACCGAGGTACGTGCCCATCTGAGGTTCGATGCTGGAATCGCCACCCGACCCGCGTTCCGATCCCGGCCGTGCGTCCTCGATGGCGCGGATCCAGGAAAAGTCCCCGCCCAGCTTCTTAAACAGCCTGCAATTCGCCGGTGACGTGAGCAGCAGTTCCAGTACCCCGCGTTCAGCGGACGATGCCTCGGTGTAGCTTCGCCCGATGACCTCTCGCAAGCGCCGCTCCGCCCAGCCCTGCGGATCAGTGACCCACGCTGCCCATTCTGCCAATGTGTCGTAGAGGTTCGCATGGGCGGGATCGTCCTCATAGAGTAACGGCCTGATGCCCTTCGCCAGCCAGGCCTGTGTGACCTGTGCGCCGTCGGCCCCTGCGCTGTCGAACGCATAGATGGTTCTTAGGTCGCGAAACCGTCGGCGGTCGGCGCTGATCACATTCAGCAGGTACTTCAGCGGAGGATCCTCTGCCCCGTAGCCAACGAGGACAATGTGATAGCGCCGCACGAGATCGTAGAGAAACCTCGCAGCCCAGCCACTCCTGAGGTAGGCGTCTCCGAAATCCGCACCAGTGAGAACGAGATCAGTTTCCTCGATCGCTGGCGTCGCCCTCGGATCAGACAAGCGACCGTGCTCCTGGCGTATTCGGGTGCAGTCAATGATCATGGACAGGCCGTGTTCCCCGGCAGCGCCTCGCCCGGACGATCCAGGCGTGCCGGACCGCGATCTGAAATCCTTCGCGCTCGGGCCGCGTGAACCCGTGACTGTCCTTGCGCTGCTGCAACGAAACGTGGATCCTCGTGTGTCTTCCTGTTCCGACTATGCAACGAGGAGTCCGGAATGGAAGATCACGCAGCCAAGCCAAGACCGTCCAATCTCCTGACGCGCGTCCGTGCCGTCGTGAGCACGCTCGATCTGGACTGTCGGTGCCGCGGCAAGCTCGATGCCGCCCTGGAACGCTTTGAAACTCTCGAGACCCGGCGGCAGGTCCGCGCCCTGATCCTCGATGCGCGGCATCAGGCCGAACGCATCGCGGCGCTGCTCGAACTGGTCGGCGAACTCGACACGGTCGCGACGGACGAGACGGACCTCGGCGTCTTCGACGAGATCGCGTTCCTCTTCGCGGATATCCGTTCCGCGGCGGCGCGCGGGTCCGCGGACATGGCCAGGGCTGGGCGACTTGCCTCCGCCAGGAGGGCGTCACCTCATGAGGCAGAGGGTTGAATGTCCGACGATGTCCTTTCGGAAGGCCTGCTCAAGGGTCTCGACGAGGAGGCCACGGCAGAGATGCTGCGCCAGGCGGAGCGCCGAACCGTCCCGGCCGAAGGCGTGCTCTTCACGGTAGGCCAGCCGGCGCGGGCCGTGCACGTCATCGTTTCGGGTGTCGTCCGGTTGATTCAGGTCACCCCGAGCGGGCCGCGGGTCATCATCAAGTACGTCAGGCCCGGGGAGGTTTTCGGCAGTCCCGCCCTGCTGGACAGGTTCTACCCCACGAATGCCGTTGCCGTGACCGAATGCGTTGAACTCCAATGGTCGTCGGCAGCCATCAAGTCGTTCGTGGTCCGATACCCGCAACTGGCGCTCAACGTCATCCGGGACCTCGAGACGCGTCTGCGCGAGATGGAGAGCAGGTTGCGCGATCTCTCGACCGAGCCTGTCGAGCAGCGCCTCGCGCGTGCCATCCTCAGGCTCGTGGAAGCCTTCGGACAGCAGACTGCGGACGGGGTCGAGATCCCGTTCCCGGTCAGCCGCCAGGATCTCGCGGACCTGATCGGGAGCACCCTGCACATGGTAAGCCGGACGCTTCGCGCCTGGGAGGCGCAGCGCCGGATCGGGCGCTACAGGCGTCGGCTGGTCATCGCCGACGTCGAGGCCGTAGCCAGGATCCTGTACCGGGAGGCCTAGCGTGTCAGCGTTCGCCTTTCCCCATCGGCGGTGACCAACCGGACCTCGCCACCAACCTTGCGGAGGGCGTTCACAATCACATCCGCAGGCAGGAGGCTGAATGCCGTCGACAGGGCATCGGCCGCGGCCGCAGTCGGCATGATGGCGGTCACGCTCCGATACCGATGGGCCGAGGCACCCGTCCGCGGGTCGAGCAGGTGGTTGAAACGTCCGCCTGGATCGAAGCGGAAGCCATAGCCTCCGGAGGTCGCGACGGCTTGGTCAACCGCCTCGATAGTTTCATCGACCTGCTCCGGGTGGTCCGGGTCCGCGATGCCGACGCGCCATGGCGTGCCCGAGGGATGGGAGCCCATGGTCCGTGGCTCGCCCATGTCGACGAGGCTGCTCCCGATGCCGCCCGCGCGCAGGATGTCCACGACCCTGTCGGTGACGTAGCCTTGGGCAATGCCGTTCAGGGTCAGCCCCATCCCGCGTCGCGGAAGGGCGATCCTGTTCGCGTCGAACGCAATCTGACCGAAGCCCACCCGTTCGAGGGCATCACGGAGCGCGGGTGCGGACGGACCGTGCGGATCCGCATCGGGCCTGAAGAAGTGGTCCCTGTAGAGTGTCCACAGCGCCTGCACCGTCGGATCGAAGGCACCCTCCGTCAACTCCCAGCAGCGGCGGCATTCGGCGAGGAGCGTGACCAGGTCCGCAGGCGGAGCGACGAGGATGCCCTGTCGGTTCAGTGCCACGAGAGCAGAGTCCGGCCGATAAAGGCTGAACACCTGCTCCAGTCGGCGCACCTCGGCGAGCGAGCGCTCGACAAGCCGCTCGGCTATGCCCCGGTCATGATGGTGCACTTGCAGGGTCGCCACCGCGCCCATGGCATGGCCGTGCCAGGTCACGAGGTGGGCGTCGGCTCTTGCCGCATGTCCGAGCGGCATAAGTCCCAAGCCCGCCGCGGCTGCGGTGACCCCTATGAAGCGACGACGGGAGAGGAGAAGAGACATGGCTGGCTCCCTAATGGGCGTGACCGTCCTTTGCCGCGGCGGGCGCGGCATGATCGTGATGCTGTCCCTCCAGGCCTGACTTCTCCTCGGCGGTGCCCGTCATCTCGGCGGTGGCACCCAGGACATAATCCTTCGGCACCTCCGCGAAAGCGACGACGCGTCCGCCGTTCTCGGCCGCGAACTTCTCCGCGGCTCCCTTGTCGGAGAACGGCACAGCCTCGTCGCCGCCCATGCCACCCTTCATGCGGCTCCCGATCACGAACGAGGCCTGCCTGGCATCGACCCAGTTCGTCGCCCCGGGCTTGTCCCACTCCGGTGCCTTGGCCATGTCGGAGACGTAGATCGCACGGATGTCCTTCGGCTCCTCCGGCAGCATGGTGAAGGAAATCGCGTCCCGGGCTGACGAGAACCACACAGGCTCCTTGCGGCTCGCCAGGACGATCTGCCCCTTCGGCCCGGTGTGCTCCATAACGTTCATGCCACAGTAGTGGCCGATGGCCGAGGCCGTCATCTCGTGCGGGGGCGGCGGGGCTTCCGCGGTCTTCCGGTCGTTGCAGCCGGCGAGGGCCAGCGCACCCGCGAAGAAGGTGAGGAGGGCGATCTTTCTCATAGCTCTCTCCTGGAGAACGCAAGCGCCGCGAGGCCGAGCGGGACCAGGGTCCAGGCGGCAAGTGCTGCAAGAAGGGGGTACGGGCCCAAGGTCGCTGTCTGCGCCACCCCGGCCATGCCGGAGAACGCGCTGACCCCCGCGGTGCCCGTCAGGTTGAACAGGCGATAGGCATCGGCGGGATTGAGCAGGAGCAGGGCGTTGAGGAACCCGCCGGACAGGGTCCGGCCCTGGTCGACGACGAGCATCCCGAGCAGCGCCATGTCGTAGATCAGCACGAACACGAGCCAGATGCCTACGGCGATGCCGCCCGCCGTGCCGCGTTCCCGCACCAAGGCGCTGACCAGATAGCCCACCGCGATGAACGCGGCGCCGAGCAGGATCGAGGAACCGATCATGGAGGCGAAGGCGATCCAGCTCTCCGCGTCGATCTCCGCACCCGTTGCCGCCAAGGCGCCAGCGGCCGCGCCGTAGCCCAGCAGGGTCGCGAACGCGAGGATGGACAGGTGGCCGATGAACTTGCCGAGCAGCACCTGCCAGCGCCCGACCGGGTAGCTCAGGAGCAGCAGCATGGTGCCCCGCTCCATCTCGCCCACGATGGCATCGTGCGAGATCAGCAGCGCGATCAGCGGCACGAGGAAGATCGTGAGGCTCGAGAGGCTGACGATCACCACGTCGAGTGCACGCACGCCGACGGTGCCAGTTGGGGCGCTGCCGAGGAAGGTGAGCGAAAGGGCGAGGCCTGCGAGCAGCAGGGTCGTGGCGAGAACCCAGCGGTTGCGCAGGCCCTCCTGGATTTCCTTGCGCGCGACGATCAGGATGTTTCTCATCGCGCGGTCTCCTGCGACAGAAGGAAGTGGGCATAGAGTTCGTCGAGGGTTGGAGGCACCACGTCGAGGTCCTCGACGGGCGCACCCTCGTCGGTTGCCCGCCGCAGCACCTCGATCTTCCTCTCCGGCGAGGCATCGATCTCGACCATGTGGCCGTTGACACGGCGCCATCCCTCCACGGGACCGAGCCAATTCGGCACGTTGGTGAGTCCGGCGTCGGTGACCTTGAGACGGATGCGGGTCGGCAGCCGCGCGATGCGGCGCAGCTCGTCGAGCGTGCCGTCCGCGACCTTGATCCCGCGGTTCATGATCAACACGCGCCCGGCGCGCTCCTCGATCTCGGTCAGCGCGTGCGACGACAGCAGGACCGTGGCCCCGCGCCCGCGCAGTTCCTCCACGATCTCGTAGAAGCTCTGGCGCAGGGCAGGATCGAGGCCTGTGGTCGGTTCGTCGAGCAGCAGCACCCGCGGCTCGCCCAGCAGCGCCTGCGCGAGGCCGAGCCTCTGGCGCATGCCCTTGGAGTAGGTGCCGACCCGCCGGCTGGCGGCGTGGGTGAGGCCGACGCGCTCGAGGAGCGGCGCGACGGACTTGCCCGGCTCCCGCTTGAGGCGGGCATAGAATGCCAGGGTCTCGTGCCCCGTGAGCGCCGTGTTGAACGAGACGTTTTCCGGCAGGTAGCCGAGCCTGCGTCGCGCCTCGAACTGTCCTGCGGCCGGATCGTCGCCCAGCACCTTGATGCTGCCGCCTGTCGGCCGGATCAGTCCCAGCATGAGCTTCATCAGGGTGGTCTTGCCGGCGCCGTTGTGGCCGACGAGCGCCACCGTCTCGCCTTCGGGAAGGCTGAAGGAAACGTCGCGAACCGCCTCGACCTTGCCGAAGCGCTTGACGACGTTGCGGATCTCGACGGTTCCGGTCATGGCCGGCCTCCTGCGGCAGGCTGCGGGCGCCGGGGCGGCGCCATGAGGGGCCGGCTGTCAACGACCCCGCCCGGCAGAAGGGCCGGGAACTGCGCCTGAGCCCAGCGGATCACCTGCACGGCCGGGCTGTTCATCAGCACCTTGGCCTGCGGCGCGGTCCAGAGCACGCGGTCGACGAGGTCGTTCGGGCGGTAGGCGCCGTCGCCCAATCCGTCGCCGTTCAGGTCGAAGGCGGGATTGTCGCTCCAGTAGTTGCCGCGCCCGTCCTTAGACCAGTCGAGATAACGGGTGCTGACGTACTTCACCTGGTTCCGGTTCCGGATGAAGGCGTTGCCGACCATCTCGTTGCGCTCGGACCCGGCGGTGAAGTGAATGCCGATCTCGCATCCCTCGAACCAGTTGTCGCGGAAGCGGTTCTGGTTGGCGTTGTAAATGAACACGCACTTGGTGGGGCCAGGCCTTGCATCCGGACCTTGTGCCACCTCACTTGAGTCCGGCGCCGGCAGGCCGTGTTCCTTGTCGTCCTTGCCGCGCGTCCCGCCGGTGTTCCAACGCTCGGCGGGCTGGAGCCGCCCCAACACGGTGTTGCCGGTGATCTGGGAGCCGTTGGCGTAGTTGAACAGGAAGCCGTGGTCGCGGTCCCCATCCGACACGTTGCCGGTGATCTTCAAGCGGCTCGAGAACATGAGCGCAAAGCCGACCGCGTTGTCGACCGACACGTTGTCCGTGATCTCGCTGTCGTTGGTGTACATGTAATGAATGGCGAAGCGCAGGTCGCGGAAGCGGTTGCCGGAGAACACGTTGCGCTTGCTGGTGATCACGAAGATGCCGTCACGGCCGAAGCGGACGCTGTTGTCGAGCACCTTCGCTCCCGTCGCATTCCAGACCGAGATGCCGTTGCCGGCCTCGTTCACGCGGCCCTCCCGGATCCCGACGATCTCATTGCCGCGCGCGACGGAGTTCTCCGCCCCATGGAGATAGATGCCATACAGGTTGCCCTCGATCCGGTTGCCCTCGACGATGGCTCCAGCGGCCGTCTTCTCGACGAAGACCCCGGCATCCATCTTCTCGGAATCCCGTCCGGAGCCGCGGATGATCAGGCCGCGCACGACCGCTCCTGGGGCGGACACCGTGACCACGCTCCCTTTCCCCGGCCCGACGAGGATCGCGCCCGGCTCACCCTCGACCGTCACCCTGCTCGTGATCCGGATGGGACCGCGGTGCTCGCCGCGCTCCAGGACGACCACGTCACTCTCGGAAGCGAGATCGACGATCTCCTGAATCGCATCGCCCGTAGAGACGGCGATCCGCTCCGCCCACGCGGGCAGGGCGAAACTGGCGGCGATAGCCGCCGCCAGTCCCATGCGTACCAGTGCACGACGTCCCATCATGGCATCAGGTCGCCCGCGGCTCGACGAACATGCGGCCCTTCATCTCCATGTGCATGGCATGGCAGAACCAGGTGCAGAAGTACCAGTATACGCCGGGCCGGTCCGCCGTGAACGTCACGGATGCCGTTGCCTGGGGCGCCACCTCCATGCTGATGCCGTAGTTGATGAGGCCGAAGCCGTGGGTCAGGTCCTCGACCTCGTCGACGTTGGTCACGTAGACCGTCACCTCGTCACCCTGCTTCACCTGGAAGCTCTCCAGGCCGTACGCCGGCGCAGCCGACGTCATGTAGACACGCACCTTGTTGCCGTCCCTGACCACCTTCGAGTCGACCTCCAAGGTGACCCCGTCGACCTTGGCCTGCTGCACCGCGTCGGCGAAGAACGGGTCATCGCGCTTCCAGGTATGGATCGGATTGATCTTGGAACGGTGCACCAGGGTCGCATCGTGCGGCTCGGCATAGCTCGGGCTGTCGTGCACGAGCACCATCCGGTCGCCGGAGATGTCGATGAGCTGGTCGTTCTCGGGCTTGAGCGGGCCGACATTGAGATAGCGGTCCTTCGAGAACTTGTTCAGCGACAGCAGCCACTTGCCGTCAGCCTCCTTGGTCTGGCCCATGGAGGTGTGGTTGTGGCCCGGCTGGTAGTGCACGTCGAGCTTCTGGATGACAGGGTTGACCTTCTCGCCCTTGAACGCCCGCTTGGCGAGGTCGATGTTCCACTTGCACACCTGGCTGTCGAGGAACAGCGTCGTGTAGGCGTTGCCCTTGCCATCGTAGGCGGTGTGCAGCGGGCCGAGGCCCAGTTCCGGCTCGGCCACGACGACATCGCGCGGCTGGATCTTGTCGTCGAACAGGTCGTCGAGCTTGCGGGCGTCGAAGACGGTCACCGTCGGCGACAGCTTGCCGTTGGCGACGAAGTGGATGCCGTCCGGCGCGGTGTTGATGCCGTGCGGGCTGTTCGCCACCGGGATGTAGCGCGTGTACGGCGACCCCTTGCGACCGTCGAGGACGGGCACGCCGCCGATCATCTCGGCCTTGCCGGCCTTCACTGCGTCCTCGATGCGCTTGAGGTTGAAGACGACGACCCAGTCCTGCTCCTTCGCCATCATCTCGGCGAGCGTCACGCCTTCCTCCGAGTTGTAGCAGGTCGCCCAGGAATACTTGCCCTGGTAGTCCGCGTCCGTGTTATCGAGATTCCCGTCGACCCTGACCTGCCAGGCGACCGTCATGGTGTCGCCGTCGACCGCGGTGTAGATCGAGGAGTACTGCTTCGGATCGTCCAGGATCTTGCCGTCGTTCGGGATCGGCACGCGGTCCTCGCCGTTGCAGAACACGTAGCCCGTGCGCGGGTACTTCTGCACGCGCAGGCCATGCACCGTGTGCTGGTTCGGGAGCTGGATGATCTTGTCGCACTTCATCACGTCGAGACGGATGCGGGCGACGCGGGTGTTCAGCTTGTCGTTCACGAACAGGTAGCGACCGTCGTAGGTGCCGTCCGTGAAGGAGGGGTGCGGGTGGTGCAGGTCGCCGGCGGTGTAGACTCCACCCTTATCCTTGAGATACTCGCGGCTTTCCGGCGTCAGGCCCTCGGTGAGGATCTTGCGGCTCTGGTCGGTCTGGCCCCAGCCGGTGGCGCTGTCGCGGTTGAACACGGGAATGCGCATCAGCTCGCGCATGGACGGGCAGCCGACGATGCGGACCTCGCCGCTCTGGCCGCTGGAGAAGAACACGTAGTACTCGTCGAGTTCGCCGGGCTTGACCTCGTACTTGTTGGTGACAGCGGGACGCGCCGCGGGCGCGCCGGGAGCGGTCTGTGCCTCGGCGGGCGTGATGATGCCCGCATCCTTCAACGAGACGCCACCCGCGACACCCGCCGCTCCGGCGGCAGCCGCGGCGGCTGTCGTTCCGAGCAACTGACGCCTGCTGAGACCGTTCTTGTTATCTTCCTGTGACACGTGAGCCTCCTTCTTGCTCATGAGGCGGTTGTCGGGACATCCGCCGTCGTCGGATCGCCCGTGGGCTTGCCGAGAACCTTGCCCTTGTGGGTGATGATCGGTTTAGCAGGACCAGCCCCGCCGTCATTGATCTGGCGCATGGACGGGGACGAAAGGGCCTCGCGCTTTTCGCGCTTGAGCCGCACCTGGATCATGTGCGGGCAGCGC
>NZ_JAFEMD010000026.1 GCF_016892765.1 Microvirga arvi
GGAAGTAGACCCAAAGTCTGCTCTCGCGAGGAACACCGGACGTTCCTGGAGGTCAGGGGATCGGCAGAGGATGACCCAACCCGGACACTTCAGTGTTCCAGAACGCACGAGCGACAAGGTGCATCGCTCAAGCCGCGTGTGCCTGGCATCCGCCGATAACCGTCCAAATATCGCAATGAAGGCGCTCAGTGCAGTTCATTGGCAGGAATGTCAGTTCTGCCACAACCGCTCCGCAGCATCTCATGGGATCGTTAGGCCTTCATCCGGGACCCAGGGCGCCTACTGCCTGCCTCTTCCTTTTGAGATGAACTCTCCTCAACAGTCGGATAGACCCCCGCCAGCACCTGATCGAAGTGGCGGCGCAGGGCGTTGTTGCAGCCGCACGACAAAGCATCCAGAGCGTCCAGATCGCGGACCCGAACGCCACCCCTGCGGGTCTCCAGCAGGTGCCGGTGCTTCAGGGACTGAATGACCCGGCTCACGTAGCTTCGGCCAACCCCCATCATGCTCGCCAACTGCTCCTGCGTCAGGGGAATGTCGTGATCCCCGGTTCGATCAATGGCAGCCAGCAGCCATTTCACAGTGCGCTGCTCAATTGTATGGACCGCGTTGCATGCCACCGACTGGAACACCTGCGCCAGCATGCAGTCCGCATAACGGGCAAACAGATGGCGCAGGCTCGCGGATCGGGTTTCGAACTCCTCCAGGTCAGCCGTGGACAGGCGCAGGAATGGGCCCGGGAACTGGATCTCAGAGCGGGCAAAGGCAGGCAGGCGTCCTTGGCTCACGATCCCACCGACCGCCCCCTCGCGTCCAATCAGCGCCGTTTCGACGGTCAGGCCATCCTCAAGCTCCACCACGAACGAAACTAAACTTGGTCCGCAAGGGAAGTATACGAACCTGACCTCGTCCCCTGGTTGGTACAGCTTGCCCCCGGCTTCGCCCTCCCATTCCTGGAGTGACGGCGCCAAGATGGCGAGGTCTTCCGGCTTGAGAGCGCTCAGCAGGTTGTTGCCGGCAATCCGTACCCTGAGACGAGAGGTGATCATTGGAGGGTGCATTAGGCGTCTTTTCTCCAGTGCGTCGGCAAGTCCAACGCGCCACGGCAACTTACGTTCAATTTTGAACATAACCTTGGCCATGTGTGCACATGTGGACAGACAGGTCGAAAGCTCCTGTCTAAAAGGACGCGCAAGCGCCCCCTGAATGACGACCATACCAGACTGTGAAACGGACCCGGACCTGATGCGCAGCATGGGGGGCGATCACTGACCCAACCGAAACCGCTTATCTGTTGAGACTGTCCATGACGCTTCCGTCGCTTTCCGATGCTGCACCCATCCCAACAGGGGTTCCAGGGCTCGATGACATTCTGGCCGGCGGCTACGCCGCCAATCGCGCTCATCTCATTGAGGGGCGGCCCGGCTCTGGCAAGACGACGCTGGGAATGCAGTTTCTGCTCGCCGGGGTCGAGGCGGGTGAGACCTGCCTCTACATTACCCTCTCCGAGAGCAAACGAGAGCTTCTGTCCGTCGCCTCGCGCCATGGGTGGTCCCTTGAGGGCATCGAGATCTTCGAGCTTGTCCCGCCGGAACTGAGCCTCGATCCGAAGCAACACCAGAGCCTCGTCTACTCCTCCGATCTGGAACTCGGCGAGACGGTGCAGATGGCGCTGGCGGAGATCGAACGGGTGAAGCCAAAACGGGTCGTATTCGACTCGCTCTCGGAGATCCGGCTTCTGTCCCAGGGCTCGCTGCGCTACCGGCGGCAGGTCCTGGCGCTGAAGAGCTATTTCCTGCTCAACGATGCGACCGTTCTCATGCTCGACGATCTCACGTCCGACCAGGATGACCTCAACCTGCATTCCATCAGCCATGCGGTGATCCGCCTCGACCAGATCGTGCCGGCGTACGGGTCGGAACGGCGCCGGATCACGGTGACAAAGATGCGCGGCACTGCCTTCCGGGGTGGCTACCACGATCTCACCATCGAGCGCGGCGGCCTGCGGATCTTTCCCCGCCTTACGGCGGCTGATCACCACAGGGATTTTGCCTTCGATGCGATCCCCAGCGACATCGCTGAACTCGACACCATTCTTGGTGGTGGCCTGAGCCGTGGCACGAGCACCCTGGTCATAGGCCCATCAGGGGCGGGCAAGTCCACTTTGGCGTTGGGCTACCTCTGCGCTGCCCTGGAGCGGGGCGAGCCTGCCCTGATGATCAGCTTCGACGAGACCATCGGTATTCTTCTGCAAAGAGCCAAGGGGGTCGGCTTCGATCTGGCGCCTCACGTTGAGGCTGGGCGGCTTCGCATCGAGCAGATCGATCCGGCCAACGTCTCGCCCGGCGAGTTCACCGGTCGGGTGCGGGATGCCGTCGAGCGAGGAGGCGCGAAGGTTGTCGTGATCGACAGCCTGACCGGCTACCTGAACGCCATGCCGGAGCAGCCCTTCATCGTCCTCCAGATGCACGAGCTTCTCACCTACCTCAATCAGCAGGGGGTGGTGACGATCCTGATCCTGGCCCAGCACGGCATGGTTGGCCAGATGGTCTCGCCGATCGACCTGACCTATCTCAGCGACGCCGTCGTGCTTCTGCGCTTTTTCGAGGCGAACGGCCGCATCCGGCGGGCGCTGTCGGTGGTGAAACGGCGCACGGGCGCGCACGAGGACACGATCAGGGAGTTCCGGATCGACAGCCAGGGTTTGCGCGTTGGTCCGCCGCTGGAGCAGTTCCGGGGTGTGTTGACGGGCGTGCCAACGTTCGAGGGCCAGCGCGCCTCGCTTCTTGAGGAGCGTGAGACTGACGATGGTGGAGGCCGATGACGTGTCCGTACTGATCCTTGCCCCGCACGGGCGAGATGGCGCGGTCGCATCGGCGATCCTCGGCGAGGTCGGGATCATCGCCACGACCTGCCCGAACCTCGAGGCGCTTGTTGCAGGCTTGGACGCGTCGGCCTGCGCGGTCATCACCGAGGAGGCCCTTCTCAGTGCCGACCGCCGCGAGCTGGCGGAGTGGCTCGAGCGGCAACCGCCCTGGTCGGACTTGCCGTTCATCCTGCTCACCCATCGCGGCGGTGAGCCAGTCGGGCACCTGACGGACTTGCTCGGGAACGTTACCGTGCTGGAACGACCGTTCCATCCGGCCGTGTTGGTGAATGCTGTGAGGTCCGCCTTTCGGGCGCGGCAGCGGCAGAGGGAGGTCGAGGCGCACCTCAAGGAGCGGCAACAGACGCATGAGCGCCAAGCGCTGCTGATCCGCGAATTGCATCACCGGGTCAAGAACACCCTTGCGACGGTCCAGGGGCTCCTCGGGGCAACAGCCCGCTCTACGCACTCTGTGGACGAATTCTACCACTCGTTCGCGGATCGGATAGTCTCGCTGTCCAACACCCATAACCTCCTGACTGAGGATTACTGGCAGACTGCGCCCTTGATCGAGATGTTCAGGAACGAACTTGCTCATTACGACGATGGCGGGGCGCGGCGGATCACCCTTGATGGACCGCCCGTCGAGTTATCCGCCGACTTGGCCGTGCCCATCGGGATGGCCGTTCACGAGCTGACCACGAACGCGGCCAAGCATGGGGCGCTCTCGGCTCCAGGCGGACAGATCTCTGTCGCCTGGAAGGTCCGGGATCTGGAAGCAGGGCGTCGTCTTGCCATCGACTGGGTGGAACGCGGCGGACCTCCGGTCGAACAGCCACGGCGGAAGGGCTTTGGGTCGACGTTGCTGCATCGGGTGCTGACCCATCAATGCCATGCAACGATCAGCATCGCCTATAACCGTGAGGGGTTGTCGTGCCACATGGATATTCCGCTGATCGAGGAGCGGCTCGTGCCGGAGTATTGACGACTGTGACGCACCTAATGACTGACTGCATCGCTTTCGTCGCGGCGTGCCGGTGCATTCCAGCAAACCGGCGCTGGCTTGGCTTCAGAATGGAATAGACTTTTCGCGCTGTGGCCATTAGCGCCAGCACCTTCCCTTCGAAGCGTGATGAATTCTTCGAAAGCTGTTCCGACCCTTTTTTGCCGCGCCGCGCCTCTCTTGATTGTCAATTCTTGCCAACTAGATGCCCTCACTCACCGGACATCCGTTCATGGCCACAGACCAGACCCGCAACGTCTCCCTCACGGCGGAGCTGAACGCGTTCATCCGCGCTCAGGTCGCCTCCGGCCAGTACCAGAATGCCAGTGAGGTGGTCCGGGCCAGTCTGCGCCTGCTCCAGCGGCAGGAGCAGCGCAACCGGCGCAAGGGCGCCGCTCTGCCCTTGGATCCGGCGGGTGGATGATGAACCCCAAGCCTGATACCCTATCCCCTCCCGGCTTTCTGGCCGGTGGCGGCACGATGGGAGCGCTGATCCGGGCCCATGACTGGTCGGCCTCGCCACTTGGGCCTCCCACACGCTGGCCGCAGGCGCTGAAGACGGCAGTCAGTCTGATGCTCCAAGCGCGCCAGCCGGCCTACATCGCCTGGGGCCTCGAGCAGATCTCGCTCTACAACGACGGCTACATTCCGATCCTCGGCACCAAGCATCCGGCCGGGCTGGGTCAGCCTGCGGCGGCGTTGTGGGCGGAGATCTGGGAGACCTTGGGTCCGCTCAACGCGGCCGTGCTCGCCGGTGAGGCACAATGGTTCGAGGACATGCCGTTCGCGCTCGCCGGCCGCGACCGGGACCTGAGCTGGTTCAGCTACTCCTACACGCCGCTGCGGGGCGACGACGACCGGATCACGGGCATCTTCTGCGTCGCTCAGGAAACAACCGAAAAGGTTCTGGCTCACCGCCGCACCCTGGCCGAACGCGAGCGCCTGACCCGGATGTTCGAGCAGGCGCCCGGCTTCGTGGCGATGCTCGAGGGACCCGAGCACCGGTTCGGGCTCGCCAACCCCGCCTACATGCGGCTGGTCGGGCATCGCGCCATCATCGGCAAGACGGTCGCAGAGGCCCTGCCGGATGCCGTCGAGCAGGGCTACCTTGGTCTGCTGGACGAGGTCTACCGCAGCGGTAAGGCTCTCAACCTGATCGGTGCGAAGTACGCCGCCCAAACCGCACCTGGCGGCTCCATCGACGAGCGGTATGTCGACTTCGTCTACCAGCCGCTGACCGACGCGACCGGTGCCGTGACAGGCATCTTCATCGAGGGGTATGACGTCACGGATCGGATCCGGGCTGAAACCCACCGCCGGGCCCTTCTCGAACTCGGTGACCGCATCCGCGACATCGGCGATCCGGACGAACTGTCGTTTGCTGCGGCTGAGATCCTCGGACGCACCCTGGAGGTGAGCCGGGCCGGTTATGGCACGGTCGACAAAGCCTCGGAGACCATCACCATCGCCCGTGACTGGAATGCTCCCGGGATCAAGAGCATCGCGGGCGTGCTGCATTTCCGTGACTATGGCTCGTACATCGAGGATCTCAAGCGCGGCGAGACCGCCGTGATCGCCGATGCGGACCAGGATCCGCGCACCGCCGCCACGGCCGGCATGCTCAAGGCCATCAGCGCGCAAGCCTTCATCAACATGCCGTTGACGGAACGGGGCAACTTCGTTGCCCTGCTGTTCCTCAACCATGCCACGGCGCGGGACTGGCGAGAGGATGAACTCGCTCTCGTGCGTGAGGTGGCCGAGCGCACCCGGACGGCGGTGGCGCGGCTGGAAGCCGAGCGGGACTTGCAGGCGCTGGCGGCCTCGCTGGAGCAGCAAGTCGCGGAGCGCACTGAAGAGTATGATCGGGTGTGGCGCAACTCGCGCGACCTCCTGGTGATCGTGGGCGCCGACGGCATCTTCCGGGCCGTCAATCCGGCCTGGACGACCATTCTCGGGCACGAGCCGGAGGAGGTGGTCGGTCATAGCTTCCTGGAGTTCATCTGGCCGGAAGACGCCACCCTGACGCAGGACGGGCTCGACGAAGCGGCGGCCGCGCATGACCTGACCAACTTCGAGAACCGCTACCGCCACAAGGACGGCACCCCGCGCTGGATCTCCTGGCACACCTCGGTCGAAGGCGACCTCGTCTATGCCTATGGCCGGCATATCACGGCTGAAAGAGAAGCTGCCGCAGCCCTGGGTCAGGCCCAGGATGCCCTGCGTCAGTCGCAGAAGCTGGAGGCGGTGGGCCAGCTCACCGGCGGCGTCGCGCACGACTTCAACAACCTGCTCACCATTATCAAGTCGTCCACGGACCTGCTGCGCAAGCCGGGGCTGCCGGACGAGCGGCGGCGGCGCTACATCGATGCCATTTCTGACACCGTGAACCGTGCCGCCCGGCTAACGGGACAGCTTCTGGCCTTCGCCCGCCGGCAGGCCCTGAAGCCTGAGGTGTTCGACGCGGCCGAGCGCATCCGCGCCATCACCGATATGCTGCGCACGGTCGTGGGATCGCGCATTCGCATTGTCATGGAGATGCCCAGCGAGCCTTGCCGGATCGAAGCCGACGTGAGCCAGTTCGAGACCGCGCTCGTCAATATGGTGGTCAACGCGCGCGACGCCATGGAGGGCGCGGGTCGGCTGATCGTGCGGGTCGAGGAGGTCTCCGGGATGCCGGCGATCCGTGGGCACCGGGGCGGGATAGGTCCGTTCGTGGCCGTCTCGCTGACGGACACCGGCGTTGGTATTGCATCGGACCAGCTCATCCGGATCTTCGAGCCGTTCTACACCACCAAGGAGGTGGGCAAGGGAACCGGTCTGGGGCTGTCCCAGGTCTACGGCTTCGCCAAGCAGTCCGGCGGTGACGTTGCGGTGGAGAGCGAAGTCGGCCGCGGCACCACGTTTACCCTGTACCTGCCCCGCATTGATGAGACAGTCGCCGCCGGGGAGGAACGCAAGAGGCCAACAGGCTCCGCTCCCGAGGAGGGGCGCGGCCGCCGGGTGCTTGTGGTGGAGGATAACGTCGAGGTGGGCCGCTTCTCAACCCAGGTCCTCCAGGATCTTGGGTACGAGACAACCTGGGCCGCCAACGCTGACGAGGCGCTCGCGCTGCTGCAAAAGGCGGATAGTTTCGATGTTGTCTTTTCCGACGTGGTCATGCCCGGGATGAGCGGGATCGAGCTCGGCGAGGAGATCCGGCGGCGCCAGCCCGGCCTGCCGGTTGTCCTGACCTCAGGCTACAGCCATGTGCTGGCGGAGAAGGGCCTGCATGGCTTCGAGCTGTTGCACAAGCCCTATGCGGCCGAGGAACTGTCGCGGATCCTGAGACGTCTGACGGGAGGCCGGCATTCCTCACAGTGACGACCGTGTTCCAGTGCTCCACCAAGTCGGAGCTGCTTGCCCTTCCGATCCGTTTGCAATCATCAGACGAGCCCTGGATTGAACCGGGCTCGCAAGGTTTGTCATGACTCACGATAAGTACAGCGAACAACAAGGTCGTCAGAGCTCCGGATTGGACATCCAGGGCGATGGTCAGAGCATTGGCACGCCCGCCGCGGGCGAGCACGAGAACGTGTCGTACAATCCGACTGGCGGTCCGGGCATCCACCACTGGCAAAAGGCCACGATCAGTAAACCGGGTCTTGGCGAGCGGGGGAACGTCTTCTTCGCTGCCATCGAGATGACCCGCATGCCGATCATCCTCACGGATCCGAACCAGCCGGACAACCCCATCGTCTTTGCCAACCGCGCCTTCCAGGATCTCACCGGTTACACCGAGGAGGAGGTGCTCGGACGCAACTGCCGCTTCCTTCAGGGCGCCCACACGGACCGCGAGTCCGTTGCCGAGCTTCGGGAAGCCATCGCTGAGAACCACGCTGTCTCAGTCGAGCTCCTGAACTACAAGCGCGACGGAACCCCGTTCTGGAACGCCTGCTTCATCGCGCCCGTCTTCGACAAGGACGACAAGCTCCTCTACTTCTTTGCCTCCCAGCTCGACGTGACCCGGCGGCGCACCTCCGAGCAGGCCTTCCGCCAGGCGCAGAAGATGGAGAGCATCGGCCAGCTCACCGCGGGTCTGGCCCATGACTTCAACAATCTTCTGCAAGTGGTCTCGGGCAACCTGGAGCTGGCGCTGTCACGCACTCAGGACGAGTCCCTGCGCCGCCCGCTGGAGAATGCCAGTCGGGCGGCCGAGCGCGGATCGAAGCTGACGAAGCAGCTTCTGGCGTTTGCCCGCAAGACGCGCCTTGAGGCAAAGCCGACGAACCTCAACACCCTGATCACCGAGTTCGGCGATATGCTGGAGAACTCGGTCGGCCCGCAGATCGAGATCGAGCTCAACCTGCGCTCCCGGGTTCCTCCGGCCCTCGTTGATCCAGTACATCTGGAGATGGCGGTGCTCAACGTGCTGATCAACGCCCGTGACGCCATGCCGAAGGGTGGCACCGTCACCATCGGCACGTCCAAAGTTCACCTGAACGGTGATGCTCCGGCCCACCACCTGCCCCCCGGCGATTACGTTGCGCTCACCATCAGCGATCAGGGCGAGGGCATGCCGCCGCATGTACTGGAGCGGGCAACCGAGCCCTTCTTCACCACCAAGAGCCAGGGCAAGGGCACCGGGCTCGGCTTGGCCATGGTGCATGGTTTCGTGCAGCAATCCCTCGGTCGTCTGGAGATCGAGAGTGAGCGCGGCAAGGGCACAACACTGCGCATGCTCTTCCCCGCAGCCGAGACACAGGCGCAAGTCCCGCGTCAGCCGGTCCAGAACCTGGCGCAGGCGGAACCAAGGGGGCAGGCGGAGACGATCCTCGTGGTCGAGGACAGCAACGACGTTCTCGACCTCGCCTGCGAGCACCTGACGGCCCTCGGGTACACCGTCCTGACCGCCCGTGACGCCGATGAGGCGCTCGCCGTGTTCGACAGGGCCGAAGGCGGGATCGACCTGCTGTTCACCGATCTGGTCATGCCGGGCAGCATGAATGGATTGGCCTTGGCGGACGCCATCCGCGAGCGCTCGCCCGGCATCGGAGTTCTCCTGACCACGGGCTACAACAATGACCTGCTGACCGAGGGAAAGGCCTCGGCCGGAGCCGATGTGATCGGCAAGCCATATCGGCGGTCCGATCTGGCCGACCGGGTCCGGACTGCTCTCAACAACCGTGGGAAGGAACGGCGGGTGCCTCAAGCAGGCTCATCGCGGGGGCCACGGCACGAAGGCTGATCCGGAACGACAGTCCGTCCTGGGTCGCCTGTGGCACACTGGCGCGACAGGTTGGCAGGAAGTAGACTCCTGCGCTGGACGCAGGAAGCCTCGGAATGACAGCAGGTCCCCACTTTCCTCATACCCTGATGATCCGCAAGCTGGAGAGCATCTTCCGCCTTTCCGATGATGAGAAGCAAGCGCTCCAGGGCTTGCCGGTGCAGCTTCAGGTCCTCAAGGCCGACCAGGACATCGTGCGCGTCGGCGACCGTCCATCGCAGTGCTGCCTGCTGGTGGAGGGTTACACCTGTGTCTACAAGCTGACTACAGAGGGCAAGCGTCAGATCGTAGCCTTCCACGTGCCCGAGGACATGCCTGACCTACAAAGTCTGCACCTGAAGGTGCTCGACAACAGCCTCGCCACAGTCACGCCCTGCACGGTCGGGTTCATCCAGCATGAGGACCTGCGCCGCGTCTGCGCGCGCTATTCCCGGATCACCGCCGCCCTCTGGCGCGAGACCTTGGTGGATGCCTCCATCTTTCGGGAGTGGGTGCTGAATGTTGGTCGGCGCGAAGCCTTCAGGCGGATGGCTCACCTTCTGTGCGAGTTTCGGGTGAGGCTGAAGGCAGTGGGGCTTGCTGAAGGTGACACCTTCGATCTGCCGTTCACCCAAGGCGAACTGGCGGATGCGATTGGCGCCAGCAACATTCATGTCAACAGGGTGCTCCAGGAGCTTCGGGCCAAGGGCCTGATCCGGAGCAAGGGAACACAGGTGACCTGTAGGGTCTGGGGACATCATTTCAGCTGAGCCAGGGCAGTATCCAGCCGATAATCGGCAATCCTGATGCGCTCGCGGCTGCCGTCGTAGGCCGCCTCAACAGCTTCGCCGAGCGGAGTCTTGTCGAGGAGTTCGCAGACTCGGTCGATCGGAGACTGACCGCCCAGTGCGGTGTGCGGCCGATGCCAGTTCCAGTGATGCTGCCATTCGGCCAATTTCACTTCGATCTCCGGATCCTTGGGATCAACCGTGTCCCAGAATTCTTCCCGATCCGCGCGGTGCGTCCGCTCGACTTTGCCGTTCAGATGGGGCGAGCGGGGCGGGATCGGCCGAAACTTGATCGCCCAGTCCATCAACCGCTGCTGAACCGCTTCGGCGAAGAACTCGCGCCCGCGATCAGTTTGGATGGTGACGATCCACTCTTTCCAGCCACTCGCGCCGCTGGCATCCGCAGGCTCCGCACCCGGAAGCTGGCCGGGGAAGATGACCTCACCCTTGCTCTTCACGCCACCATAGATGGCCTGAAGCGTCTCAACCTGGGCTTGGGTGAAGCACTGATCACCAGTCTGGTCTTCGGTGCATTTCGGCAGGTCCTGGGCCGGATTGAAGGAGCATTGGCGCGGGTCGGCCAACAGACCGTCCTTGGCCCCATCGACTGCATCGCACTTGTCCAGCACGGCCTTGGCGATCACAGGAAGTTGCCGGATTGAGATAGGCGCCTTTGCCAAGGCCTGTGCGTTCCACACATCCCAGAGCTGGGTTCCGGTGAAATCGAGCACCGGGGCACCGGCGAGGATGCCGTCGAAGTCGCCCGGGTAGCGCTGAGCCGACATGAGACCCTGACGCCCACCCGTGGAGCAGCCATCCCAGTAGGAGTAGGAGGGGGGACGATCATAGTAGGCCTGGATCAGGTCCTTGGCCCTGGTGACGGTGACGTGGACCCCGCGCGAAGCATAGTCCACGAGCTTGCCGAGGTTGTTCTCGGCGAAGCTGCCGAGCGGCTGAGCCCGCGCATCGTGGCCGCTGTTCTGCTGGACCACGGCAAAGCCCTGTCGCAGAGCGGAGTTGCGGGTGTCCTGCCGGCTGGCTTCTGCCAGGTTCTCACCCGCATAGCCGCCATTGCCGAACATGTAGAGACGCCGGTTCCAGGCATCCGGCAAGGTGATCTCGAACTGGATCTCCGGCTGGATCACCCCCGTGACTTGGCAGTGGGCAGGGTGCTGGTCAGTCGCTTCCGCGTGTCTCGCTTTGAGGTAGATCACCTCCGGGAGCACCAGTCGCACGATGGCCGTGCAGGCCATCTGCGGGGACACCGGCGTCGAGCGAAAGGGGGCATCGGACGGTGTCGCGGTGAAGCTGGAGGCATTCTGTGCGTGAGCCGGAATGATGCCGACCCAAAGCACCGCGGTGGCCAGAAGCGGGCGTTCGAAGGCGTTCATACTCGTTCCTCTCCCTTGGCTGCGGCTATCGCTGCCGCTTGCGCGTATCTGGGAGGAAAGAGGTTAGAGGACCGGGTGTTCTTCTCAATGGATCAAATGTTTTACAACACGACGTGCGCCAAGGCTCTCACCGCTTCCGATCCGGGCGCGATCATTTACCCCATTTCCTTTGTCGAATGGATTTCCAGAGGCTTATCTGGCTTATTTCGATCAGGGCCGGATTGTGGCCTGTGATGCACACATGTCGTTGAAGTCCCGCCCGATGCTCCTCTCTAAGATATTGCCTCGTGATCTCCATTTCCTGGTGTAAGAACCTGCTTGCTCGCCACCCGGTCCTGAACGTTCTGGTTCTGGCTGCGGTCTTCAACTTGTTTTGCGCGGCCCTCGTCTACGATGAACGGGGGAAAGCATCTGATCAGGCGAGGTCAGCCGCGAGCAATCTTGTTGCGTCGGTGAGCCGAGACATCTCCCGCAATATCGAGATCATCGATCTGACGATCCAGAAGGTTATCGACCGGGTCAATCAGCCGGGCTTCACCGAACTGGGCTCTGACCTTCAGCGCCAGCTGCTGTTCGATCAGGTTGCGACCGCGCAGTACTTTGCAGCCATCGCCGTTGTCGATGAGAACGGGAGGCTTCGGTATCACTCCCGTTTCACGGACCCGAACATCATCAACGTCGCAAAGCTACAGTATTTTAGCGTCCACCGCGATCGTCCGGATGTAGGGCTTTATGTTTCGCTGCCGATCAAGAGCCCGGTCGGTCTTGGATGGGGCCTCGTGTTCAGTCGGCGGCTTTCTCACCCGGATGGGCGGTTCGCCGGGATCGCGTATGTCGGCCTGGGCTTGGACTACTTCACCGATCTGTTCCGCAGGATGGACCTGGGACGGAATGGCTCCATGTCGCTCATGCGAGCGGACAGGAAGCTGCTCGTGCGCGAGCCATTCGACGAGAAGCATCTCGGCACGGACGTCAGCGGGGCGGAGATTTATCGCTACTATCCGCAGCAGCGTTCAGGATCATATGAGGCCAGCTCCTCGCCAATCGATGGGGTCCCGCGACTCTATACGTTCACCCAGATCGGGGATTTCCCCTTGACGATCAGCGTGGGACGCTCGCTGCAAGATGTCTATGCCGCCTGGTGGAACCGAGCCCTGACGATTGGCGCCATCGTGCTTGTCCTGACCGGGGCCATGATTGCCCTGGCTCTCAGCCTGCGCCGGGAGTTTCGCCGGAGGAAAGCGGCGCACCGGGAGGCATTGCACAACGAAGCGCTCTTTCGCGGAGCCATGAAGGGCGCCGGCATCGGAACGGCGTTGCTGCGCCTCGATGAGACCGTGTTCAAGGTCAATCCGGCCTTCTGTCGGCTGTTCGGATTTACGGAAGAGGAGATGCTATCGCGGACCGCCGCAGACCTGACCCATCCGGACGATGCGCCTCCAGATGATGGCGCTCTCTTAAGGGGTGAGACAGACTTTGCAGCGACGGAACGGCGCTTTGTTCGCAAGGATGGCACCGAGGTGTGGGTCCTTCGGTCGTCCTCCCTGGTTCGTGACGAGGCGGGGCGGCCCACTTATCTGATCGTGCAATTCCAGGATATCACGGCCCGACGCGAAGCTGAGGAGCGACTCAGATACAACGCGACCCATGACGACCTTACGGGCCTCCTAAACCGATCAGCCTTCGAGCAGAAGCTTGAAGAGGCCCTGGCGGAAAGCCGTGACACGGGCATCAGGCATGTCCTGGCCTTTGTCGATCTTGACCGGCTGAAAATCATCAACGATTCCGCCGGTCATGTCGCCGGCGACGCCTTGTTGCGAGGCGTGGCGGGAGCCTTGCCTAATTTCCTCCGCGAAGGCGATGTCATCGGCCGGCTCGGCGGGGATGAATTTGGCATCATCCTGCACGGATGTTCCCTTGATGATGCGACAGTGATCCTTGAGGACCTCAATACTGCGGCCAGTGCGATCCAGTTCCCGTGGGAGGATCGCAGCTATAGTGTCGGGGCCAGCATCGGGGTGACCGAGATCACGCCGAGCATCAGTTCCCCAAGCGCTGTCCTCGCTCAGGCGGATGTCGCCTGCCTGACGGCCAAAATGGCCGGGCGGAACCGGGTCAGCATCTACCGACCCGAGCAGAGCGAAGCGGTTGATCGCCACCGTGAGATCGCTGTCGCTGCCGGGATCAAACTGACCATAGAAGAGGGTAGGCTCCGGTTGTTTGCTCAAAGGATCGTCGCGTGCGTGGGCACGATCCAGGAGCGGTATGAGATCCTGGTGCGGATGGTCGACAAGGACGGGACGATCATCCCGCCATCCGTGTTCATCCCAGCAGCGGAACGGTATGATCTCATTGGAGCCATCGACCGCTGGGTCGTCCAAGAAGCACTGACCATGATTGGACGGGCAGGGGGCCTTGATCGGCACACCCGGATCCATCTCAACCTGTCGGCAGCCTCGATCGGCGATGCTTCGTTCGTAGCTCACGTGATCGAGGTTCTTGAGGATACCGGTGTTGCCTCAGAAATCTTGGTCTTCGAGATCACCGAAACGGCCTTGGTCAGCAATATGGCTGTGGCAGCCGCAACAGTCGGTAGGCTGCGGGAAATGGGGTGCCAGATTGCGCTGGACGATTTCGGCGCGGGCCTGAGTTCGTTCAACTACCTGCGCCAATTCCCGGTCGATATTGTCAAAATCGACGGCAGCTTCGTTCACAACATGACGACGAACGCGGTGGATCTCTACATCGTCAAATCCATTCACCAGATTGCCAAAGAATTGGGCGCGCAGACGGTCGCTGAGTTCGTCGAGGATCAGGCGACCTTCGATCTGGTCTCGTCCATGGGGATCACTTTCGCCCAGGGCTACGCGATCCACAGGCCTGAGCCCTTCGAGGAGATCATGGTAGATCATGAAATCCGGGCCGAGGCCTAACGCCAGCGATCCACTATCTATTGGTCAAAGGTGAAGATCGATCGGGTCATGTAAGGATGGTCCCGCGCTGGGCGGTCCAAGCCTTCCTTAGTTATGACATGAGCCCATCATTGGCTGTTCATATTCAACCTGTTAAGACTTCACCTCGTTCGAAGGGACGATTTCGCATGTTGATGTGGAGCACAGGGTTTCGTCGCAAATTCGGAGAACGGACGAGAGAAGGGCAGACGCTCGGTAGCGCGGTTAGGCAGCGAGCAGTTCGAACTGCCCGGCGAGCGACGGCTGCCGATTGCAGGCGTATTTCGCCTGTTGCTTGCGCATCATGTGAACCATCTCGATTCCACCCAGGATCACCCGGGCACTGTCAGCGGACTTGAAGTCAAGCATCGGACGCACCCGCCTTTTGACAGCGCGGTGATCCTGCTCGATGCGATTGTTCAGATAGGCACTTTGCCGGATGCGAATGGGTTTCAGGTCACGCCGCGATCTGTTCTCGAGCCGGTCTGCGGTATCGCAGGACAGGATCGCCTCGCGGTTCGTCGGGCTGCCGTCAATCACGATCCGCTCGGGCCGGCCATGGCGCTTGAGCGCCTTGCGCAGGAACTGCTTGGCAGCGGTGAGATCACGCCGTTCGCTGAACCAGAATTCGACCGTATCGCCATTGCTGTCGATCGCTCGATAAAGATACATCCATCGCCCGCGGACCTTGATGTATGTCTCGTCGATGTGCCACTTGCTGGTGACAACTCTCTTGCGTGAGTTGAAGCGATTCAGAAGTTCGGGCGAGTACCGGACAACCCATCGGTGAATGGTTGCGTGATCGACGCAGATGCCGCGCTCGGCCATCATCTCCTCCAAATTTCGGAGGCTGAGGTTGTAAGCCAGATACCAACGGATGCAGAGCAGGATTACCGATCGATCAAAATGCCTGCCCTTGAACATCCCTGTCTCCACTGCTGTGACGGCAGCCACCGTAGCTGAAACTATGAAACAAAAGGTTTGCGACGGAACCACCAAAAATAACCGATGCACCAAAGCGGGTTGCTCGCAGGCTTGGTCTGGTGGTGTCGTTGAGAATGCCGCCGCATCGCGGCAGAAGATGGGTACGCCTAAAGTTGTGTCGTGACGGTCAGCAACGCTCGGATCAGCCTTATTCGAGACGACGTGCGGGACCAGACGAGGCCAATATGCCTCTCCGGCGCATTCGACGGAAGAGCAATTTTTGCGATTGAGACCCCCGCCGGCCAAGGAGGAGCCCAGTCCGGAAGCAGAGATACGCCGAGCCCCTTGCTGACCATCACGGCTATAGCTTCCAACGCGTCGAGTTCCAGCCGCTCGCGCGGTCGGATTCCGGCTTGCCTGAGATAGAGATCCGCAAGGCGTCCGCCCCAATGATTTCGGTCATAGCGAATAAAGGGTTCGCTGCGCAGGAGGTCATGCGGGGCGCGGGCGGCAGTCCCTTCTGGACCCAGTACGATCAGCGGCTCAGTCCTCAGCAAGTGCCAGTCGAGCGCCTTGGGAAGGGTGAACTGGGGCTTGACCACGATGGCTGCATCGATCTCGCCCTCCATCACTCGGCGATACAACTCGACTGATGTCCCAGGCACCACATAGAGGTCCAGCATCGGAGCATCGGCGACAAGCCGGGCCAAGATCGCAGGCAGCAGCCCGGTCAGCGCCGTCGAGATGGCACCGAGGCGGATCTCGCCGGCGACCATCTCTCCGCCTGCCAAAGCCCGCAATTCACGAACCTCGCGCAGAATGTGCCGACCCCGTGCAAGGATGGCGTTTCCCGCTTCCGTAGGGCGGACCGTACGCCCCGCCCGCGACAGCAGCGATGTCCCAACCTCTTCTTCGAGGGCGCGAATGCGCTGTGCGACGGCGGCCGGCGTCAGTCCCAGCCGACGCGCCGCCTCGGCCATCGATCCGGACTCCACAACAGTGAGAAAACTTTCCAGAAAGCGCGTATCCATCGATAGGAAAAGTATATTCTGAAGATAGTAGAGTCCAGATTTTCTTTTTTGTTCAAGTCTTGCATCTTTCCCGCGATTTACGTTGGGAGAAGCATCTTGGATCTTGGGCTTAGAGATAGAACCGCATTGGTCTTCGGCGCTGGCGGCGGACTCGGGGGTGCGATCGCCCGTACCTTGGCGGGGGAGGGCGCAAAGGTCGTCGTCGCCGACCTGAATGGCGATGCTGCGGGAGCGACGGTCGACGCGATCAAGAGCGCTGGAGGACAGGCGCTGGAACTGGTCTGGGACCTCGCGGATCTGTCGGTGATCGACGGCAACATCGGAAGTATCGAGCGCGATTTCGGCGCCGTCGACGTTCTGGTGAACAATACGGGCGGCCCGCCGCCGACGCCTGTCGCCGGTCAGGACCCCGGCCAATGGCTGGCACAGTTCCAGTCGATGGTTCTTTCCGTCATTGCAATCACGGACCGGGTCCTGCCGGGCATGCGCGAACGGAAGTGGGGCCGGATCATCACCTCCACGTCATCCGGTGTGGTGGCTCCCATTCCCAATCTCGGCATCTCCAATACGCTGCGGCTTTCGCTGGTCGGCTGGTCGAAGACGCTGGCCCGGGAAGTGGGCCGCGATGGCATCACGTCCAACATCGTCCTCCCGGGACGGATCGCCACGCAACGCATCACCTTCCTCGATGAGCAGAAGGCCAAGCGCGAGAACCGACCGGTGGCCGATGTGGCGGCGGAGAGCACCGCCTCGATCCCGATTGGGCGCTATGGCGATCCGCAGGAATACGGGGACGTCGTGGCTTTTCTGGCCAGTGAGCGGGCCTCCTACGTCACCGGCTCGGTCATCCGCGTCGACGGCGGCCTCATCCAAAGCATTTAGGAGATCTCGAGTTGGCTCTCGATCAGAACGTCATTGAGATCCTGCGGCAGGTCTCGACCGCGACATTGACCACGATCCTGCTCAAAAAAGGTCTGCGGAACGTCTGGTTGCGTGGCATGAAGCCATTGAAGCCCGATCAGCCGCGGATTGTCGGCCCTGCCTTCACGCTACGCTTTGTTCCCGCCCGCGAAGACCTCGCCACTCCGGCGAGCTGGGCGTCGCCGATCTCCACCCGAGCAGCCATCGAGGCCATGCCGGAAGGAGCCATCACCGTCGTCGACGCCATGGGTGTGACCGATGCCGGCATCGTCGGCGACATTCTCTGCGCTCGCATGGCCAAGCGCGGCGTCGCCGCCCTGATCACCGACGGGGTCGCGCGTGATGTCGCCGGTGCTCTCTCCACTAGTCTACCGGTCTGGTGCAACGGCGTCGCGGCCTCGCCCTCGGTGGCCGGGATGACCTTTGTCGGCTGGCAGGAGCCGATTGCCTGCGGCGGCGTCGCCGTGTTTCCGGACGATGTGATTGTCGTCGATGACGATGGCGCGGTGCTCATTCCGGCGGCTCTCGTAAGCGAGGTGTTGGCGGAGGCGCCGGAGCAGGAGCGCATGGAGGCCTGGATCATGGAGGAGGTCGGGCGTGATGTGCCGCTGCCCGGCCTCTACCCGACGAACGCCGCAACCAAGGCCCGCTACGAGGCCGCGAAGAGGGGACAACGTTGATGAAACTCGATCGTACTGCGGCAGGTGTTTATGCCATTGCCGCCACTCCATTCCATCCCGATGGCCGGCTCGATACCGAGTCTGTCGATCGGCTCACCGATTTCTATGTCGGCTGCGGCGTGACTGGGCTGACCATCCTCGGCATCATGGGCGAGGCGCCGAAACTGGAGCCGGAAGAGTCGCTCGCGATCACCCGGCAGGTGGTGAAGCGCGCCGGTGTTCCCGTCATTGTCGGGGTGTCGGCTCCGGGCTTTGCCGCCATGCGATCCCTGGCACGTAATGTCATGGATCTTGGCGCGGCGGGAGTCATGATCGCGCCACCGCCTTCTCTGCGCACCGACGATCAGATCATAGGCTACTATGCGCAGGCCGTTGAAGCCATCGGCGACGACATTCCGTTCGTCATCCAGGACTATCCGCTGACGCTCACTGTGGTAATGACACCGAGCGTCATCCGGCGCATCGTGATGGATCATCCCTCCTGCGTGATGCTAAAGCACGAGGATTGGCCTGGCCTGGAGAAGATCTCGCGCCTGCGTGCTTTCCAGACCGCCGGCGAGATGAAGCCGATCTCCATTCTCTGCGGCAACGGCGGCCTCTTCCTCGATTTCGAAATGGAGCGAGGCGCGGATGGCGCGATGACCGGCTATGCCTTCCCTGATATGCTGGTTGACGTCGTCAGGCTGCAAAAGGAAGGCCAGCGTGACGAGGCGCACGATCTCTTCGACGCTCATCTGCCGCTAATCCGTTACGAACAGCAGCAGGGCGTCGGCCTCGCGGTTCGCAAATACATCCTGCACAAGCGGGGCGCAATCGCAAGTGACGCTCAGCGTAAGCCAGCGAGTGGGCTGACAGCAGCCGCAAAAGACGAAATCGACTATCTCTTGGCCCGCGTAGCGCGTCGCGATGCCCGCGCAAAGCTTTGAGGGAATCGCTACACAGGCCGAGGCATAGCTTTGCGAATGTTGAACTTGGAAAAAGTTAGATCATGATTATGAAAAGAACGGCCGGCTGGCGCTTCAGCCGGCCGTTCAGACAGCCGGATCCTAGACCCCTTCACGTCCCAATCGTTTCAAGGTTTCGCCGACCCACGCCTTGGAAGCGTGGCCTTCCTAAGTCGCAGCCATGGTCTTCTCCTCGGCCGCCTGCTTTGCCTTCACATCGACATATATCGTGGCGGTGGCGTCATATGGAACGCAGAGCAGGCCATCGTCGCCGCCGTCGCCGAGGATCAGATCTCTAGGCTCAATAACCATTCCATCAATGGCGATTGGTGGCTTTGTTGCACCGATAGGCGAGTTGGTAACAGGCACTGGGTGACATACGGGCCTGCGCCCTTCCTGTCGGATATCTGCCGTGCCGTGCAAGGCCAATATCGCTCGCCGGCACCACATCCGCAAGCAGCGGCACCGGGTCACAAATTGGGCGGAGTACGATACGGCCCTGCGCCAGCGCGGAAGCCTCACAGTCTGGTTCACAGAAGAGGCGATAGCCGTTTGGCGAGCGCAGCCCCGCACCACACGCGGTGGTCAGCCGCACTACTCGGCCCTGGCCATCATGACAGCCCTGACGCTCAGGGCGGTGTTCCGGTTGGCGCTGCGCCAGACGGAAGACCTGATTGGCTCGATCCTTCAGCTCCTGGGGCTGGATCTGGCGGTGCCGGATCACTAGACCCTGAGCCACCGCGCCGCAAGCTTGGAGGTTCCAAAGCCACGTCCGAGTTCGACAGGACCTATTCACCTTCTGGTCGACAGCACGGGCCTGCGGCTTTGCGAATCTGGTGAGTGGTTGGTCGAGAAACACGGCACCCGAAGGTGCTGATCTTGGCGCAAGCTGCATATGGGTGTCGATGCTGACACGGGACAGATCATAGCATCAGAGCTGACTAGCAGCGATGCCGTTGATAGCTCGCAGGTCAGTCCCTTGCTCGAGCAGATCCTAGGCCCACTTGCTTCGTTAGTCGGGGATGGAGCCTACGATCAGGCGGGTCTCTACGGCACCGTTGCCCAACGTCATCCAGCTGCTCACGTGATCGTTCCACCCCGATCAACAGCGGGACCAAGCGAGATGGCAGAGTGCGCACTGACCCAGCGCGACCGGCATCTCCAAAGCATTGCCGAGCATGGACGCATGGGCTGGAAGAAGCGGTCCGGGTACACGCGACGAGCCCTGGTGGGGACTGCCATCAGCCGACTTACTGAGACGGCTTGGGTGCAGTTGAAATACCGGCGATCATGGATAGGGGCGGATAGCCCAGCCAGGCTCTGGCACAGTTCAAGATCACCCAAGCCGTCTTAATAAACGAGCGACCGGGGACGCCTTGCGCTCCCGGACGGATCAATGCCGTACGACCGAGGTCGTCATCGCCGTTCATGCCTTGAACCGGATGCTTGAGCTTGGATGCCCGAAATGCGTCCGCATCGCCTGTATTCGACCTAAGGGCCGCGTTCAATGCGTGCACAATCCGATCCGTGCAACAAAGCCCCTATTCGAGAAATGGGGCCGGAGATGAATAATGAGGTCGGATTGAGTCTGGTGGTGTTGCTGCCGAATGCTGATGAATACTCGGTTCAAGCTTCGAAGGCATTTGGGATATGAGCACAAAGCAGCTGACTATCTGCTTTTGTCTCAAGTTCAGCTGCTTTCTCACAGGCGTCCATTTCATTGGAGCTCGATTCGCCTACCAAAGTGTAATCATCGGCGAAATATGTGACGAGCCACTCAGCCAAGGTGGAGAGCGTACTCTGATAATACTGAGTCATGGCGAAGTCCGCCCCGATAGCTCAAGCACTTTCGATCAGGAACGATGCCACAAGGAATAGATATTATGCAATGGCAAGTTTGGCCGACCAGCGAGCATGCAAGGCGTGTTTGCCAGTATGAGCGCAGGGGCATTCAAGGAGCACAGCAAAGGTGTGGACGTCACCTGAAAGGCGCGATCCATTGACCTCAGCATGATCAATCCAAGCAAGCTGAACACAAGAAAGCGGCTTTACGGGCACAAGTTTGTATGATTGTAATACGGTCTTGAAGATGAGAGGGTGGGACTTTGGGATACCGTATCGGAGTAGACGTCGGTGGCACATTCACCGACTTCACCTTACTCGACCCGTCGAACGGTGAGATCCGGTTTTTTAAGGTAGGGTCGACGCCTCATGATCCTTCCGAAGCGATTGAGCAAGGCTTGAGGCTGGCCTTTGCCGAATTCGGGATAGACGCGAGGAGGGTAGCCTATCTTGGGCACGGCACCACGGTCGCGACGAATATCGTGATTGAGCGGCGCGGGGCGCGCACGGGTCTTCTGACGACCAAGGGCTTCCGTGACGTGCTGGAACTCGGGCGACAGGCACGCCCCTCGATCTACGACTACCGCGTAGAAAAGCCGCCGCCGCTCATTCCGCGCAACCGGCGCGTGGAGGTCGCCGAGCGCATCGGCCCGGATGGGGAGACGCTCCTGCCGCTCGATGAGGAATCGCTTCGCGATGCGGTTGCGGCGCTTGCGGCTCAGGAGGTGGAGAGCGTCGCGATCTGCTTTCTTCACAGCTACCGTCGACCTGAGCATGAGCAACGCGCTGTCGCAGCCGTGCGTGCGATCCTGCCGGACGCTTACGTTACCGCTTCGTCCGACATCCTGCCAGAGTTCCGCGAGTTCGAGCGGATGTCGACGGCCGTTGTCAATGCCTTCGTCGGCCCGAAAATGGGCCGCTATCTCGAACGCTTCCAATCCCGCGTCAGGGATATCGGGATTCCGGCCGATCCCTACACGATCCACTCCAACGGCGGGCTGATGTCGGTCGACACGGTAAAGGACAGCCCGGTTCGCACCTGCGTCTCGGGGCCTGCCGCCGGAGTCGTCGGTGCGGCCGAGATCGGCCGTGTGGCGGGCTTCCCGAACCTCATCACCTTCGACGTCGGCGGCACGTCAACGGATGTGTCGCTTATCGCCGGCAGCGCTCCGCTTTTCACGAGCGCACGGCTCGTGGCGGGCTATCCCGTCAAGACGCCGATGCTCGATATCCACGTCATCGGCGCGGGCGGCGGCTCGATCGCATCCATCGACGATGCCGGAGCCCTAAAGGTCGGTCCCCGCTCGGCGGGGGCCTCTCCCGGGCCGGTGGCCTATGGCAAGGGCGGCATGGAACCGACCATCACGGATGCCAATCTCTGCCTCGGACGCCTCGATCCCGCCATGATGCTCGGCGGCCGGATGCAGGTGGATGTCGAGGCATCGCGCCGCGCCATCGCAGACCGGATCGCCAGGCCGCTCGGGCTCACCCTTGAAGAGGCGGCCCATGGAATCCTCCAGATTGCCAACGCGCATATGAGCCGGGCGATTCGATCCGTCTCCGTCGAGAAAGGTTACGACATCGGCCAGTTCGCCTTATGTGCGTTCGGCGGCGCCGGGCCGCTCCACGCGGCCGATGTGGCTGTCGAATGCGGCATTCCGCAAGTGCTCGTGCCACGCGAGCCCGGCACCCTGTGTGCCCGTGGCATGCTGCTTACGGACCTGACCTCGGACTATGTGCGGAGCTACTATGCGCAGGCCTCCGACGAGGCTTGGCGCGCGGTTCTCCGCCTGTTTGCTGCGATGGAGGAGGATGCCCGGGCCTGGCTCGACCGCGAGGCCGTCCCGCCCGGCCAGCGCCGCTTCCGCCGCATCATTGATGCGCGGTACCAGGGGCAGAACTTCGAGGTGAAGGTGGAATGCGAAGGCCTCGGACCCGAGGATCTGCCGCAGGTCATTGCCCGCTTTCACGCAGCCCACGTCAAGGAATACGGCTACGCCATCGAACACCGTCCCGTCGAGTTCGTGTCCGCCCGGGTGCAGGCGCTGGGCGCGGTGGAGAAGGCGCCGCAGGTTCCCGTCGAGGGGGGCGTCTCGCTCCGGGACGCCGTCACGGGCTGGCGCCGGATCTATGTGGATCGCCGCCGCGGGTGGGTGGAGGCGACCGTTTATCAGCGGGAAAAGCTGCCGGTGAACGTAGCGTTCGAAGGCCCCGCGATCGTCAACGAGATGAGTTCGACGACGGTGATCCTGCCGGGTCAGAGCGGCATCATTGATTCCTGGGGCAATCTGTTGTTGAGGATCCCGACATGAGCGAAGAACGGATTGCCGACCCGGTGCAGATGGACGTGTTTTCCAACCGTCTGCTTGCCATCGCGGAGGACATGGGATCGATCCTCATCCGCTCGTCCTTCTCGTCGAACATCAAGGAGCGTCGGGACTGCTCGACCGCCCTCTTCGATGCGCGCGGGCGACTCATCGCTCAGGCCGACCACATCCCAATCCATCTCGGGGCGATGATCGGCGCGGTTGAGACCATCCTGGCCCGCTGTCCCCTTGACGCCATGAAGCCGGGTGACGCCTTCATCGCCAACGATCCTTATCTGGCCGGCGGGAGCCACCTGCCCGACATCTCGATCATCACACCGGTTCATCACGAGGGTGTGGTCCGCTTCTTCTGCGGAAACATCGCCCATCATGCCGACGTGGGCGGGAGGACGCCGGGCTCGACGTCGGGCGTCTCGCGGTCGATCTTCGAGGAGGGGATCCGGATCCCCGTCATCCGCATCGCCCGTGCCGGCGAGATCGACGAGGATCTTCTGGAACTCATCGTCTGCAACACCCGCGATCCCGAGGAGCGGCTTCTCGATCTTCGCACCCAGGTGGGGACGAACCTGCGCGGCGGCGCCATGCTGCTGCAACTTGTCGACCGCATGGGCTGGACGGCGGTGGCGCAAGCCATCGAGGACATTCTCACCTATACGCGCAGACGCCTGCGCAACCGTATCGCCGCCCTCCCGGATGGCGAGTACCGCTTCGCACGGGCCATGGACGACGACGGTTTCCCGGGGGAGCCGGTCCCTATCGTCTGCACGGCCCGAATCTCGGGCGACACCCTCGAACTCGACTTTGACGGCTCCGGCCCGGAGGCGAGGGGGGCGATCAATCTTCCCGACAGTGCGCTGAAGGCCTCCGTCTATTACTGCGTGCGCGCGGTTCTTGATCCTGGCCTGATGCCGAACCAGGGCAGCATCGACCCCATCCGGATCAGGGCGCCAGAGGGATCCATCGTCAACCCCCGGCCACCCCATGCGGTGGCAGCCCGCGCTGTGACGTCGAACCGCCTGTGCGGAGCCGTCTTCGGCGCCCTCTACCAAGCGCTCCCGCCTGAGCAGAGCATGGCGTCCTGCAACGATTCCACGTCCGCCATCTCGGTTTCCGGGTGGCATCCCCGGCGCAAGACCACCTACGTGTACCCTGAGAGCATGGGCGGCGGTGCGGGCGCTTTCGCCGATCGCGACGGCATGGATGCCGTCCATGTCCACACGGTCAACTCGACGAATCTGCCGGCGGAGGCGTTGGAGCTCGAATATCCGCTTCTCCTTGAGGAATACTGCCTCGTTCCGGACTCCGGGGGAGCCGGCCACTACCGCGGCGGAATGGGGATGGCGCGGCAGATCCGGATCCGGGAAAGCAACACGATCTTCTCCGCACGTTCGGACGCACATATCATCCCGGCCCCCGGGGTGCACGGCGGCCTGCCGTCGAGCGTCACGCGAATCCTGCGGAATCCAGGAACGGACCGCGAGGAGGTGCTTCATTCGAAGGCCTCGGGCCTCGTGCTCGAGGCGGGCGAGACCATCCGCGTGGAGACCCTCGGCGGAGGAGGCAACGGTGACCCGCGGGAGCGCAGTGTGGAGAGCCTCGCGGCCGATCTGCGCCAGGGGAAGGTGAGCCGAGCGGCGGCCGAACGGGATTACGGCGCCGGCAAGGTTGCTGAAGCCCTCGCCCTCAGGGAATGAGGCGTCGCGTGCGCCGGCCCTGCCCTCAGCCGTCGTGAGGGCGGAGCAGGGCATCGGCCACAGCGTCGATCTGCTCAAGATCGAGATGCGGTCCGATGGGAAGGCCGATCAGACGGTCGCAGATGCGCTCTGAGACGGGGAATGATCCACGCCCTAGGTTCAGGTCGGCATAGACCGGCTGGAGATGCATCGGCGGAGCGTAGGAGAGGCTTGTGGTGATGCCCGATGCCGCCAGTGATCGGCGCACCGCATCGCGATCATCGGCCTCGATGACGTAGTTCCGCCAGGCGTGCCCGACGCCTTCAGCGACCTTGGGCGGATTGATCCTGCTGCCTCGCAGGCGAGCCTCGTACCGCGCCGCCTGCGCGCGCCGCGCCGTGAGATTCGCATCGAGATCCTTCAGCTTCACGCGCAGGACGGCGGCTTGAAGCTCGTCGAGCCTCTCATTGAGACCGTCCGTTTCATGATGCAGGCCTTGCGGCAGGAATCCCGGGCCGCCCATGCGGTGGCGGGAGCGTTGCTGTCCGTAACCGGAGATCTTGCTCATCCGCTCTGCCAGCTCCGCGTCCTCGGTCAGGCAGGCGCCGCCGCTTCCATAGGCGCCAAGGTGTTTCGTCGGCGCAAAGCTGAAGCACGTGACATCCGATAGGGCGCCGATTTTCCGTTCGTCCAAGGTTGCTCCCAGGGCAATGCACGCATCCTCGACGACCGCGATCCCGTGCCGGTGCGCGATGGCCAAGATTCTGTCGAGGTCTGCCGGATGGCCGAACAGATCCACAGGCATCACGGCCCGCGTGCGCGGCGTGATGGCCGCCGCGAAGCTGTCAGGATCCATGGTGCGGGTGAGGGGGTGGACATCGACCCAAACAACATCCGCCCCGGTGAACCGGATGGCGGAGGAACTCGCCACATCGGTATTCGGCACGGTGATCACCTCGTCGCCACGCCCGATTCCAAGGGCGAGGAGCGCAACCTTCAAGGCAGCAGTGCCCGACCCGACCGTCACGGCGTGGGTCGCGCCGATCCATGCGGCGAATTCCCCCTCGAAGGCCGGAACCTCATCGCCCCAATCGAGGCGGCCGCTCGCGAGAACACGCTGGATCGCAGCGTCAATCGCGTCCTTGCGCGCCATGTACAGTTTGGCATGGTCGTAAAAGGGGACAGACATCAGCGGACCTGCGGGCAATAGGCTATGACCTCGACCTCGACCTTCACTTCCGGCGAACCGAGGCCATTGACGATGATGCCCGTATGCGGGGGCCGATGATCTCCAAAGAACTTGAGGCGTTCGGCCGTCACGGCGTCGCGGTCGTTCCGGTCGGTCATGATCGTATTGATCTTCACGACATCAGCAGGGTTTGCACCGAAATGCGCAAGGATCCGTCCGATGTTGCGGTAGACCTGCGCAGCCTGCTGGCCGGCGTCGCCAACGCCCACCCATTGATTGTTCTCGTCGCGAGCGACCTGACCGGCCACGAAGACAAAGTCGCCGGCGCGAGCGGCGTGCTCATAGGTTGTGGCGCGAGCCACGTCGGGCGGGCTGTCGAGACGGATGGTGGTCTGCGCAGTCATTTACAATCTCCTCTGTCCTGGCTGCTTTTGAATGACGGTGTTAAGCAACGTGCGGTCGAAAACCGGCGAGGCCTCCGTAGGGCTCGCGGCTGCGAGCTCATGGACCCGCGCGATCACATCGGGCGCCGTGTAATAGGCACCGTACAAGGCCGCGAGCACCCGTCGGAACACGGTCGGTTCGTTCCGTTCGAGTGTTCTAAGCTGGATCTGCCGCATGGACGGTGCAGCCTCGCAGAGCAAGGCAGCCTGCAAGGCGACCCACCGGCGGTCATCGTTCGAGAGAAGCACCAGGAAGCGGGAGACGTCCTGAACGGCAGCGGATGCACATGGCCAGTGCACGTCGCCCATAATCAAGGCATCCATGAAAGCGCAGATGATACCACTCCCCATTTCTGTCATGCTCGCATCTTGCATTCCTGCATTTTCCTCTTCCATAATCTGTTCACGAGGACGCGCGATGGAAACGATTTCGACCGAGGTCGTCGTTGTTGGAGCTGGTCCTTCCGGTGCGGCCGCCGCTTGGCGCCTCGCTCAGGCTGGGCTCAAAGTCGTCAGCATCGAACGCGGAGACTGGTTTGCCTATGATGAGGTCAGGCGGGACCAGCCCGACTATGAATTGCGTCGTGCCGGGCCACTTCACGCCAATCCGAACATACGCCGTGGACGCGACGACGCACCCGTCGACGACGTGGATAGTCCGATCAAGCCGATGATCGGCAATGCGGTCGGCGGCGGCTCGATCTACTGGTCCGCTCACGTGCCGCGTTTCCGCCCGGAGGATTTTCGGATTGCGACGCTCGACGGCATCGGGAGCGATTGGCCGATCAGCTACGACGACTTGGCGCCTTACTACGAGGAGAACGAGAAGCGCCTCGGGACGGCCTTCGTCCCGGGCGATCCGTCCGCGCCGCCGCGGGGCGAGCACGGCCTGACGCTCCCGACCATCGGCGCACACGGCCGCCGCTTCGGGAAAGCTTTCGACCGGTTGGGCTGGCACTGGTGGCCTGTCGATCTCGTGGTCGGCCGCGAAGCGGACGATCCGGCAACCGTCCACTGCACCCATGCGGGCCCCTGCGATCTCGGCTGCCCCAGCCGAATCAGATCGGGCGCAGACCAGGCTTACATGCATGACGCGATCGCAAACGGCGTGCGACTCCTCACCCGCACCCGCGTGATGCGCCTGGAGCACGATGCGGATGGACGTGTGACGGCGGCGCTCTGCATGACGGACGAGGGTCCCTTGCGGGTCGAAGGACGGATCTTCGTTCTGGCCGCCAACGGCATGGGAACGCCGCATCTTCTGCTTCTGTCGCGCTCTGAACGGTTCCCGGACGGATTGGGGAACGATTCCGGACTCGTCGGCCGGAACCTGATGCTGCATCCCTATGCGCGGGTGGACGGGCTGTTTCCCGAGGCCATGGGCGCGTGGGCAGCCGGCGAGAAAGCGGGCATCGTGTCCTTCGAATTCTATGCGACCCGGCCCGAACGCGATTTCGTGCGCGGCCTCAAACTGCAGCTGACCGGCGGTCCGGCGCCGGTCGCCCTGGCCTGCGGCGCAGGGGCCGGCTCCATGCTGCCTTGGGGCGAGGCGCACCATGCCGCCTTTGAGGAGCGCTTCGACCGCATCTGCGGATTGACGGTCTGCGCAGAGGATCTCGCCGAGGACAGGAACCGCATTACCCTGTCCGAAACCCTCGTCGACCGCGACGGCACACCTGCTCCGAAAATGATCTATACGCTGTCCGACAATTCCCGCCGCATCCTCGATTTCGGCATGGATCGCGCCGAGGAGGTCCTGCGCGAGGCGGGAGCAACGGCAATCGATCGGACCCCGCTGCGGGCGGAGGCGGGATTCCACCTGATGGGCACGGCCCGGATGGGCCAAGATCCGGCGCGCTCGGTGGTGGACCCGTTCGGGCGCTGCCATGGCGTGCCGAATCTCTACATTACCGATGCGAGCGTTTTCGTGACGTCGGCGGCCATCAATCCCACTGCGACGGCCCAGGCGCTCGCGCTGCGGACCGCGGACAGCATCGCTGCGACCTTCCTCCAGTAAGTCCATCGGCGCCCTCCGGCAAGTAGCACCCTTGCCCGCACAGATGCTACAAGAATCTTCTTGTAATACAAGTAGACAGTGATACTGTCTTCCAGACTTGAGGAGTGGGGCACGTTGCGGTTCGAGAACAAAGTCGCCATCGTGACAGGAGGAGCGAACGGCATGGGCCGGTCCACGGCGCTCGCCTTTGCACGTGAGGGAGCATCGGTCGTCGTCGGTGACGTTTCAGACGAGAGAGGCGCGACGCTGGTGCAGGAAGCGTCCGAACTTCCCGGCCGTATCGTTTACCGGCATTGCGACGTCTCAAGGGAAGCGGACGTCAAGGCGCTCGTCGCGGCTGCCGAGGACACGTTCGGCCGCCTCGACACGATCTTCAACAACGCTGGAATCGAGCAGCCCGTTACCCCTTCCACGGAGGTGACGGAGGAGTTGTTCGATCGCGTGATCGCCATCAACCTGAAGGGCGTCTTCTTCGGGTGCAAGCACGCCATCCCTGCGCTGCTGCGGGCAGGGGGCGGAACCATCGTCAACAATTCGTCCGTGAGTGCCTTCGCGAATGTTGGCGGCAACATTTCCTATGCAGCCTCCAAAGGCGCCATCATGTCGATGACTCGCGTCCTCGCGGTCGAGTATTCCCGTCGGAACGTCCGCGTGAATGCCATCAACCCGGGTGTCATCGATACGGACATGAACCGCCGAAACCGGGACCTGGCGGCCGATCCAGCCGGGGTCGAGCAGCGCTGGCGGGAGATCACTCCCCTTGGGCGGATGGGAACCGGCGACGAGATTGCCGACGCGGTCCTGTTCCTGGCCTCGTCGCAATCGTCCTTCATCACCGGCATCGGTCTGCTGGTGGATGGCGGGAGGGTTGCAACATGAAGGATCGCCTCGCCGGGAAGGTTGCGGTCGTGACGGGGGCTGCCCGTGGGATCGGCCGAGCCGTTGCGACCGAGTTCGCGGCGCATGGGGCCCGTGTCTACGCACTGGACCGGCTTGGCGACGAAGTCGCGACCCTGCCCGGTGTCGAGGCGATGCGGATGGACCTGGCGGACGCGAACGAGGTTGCTGCCACCTTCGCGCGCATCCAGCGCAATGCCGGGCAGATCGACATTCTCGTCAACAATGCCGGCATCATCTTCTTCAAACCCGTCGAGGAGACGAGTGTCGAGGATTGGGACCGGCTGCAGGCCGTCAACCTCCGCGGACCCTTCCTGTGCGTGCGCGCCGTGGCACCCGGCATGAAGGCTCGCCGAGCCGGTGCGATCATCAATGTATCCAGCAATGCCGGCGTGAGGGGCGGCAATGACGAGAGCGCCTATTGCGCCTCGAAATTCGGCATCGAAGGCTTCTCCCGCGCGCTCGCGGTGGAGTTCGCCCCCTACAACGTGTCGGTCAACACGATCACGCCGGGGCACCCGGTCCATACCGCCATGAGCGAAACCACATACGACGCGGAGAAGCGAAAGATCTGGAAGGACCCTCGCGAGCTCGCGCCGGCCTTCGTCCACCTGGCATGTCAGGACGCGAGCGGGCTCAACGATCGCCACGTGCGGGCCTGGGATCTTGTCGTAGAGCTCCGCCAGAAAGGCATCGCAGCATGAGAACTCTTCTCAGAGTAGGCCAAATGGTGGACGGGACAGGGTCGGGGCCTATTCGGGATGCAGCGATCCTCATCGAGGGTGAGCGCATCGTGGCCGCCGGACGTTCAGCCGATATCGGGATGCCGGACGGAGCGCGGGTGATCGAGGCCCCCGCGGCGACTGCAATCCCGGGACTTGTGGACGTCCATGTGCATCTCTCCTACAGCGGCAGTCCCGACAAGCGCGCCTTCCGGGCCGAGCTCGTCGAAATGTCCTATCCGCTCGTCGCCCTGCGGGCCGCTGAAAATGCCCGCAATACGCTGCTGCACGGCTTCACATCCGTGCGGGACATGCATGCGCCGGGAGGGACGATTATCGACCTCCGCGATGCGGTGAACAGGGGCTATGTGGAGGGACCGCGCATCAAGGCGTGCGGCATGGGCCTTACCGTCACGGGCGGCCACATGGACCAGCCCGGTTGGGGCGACCACGCGTCCTTCCTCGACATGACCTATCCGTGCGACGGCCCGATAGCATTCCGGGCCGGCGTTCGCGCTCAGCTCAAGCGCGGGGCGGACTTCATCAAACTCAATCCCTGCGTCTCGTTCCGCAAGGATCCCGATACGAAGCCGTATCGCTTCGAAATGAATATCGATGAGATCAGAGCCGCCTGCGAGGAGGCCCACGAGCAGGGCGTCCATGTGGGCGCCCACACCTCCGGCGGGCCGCCCCTCCGCGCCGCCATCGAGGCAGGTTGCGATACGGTGGAGCACGCCCACTGGATCGACGACGCCACTCTCGAGCTGATGGTGAAGCGGGGCACCTATCTCGTGCCGACCCTTCTGGTGAACAAGACCTCCTCTGCGGCCGCGGCCGCGGACCCCGAGACGCCTCGAGGCTCAAAGCGCTGGGCAGAGCTTTCCGAGAAGGCCATGTGGGAGCGTCTCGACCGCGCCCGCCGCGCGGGCGTGAAGGTGGCCGCCGGCTCGGACGCAGGCTTCATGCTCGAACATGGCACCACAAATGCTGGCGAGATCGAGCTTCTGGTCGAAGGCGGCTATTCGCCGCTCGAGGCGATCTGCGCGGCGACTGCCACGGGTGCCGATATCCTGGAGATCGACGCGGGCCGTCTGATTGCAGGCAAGCTCGCAGACATTGTCCTCGTGTCCGGCGATCCGCTCGTCGACATCAGCGTCCTGCGAAGAAGGGAGAATCTGCGGGTCTTCAAAGGAGGGCGGGAGGTGCGTGCACCGGCTGCCTGAGGGACGACCTGACATCAAGAGCGGGCGTTCGCGATCCGAACCACCAGAGGGAATAATGGGGAATAGAATGCGTAAGCTGATGTGGACTACGGCGCTGGCCTTAAGCCTCACCCCGGTCATGGCGCTCGCCCAGGCCGGAGATCTCGCGATTGTGTTTGCGGACGACAGCACGTCCGACGTCACATTCGACCCGAGGGTGACCCAATCGCGCCACGAAGAGCAGGTTATCGCCCAGGTCTTCGACCAGTTGGTCAGCGCCGATGCGGACAACAAGAAGTATCCAGGGCTCGCAAAATCCTGGACCATGGCGCCGGACAACAAGTCCGTCGTCCTGCAGCTCCGCGACGACGTTACCTTCCATGACGGCACGAAGTTCGATGCGGAGGCGGTGAAGTTCACCTTCGATACCATCGTGGATCCTGCGACGGGATCGCAAGGCGCCATCGACATGATCGGACCCTATGAGGGTTCCGATATCCTCGGGCCTTACGAGATCCGCATTCGATACAAGCGACCCTTCCCGACCGCCATTGACAGTTTCAGCGAAAACGAGCTGTCCATCGTCAGTCCGACGGCCGTGAAGAAGCTCGGCGGGACCGGATTCGCGCAAGCGCCCGTGGGAACCGGCCCCTTCAAGTTCGTGAGCTGGGAAAAGAACAAGCAGATCGTGCTCGAACGCAACCCGGACTACAAGTGGGGCGCGCCCTTCTACTCGACCCAGGGACCGAGCAAAGTCGCGCGGATCATTCATCGCTTCATCCCGAATGCGGCAACCCGCGTGGCTGCGCTTGAGTCGGGCGAGGTCCATTATACCGATCTCACGCCGCCGCTTGACATGCGACGCCTCGGCGATTCCAGCAAGTACGACACCATGACGGGCGTGGCCTCAGGCGTACCCTTCTCGCTGATGTTCAACGTGTCTCGCGGTCCCTTGCAGGACATTAAGGTACGGCAGGCCTTCATGTATGCGGTCGACCGGTCCCGCCTGTCGCAGAACCTGTTCTTCGGATACGCGAAGGCGGCCTGGGGGCCGATCGCGCCCTCCACGCCAGCCTATTGGAAGGGCGTCGAGGAGTACTACAAGTTCAGCCGCGAAACAGCCGGCAAGCTCTTGGAGGAGGCCGGCTGGAAGATGGGATCAGGCGGCATCCGAGAGAAGGACGGGCAACCGCTTCAAATCTATTATCCGACCCTGCTTGAGCCGGAGACCTCGGTCGCGCTTCAGGCCGACCTGAAGCGGGTGGGCATCGACCTCAAGGTCGAGAACGTCACCAAGGCGAAGCAGGACGAACTCATCATCAACAACCAATACGACGTCGGGGGCATCCGCTGGGTTTACAATGATCCCTCCGTGCTGCGGATTCCCTTCGACTCGGGCAATATCCCGGAACCCGGCAAGTTCAAATTCAACTGGATGCGCTGGAAAAGCCCGGAACTCGACAAGGTCCTGGCCGCCGCCAGCACGGCGGCCTCCCTGGAGGAGCGCACGAAGCTTTATGCGGACGCGCAGAAGATGATCATGGATGCGGCGGTCTTCATGCCGATCCACGATCAGATCCAGACAATCGCCTCAAGCAAGAAGGTCGTGGGTGCACGCTTCGCGCCGGGTAACTGGCAGGTCCGACTCTACGACGTCCGCCCGGCGAACTGACCCGACCGCGCCGGCCCCGGATGGTCCCGCGGGCCGGCCCCACAAAAGTCTGGATCCAATGCGATATGCCCTCCGCCGGGTTCTCGGCGTCATTCCCATCCTGTTCGTCACCTGGACCATCGTGTTCGGGGTAATGCAGCTCATCCCCGGCGATCCGGTGAACCTGATGCTCGCAGGTGTCCCCGCCTCGCAGGAGGTGCGCGAGAACGAGCGCCGCCGGCTCGGGCTCGACCGTCCCTTCCTGGAACGGTACGTCACCTTTCTCGGGAGGGCTGTGCGGGGGGACCTCGGCGAGTCCTACCGGTCTCGGCAACCGGTGACCCGCATGATCTCCGAACAGGCCGGATCGACCCTCGAACTCGCGGCGGGAGGACTCGTCGTCGGCCTCGGGGCCGGTCTCCTCCTCGGCATGGTGGCCGGCCTGAAGCCCAATACCTGGATCGACACCCTGTGCATGCTCGTCGCCTTGGCAGGAGTATCGCTGCCGAGCTTCTGGATCGGCATGATGCTGATCTACGTCTTCGGCATGACCCTGGCCTGGGTTCCGATCGTCGGCAGCGGACTCGCTGCGCTCGTCCTTCCGTCGATCACGGTCGGGCTTTTCATCGCCGGCGGCTTCGCGCGACTGGTCCGGTCGTCGATCATCGACGCCATGGGGCAAGACTATATCCGCACGGCTCGGGCGAAGGGACTCGGTTGGGCGAAGATCGCATTCAAGCATGCTCTACGCAACGCGATGATCCCGCCCGTCACCTTGCTCGGGATCCAGATCGCGGTCCTTGTCGGGGGAGCCGTGGTGACGGAAAACGTGTTTGCGCGGCCGGGCCTCGGCACCATGCTGGTTGAGGCCGTCCTGAACAAGGATCTCCCCCTCGTGCAGGCGCTCGTCGTCTACACGACCGCCGCCTATGTTCTCGTCAATCTTTTGGTGGATCTTCTCTATGGCTTGATCGACCCGCGTGTCCAGGTCGGGAGGGCATGATGACATTGCCGTTCCCGGTGGCAGCCCCCCTCGTGACGAGCGACCTGACGCGGTCTCAGCGCGCGCTGCGCTTCATACGGCGTTTCGCCCGTCATACGGGCGCCTCCGCGGGCGTGGCCATTCTCCTCGTCCTCGTGGTCTGCACGATCCTGGCTCCCTTCATTGCACCCTTCGATCCCACAGAGACTGATGTCGGCGCGCGCCTTTCTGCGCCCGATTCGATTCACTGGCTCGGGGTGGATCTGCACGGCCGTGACATCTTCTCCCGGATTGTCTGGGGCGGGCGCTACTCCTTAGCAGTCGGAATGGCAACCGTCCTGCTGGCGCTCGTCGTCGGGAGCACCATCGGAATCTTTTTGGGCTATCGCGGCGGACGTGTGGACGCGATTGGATCACGCGCCATCGATGTCCTCCTCGGCTTTCCGTCAGTCGTGATGGCGATCCTCGTCGTGGCTGTCCTGGGTGTAGGGCTCGTCAACGTGGTAATCGCCGTCGCCATTGCGCAGATTCCACGGTTTGCGCGTGTCGTTCGCGGCGCCGTGCTCGTGGTCAAGGAGCAGCTTTACATCGATGCCGCGCGCGCGATCGGCGCTAACGGGCGCCACATTATGGTCCGCCATCTTGTGCCGAACGTGATGCCGACCCTCATCGTTCTCGGGACTCTCAATCTCGGCGACGCGATCCTTTCAACGGCGACGCTCAGCTTTCTCGGACTGGGCGCACAGCCGCCGGCTCCCGAATGGGGCGCCATGCTCAACGACGGCCGCGACTACATGCGCTACGCGCCCTGGATGATGTTCTTTCCAGGCCTCGCACTCTTCCTGACCGTCATGTCTGTCAACCTGATAGGCGACCGTCTGAGCCATCTGCTCGATCCTCGCGCGCGCAACAAATGAGCCAACCCGACAACCCCAACCTAACCCAACCAACCGGAGGACCATCGTGAACGCACCTGTAAAGTCGGACAACCCTAATATCCTCGGCCTCAAGCACATGGCATTCGCCGTCAACGACGCCAGGAAGGCACTTGAGGCTTATTCCAAGTTCTTGTGCGTCCCGGCTGACGCACCAGTCATCGACTACGAGAAATCACGCAACCGCGTGGCGCTCTTCAATCTCGGCGGAGTCGAGTACCAGCTCTGTCAATCGATGGATCCGGACGGCCGCTTCGCAAGCTGGATCAGGGAGAGGGGCGGCGAGGGCCTCCACCACATCTGCTACGAGGTGGACGACATTGAAAAAGCGCTCGACCACGCGCAGAAGAACGGAGCGAACCTGCGCGAGTGCAAAGCCTGCAAAGTGTTTGGGAGCCATCCCCATCCGGAAGGCTATGTGGCCTTTCTCGACAACGACGCCGGTGGAATCGAGATCGAGTTCATGCAGGTCTACACGCCTGAAGAACTCGCGAAGTACAATGCTGTAAAGGGAATTTAACATGAATACGACGCATGACCTGAAAACCGTCGAAGTGGGTAGCGCCAGGGCGGAACCCGGCCGGACGGTCCGCGGGTCCATTCCGGTCACCACGCTCGCCGGCGGGGGAGCCCTCGAAATCCCGGTCGTGGTCATCAATGGCACGCGGCCCGGACCTGTCCTGTGGGTGAACGGTGCAATTCACGGCGATGAGCCGGAGGGCCCCCTCTGCTGTCAGCACCTCATGCGCGAGGTCAGGCCGGAAGAGTTGTCGGGGACGCTCGTGCTCATTCCTGTGGTCAACGTCCCCGCCTATGAGGCGGCTTCGCGCGGCAACCCGCTTGACACCTTCAGCTACGATATGAACCGGATCTATCCGGGACGGCCGAACGGCTATCTGTCGGAGCGCGTGGCCTATGCGCATTTCGAGTGGATGACGAGGGTCGCCGACATGGAGATCTCCATTCACTCCGGCGGAGCCCACTCGTTCCTGGCACCGGCCATGTTCACGGACGAACGTCCGGAATCGGTCGAACTCGGAACCGCGATGGGGCCCGGATGGGGCTGCATGATGTCGTCCTTCAATCCGAAGGGCAGTCCAATGGCCGCGATGGCTGAAGCTGGCAAGGTCGGGATCACCGTCGAGTATGGCGGCCGATCGCACACGTCGCCTGATCTTTTCGCCAAGGTGGGCCGGGTTCTAGCGGACGCCATCCTTAACGTGATGCGCCACTATCGGATGATTCCGGGCGAGGCGAAGTACGATGAAAATCGCACCAAGGGTGTGCAGGAAGCGCTTCTGGCACCAGAATCCGGGCTCTTCCTGCCCGAACCGGACATCAAGTTTCTCACTCCCATGAAGAAGGGCGACAAGATTGGCACGATCGTCAATCTGTTCGGCGACGAACTTACGACGCTTCATGCGCCCGCGGACGGCATGATCTTCGGTCTCCGTGCGCTTCCGAACGTCACCACGGGCGATTGGTGCTGCTTCTTCAACAAGGTCGAGGGGCCGCGCGTCTGATAGTGATGGCGGCGGTAACGCCGCCCTCTCCCAAGGGAGGCGACATGATAGAAAATCTGCAGCGCGACTTCGTCGGCTATGGTCCCACACCACCGGATGCTGCATGGCCGGGCGGGGCCCGCGTGGCCGTGAATTTCGTCATCAATTACGAGGAAGGATCGGAATACTCCATTGGCGATGGGGACGGCCGCTCGGAAGGGGCATTGACGGAGGTTTCAGCCGCGCGGGTTCCCGTTGGAAACCGCGACCTGTCGGCCGAGAGCATGTACGAGTATGGCAGCCGCGCAGGGATATGGCGGGTGGCCCGCCAGTTCACAGAGCGCGGACTGCCGGCGACGGCCTTCGGGTGCGCTGTTGCATTCGAACGCAATCCCCTTGTCACTCAGCTCGTGCGGGACAATGGGTGGGATGTATGCTGCCATGGCCTGCGCTGGATCGAGCATTATCTCCTCGACGAGCAGACCGAACGCGGCATGATCAGGGAAGCCGTGACTTCGCTCGTCCGTACCACCGGCGAACGTCCCCTCGGTTGGTACTGCCGTTACGCTCCAAGCGAGTGGACCCGCCGAATCCTGATCGAGGAGGGTGGCTTCCTCTATGACAGCGACTCCTATGCGGACGATCTTCCATTCTGGGTCAACGTGGGCGGCCACGCTCATTTGGTCGTGCCGTACTCCCTTGTCACCAACGACGTGAAGATCCTGTCGGGCGGTCTCACTAGCCAGGACTTCTTCACGATCCTGCGAGATGCCTTTGATGTCCTGCGAGCCGAAGGGCGAACCTCTCCCAAGATGATGTCAGTCGGCATTCATCCCCGCCTTCTCGGGCATCCGGCCCGTATCGGCGGTCTTGCGCGGTTCATGGATTACGTCCAGGCAACGGAGGATGCCTGGATCTGCCGCCGTGCGGACATCGCCCGCCACTGGATCGAGACTTTTCCGCCGAACCGGTAGAGCGGAGAGGCGGAGACCGCTCACCCATTCTCATGGGAAACCTATGGTGGCGGGGCGCATGTTAGTCCATCGCAAGCCGGCGTTGACAGAGCCAGCATGCGATGTATGTTGTTAGACAATTAGAAAGTCGGCACACCGACGCAATGGGAACGTTCCGCCTGGGCTTTGCGCGGACATCGATCGACCAGACGATCAGCAATGAGGAATGAGCCATGCGACACTGGCGCGGCAAACTCGAAACCTTAAGCCTACTGACCTTTCTCGCGGCATCGAGCGCCCTTCCAGCCGGCGCCATCGCGGCAGGCGGCAACCTGCGTATCGCGTTTCCGGCCAACCAGGAGCCCGCTTCGTTGGACGGCCATGTCGATCCCTACCAATCCACGTGGCTGTTCAACTCCTTCGTGTCCGATCCGCTCATCGTCCTCAATCCGGATGGAAAATACGTGCCGGCGCTCGCGACAAGCTGGGAGGCTTCGCCTGACGGCAAGGTTTGGACCTTCAAGCTCCGGGAAGGGGTCACGTTCCAGGACGGGACAAAATTCGGCGCTGACGCCGTGAAGTTCAACCTCGAGCGGATTGCCGATCCGAAGACGGCGTCGGCCCAGCTCAAAAGCGATATCGGGCCGTTCTCGAAGGTCGAAGTTCTAGATCCACTGACGGTCCGGATCACGTATGACACGCCGTGGGTGACGCTGCTCGACGCACTCCGCCGCACGCCGCTCTGGTCCCCGACAGCAGCTCAGAAGTATAGCATCGCGGAGTTCCAACGCAATCTCGTCGGGACCGGTCCCTTCAAGCTCAGCGAATGGAAGCAGAACGACCGGCTCGTGTTCTCGCGCTGGGACGGCTATGGCGGTTGGAACCCGATCCAGGCGAAGAAGGGGCCTGTTGCCCTCGACACGTTGACGATCCGCTTCATCGGTGAGGCCTCAGTCCTAGGAAACATCGTTAAGACCGGTGATGCCGACATTGCCTTCGCCCTGCCGGCCAGCGTGATTGACGACTACAAGGGCGACAAGACCTACACCTTCCTGTCGAAGGACCAGTCCGGGACCGGCCTGTCCATGGTGATGAACACCCGCAAGCCGCCCCTCAGCGATATACGCGTGCGCCAGGCGATCCTGTACTCGGCCGATCAAAACGCGGTCAACGACATCCTCTTCGACGGCTACTACGCCAAATCGGAGGGGCCGCTCAACAACAATCACCCGTGCTTCTGGAGCGGGGCGAGCGGGATATACAAGACCGACCTGAAGAAGGCGGGCGAGCTCTTGGACGCGGCCGGATGGAAGCTGCCGTCCGGCAAGGCCATCCGCGAAGCGTCGGGTGTCAACGGCGTATCGGACGGAACGCCCCTGCGCATTCGCTATAATGTCCTTCATCACAAGGAGATCGGCGAGGTCCTGCAGCAGCAGATGAGAAAGGCCGGCATTGACCTCGTCGTCGAGGTCGTCCCCGGACCGGTCCAGATCGAGCGCGTTCGCAACCGCGACTTCGAACTTATGTACGAGCGCCAGCGCTCCCCTGACCCGGCGATCCTCGACCAGATCTGGAACTCGAAATGGGATCAACCCGGCGGCTGGGCCTGGACGGGGTTCAAAGATGCCCGCCTCGATGAAACCGTCACGAAGCTGCGGTCCCTGCCGGATATCGCAGCCCGCTGCGATGCGGCCAAGGAGGCTCAGAAGATTATCATGGAAAATGCGCTCATGCTGCCGACGCTGAGCGACCCGGTCTTCGTCGCATATCCCACCGATCGAGTGAAGGGCTTCCAGATGGGCTCGGAAGGCAACTGGTTCTTCGTTAACAACACCACGGTTTCGCAATAACCCTCGGCGCTGGGGCCGGAGCACTCCGGCCCCAGCATCATGTGAGTGCCATGAGCCGATATCTCCTCAGCCGCATCATGCAGCTCCTGCCAGTGCTGCTCATCATCTCGCTCGTCGTCTTCGCGATCATGCATCTTCTCCCGGGCGATCCGGCGGAGCTGATGCTGGCCGGGGCCGAGGGCGGGGCAATCACGCCCGAGCGCCTAGCGGAGCTCAAGGAGCAGATGGGGCTCAACGATCCTCTCGCGGTTCAGTATCTGCGCTTTGTTGCCGGCGCTGTCACGGGCGATCTCGGGGAGTCGATCCGCTTCCGTGCTCCTGTCACCGACCTGATCCTGGACCGGTTCGGCTCGACAATCGCGCTGGCAGTCGCCGGCCTCGCCCTTTCTCTGGTGATCGGTCTGCCGCTTGGGATGCTGGCCGCAGTCCGGCAGAACTCCTGGGCCGATACGCTCGCCATGGGGTTCGCCTATGTGGGAGCGTCGATGCCTGTCTACTGGGTCGGCCTCGTCCTGATCCTGCTCTTCTCCTTCAATCTCGGATGGTTTCCGCCTGCGGGTGCCGACGGATGGCGCTCGCTGATCCTTCCGGCTCTGACCCTCGGCCTCGTGTCGGCCGGCGTCATTAGCCGCCTGATCCGGTCCAGCATGGTGGAGGTGTTGTCCGAAGATTACATCCGCGCGGCGCGCGCCAAAGGCCTCAACCAGCGCACCATCCTGTGGCGGCACGGTCTGAAGAATGCACTGATCCCCGTCATCACAATGCTCGGCCTGCAGTTCGGCGCTATGCTGGCGGGCGCGGTGGTGATCGAGACGGTTTTCAGCCGTCCCGGCATCGGGCGCCTGGTCGTCGCGGCGATCCTGCAGAAGGATTACCCCCTGGTCCAGGGCTGCATCGTCTTCCTGGCCACAGTCTACCTGCTCGTCAACCTGTTCGTGGATCTCGCCTATGCGTGGCTTGATCCGCGCATCCGTTACGGAGGCTGAGCATGCGGATGGGAAGCATCGCCCCCGCCGCCACGGCGCCGATCACCTACGAAGAGACAGCCCTGCGGCCCGCCCGCCTGCAATGGCTGAAGCTCTACATGCGCAACAAGGGGGCCGTCCTCGGCGCGATCCTTCTCCTCTTGTGGGGCATCGTTGCCATTCTGGGGCCAAGCATTGCGCCATATGATCCGATGGAGATGCTGTCTCGCCCCCGGCGCCCACCCTCGGCGGATTTCTGGCTCGGGACCGACCTTCTCGGGCGGGACGTGTTCAGCCGGATCCTGGTCGGGTCGCAGATCTCGCTGCAGCTCGGCCTGATCAGCGTCGTTCTGGGCGGCGTTCCAGGCATCGTCATTGGTCTCATCGCCGGCTATGCGGGCGGCAAGATCGATACGCTCCTGTCGCGCGTCATCGATGCGCTTCTTGCGCTGCCTAGCATTCTGTTGGCGCTCGTCGTCATCGCGGCGCTCGGGCCGAGCATCCGCAACGTGATGATTTCCGTAGGAATCGCGACGATGCCGCTCTACGCGCGCCTCGTGAGAAGCTCGGTCCTGACCATCAAAGAGCTGCCCTATGTAGAGGCGGCCCGTGTCGTCGGCAATCCGACTTGGCGCATCATGATCTTCCACGTTCTCGTAAACGCCTATGCGCCGGTTCTCGTGCTGAGCACCCTTCAAGTCGGCAACGCGATCCTGATCGGGTCGGGGCTGAGCTTCCTGGGGCTTGGCGCTCAGCCGCCGACGCCTGAATGGGGCCTGATGTCGGCCGAAGGCCGCGAGGTGCTCAACCGCGCGTGGTGGATCTCAACCTTTCCCGGGCTCGCCATCCTAAGCGTGGTGGTGGCCTGCAACCTCGTGGGCGACGGACTCAGGTCCGCGCTCGACCCGCGCATGCGGATGGAGAAATGATCGTGACGTCAGCCAAGAAAGACCCCTTCATTGGTATCCAGATTAGCCCGATCAGTTTCATCGACGAGGGAGTGGATCATGTCCTCGACACGCTGCAGGAGCGGGTCGGCATCAATGCCCTCTTGATCGGGACGATCTCCTGGCTCGGCCTGAAGGTCGGACGCCGGATCAGCCACGCTCTGGAAGGGTGGCCCGACCACGGCGTGCAGGCGCCCTACTCGATGGAAGGCGGGTCCTACATCAAGGTCCGGCCGGAATACTACTCTCACACCTTCATCCGCGATTTCGCCTCACGTGATCCGGAGATGGGCGGGCGGGATATCCTGGACCTCGTAATTCCGAAGGCGAAGGCCCGCGGGATGAAGATCATCCCCGAATTCATGGAGCCACTCTTCAAGTATGCCGGTCACGGATCGGCGGCCGCCGTGAAGATCCCGAACATGCCGCAATGCCTTGAGATTGACCTTCTCGGCCGATATGCGGGTGAGCCCTGCACGTCAAACCCAGACTACCGGCGCTGGTGGCACGGGATCGTCGAGGAGCATGTGCGCAACTACGATATCGAAGGCATCATGTGGTGCAACGAGCGTAATTCGCCCCTTGACCGGATGATGCAAGGGCAGGCACCCGGATGTTTTTGCCCTCATTGCCGCCGCGAGGCTGCGGAGCGCGGTATTGATGCCGAACGGGTAAAGATCGCCTTCACGAAGGTCTGGGACTTCTTCCGTCGCGCCAAAAGCGGCGAGAGCTTCGTCGACGGCACCTTCATGGAGCTCCTGCGCGTTCTTCTGGCCAATCCAGAGGTGCTGCTCTGGGAGCGTATGTGGCTCGAGCGGTCGAAGGATCTCGACAGGGAACTCTATGGCATCGTCAAGTGGTGCAATCCGTCGGTCACGTTCGGACTGAACGTGTGGAACCGCAATCACTTCAACCCCATCCGCAAGGCACAGTGGTCTTGGGAGGAGCAGACCGACTATGCCGACTGGGTGAAGCCGATCACGTATCAGCACCAGGCTGGCGAGGTGTTCGACAAGGAAATGGGATTCTTCGCCAGCACCATCCTGCGCGACTACACGAAGCAGGAATTTGTCCCGGCCATGTACCGCATCCTCGGGCTCGACGAGGCGCCGATCGACCAGGTCATCCAGACCGGCATGGACCCCGACACCTACGTCTATGGCCAGTGCGCCGACGCGGTGCGCGGCTGCAAAGGCAAGGCCGCCGTCTATATGGGGATCGGCGTGGACGCGCCGCGGGTCCGGGAGGACCAGGCGGTCTGCACGCCGGACACGGTCTACCGCAGCGTCCTCGCAACCTACCGCGCCGGCGGCGAGGGGATCGTCTACTCGCCCAACTATGCCGGCATGAATCTGTCCAACCTCGATGGCGGAGCCCGCGCGCTGGAGGAGCTTGGTCTCAAGCAGCCGCGCGCGGCCGTGGCCGCCCAATAATCTTTCTTCCATCCATCAGACGAGCGAACGATGCCCGAACAGGCTCCCTGGCGTTTCCAAAAGATCATCCGGCCCATATTCGACCATGAGCCGGGCCACCACCTTCTTCGCGGTCGGGTCCTCACCTGCGTCGGCGACGAGGTCATCGAGGACGGAATCGTCGAGATCGAGGGCTCGACGATCAAGGCGGTCGGGCCTGCTTCGGGGTTCGGCAGTCGCGCCTCGGATGCGCTCGATACGGACGGAACGATCCTCCCAGGACTGATCCAGAGCCATGGACACCTGGCGTGGGACGGGATCCACGATCTCGCGGCGCAGGCCATGAACGACGCGCCCGAGATCAGCGCCTATAAATGCGCCGGCAATATGCTGATCAACCTGCGCGCGGGCGTGACCACCTTTCGCGACCTCGGGATGAACAAGACGAACCTGTTCGCCAAGCAGGCTGTGGCACAGGGCATCTTCCCCGGACCGCGCCTCCTGGTGTGCGGCGAGGCCATCATCCAGACCGGCGGTCACACGTACTGGTGCTGCCGCGAGGCGAGCGGCGCCGACGAGATGCGTCGGGCTGTTCGCGAACAGGTGCGCGGCGGTGCCGATCTCATCAAGATCATGGCATGTCATGATACTCTCGAGTTCACGGACGAGGAGCTTGCAGCGGTCGTCGACGAGACGCACCGCAACGGTCTGACCGTGACGGCTCATGCCACCTTCGACGCCTGCATCCGGCGCTGTGTCGAGTTCGGTGTGGACGTGATCGAACATGGCGGCAGCATGAGTGCCGAGACGATTGCACTCCTGGTCGAAAGGAGGGTGCCGATCGTCACCACCTTCGCGCCTGTGGTGGTCCAGAGCCAGCCTGAGATCGCCCGTAAATACAACATCCCCGATTGGAAGATCGAGGAGCGCAAGCGCCAGGTCTCCGACCGGAGCCGCTACCAGGGCCTGGTCGACGCCGCCGAGGCCGGCGTCGTGATTGCCTTCGGCACCGATTGCGGCAGCCCGGCGGTGGCACACAACGTGATAGCGCCTGAGCTCGCCTTCATGGTCGAAATCGGCGTCAAGAAGGATGCCTATGACGCGATCCGCAGCGCCACCATCGTGGCGGCTCGGGTGAGCAAGCTCGACAAGAAAATCGGTACGCTGGAAGCCGGCAAGCTGGCCGATGTCATCGTTGTGGCCGGTAACCCCCTCGAGGATCTCGACGCCATCGAGTCGGTTCGAATGACCTTCCTCGAAGGTAAGAGAATGGTATGATCATGGACGCCAGAACGCCTAGATTGATGCGGTCGCTCGCCGAACGTGTGCCGGCAACGGATACGCTCTATCGCACCAAGCTGATCGAACAGGCCGCCAAGCTCGAGGATGTGATCGCGATGGGCCTCGGCGATCCGGATCTGCCGACGCCACCGCACGTGGTCGAGGCGGCCCGGGATGCCATCGCCCGCGGGGAGACCCGCTACACCCATCCGGCCGGTATGCCGAAGCTGCGCCAAGCCATCGCCGACCTGCTCCGCCAGGAGTACGGACTCCACTACAGCGCCGAGGAAACCATCGTCACCGCGGGCACGCAGGAAGGCGTGATGCTGCTCATGCTGGCCCTGGTCGATCCCGGCGACGAGGTCCTGCTGCCATCGCCCCGCTTCACATCCTACGACACGGCGGTCGAGCTCTGCGGCGGCAAGGTCGTCTCGGTACCGACCTATCAGAAGGACGAGTTCGCGCTCCTGCCGTCCGAGATCGAGGCCCGGATCACGCCGCGGACGAAGATGCTCGTGCTCATCACGCCCAACAATCCGACCGGGGCGGTGACGCCGCCCAACGCGATCCGCGAGATTGCCGAGATCGCCAAGCGGCACGACATCATCGTGGTTTCGGACGAGATTTACGCGAAACTACTGTTCGACGACGCTGAGCATCTGTCCATCGGAACCCTTCCGGGTATGCGCGAGCGTACCATCACGATGAATGGGTTCTCGAAGTCGCACGCGATGACCGGATGGCGCATCGGCTATCTCGCAGCGCCGCAGCCCTTCATCCAGCGGATGGTGGAACCCCGCCATACCCTGAGCATCAACGCCGCCACACCATCGCAATGGGCGGCGCTCGCTGCCGCGACCGGCCCGCAAAGCGTAGTCAAGGATATGCTGGACATCTATGAATCGCGGCGCGACGTGCTCCTGAAGGGGCTCGACGAGCTCGGCTTTACATACGGCAGGCCGGCGGGCGCCTTCTACGTCTACGTGAACATCGAGGCGAGCGGCGTTCCCGCCACCCAGTTCTGCAATGATCTTCTCCGGGAGGCGCGGGTTCTCGTTTCGCCCGGCATGCTCTTTGCCGACCCGGACGACCGGTATGTGCGCATGAGTCTCCTGCAGCCCAAGGCGCGGATCGAGGAGGCGCTCGGCAGGATCATGGAGGCCCGTAGGCGCCTCTTCAGGGGCTGAGCCATGACCCTGCGCATCCTCCAGGTCGGGCTCGGGAACCGTGGAACCATGTGGGGGCGCATCATCGCGCATCATCCTCGCGTGGCCTTTGCCGGCATCGTCGATCCGGACCCAGCCCGGGTCTCGGCCTTCACGCAGGCGTTTGGCGACATCCCCTCCTTCTCCGATCTCGGCTCCGCGCTCAAGGCTGTGGAGGCTGACGCCGTCCTCCTGGTCACGCCGCCCAACGGCCATCTGGATCAGGCCCGTTGCGCCTTCGCGGCGGGGCTGCCGGTTCTGGCCGAAAAGCCCCTGGCCCTTGACATGGACGAAGCGCGGCGGATCGTGGACCTGGCCGAGGCGACAGGCTGTCGGTTGAGCGTGTGTCTGAATTTCCGGTTCCTTCCCGTAAGCCAAGAGATCCGGCGCCTCGTGGCCGATCAGGAGTTCGGAGCGCCTGGCTTTGGGACGTTCAACTACCACCGCAACCGGGACTGGTGGCGGCCGGGAATGAACAAGTACCCGCTGACCATGCGCTACCCGATGATGCTGGAGCAGAGCATCCACCATCTCGACCTCATTCGCTACTGCTACGGACGGGAGGTGGAGGCGGTCTCCTGCAGGACCTGGAATCCGTCCTGGAGCGTCTACGCCCACGATGCCAACGTGTCATGCCTGCTGACGCTGGAGGGCGGGCTGGAGGTGAACTATCTCGGAACATGGACCGGGGGCTGGAACGAGCTGAAGTTCCAGTGGCGCACCGATTGCGAGCGAGGCGTCATCGTCCAGCAGGAACTCTTCTCCGATCTCGCCACGGCTAGGACCGAGGACGACGCACTCACGCCCGTGAGGCTGCCGCCGTGCACCCCCTTCGTCGACGACACGCGAATGTTGCTGGACGCATTCGTAGAAGGCCTGCGGGGGGAGGGGCCGCTACCCTGCACCGGGCGCGACCATCTTCAATCGCTCGCCCTTTGCCTCGCGGCCATCGAGTCCTCCGAAACCGGGCAGCGGGTCGATGTCCGGGAGTTCACCCGGCGGCATGGGATCAGGAGGATGTCGTGAGAATTCTCGTGACTGGTGCCTTTGGGTTCGTCGGAACACATCTCGTGCGCGGGCTCACCGAAACATTCCCTCAAGCCAGGATCATCGCGTCCGACCGCATGTCGCCTCCGCCGGCGATCGCCGCCTACTGGACGAGCGCCGGCAGCCGGATCACGACCGCGATTCTCGACGTAGCCGACCGCCGCGTGGTGCAGTCCATCATGGACGACGTTCATCCGACCCATGTGGTCCATGCGGCAGCGCTCACGCCGACCTTGGAGCAAGAGAGAGAGGCACCGGATCGCATCGTCGACGTCAATATCGGCGGAACCTTCGCGGTCGTTGACGCGGCCACGCGCCTATCCGGACTCCGGCGGGTCGTGACCGTATCGAGCGGCGCGGTCTACGGACAAGGCCAGAGCTTCACTGGGCTCGTCGACGAGAATGAACCCCCGCGACCGGACAATCTCTACGGCCTATCGAAGCTCGCCAGCGAGGGCATCACCGCAAGGCTCGGGGAGCTGCGCGGCGTTTCGACGGCCAGCGTCCGGTTGGCATCTGTCTATGGCGAGATGGAGCGCGCCACAGCAGCGCGCCACCGGACCAGCCTTGTGCACCGTCTCGCCGCAGCGCAGCAACCGATCGCCGTCTCGGCGGCCGACGTTGTTCGCGACTGGGTCCATGCGGACGACGTCGCATGGGCGGTCAGCGCTCTGTTGGAAGACAGGCCCCTGCAATGGAGTCTCTACCATATCGGCGGCGGGGAGCCGACCGGCTGGCGCAAGATCATTCAGGCCTTCCAGGCCGCCGGGCGGCCCATCGCCTGGGCGTCCGACGATGAGGCTGCCGATATCCAGGTTGCCGAGCGTGATGCGCGGCCTGTCTTTTCCATCGACCGCTTGGCGACGGAGACCGGGTTCCGGCCTCGTTCCATCGAAGACGGAATCGCAAACATGATCCGACAAGGGAAAGCGAGCGCATGACGCCAATCCTCTCGGTTTCGGACCTCAAGGTGCAGTTCGGCAGTGCTGAGAATGGCGTGCGCGCGGTCGACGATGTTTCTTTCGCGTTGGAGCGCGGAGAGACGCTAGGTATCGTCGGGGAGTCCGGTTCGGGCAAATCCGTGACTGGGCTGTCCTTGCTGCGGCTGATCTCGAAGCCCGGGCGCGTGATAGGCGGCTCGATCCTCTTTGACGGCAGAGACCTCCTGGCCATGGACGAGAAGGAGATCCGCTCCGTCCGCGGGCGTGAGATCTCGATGATCTTCCAGGATCCGATGACATCGCTCAATCCGGTGCTCACGATTGGGCGGCAACTCACGGAAATCCTGGAGGTGCAGGGGGGGCTCACCCCTGGTCAGGCTCGTACCCGTGCGGTTGAACTGCTGGCGCTCGTCGGAATTCCGTCGCCGGAGCGCCGCCTTGGTGATTACCCGCATCACTTCTCAGGCGGCATGCGGCAGCGCGTCATGATTGCGATCGCGGTGGCATGCCGTCCCAAGCTGCTCATCGCGGACGAGCCGACCACGGCCCTCGACGTCACCATTCAGGCCCAGATTCTCGACATCCTGAAGAGCCTTCAGAAAGAAATCGGTATGGCTCTCATTCTCATCACGCATGATCTCGGCATCGTCGCCGGGATGGCGGACCGCATCGCCGTCATGTACGGCGGGCGCATCGTCGAGGAGGGTCCTACGGATCCGGTCTTCGAGGATCCGCGCATGCCTTATACGGTCGGTCTTCTCAGATCCACGCCAAGGCTCGACCGGCCCGAGGAGCGGCGGCTCCGGCCGATCCGCGGCCTTCCGGTTGCGCCGCGGGGTGAGGCGCGGTTCTGCCGCTTCGCTCCGCGCTGCGACCTCGTTGAACCCGTCTGCACGCGCGAGGCCCCACAGCTGGAAGCGGCGGGTGCTGAAGGGCAGCGGGCAGCCTGTCACTTTGCCGAAAGAGTTCCGGAACTGCTGCACACCCAAGAGGAGGCCGCTCAGTGAATCCGATCGTCTCCCGCCCACCGCTCGTGTCGATCCGAGACCTGAAGATCCATTTCCCCATGCGCAGCCGGATGCTCTTCGGCAAGCCCGAAGGCGTGGTCCAGGCGGTCGATGGTGTGAGCTTCGATATCCGTCGTGGCGAGACCCTCGGCCTCGTCGGCGAAAGCGGATGCGGAAAGACCACGATCGGCCGCGCGATCCTGCAACTCAACCGGATCACGGAGGGAAGCATTACGTTCGACGGCAAGGACCTCTCGTCCGCGGCCGAACCGGACGCCCGGCGCGCACGCAGACGGGTTCAGCTGATTTTTCAGGATCCCTATGCGAGCCTGAACCCTCGCATGAGCGTCGGCCGCGCCATTGCCGAGCCGATCCGTCTCCACGGGCTGCGGCAGGGCGAGGCTGCGATCCGCGAGAGGGTCCACGAACTGCTCGTGCTTGTCGGGCTCGCACCGTCCTACGCCTCGCGATATCCGCACGAATTCTCCGGCGGCCAGCGGCAGCGGATCGGGATCGCACGGGCCCTCGCATGCGAGCCTGAACTGATCGTCTGCGACGAGCCTGTCTCCGCCCTCGATGTCTCGATCCAGGCGCAGGTCGTGAATCTCCTGCAGGACCTGCAGGAGAAGCTCGGATTGACGTATCTGTTCATCGCGCATGGCCTCAGCGTGATTCAGCACATCTCCGACCGGGTTGCCGTTATGTATCTTGGGCGCATCGCCGAGATCGGAGAGCGCCGCGATGTCTACGGCAATCCCAGGCATCCCTATACCCGTTCCCTGCTCAGCGCCGTTCCGATTCCCAACCCGAAGCTGGAGAGGGCGCGACGCCGGATCGTGCTGAACGGCGAGTTGCCGAGTCCGCTTAACCCGCCGAAGGGTTGCCGTTTCGTAACCCGCTGCCCGATCGCGCTCGAACGCTGCTCGAGGGAGGAACCGCCGCTTGCGCCAGGCGCACATGGCGGCTCGCTGGCAGCATGCTGGCGCAGCGAGGAACTCGACAGCCTCCTTCCTCGTCCCGTGGCCGCGTGACGAATCCGCAAGCATCAGCTTGGCTGAGGGATTGCGGTATTATATAATTGTTATACACTTTGACATCGAGCACGCCGCGTGAGGCGAACGGATCGGGCAGCGCTTCTAATTTCCTCTTTCTGCCGGCTCGTCCTGCAGCCAGCAGTGGTTTCTGCCTTGGCACTTGACCCTCCGGGTGCTCGGCCCCACCGCCGGAGGTCATGCCAGGGAGGACGATGGCGGGAACGAAGCAAGGCTGCGGCACAGTCACGAGAGGGAAACACCACCCATGAAATTTTTTATCACAATGGCGATGGCAGGCGCGCTCAGTGCCGGCCATTCACCAGCCTTCGCGCAGGATAGCAGGAACACCCTGACGATTGCGCAGAGCGTCGACGTGGAGTCGCTTGAGCCCCACGCTCTCAACGCATCCGGTTCGATCAACGTGGCGAACCATCTCTGGGTCACGCTGCTGCAGGTCACGGCGAGTGGCGAGGTTCAGCCCTACCTGGCGGAGAGCTATCGGTGGAACGAGGCCGGGACAGAGCTGACCTTCCAGATCAAGCCGGGTCACACGTGCGAGGACGGAACACCGATTACGGCGGAGGACGTCGCATTCTCGCTCAAGCGCGCGGCGGACAAGAAGCTCAACGGCAACATCGCGAGCTTCGTCTACCCGACCATTGGATTTGTCGATGCCCGCGCCGACGGAGACTACACGGCGACCGTGGTGGTCAAGAAATACCAGTCGATCGTGCCGGGCATGCTCGCCCAGGCCTATATCGTCTGCCGGAAGGCCTATGAGGGCATGAGCTACGCGGAGGCGGCGACGAAGCCCTTTGCATCGGGACCGTACCGTCTCAAGGAGTGGAAGAAGGACGATCGCGTCACCTTGGAACGGAACGACAGCTTCAAGCTGCGGGAGGTGCCGTTCAAGACCCTCAACTGGCGGGTCGTTCCGGAGGCGAGCACCCGCCTGGCGGAGCTGATCGCCGGGAACGCCGACCTCGTCACCAACATCCTCCCGGACCAGCAGGCATCGGTCGCGCAGAGCGGCCGAGCGGTCGTGAAGACCGTCAGCGGTACGCGCCGGATCTTCGTTGGCTTCAACTTCAACGAGCCCTTCAAAGCCACGAAAGGCGGCGCGGCGATCCAGAAGCCTGAGGTGCGACAGGCCCTGAACATGGCGGTGGATGTGCCGACCATCTGCCGACAGCTTCTCGCCTTCGAGTGCCAGCGCACGACGGGACCGGCAAACCTGGCCAACCCGGCGCTCAAACCGTATCCCTTCGATCCTGCACGAGCCGAGAAAATGCTCGACGAGGTCGGGTACCCGAAAGGGCCGGACGGCGTGCGCTTCGAACTGACTCTTCAGGGGCCGCGCGGCCGCTACCTCAATGATGTGGCCGTGCAGCAGGCGGTGGGCCAATACCTTGACGATATCGGCGTCCGGACGAAGGTCGAGATCCAGGACTTCATTTCGACCTTCTCGCCCGCCGCACGGGAGCACCGCGCGGGTCCGCTCTACTTCATCGGTCAAGGCGGCGTCACCTGGAGCGCCGTTTACGATATGGCGCTCTTTCCGTCCCGGGAGGCGCCCGTGAACAATGGCATGTGGCACAACCCGGAATGGCAGAGGCGCTGGGACAGCCTGGCTGGCATCCGAGATCCGGACCAGGAGCGGACGGTCGTCAACGAGATGCTGGAGATCTTCTATCGCGATCCGCCTTGGATCATGATGTACTTCCAGCCCGACTTCTACGGCGTGAGCAACCGCATTGCCTGGGAGCCGCGCCGGGACGAACGCATCGATGCACTCACGGCCTCCGTCCGCTAGGCGATCGAGTGATCGTTCCACCCTGGGACGAGCCGCGCTCCGGCCAAGGGACGCCGGCCTCAGGGCAGCGAACTTGGTCATCTCGAACAATGCGGGTGAGCCCGCGTACCCAGTTGAACCGGACGGCTGGCGGCTGCGGCGAGGGGCGGGCCCCGTCGCGCGGGCGATCGCCTGAGAAAGAGGACATCATGGGGGACTTGAAGTGGAGGGATGCCGTCGGAGGGACGGACAACGCTCTTTCTGGAGCGTCCGCATCGGCGCGGGAGCCACTCTTGTCGGTGCGGTCTCTATCCGTTTCGTTTGGGGCGGGAGCCGAGGCGTTTCAGGCGGTCAAGGAGGTCAGCTTCGAGGTGGAGGCCGGCCGGACGCTGGCGATCGTGGGCGAGTCGGGCTCGGGCAAGTCCGTCACCTCCCTCGCCATCATGCGCCTGACCGATTACTCCGGCGGGCGCATCGTGGGCGGCGAGGTGCTGCTCCGTCCCTCGACGGGAGCAGCCCTCGACTTGGTGAAAGCCTCCGACGCTAGCCTGCGCGCGATCCGCGGCAATGACATCGCGATGATCTTCCAGGAGCCGATGACCTCGCTCAATCCGGTCTTCACCATCGGCAACCAGATCGCGGAAACGCTGATCCTGCACCAGGGCCTGAACGGGCGCGAGGCGCGGTTGCGGGCGAAAGACCTTTTGCAGAAGGTGCGCCTGCCGGACGCGGACAGGCTCCTCGATCGCTACCCGCACCAGCTCTCGGGCGGCATGCGCCAGCGGGTGATGATCGCCATGGCGCTCGCCTGCAATCCCAAGCTGCTCATCGCCGACGAGCCCACGACAGCACTCGATGTGACGATCCAGGCGCAGATCCTCAACATCATCCGCGACCTGCAACAGGAGATGGGCACTGCCGTCATCTTCATCACGCATGACATGGGCGTGGTGGCCGAGATGGCCGACGATGTCGTGGTGATGTGGAAAGGCGAGAAGGTGGAGCAGGCGCCGGTGCGCGACATCTTCGCCTCGCCGCAGCACCCTTACACCCGCGCGCTTCTCTCCGCCGTACCGCGCTTAGGTGCCTTCACGGGCCAGCCGCTGCCGAAGCGCACCCCCGTCATGGTGATGGACGGCGGCGTTGCCAAGCCGGTCGGCGGCACGCACGAGCAGGACACGGCCGACTACACCAAGCCGCTTCTCCAGGTGGAGAAGCTCACCACGCGCTTCGATGTGGGAAAAACATTTTTCGGCCGCGTGACGCACCGGGTCCATGCGGTGGAAGAGGTGAGCTTCGATCTCTATCCCGGCGAGACGCTGGCGCTGGTGGGCGAATCCGGCAGCGGCAAGTCCACGATCGGTCGCACGCTGCAGCAGCTCGTCGAGCCCACCGGCGGCACGGTCCGCTTCGACGGGCGTGACATGGCGGCCATGAGTCAGAACGAGCGACGCCGTCTGCGGCAGGAGATCCAGTACATCTTCCAGGATCCCTTCGCCTCCCTCGATCCGCGCCACACGGTGGGCTACAGCATCGCCGAACCCATCATCGTCCACGGCCTGATCAGGGACCGCAAGGCCGTCGAGCGGCGCGTGCACGAGCTTCTGGAGCAGGTTGGGTTGCCGCCGCAGCATGCGCGGCGCTACCCGCACGAGTTCTCCGGCGGCCAGCGCCAGCGCGTGTGCATCGCGCGTGCGCTGGCCAGCAATCCCAAGCTGATCATCGCCGACGAATCCGTCTCCGCGCTCGACGTGTCGATCCAGGCGCAGATCGTCAACCTGCTTATGGAGCTGCAGGAGAAGCGACGGCTGTCCTATCTGTTCATCACCCACGACATGGCCGTGGTGGAGAAGATCAGCCACCGCGTGGCGGTGATGTATCTTGGCCAGATCGTGGAGCTCGGCACGCGCCGTGCGGTTTTCGAGAACCCGCAGCATTCCTATACCCGCAAGCTGCTCTCGGCGGTGCCGATTGCCGATCCGCAGCAGGAGCGGACCCGGATGCGCATCGAGGGCGAGATCCCGAGTCCCGTTCGCCCGGTGGGGCAGGAGCCCGCCATTCACCGCATGGTCGAGATCGAGCCCGGCCACTGGATCGCCCTGGAGGCCGGTGCGGGGGCCAACGGCCTTCGCGGCGCAGCGTGAGCGGCGTAAGGTGCGCACAGGAGCCGAACCGGCCAGACCCGCCGACGACCGGCGCGGGGAAACCCGCGACGTCGATGGGGTGGTCCCCAGCACCGCCGGTGAGCCCCTGACCGCCCCCACTGATCCGTCGTCCAGGCGCGGCGCGACTGCGGCGGCTGTATCCGAAAGCTCGCGCGGCGGGCGGCCCGGTGCGCTCTCGCCCTTCCGGTACCGCATCTTCTGTGCACTCTGGACAGCGATGCTCCTGTCGAATCTCGGGTGGATGATCCAATCGGTCGGGATCTCCTGGATGATGGCATCCATTGGAGCATCCGCGGACGTGGTCGCTCTGGTCCAAGCCTCGATCACGTTGCCGATCATGCTCTTCGCCTTGGTCGCGGGCGCCGTTGCAGACAATTTCGACCGGCGCAGGCTGATGCTCGTCTCGCAGATTTTCAACTGTGCGGCGGCGAGCGGGCTCGCTGTCTGCATCTATCTGGGTTTCGTGACCCCGTGGCTCCTGCTCGCCTTCACATTCCTGATCAGCTCGGGCGCTGCGATCAGCGGTCCGGCTTGGCAATCGCTCGTCGGCGAGATCGTACCGCGCCGGGAGATTCCCTCCGCCATAGCCATCAATGCGGTGGGGTTCAATATCGCCCGGACCGTCGGTCCGGCCATCGGCGGAATGATCCTAGCCGCGGCCGGACCCTTCGCGGGCTTCGTGACGAACGCCTTGAGCTATATCCCGCTTATTGTAGTCCTGTCGTTGTGGCGGCCGCCTGAGCGGCGCCACCCGTTGCCGCCTGAGAACCTAAGAAGCGCGATCATTGCCGGAATCTGCTTCGTGTCCCAGTCCCCGGGGATCCTCGCAGTTCTGTTGCGCGGCGCAGCTTTCGGTGTCGCTGCGAGCTCCTTTCAGAGCCTCCTGCCGCTCATTGCACGGGACAGCGTTGGTGGGGGCCCGCTGACATTCGGTTTGCTGCTCGGCTCCTTCGGCATCGGCGCCATCTGCGGCGCCTTCGTCATCACGCGACTGCGCAGGTCTCTTTCCCTTGAAGGTACCGTTCGCCTTGCCTTCCTGGGATTCGCCTACGCGACGGCGATCGCCGGCCTGAGTTCAGCCGTGGCCCTGACGGCGTCCGGAGCCTTGGTGGGCGGAGCAAGCTTCGTTCTAGTGCTGTCGAGCCTCAATGCGACCGTTCAGCTTTCGACGCCACGCTGGGTCGTCGGGCGGGCCCTCGCGGTGTATCAGATGGCCACGTTCGGCGGGATGGCGCTCGGCAGCTGGATCTGGGGCAACGTCGCCGAACATCTCAGTGTCACCAGCGCTCTCATGGCGTCTGCGGCTTGCCTGGTTCTGGGAGCCGCACTTGGAATACGCTTTGGACTCCCCGATTCCTTGTCCCTTGATCTCGACCCGGCGGATCGTCGCGAAGAGCCGGACATCTCGCTGAGCATCCGGCCTCATTCCGGGCCGATCATCGTGACGGTTGAATACTTGATCCGTGAGGCGGATGAGGCCGACTTCCTGGCTGCCATGAGCGAGGTTCGTCGGATCCGCCGCCGCGACGGGGCCCGGCGCTGGACGCTCCTGCGGGACCTGTCCGATGCGAAGATTTGGATCGAACGCTACCAAAGCCCGACATGGCTCGACCACATCCGGCAGAACCACCGCTTGACGCGGGCGGACGTCGTCGCCAGCGAGCGGGTGCTCGCGCTCCACGAGGGGCCTGATGCCCCCCGGATCAGGAGAACCATCGAGCAGACCAGGCTCAGCCAGTAGGGCCCCCGTGCGGCCCGTCGATCAGCGGGACTGGGGAAGACCTCCGTGGGCCGGCCTGTTCCTGCTGACGCCGGCCCGCTCTTGGATCGGTATGGGCTAGAACCGGAGACGGACGCGGTGGGTTCCTGCCTTCTCGGATTTCGCCGTTACGACGACTTCCGAGGTCCCGCCGGACGTCCTGACAAGCCACTCATACGGCTTCGAGACAGGGGACCATTGCTGGCCCCAGGGCGACCACGTGTACTTTCTCTCGTTCCGTCCTGCCAAGTGCCCGATCTCCACTCTCGCGGGGTTGATCAGGATATCGACAGAGTCGCCCGTGATAGACAGCTCGACGGGCTTGGCGACACCGTTCTCGATGGCAACGTCCGTCAGATTTGTCGGGAGATAGCCGTGGTTGCTGACGACCGCGCGCACCCTGTACAGATTATCTGCGAGCTTTTCGCTGATGACCTGGTCCAAGAGAATGCGTGGTGCGGCGGCCGCGTGGCGCAGATTGAAGGCAGCATTGCGCCGGCAGATATCCTCGAGCATGTTGGGAGGCGGGTTCCGGTAGGTCCAGATATAGACCATGCCGCCGGTTTCAATCGAACCGAGTTGAGGGTGCTCGAACGGACGCCAGTCCCGATATCCCTGCTCTCCGACATTCTTGAGGACCCATTCGAAGACCTGGGCCTGAATCTTCTCCGTTCGAGGACGGAGGTTGTAGTAGGCAACCTTCTCGACGCCCGCCTCGGTTTCGAGATCCCACAGCTCGGTGGAGAAGCTGACGATGCCGAGTTCCTCATAGGTCCAGTCCTTGAGGCTGCCGTAGCGCGGCTTGGACTTGTCGGGCGTGAACTCCTCATAGGTGCTGATTGTCGGATAGCCGGTCAACCGCTCGCCGACGGCACCCAAGTCCTTGTAGAGTGCAAGGTCGCGAGGGCTCATGGCGCTGTCGGGCTTCGTCATGCTTGGCCGCAGGATGATGCCACCATGGGTATGATAGGCAGTCAGCCCGGCAATGTTGGGATGATCGAGGATGAACCGCGCCATCGCGCGCGATTCCGGCTCGGAGAGGGCGCTCTCGCCCGCACCATATTCGCGCGGCGACCAATTGACCGGGAAGTTCCGATTGAGATTGCCGTCGAACGGCCGCTCGATTTTGACGTGCACCCCGTCGTAGTTTTCGATCAGGCCCTCAGGATAGAGGCGGAAATACTCTCCGCCTTCCTCGCCCGGCTCCCGCTGAACCATGAGGCGCGGATCGTTCTCGCTCTTTTTCCACTCGCCCTTCGGATCCGGTACGCGCATGAGCGTGATGAAGCCGTCACCGTCGATATCCTGCGGTTTCAGTCCCTCGATCCGATCAAGACCAGGCATGAAGCGCCCGTTGCCGCACCAATGGTAGTACGGAGGCCTCAATGAGAGTTCCGCCCCATCCGGATTGATCCGCGGCAGCACGTAGAAGACCTGCTGGTCCAATAGGCGGGTCACCTCCTCGTCCGAGCCGTACTGCGTGAGGAGGTGCCAGATCACGTACAGGGCAACGGCGCTGGTCGCATGTTCCTCGGCATGGATTTGCGCGTCGATGTAATAGCCGGGCTTTTCCGAGGCCGATCCCGTCTGAGGATTGGTGATAGTCATCGCCCAGATGTCGCGCCCCTGAAAGGTCTTGCCGAGCGACGTCAACGTCGCGAGCTTGGGGTAAGCCTCGGCCAATGTCTTGAGATGGAAGGTTAGCGTTTCGTAATCATGGTAGGCATCGAACGCGATCTTTGGAGGAGCCATGGAATTTTTCCGTGCGTGGGTCGTGAGGATCAGGCGAAGGTGGTGAGGCCGTTTCTGGCGTAGAAGTCGCCCATGTCGACGACAGTGCCGTTCTGGCTGCTCTCGATCGCGGCGAAGCACAGGGCGAGGGTCTTGAGATGGTCTCTCCCGCTGCAAGGAGGCGGAGCGCCTGTCTGCCGCGATGCGATGAAGGCGCGCAGGAGTTCCGCCGTATCGTCGTAATAGGCGCGAACGTCGGGTAGGGCGACCGGGATTGGAGCAGGATCCGTCCGGCGTGCCACCGCGAGGTCGGAAAAAACCTCGCGCTGGAGAACGACTCCGCCCGCGCAGTCCGTGCGCCACAGGAACATCGGTTCGTTCCAACCTGAGGTCCAGGTTCCAATGTAGCTGACCTCAATCCCGCCTTCGAGCGTCAAAAGGCACTGCACGCTGCTGTCATGCGCATACATGCTCCAGGAAGGGTTCCAGGTGCGGCAGGAGATCGCCTCTACTTCCCGCCCGTAGCAATGGCGGATGAGGTCGAAGTGATGGATGCTCTGCTCCAGCATCATCGGGTGGCGCATGGTCAGGGGATAGCGATTGAGGCCGGGCCGCATCCCGTCCCGGCTGCGCTGGTAGACGAACTGTCCCATCCCGACCGCGCCCAGCTCCCCCGACAAGATGATCTCACGCATCCGCTGGCTGACGGGCAGGTAGCGGAAGTTCAAGCAGACGCTCAAGGAAAGTCGTGCCTGCTCGCTCAATGCGACGGCCGCCTTTGCGTCGGCAAGGTCGACAGTAAGCGGCTTTTCCGCGATGACTGGAAGGCCGGCAGCGAAGATGCGCCGGAGCTGGTCGAGATGGCCGCCCGGCGGCGTTACCAGCAGCACCGCGTCGTGGCCGCCTGCTGCGATGGCACGGTCGAGATCGTCATGGAGCGGGACTGCGGGATACCTCTCGTGAAAGGCGGCCAGCCGCGCCGGATCAACATCCATGGCGCCCGAAAGACCTGCCCCGCCGACCATCGCCACGACGTCGGCCCACATGGTTCCGCGGTTCCCCAGTCCGACGAGCAGGAGTCGCATCTCAGGCCTCGCTCCGCTCACGACTGCTCCCACCGCTGCCCTGGAACAAAGCGTCCGGCATTTGCGCCCTCGATGACCTGGCCGCCCGTATATACCACACGGCCCCCGACGACGGTCGTCGTCACGGCACCGGCGAAGCGCCGGCCGGCATAGAGACCGGAACAATCCCGGGCTGCGGTCTGTAGCGCAGCCGGGACGACAACGGTTTGAGCCGAAAGGTCCACGATGGCGAGATCTGCGTCCGCCCCGATTGCAATCTCACCTTTGCGAGGATAGAGGCCGAACCGTTTTGCGCCGTTTGCTGCGATCAGCCCGATCGCTTTCTCGAGCGGCAGTACGCCTCTGCTCGCGGCATCGAGCATGGCCGGGAGCAGAAACTCCACGCCGGGGGAGCCCGGCGGCGCGGTGAGCATGTTGCCCTTGGCGGCCTCCTTCTCCCTGCGTGAGAACGGCGCGTGGTCGGTGGTGACGATCGAGATCGTACCGTCCGCGACTCCCTCCCACAGGGCCGCCCGGTCGTCGGCCGACCGGATCGGCGGATTGATCTTCGCATCGGGTCCTACGCGGGCGACATCGTCGTTCGTGAAGATGAGATAGTGCGGGCAGGTCTCAGCGCTAACGTCCGTGCCAATGGCCTTGAACGCCCGGATGACGTCCAGGGCGGCGCGGCTTGTCACATGGGCCACGTGGATGCGCACGCCGGTCTTGCGGGCCATGGTCAGAATCTTTGCGACGGCAACAGCTTCGACGATGTCGGGGCGAGACGCCTCGTGCGCGATCGCGTCCGTCCTGCCGGAGGCCTGCTGCGCGCCCATGTAATGATGCATGAGCGGTTCGCTTTCCGCATGGACCACCAGCAGCATTCCGGTCGCGGCGACGCGCCTGAGCGTTTCATACTGGTCGACTTCCTCTGGCAGCGCGAGCCCGGCAAATTCGTCGTCCCGCCTGGGGGGCGCCGCCGTGGTGAAGACCTTGAACGCGACGGCGCCTCTGCGTGCCATCGCCTGCAAGTCGTCCACGGAGGCGATCCCGGGCGCTGCATAGAGGCCGAAATTCACCTGCGCTTCGCCTTCGAAATGGTCACGGCGGGCGTCGAAGACCGCCACGCTGTTGCAGCATGGCTTTGAGATCGGCATCTCGAGGATCGTCGTCACCCCGCCCGCGGCCGCAGCCCGGGTCTCGGAGCCGACCGTCCCGCGCTCCGGGTATGAGGGCGCCCGCACATGGAAGTGCACATCGACGATACCGGGAAGGACGGTTTGTCCACGGATGTCGTGGACCGTTCCGGCTGAAACCTCGGCATTGCGCTCAAGGATTCCGGCGATGCGCCCGCCGCTGATCGCGATGTCGCAGGATGAGATGCCGCCCGGGAGGAGAACGTCACCCCCTCTGAGGATCATGTCGTAGGAAGACGGTGTCATGAGGATCAATGCTCAAATGGAAATGATGCGCTGCTCGATCGGAGTCCCGGCTTGAAAACGGCTCGGAATCTCAGGCTCGGCACCGGTGACGATCATCGTGTTGATGGTCCGGTAGCCGTCGCGGCCGGGGCGATAGATACCCGGTTCGCTCGAGAAGACCATACCGGCTGCCACGGATGTGTCGTCGCCTGGGGCGAGCCACGGGGCCTCATGCCCCTGGACGCCCATTCCATGGCCAATGCGGTGACGGATGTACTCGCCGTAGCCCGCCTCCTTGATGGCGCTCAGCGCGACGGCGTTGACAGACGTGCAGGAGGAGCCGACCCGCAGGGCTGCACGGGCTTCGCGATCCGCCGCATCGGTAGCACGCAGGCAGGCGAGCTGATCCGGGTCAGGCGATCCGATCATGAAGGTCGCGCCACTCTCCGCATGGTATCCACCTACGCTGGCGCCGATTCCGGCGATCAGCGTCTCCCGGGCCTGCGGTCGACGCGGAAGGGTCTTCCCGTGCGGCAGAGCGGCTCGGGGTCCTGTGTGAACCGTTCCGACGATGCCGCAGTTCGTTGCCTCAAAGGACTCGGGCAACTCGCGTTTCATGGCCGTTCGCGCGTAGGCGAGGCCTGCATTCAAGATGTCGAGCTCCGTCCCACCGCGCCGGATGATGGCCGCCGCCTCGATAAGGATGGTGTCGAGCACCATGTCGGCAAACCGGGCGGCGGTCCGCACAAGAGTGAGCTCCGCGTCTGTCTTGAGGTAGCGCAGGCGCTCGACGATATCGGTCAGGACCAGCCGGGTCGTGACCGCTTGAAGGCGCTCGTAAAGATCGGCGCTGAGCGCATCAACGGCGATGCGCGTAAACCCGCTCTTCCGGATCATCCAGGCCACCGAGTGCTCCTCGCCGGGGAACTCCTCGTATGTCTCGACGTCGCCGATCCAGTTGGCCTCAGCATTTTCTTTTTCCAAGAGCGGAGCGAAGATCCTGGGGGACCCCTCGGCAGGGATGAGCAGCCCGATGGGCCGCTCGTTGATGCTGTGGAAGAACCCGCAGGCGTAAATCACGTTATGCGGGTCAAGGATGAGGAGCGCATCGACATCCTTAGCCTGAAGGCTGTCCTTCAAGCGTGAGACGACGCCGCGGTAGAACGACTCGTCGAGGGGAGATGGGGTTCCCAACGGATGACTCCTCACGCCGCGCCGGTCATGCCGCGCCGGACCGGCGCAGAGTCGCGATGGCCGAGGTCATGCGAGCAGCCGCCTCGACCAGGACCTCGGTGGGCTGAAGCGTCGTGATGCGCAGGTGATTGCTCCACGTTTCGCCGAATGCCGTTCCAGGGAAGATCAGGACATGCGCCTCCTTCAAGAGCAGATAGGAAAGTTCAAGAGCCCGCATTCCCGTGCTCGACGCATCCGCCCAGAAGAAAAAACCGCCGCGGGGTTCGCCGAATTCCAGACCCATCGCCTTCAAGCCGTCCCCGAGGATGCGGCGACGTTCATCGTAGGTGGCTCGGAATTCGCGCACGCAGCTGTCGTCGCTGCGCGCAGCCGCCAGAGCGGCGACCTGACTCAGGGTCGCGACCGGACCGGTGGTATGGCTCTTGATGGCCGCCATGGCCCTGATTGCGTGCTCCGGCGCGATGACATAGCCGACGCGCCAGCCGGTCATTGCGTAAGCTTTGGAGAATCCCGACAAGGTGATGACGCGCTCGGCCATGCCCGGCAGGGACGCCATGCTGAAATGGCTGTAAGGCTCCCAGACGAATTTTCCGTAGATCTCGTCCGAGACGACGACGAAGTTGTGCTTCCTTGCGAGCGCGGCGATCTTTTCGCCGGTCTCCGGACGAACGATGCCGCCGGTCGGATTCGACGGCGTTACCAGCAGAAGAGCTTTCGTCCGCGGCGTGATCCGCTTCTCAATCTCTTCGGGACGAACGTCGAAGCCGTCCTCTGCGTAGGTCGGAACGCTGATGAACGACGCGCCCGTGTGGGCGATGGCTTGGTCGTACGAGGAGTAGCGGGGATCAGGCACCAAAATCTCGTCGCCTGGGTTCAGGAGCGCGCTCATCACGAGGAAGAGGCCCTCCTGTCCGCCGGTCGTGACGAGGACGTTGTCTGCCGTGACCTCGACGCCATGATCGCGCACGGCGTTGCGGGCAATCGCCTCGCGGAGTTCGCCCATGCCGGCGACGGGCGCGACCGTCATGGGCTCTCGTGCAGCCGACCTCGCGGCCTCCACGATGAATTCGGGCGTCGGGAGGTCCGGATCACCGCGGCCCAGGGCGATCGCGTCCGGAATCTCCTTGGCCAGATCCATCAGGGCGTAGCGGAGCTTAGCGCCATCGAGCTTCTTGATGTCGGCGAATGTCATCATAGGGCCTCCACGGCGTTGAGCGCCGCCCATTGGGACAGGTTGGTGCTGCAGATCGTCAGGGCCTGTTTGAAGTCACGAAGCCCGGGCGCGCTTTGGTGCGGAGCCGCCAGATAGCCAAGGCGCGCCGTGGCAAGCCCTTTGTCGAGACCGAGGTCGCCGATCGTGACCACCTGTTCGGCCAATCCGGGCAGTGCCGCAGGGTGGAACGTCTCCTGCTCCGAATCGACTTCGTATACGACCATGCATTGGGGTTTGATCAAGGAAAGGCAGGCCCGAATCGCCTCCTCGCCCGCAGAGGCGGGAACGAACACCAGGTCGGCCTCGGCCGCGGCCTGCGACAGGACCGCACCGCGGATCGTCGCTGCGCCTGCCACCGCTTCCGGATGTGCGAGCGCATGAACCGTGCCGCCGGGCTCCACGAGCTGCTGCAGGCAGACGAACCGAGCCTCGGTGAGACCGCAGGTGATCGTCAGGTCTGACGGTCTGCTCGCGAGCCGGAACCGTTCGTTGAGGAGGGCCGACACTTTCTGCCGCAACGGGAGGATACCAGGCCGGTCGGTATAATGGGTTTCACCGCGGTCCAATGCGTCGTTCACCGCATCGATCGCCGCCTGCACCATCCGGTGCGCGCCTGCAGCCGCACTTGGCGGTACATCACGGCCGATCAGTTCAGCGGTCCGGGAGGAAAGGGACATCACCATCTCACGTTCCTGTTATTTCGTCGGTTGCTGTGCATATTCGTCCATGATCCGCGCGGCGTAGGCGATTCCCTGGTGGAAGCGGTTGACCGGCATGTTTTCATTGGGCGCGTGAAGGTTGTTGTCGGGGGCTCCGAAACCGGACAGGACCGCCGGGTGCGGGATCGAGAGCATAATGATGCCCTGGATCGAGACGCCCTGAACGAGAGGCTGTGTTCCGAAAACCTTCTCGGCGGCAGTGATCGTCGCTTGGCTAATCGCCTCCCGGGCCGCCGTCTTATAGGGATTCTTCCGGGCCGTATGGACCACCACCTCGATGTCGTCGTAGCCGTGCTTGAGGAGATGCGCATTCAGCTTCTCGAGCTGCCGCTCCGGCTCCAGCTTCGGAGGACACCGGAAATCGAGCTTCGCCATGGCCTCGGCGGGCACGATTGTCTTTCCGCCCTCGCCGGTATACCCGGCAAGGAGGCCGCAGATATTGGCACTTGCCCCGAAATGAGTTCGCCGGAGCAGGTCCAGGTCGTCGTTCGTACTCAGATGGGTGGCGCCGAGTTGCCGCACGTATTCCGCGCGGTCGAAGAAGGCCAGTTCCTCCCGCAGGAAGCGTTCGTCGTCGGAATCGGGTGGGAGCCAGTCGTCATACCATCCGTCGATGAGAACGCGGCCCGTATCCGGATCGAAGATCGACGCCAGGGCATGAACAAGACGCCAGACAGGGCTTTTCACCGTCTGCGCCCGGCCCGACCAAATGTCGCTCTTGAGGCCGCGGATCCGCAACTCGACATAGAGGATCGCTTTGATTCCGAGGTGGATCTCCGGCTTCAGGCTCGTGCGGTTCACGCCACCGTCGAGGCCGATGGAGGCGTCGCACTGAAGGAGATCTTTGTGCTTCTCGACGAAATCCTCGAGATGGGGACTACCGATCTCCTCTTCACCCTCGAACAGGAAGACGAGGTTGACCGGCGGGGCGCCACAGACCTTGAGGAAGGCTTCAGCCGCCTTGATGAAAGCAATGACCCCGCCCTTGTTGTCGGTGGCCCCGCGGGCATAGATCACCCCGTCGCGGATCTCGGCCCCGAAGGGATCGGAATGCCAGAGCTCAAGTGGTTCCGGAGGTTGCACGTCGTAGTGGCCGTAGCACAGAAGCGTCCGGTCGGCCGCCGGATTGTGGAGATGGCCGATGACGACGGGCGGGCCGCCGTCGGTCGGGAGGATCTGCGCATTCGCGATGCCAGCTTCGATCATCTGGTTGCGCAGGAGTTCGGCGCAGGGCTCAAGTCCGACGCTCTGGGCCGATATGGACGGCTGGCGGAGAAGCGTCTGAAGATCGTGAACTGATTGATCTAGGTTCCTGTCGATGTGAGCGAGCACGTTGTCGATGTTGCCCATCTGGTCCTTCCGTCTGTGGCGTCGCCTTCCCTGACCGGGTCGGAGCACTGTTGCGGTCCGTTTGTTCTCGCTGCCTGGAACTGCAGCGTTCGTATCCTGCACTCGTTCGACGATGTGCTAGGCAACCTGAACCGCTTCGTCGAAGGTGAAGAATTCCGTGTCTCCTTCATTGTCGGCCCGCGGCCAAACCACGACGAAGTTTCCTTTTCGGTCGAGCACCGTCGCGCCAATGTGCCAGACGCCTGGAGAAATCGCGACTCCCACATTGCCATCCAGGATCCAGACGTGGACCGCTTCCAGATCGGGCGTTCCGTCGGGCTTCGATCCCATGACGCACACGACGAAGCGCGACACGTCGAGCGGCACGAAGGTCTGCCAGCAGTTGGGATGACGCTCCACGAAGGAGACCTTCAGAGGAAGCGTCGATGCCTCGACGCAGTTGACATGGAGCCGCGGCCGGAAGCTGGAATCCGCCGTCAGAAGAACAGCAGAAAAATCGGCCCGATGGCCGGCGAGACTCGGCCCGGCCAGGATGAGACCGAAGGGAGCGAATTCGTCTGCGCTGGCTCCAACATGGGAATGGATAACCGGCTGCGCGCGAGAGGTCACGTCGGCTAGGCGTTCTGTTTGAATGGGTTGATCAAGCATGGCATATCGAAGATTGTCCGCAGCTTGCCGCCGTTGCCGCAAGCCCGCTACGGCCCGTTATAGATCAGGCACGATTGTATTACAATCATAAAAATATACATCTCAGGAACAGGTGCCGTTCAGTGCCTCGGATGTCCAGCCTGAGGTCAGGCGTTGCTGCGACGGCGGCTGCGCTCGATGAGCAGCATATGATTCTCAAGAGCATTGTGAAGCACGTTCTCCGGACCTGGGGTCTTGATCTGACGCTGAAGGAACTTCATGAAATCCCGATGCTGCTCCGCGACTGCCATGAGGTTCTTGTCGCGATAGCGCTCGAAGTTGAAAATGATGAGCACGTGGCGAGCGATCGCTTCCCACAGCGCAGACGTGATCGGGTTGCGCGACGCGATGGAGATCGTCCGGTGAAACTCCAGGTCGGCCACCAGCGAAGCTCTCACGTCGCCGATCTTGGCGGCCCGCTTCATCATCTCAATGGCAACCTCAAGGGCATTGATGTCCTCCAGACCGTCGCGCCAGTTCCTGATCGCGTCGCGCAGAAGAAACGTCTCCAGCGCTAGGCGAACCTCGAACACCTGCTGTGTTGTCTCAGGTCCGAAATCGGCCACGCGATAGCCCTTGTGGCTCCCGCCGGTGAGGATTCCCTGTGCGTGAAGGACCCGAAGCGCCTCCCGGATGGGAACGCGGCTCACGCCGAGCCGCTCAGCAAGAGTGGTCTCGACTACTCGGTCGCCGGGGAGGAGATGCCGTGTCGAAATGGCCTCTGCAATGGAATCGGCAATCGAGTCGGTCAAAAGAAGCCGCTTCGGCTGCGGAAAGGCGTCGCCCGTCGGAAGAATAGGGTCCTTGTGTGCCACGGCTGATGTCCCGTTAAAATCGATTGATCCGGCAGCGGGTCAGGCGTCGAGACATCTTGCGCCAACTGCCGAGTGCCGGATCGTTATCGTGTTACATATAGTTCAGATTGTAATACACTGAGTTAGGCTCCCTGAGAAGCCTCGCTCTTCGACCGGAAAATCTGGACGGTTCGGCAAGACCCGGGTGGGCGTCCTGCCCCTCGACGCCGCATTGGGACCGGCGTGGGGCCGGAATTCGTCCTTCGGCCCGGATTTTCAACGCCGGCCAAACTCTTCCATGATGGCGGCCGCATACTTGATCCCCCTGATGTAGTTGTCGATCCGAATGTTCTCGTCGGGAGCGTGCAGGTTTGCGCCCGGATTGGCGAAGCCTGTCAGGACACAAGGGATCCAGACGTGCCGGAGGATTGTTCCTTCGGCAGAGACCCCGTTGACGATCGGAGCTTCGCCCCAGACGCGATGGGCGGCGGCGATGACAGCCTGGGACATGTCCTCCTTCACGGAGATCTTGTAGGGCGGTTCGGCGCTCTCCCGCGCGATCACCTCGATATGCCCGAAGCCGTGCTTCGACAGATGCCGTCTGAGGCGCTCCACGGCCTTCGCCGGGTCTATGTTCGGAATGAGCCGGAAATCCAGCTTCGCCCGCGCCTCATTGGGCACAATGGTCTTCATGCCGGGCCCCGTATAGCCTGCCACGAGGCCCTGGATATTGGCTGTCGGCTCATAGGTCCGTGCCCGAATGGCGTCGATGCCGTCACGCCCAAGGGCGAAGCGGTCGATCCCCCATTCCCGCCGCAAGGCGTCGAGATCGACGCGGGCGGCTTTGGCCCGGAGCTGCTCCTCGTCCTCGTCCTCGAGTTCGTAGAGGCCTTCATACCAGTCCTCGATGAGGATCCTGCGCTGATCGTCCATGATCGTTCCGAGAGCCCTCACGAGGTCCCAGGCAGGGCTGGGTAGGAGCGGGAAGTTCAGGGAATGCACATCTGATTTGGCGCCCCGGGCGACGAGCTCGACGAAGAGAACCGATTTCAGCCCGAGATCGACGTCCGGCAGGAGTGTCGCCGTATCGACGGACCCGTCCAGACAATGCATGCCGTCGGCTTCCAGGAGCGCCTTGTTGCACTCGACCCAGGGACCGAGGTGGATGCTGCCGATCTCTTCCTCGCCTTCGATAATGAACTTGAGGTTCACCGGAAGCCGGCCGCGGACGATTAGGAAGGCTTTGGCAGCCTTGTTGAAGGCAAGCACGCCGCTCTTGTTGTCCGTCGCGCCTCGTCCGTAGAGAACGTTGTCGACGACGGCGCCCGACCATGGACCCCCATGGCTCCAGGCCTCGATGGGCTCCGGCGGCTGGACGTCGTAATGCGAGTAGCACAGCATGGTCTTGGCCGAGGTGTCGGTCGTCATGTGACCGAAGATGACGGGCGGTCCTCCGTCGAGCTCGTGCAGTTGGGCATCGAGGCCGTCACGGAGCATCTGCCGCTGGACGAGTTCCGCGCAGTCGCGCAGCCCGACATTCTGGGCCGAGATGCTGGGCTGCCTGACCAGTTCCTGGAGATCGGCGATGGCCTCGTCGGCATTCCGGTCGATATAGTCGTAAATGTCCTGAAGCGTGTCGCTCATCATCCCTGTTCCTTCAGCGCCCGGCTCATTTCCCAGGCATTGAGCCGCTGCCCGCAATGTTCGTGATTTCGGCGCTCGGCGAGCGCCGCGAAGGTAGGTGCGAGCTCCATCGGATCCACCCACTTGGTCTTGAGATCCTCCGTGTAGTTGCGCTCCGACATGGGCGTGCGCATGAACATTCCGGGCGTCACCGTATTCACCTGGATGCCGAATGGGGCTCCCTCCAGGGCGAGGCACTTCATGAAACCCTCGAGGCCGTGCTTGGCCGCGCAATAGGCCGTCTCGTCGTGAAAGCCCTCGATGCCGGAGCGGGACGAGACCAGGACGATCGCGCCCCCGGCCTTCTGCATGCCGGGCCAGACCGCTCTGGTGAGCAGAAAGGCGGCCTGCAACCCCACGTTCACCGTCTGGTTCCAGAGCTCGAACGTCATGGCGCCGAACGGCGTCGGGACAAGGACCGCTGCGTTGTGAATGAGCGTGTCAACCGGGTCGGCTTCCACGCTCGACGCTCGAACAGCCTTGATCGTGGCCGAGGCGTCCGCGAGGTCCGCGGGGACTGTCTGGACGTTTGGCCCGAGGCGGTCCGCAAGACGCGCTAGGCCGTCGGCGTCACGGTCCAGCAGAACGAGCCGCGCCCCACGGTCATGGAGATGACGCGCGATGGCCTCGCCGAGACCGTTCGCCGCCCCGGTTATCATCACCCGTTGGAGGTTCAGCGGCTTCGGGCTCATGCGGAAATGTCGATCCAGCGACGGTCGCGATGCGACTCGAGAACGGCGTCGAGGACGAGCTGATTGCGCCACCCGTCGTAGAAGGTCGCGCCCTCCCGTGGCTGGCGCCCCTCGGCGATGGCAGCGGCCAGTTCCCGCATGACACCCACGACGGACACGTTCCAGATGCCCTTGTTCAAACCCGGGAGCGCCGCGTTAGGATCCGTCTCGGTCATGTCCTGGAAGGGTTCCCCGGCTCGGGCGACCATGAGCTTTTCGTCGGAGTTGTTGAGCAGGATCGTGCCCTCGCTGCCATAGATCTGGGTGACATTGTCCATTGCATGCCGGGCGACGCCGCTCAGAAAGACGCTCACGACGGCGCCCGACTCCATCTCGACGGTAAAATGGGTCGTATCGTCCGCCGTTGCGATCCAAGGCTCCCCGGTTGCCTTGTCGACCCGCTCGGGAACCATCGTGAGGGCTTGGCCGACGACCGACCGCGGCTCCCCGAACCACCAGCGCAGAAGGTCGGTCTGATGCGAACCATTCGCGCCAAGGCGGCCGCCCCCCTGATCCTTCATCGACCACCAGTCGCCTTTCGGGCGGGTATCCGGCGTCGCCCAGGACGGCCCGATATTGGTGATATGGGCGTGCCTGACTCGGCCGATATAGCCACTCTCGATCAGCGATTTAATCTTGCGGCGGTTCGGATTGAAGCGGAGCTCGTGATCAATCATGTGGACGCGCTCGAGCGCGACGGCGCGGTCGAGCATGGTCTTCGCCTCGCCCGCATTCATGGCCGTCGGCTTCTCGCACAGAACGTTGGCTCCTGCCTCAAGAGCGGCCAGCGCCATCGGAGCATGCGTGACGGTAGGGGTCGCGATGCAGACGAGGTCGACCTGGTGCTCCTGAAGCATCGCCTTCCAGTCGTCATAGGCATGGGGCACATTAAAGGCCTCGGCCGTGGTCCGGGCGCTCGCAAGCCGGGCGCTCGCAAGCGCTACGATCTCCGCGCCGGGCGTGTGGGCGAGCGCCGGGAGATAGGCCGCCTTGGCGAAACTCGCTCCGATGACTGCAACTCTCATTCTGGTCTCCTGGAAACGGATACGGTCGGCACGTTTAGCCGATCGATTTCAAACGGGGATCGAGGAAGTCTCTCAGCCAGTCGCCGAGAATATTGAAGGACAGGACCGTCAGGGCGATCGCCACGCCCGGAAACACGGCCAGCCACCAGCGGCCAGCGATCAGCTGGTCCCGGCTCTCGTTGAGCATGCCGCCCCAGGTGGGCGTCGTCGGAGGAACGCCAAGACCAAGAAACGACAGGGATGCCTCCGATAGGATCACACTGGCGACGTTGAATGAAGCGATGACAGTGAGCGGCGCGAGGATGTTCGGCAGGATCGTGCGGAACATGATGCTGCCCTTCGTGGCGCCGAGGGCGAAGGCGGCCTCGACATATTCCTTCTCGCGCTGGCCGATCGTCTGGGCTCTCGCGATCCGGGCGTAGGTCACCCACTGACCGATGCCAAGGACAAGGACTAAGTTCGTAAGGCCGGGCCCGAGGACAACGAGGAACATGATCGCGAGAAGGATGAACGGGAAGGCAAGCTGGATGTCTGCAAGCCTCATGATGAAGTCGTCGATGCGGCCGCCGAAATAACCTGCGATCAGGCCAAGCATGGTGCCGAGCGTTCCGCCAATGCAAACCGCGATGAATCCGACGAGGAGCGAGACGCGCGCACCATAGATGAGACGGGAGAAAACGTCCCGGCCGAGGGCGTCCGTCCCGAGGAGGTGGGGCGTGCGTCCCTGCCGGTCGACCTTCATGGGTTCCTGCAGCCGCTGGATGATGTTCTGACGGTTGGGATCCATGGGTGACACGGACGGCCCGAGGACCGCCGCGAAGGTCACGCAGGCGAGCACGACGAGCGCAAGGACAGGCCAACGGGCCCTCAGGAGGCTTTTGACCGCCCGGCGCAGCCCTTCTCGGCGCCGGGATCGCGGCACTTCGGCGGGCGCCAGAGCGGCGGCGGCGATGTGGGGTGGGCTTTGGACTTGTGTTTCCGACATGATCGTACCTCAGCCCAGACGGATTCGGGGATCGAGCTTGGCGTAGAGAATGTCCGTTACGAGATTCAGAAGGACGAAGAGGAGTGCGAAGACCACGACCGCCGCCTGGACGAGCGGAATGTCGCGCTGGTTGATGGCGTTGAAGACAAGACGGCCGACGCCGGGCCAAGCGAAGATCGTCTCGACGACAACGACGCCGGACAGGAGAAATCCGAACTCCAGGCCGAACATGGTCACCACGGGCAGCCAAGCATTGCGGAGCGCATGTGCCACAACTACCGTATATTCGCTCAGTCCCTTGGCTCGTGCAGTGCGCACGTAGTCCTGGTTCAGCACCTCGAGCATGGATGAGCGGACAAGACGCGCATTCCGGGCGAGAGAGAAGAACGCAATCGTGACGCCCGGGAGGATCAGATGCTCGACGGCGGACGGAAAATTCGCAAAAGCCGTGGCGAACTCGCCTCGGATCAGGGGGTCGAGCAGCGGCGAATGCCCTGAGATCGGAAGCCACCGCAGACCAAGGCCCACATAGAGGATGAGCATGATTCCGAGCCAGAAGCTCGGGAGGGACTGCCCGATCATCGCCATGGTCATTGCGGTTCCGTCGATTGCAGTCCCACGATAGAGAGCCGAAATCACCCCGATCGGAATTGCCGCGAAAATGGCGATGCTCATGGCAAACAGCGTGAGCTCGATCGTCGCCGGGAACCGCTCGAGGACAACATCAATCGCCGGCGTCCGATACGTCAGGGAAGTTCCGAAATCACCTTGGGCGAGCCGCTCGATATAGGTCGCGTACTGGATATGCAGGGGCTTGTCGAAACCGAGCTTGGCCCGTGTTTCCTGGATCTCCTCCTGGCTCGCGCGCTCGCTGACATAGAGGTACGTGGGGTCGCCGCCCATGTGAAGGGCAACGAAGCTGATGAGCGTCACCCCGAAAACGACGACGAGGCTTTGGAGCAGGCGACGGGCAATGAATGTCCACACGGGAGGTTCTGATCCGGCAATGGGTTAAGGTTCACCGGCCCGGCCAAGACGTTCGCCCGGCCGGGCTGTTCTGCCGACATCCGGCCCGCCGACAAGCAGGCCGGATGTCGTGTTCCACGAGGATTGCGCCGTCGCGGCTCTAGTTGAGCGAGACGTCAGCGAGGTCGATACGCTCGTCACGGCGTGGCTCCCACTTCGTGCGCTTGCTGATGCCGTAGAAGTTTGGCTGGAAGTACAGCATCAGCCAGGGCGACTGTTCGGCGAAGCGGGCGCTCATCTTGTCGGTGATCTCCTTCTGCTTGGCAGGATCCCGGGTGGCATAGAGCTCATTCCACATTCCGAAGAATACAGGATCGTTCCACTCGGTGTAGTTCGTCCCTGCGGTCGGAGCCGAGAAGTCCGCCAGATCGTAGGCCGCGTTCCATGTGTCGCCCCCAGTACCGAGGAAGAAGAGCGGTCCAGCATCATGGGCGCGAATGAGCGGCACATACACCGCGGCCCACTCATGCGGGGTGACGTTCGTCTTAACGCCGATGTCGGAGAAGTACTGCCCGATCGCGAGAGCCACATTCGCATCGCCGAAGTAGCGCCCATTTGGACTCTGGAGCGTCAGCTCGAAGCGCGTTCCACTCGCGTCCTTCAGATATCCGGCCTCGTCAAGAAGCTTCTCGGCCATCTTCGGATCGTAGGGGAAGGGCTTGAGCGCAGTGTTGTTGTTCGGAGGGTTGACCGGACTCGTGGCGCGTTCGCACTCGAAGCTCAGCAGGGTCGCGCAGATCGTAGGAACGTCGACGGCATACTGCAGGGCACGGCGCACTTCCGGCTTGGCGATGGCTTGCCCGCCCTTGGTGTTCCGGAACTTTTCCTTCTGATTGAACCCAACATAGATTCGCCGGGTTCCCGCAATCGGGACCACTTTCGCAGCATCGCTTCTGTCTACCGTTTCCTTCTGGTCGGGCGAGACGTTGGTGATGATGTCGACATTGCCGGCGAGCAGTTCTGCAACCCGGGTCGAACCCTCGGGAATGACGCGCCATATGACTTTCGCGAACTTCGCAGGGGCGAGCTTGAAGTCAGGGTTTTTCTCGAATGTGATTCGGTCGTCCTTGATCCACTCGACGAACTTGTAGGGACCTGAGCCGACGGGTTTGCGCGCGGCATCGTTCGGACTCATCTTGGCGTAAGAGTCCTTGCAATGGACATAGACCTCGGAAATCATGCCGAGTGCGATGGGATTGTAGCGCCCAATCTCGATTTCGACATCGAGGTCGCTGAGGGCAGTTGCTTTCTTGAACTGGATCGAACTGTAAACGAAGCCTGGCGTGTTTCCGGTGAATTTCAACGCCGGATCGGCGGCGCGGTTGAAGGAATAGGCAACATCCTCTGCGGTCAGCGCTTCACCGTCCTGACACTTCAGACCCTCGTTGAGCGTGAACACCCACTTCGTACCGTCATCGGAGACCTTGTACGACTTGGCGAAGTAAGGAGTGATCTGGCCATCCCCGCCGATTTTGTAGAGCGTTCCGAACAAGTTATCGAGCATATTCGATTCGTTGCGCGAGCTCACCTGGGCAGGATCGAGCGTACTCGCGTCGACGCCCTGGGACAGCGTCAGGACCGTGGGATCGGCCGCAAGCGCGGGCGCGGCGGCAATAACTACCCCGGCGAGCAGAGTCAGTTTAGTGGTCTTCATAGCTCTCTTTTCCCTCTGAAGAGTTCTGATCATGGCCTTCGTCGCTCTGGTCATACTCGTTCTTATTCCACTGCTAGGTGGTTTCTGCTCCATGCGCCTCCGGACCGGACGCGCATGACTGTCGTGTGTATCTGTCCGGAGGCACCGCGCTGAACGGCGGCCTGCCCAGACCTGGAGAAACAGATTGAACTGTCGACTTGCCTAACCTGTGGTCTGTATGATTATTATACAATACAGTCGCTCGGCAAGGTGCTGTCAAGTCGCGATCTTGACTGCAGCCGAGCTTCAGCCGGGCGGCCGTAAAAGGTTTTTTTCAACAAAGGGATAGGGGGCTCACGTGTTGCGTACGAACGCAGACCAACTGGTTGCCATGGCCGTCGCCGGGTCGGTCAGCCAGCCAACCCTTCGGGCGCCCGGCTACATTCCAGACAATGACGGTCTCGCCGTCGTCCTGTCCGGTATGGCCGGCATTGTCTACAATGTCCGCACCGGTGATCCCGCCTTCGGGTGGGCCGCCGATCACGTGGAGCCGGGCGTCTCGATCGCTAATGGCGACGAGAAACAGGATTTCGCACTACATTATCTTACATGCATCGGAAACAAGGCGACGGTCACGAGCGGGCTCGCCAAGGGGCAGAAGGGCATCGTCACCGGCGAGCATGCGCGCATGCTCATCGATTTCAGTGACGAAACCTACGAGGCGCTGGCCGTCGGGGATACGATCCAGATCGAGGCCTTGGGTCGGGGGCTCGCGCTCCTCGATTATCCTCATATCGAATTGAAGAAGATGAGTCCTCACCTTCTGGAAGCGATGCGCATCGAGGCCGTCAATGAGAGAACGATCCGGGTCCCGGTCGCCATGGAATTGCCGGCCCGGATTATGGGATCGGGGGCGGAGCTCAACAGTGAATATGTGGACCAGGACCTGATGTCAGGTGATAGGGCGCTGATGGCCGACCTGGGAATCGACAGAATGAAGCTTGGAGACCTCGTCGTCATCAATCACGTGGATCACCATTTCGGCCGGAGCTATCGGAAAGATGCCGTGAGCATAGGTCTTTGCATCCATGGCGATTCCGTCATGACAGGGCATGGACCGGGAATTCTGACCCTGATGACCTGTGCGACACCGAACATCCAATGGGTAATCGACGAAACCGCCAATCTCGGCCGCTATCTCGGCCTGACTACGAACTGAAAGTCCGAAGGGATCCCATGTCTGTTCAAACCAACGAGGATCGTCTCGTCGTCGTCTCCGTGTCCGGTTCCATCGTCCACCCGAGCTTTCCGGGCCTGCCAGCGGAGCCCTATCGCCTCGCAGCCGACGGGACGCCGTTCCTGCTGCCGACGTTCGGCGGGATCGTCTACAACATCTCCGTCGGCGACAGCGCCTTCGGTTGGATGGCGGACTGTGTGCACCCGGGCGTGAGCATTCACCACGGCTCCGACCTCGGCAACCGCGGCCTCAACGTCTTCGCTTGCGTTGGCAACGACGCCATGGTGATGAGCGGAGAAGGCAGAGGGGCGCGGGGGGTCGTGACGGGCAAGTCAGGTCGCTTCTCGGAGAACGTCATCGTCCATTTCGCCAAAGATGTGAGGCGAAGCCTCGCGGTCGGCGACAAGATCGTTATCCGTGCCACTGGAGTCGGAATGGAGGTGGCAGGCTTCCCGTCGATGCGATTGAAGAGCCTCTCGCCGCGCCTGTTCAGGGCACTCGCGCCGACGAATGCCGGCGGCAAGCTGCGGGTGCCGGTTGTGGCGACGATCCCGGCCCACCTGCTTGGAGCGGGCGCGGGACTCACGAGCGAGGGCGGAAGTCTCCATATCCAGACGACCGACCGAGATGCGATCAGGGCGGCGGGTCTCGACCGGCTCAAGTTGGGCGATATCGTGGCCCTTGAGGATTATGACAGCCGGTACCAGCACGGATATCTCAGGGGCGCAATCGGAGTTGCGGTCATCGGCCAGACCGATGGCCCACGCGCCGGCTACGGCCCGGGCATGACACTGCTGATGACGGACTCGAAAGGCCTCATCGAGCCTGTGGTTCAGAGAGACGTGAACATTGCAACGCTGCTAGACTTGGAGGCTTGAGCGGTGACGGTCACGATGATCTGTGTCGACCCGGAGCGGCTCAGGCGGTTCGCGCTTGATGCCTTCCAGACAATGGGGCTCGATAGCGAGCAGGCGGCGATCTCGGCCCATGCCCTGATGTATAGCGAGTTGCGCTTCCATCCTGGACAGGGACAGGGAGTTCGCCGCTTGCGCGCCTACCGCGACCGCATCGCGCAACGGCTGATCGATCCGGCAGGTCCTTTCACAATCGTGAAGGAAAGCCCCGCCCTTGCGCTTGTGGATGCCTGCAATGGACTGGGCAGCGTCACCGGCGTTAGGGCCATGCGCTTGGCTGTCGCGAAAGCCAAGGAGTGCGGCATCGGATCGGTGCTGGTGCGCGGCGGCACGCATTACGGCTCGTCGGCCGTCCACACGGCCGAGGCGGTGGAGGCCGATTGCATCGGCCTCGCAATGACGAATGCTGGTCCCGAGATGGCGCCATGGGGCGGGGCGACAGCGGTGGTCGGCACGAATCCCTGGTCTATTGCTGCTCCCACGGATCGCGGTTTTCCGGTGTCGCTCGACATAGCCTTGACCACAGCCGGCAAGGGTATGATGAGGTGGTACGCACGGGAAGGGCGCAAGATGCCCCTGGACTGGGCGCTCACGCCGGAGGGCGAAGAGACTGACGACCCTGCGGCTGCGATGACGGGCGCGCTTCTCGGCATCGGTCAGTACAAGGGTTACGGCCTGTCCTTCATGACCGACGCGATGACGGGAGTGCTTTCGGGAGGCGCATTCGGAACGCAGCCCTATTCCGATCTCGCCCGGCAGGACGTCTCTCACCTCTTCCTCGCCTTCGACATCGCATGGTTCCTGCCTGTCGCCGAGTACCGGTCGCGCATGGGCCGCTTCATCGACATGATCAAGGCGAGCCGGCTGCGCCCCGGCTACTCCGAGGTTCTGGTGCCAGGCGAGATCGAGGATAGGCGCGCCCGCGAGAAGCTCGCAACCGGCGTACCCCTGGACCGTGAGGTGTTCGAGGATCTCAACGAGCTCGGCCGAGAACTCGGGCTCTCCACCAGCTTGAAGGAGGCCGCATGACGCCCAATTCGCCCGTGAGCTTCACGGCGACTCCGCCGCTCCCGTCATCATCCGGGACGTCGCACCTCCTCGAGGTCCGTGACCTCAAGACCTATTTCGACAGCGACGCCGGAACGGTGAAGGCAGTCGACGGCGTTAGCTTCCACATCGACAAGGGGGAAACCTTGGCGGTCGTTGGGGAGTCCGGCTCCGGTAAATCGGTGACGAGCTTGTCGGTCATGCGACTGATCCCTCAGCCGCCCGGCCGCTTCGCCGGGGGGCGGATCCTCTTCAAGGGGCAGGACCTCCTCCAGAAATCGAAATCGGAGATGAGGCGCATCCGCGGCAACGAGATCGCTATGATCTTTCAGGAGCCGATGACGAGCCTCAATCCGGTGAAGACCGTCGGACACCAGATCGTGGAGGTGATCAGGCTCCACCAGCGCCTCTCGGCTCACCAAGCGCGCCGCAGGGCGATTGACATGCTGGAACTTGTCGGCATTCCGGAGCCGGGCAAGCGCATCGACAACTTTCCGCACCAGATGTCGGGCGGCATGCGCCAGCGCGTCATGATCGCCATGGCCCTTTCCTGCAACCCAGAGCTTCTTATCGCGGATGAGCCGACCACGGCGCTCGACGTGACGATCCAGGCGCAGATACTCGAACTCATGAGGCGGCTCCAGCGCGAGCTCGGCATGGCAATCCTCTTCATCACTCACGACCTCGGTGTCGTGGCCGAGATGGCTGACCGCGTCGTCGTGATGTATGGCGGCCGGGCCGTCGAGGAAGGACACGTCAAAGCGATCTTCGCCGACCCCAAAATGCCTTACACGGCTGGGCTCATGGGGTCGATCCCGCGCGTCAATCGCGATGGGCCGCGTCGGACGCGTCTTGCGGCGATACCCGGGAACGTCCCGAACCCGCTGCACCTGCCGCCCGGTTGCACCTTCAGCAACCGATGCAAGCACGTCCGCGAGACATGCCGTGAGACGCTGCCGCCGCTTGAGGATTCCGGCAACCGCCATATGGTGCGCTGCCTGCGCTGGCCCGACCTCTCACTCAAGCAGGAGTTGATCACATGACAAGTCTCCTGACCGATGCCGAGCACAATGTCGCTGCGCCGTCCTCAGCACTGCTCGACGTCCGTAACCTTCGCAAATACTTCCCGATCATGGGGGGGCTCATTCCGCGCGTCGTCGCGAACGTGAAGGCGGTCGAGGACGTCTCATTTACCGTCAAGGCTGGCGAGGTCGTCGGGCTCGTCGGCGAGTCGGGCTCTGGGAAAACGACGACGGGACGGGCGCTGCTTCGCCTGACCGAGCCGACATCCGGCGAGATCATGTTCGATGGGGTCGACATTGCGAAAGTTTCCGCGAAGCGGATGCGCGATTACAGGAAGGAGATGCAAATCGTCTTCCAGGATCCCTATGCGAGCCTCAATCCGAGGCTGACCGTCGAAGATACGATCATGCAGGCTTATCGTATCCACGGCCTGTGGGATCCGACCGAGCGGCGCGATCGTATCGTGGAACTCCTGGCGGCGGTTGGATTGTCGCGCCACCACCTCGACCGTTATCCGCACGAATTCTCGGGCGGGCAGCGTCAGCGCATCGGCATCGCCCGGGCCCTTGCGGTCAATCCGCGCTTCATCCTTGCAGACGAGCCCGTCTCGGCGCTCGATGTATCGATTCAGGCCCAGGTCATCAATCTGCTTCAGGACCTGAAGGAGCAGTTCGGCCTCACCATTCTCTTCATTGCGCACGACCTCTCAGTCGTGGAGTTCATCAGTGACCGCGTCATCGTCATGTACCTTGGCCGGATTGTCGAGAACGCACCCAGCGAGTCGCTCTACCGAAACCCGATCCACCCCTATACAGAGGCCCTTCTGTCCGCCATCCCGATCCCGGATCCGGAAGCGACCTACGAACGGAAGGTGCTGGAGGGCGACATTCCGAGCCCAATTAATCCTCCCTCTGGCTGCGTGTTCCGCACACGTTGCCCGCTGGCCACGAAGGCATGCGCCGAGACCGTTCCAGTGCTGGAGGAGAAGAGGCCCGGACATTTCGCCGCCTGTCTGAGGCGGTGATGGAGCCCGGCCCCGCATTCAAGGAGGAAAGCCGCGATCATAAAACATCCCCGAAACCAAGCAATTCATTGGAGACGGAACCGTAAAACGGCCGCGCCATTAAAGGCGGAACCGAGATCTCAGGTTGAAGTCAATTCTAGTGGGAAAGCAGCATGCGAACAGGTCTTATCGGGCTAGGAATCCTCCTGTCTTTCGTTGGCTCGGTGCACGCACAGGCACCCTCCGCGGACACTCTCGTCATTGCCCAGAGCGTCGACCTTGAGACTCTCGAGCCGGCGGAGATCAGGTCGACCAACGGAACGAACATCGCGATGCATCTGTGGGGTACTCTCCTGCGAACGGAGGATTCCGGCGACATCGTCCCGTTCATTGCCGAGAGCTACAGCTACAACGAGGCCGGAACGGAGATCTCCTTCAAGATTCGCAGTGGACTTGTCTGCGAAGACGGAGAACCTCTGACCGCGGAAGACGTGGCATATACTTTCAACCGAGCTGCTGATCCGCAGCTCAAGTTCAACGGGAATACGCCCGGCTTCGTCTTCAACTCGCTCGGCTTCGACGGGGCCTATGCGGCTTCGTCAGACGTGGCCGTCATCAAGACGAAGAGCTTTCAGCCTATCGCTCCGGGTCTCATCAGCCGTGTCTTCATCCATTGCAAGGACTCGTATGAGAAGATGAGCCCGAGCGATGCTGCGCGACGGCCTGTCTCTTCGGGACCCTACCGCCTCGTCCGATGGATTAAGGACGATCGGGTTGTCCTGGAGAAGCGTCCGGAATTTACGCTTCGGGACAGCTCCTTCAAGACGCTCGTGTGGCGAGTCATCCCGGCCGCAAGCACGCGTGCGGCCGAGTTGATCGCCGGGAATGTAGACATCGTGGCTAACTTCCTTCCCGACCAGCAGCAAGCGATCAACGCAAGCGGGCGGGCTGAGGTGAAGGCGGTCATTGGAACCCGCCGGATCTACATCGGCTTCAATCAGAAGGAGTCCTTCGCGAAACAATCTCCGGGCGGTTCCGCGATCCAGAAGCCGGAGGTGCGTCGAGCCCTCCAATATGCAGTCGACGTACCGTCGATCTGCAGAACGTTGCTCGGGGCGGAGTGCCAGCGTGCAACCGGACCGGCCAATGTCGGCCATCCGGACCTGAAGCCGTATCCCTATGATCCCGAGAAGGCGGAGGCGCTGCTGGACGAGGCTGGTTATCGAAGGGGACCAGATGGCGTCCGCTTCAGGCTCACGTTCCAAGCCCCGAACGGTCGCTACCTATCCGATGGCAATGTTGCAATGGCTGTTGGCCAGTACCTTACGGATATCGGAGTTGAGACGAAAGTGGAGCTTCTTGACTTTGTGTCCGGCTTCCAACCCCTGACGCGTACCCATGATGCCGGCCCGCTCTTCATGCTCGGGTCGGGCGGGGCCACGTGGAGCCAGATCTACGACATGAGCCTATTCTCGTCGAGAACGGCTGGCGCAAACTATGCCGAGTGGATGAACCCTGAGTGGGAGAAGCGGTGGCATCGTCTCTCGTCGGCACGCAATTCCAGAGAGCAGCAGACGCTCGTCAACGAGATGCTCGAGATCTTCTATAAGGATCCTCCGTGGCTTCTGCTCTATTCCCAGCCGGATTTCTACGGCGTTGCCAACCGGATCGACTGGAAACCACGCCGGGACGAAGAGATCTACGCCGCAGAGGTCCGCCTGAAGAAGACATGAGACTGGCGGATCGGTGCGGCGACGGATTCTCTGGGTATGATCACAGGCGCGATAGCTGAGTGACGAAAGGACGGAGGCCCCTCGGCCTCCCGTCCAGCCCATAGGACGCAGGCAGGCTGGGAACTGCCCCGGACGACGTAACCGTCAGTGCCGCGCCACTGCGCCGGGCAAGCTCCAGAGCATAGAGCCCGCCAGCTCCCGTCTCTTTGCCGATCACGAGCAGCAGGTCTTTGAGGGGCATGTCAGCCTCCTCTCATTAAGGCGCAGCAGAGGTGCGTCATGTGGGCACCAGCTTATGTGCAATGATCGCACAGCCAGGTACGACAACCTACCGGTGGCTGTCACCACCTCGTCTGGCAGCTGTCATGGATCCGGACCGGAGCACTCTGTTACCTCTTCGCCTGCCGAAGACGGTGACGAACGCGCTTTTCCTGCCCATCGTCACACCGTAACCTGACAGCAGCTGGGTGACCAGCGGCACCCTTTGTGGAAGGCTGATATATGATGAGCACCGCCCGCGTCTTTCTGCTTGCCTCCTCCCTGGCGCGCCTGATTGAGAAGGAGAGGGGAGGCCAACACATCCGGCAGGGCTACTTCCCGGAGCGGCCAGGCCGGAGCACTCATGTGCAGGTGGAGGGCGAGACGGGTCAGCTCATCCTGGTCTCCAATCACCCAAGTGGCCCTGTTGAGGAGGCCGCGGATATTCCCCGCTCTCAGGCCGAGGCTCTGCTGGAGCTGACGGCCGGACAGGTGGAATACCTGAGTGTCAACCTGGCCATCGGCACCCAAACGATCATGATCTGCCGCTTCCTTACACCCGGACCGCTGGATCTGATCACGCTCACGTTCGAGCAGAGCCAGCAGGCCCGCAAGTTTCAGCCGCTGGCCTGGTTTGGTCCGGAGGTCACGGAAGATTCTGCCTATCAAAGCCGCGCCATGGCTCTGGCCGGGCTGCCCGCAGCACCTGAGGTGGAGATTACAGACGCGGCGCTCCACAGCCTGCTCGATACCCTGGACGGCCGCGTGGGATCCCACCAGCCGCAAGCGCCTGCTCCCCAGCCGGTTGCACCCTCTGTGTCGGCTGAGGCTGAAGATGAGCACGATCAGGATGATCTCAACATCGAGGACAGCGTCGTCCGCGATCTCGCCCGGTCCTTGAGCCCTCGCCGACGCTGACCGGCCCGACGAGCGCTCAACTCCGCTACGGGCCAGCCAGCCTCTGCGGAGCAGCCTGATTGAGCGTCTGCGGCTCTGATCAGGCTGTCTTCAGATTGACGGCTGACTCTTTGCCGGAGCGGCGGTCGGCCTCGACCTCATAGGTGATCTTCTGGCCTTCCGCCAGGCCACGCAGGCCAGCACGCTCGACCGCACTAATGTGCACGAACACGTCCTTGCCGCCGCTGTCCGGCTGAATGAAGCCATAACCCTTCTGCTCGTTGAACCACTTCACCGTCCCTGTCGCCACGAAACTCTTCCCTCTGTTGTGCAGGATCATGAGGGCGCCCACCTAATCTCTTGGCCACCTTCACATCAGGCAGTGCAGCCTCTCGCATCAGTGGTACTGTATCCGCTCAGCAGATGTGATCAAGGCAGCTGGCCGGGTGTGCTCACAGCTGAGTTCTTTCAGGGGCTGTTGCGATCACTGTCCATCTGTGCTTTGCCCCATAAGGTGCCTACTCACCACGATAACCGGCCCGGGTTCAGCCCCGACAACGAGACTGCAAGCAGATGCCCTATCGTCTTATCCAACTGGCTCCCGGCAGCTACGATCTTCTGCTGGACGGTGAGATCATTGGGAGCATCGTGCGGAGTGGCGCGCGCACCGATCAGGTCACGTGGACTGCAGAACTTCTGAACGATCCTAGCCCAAGGCAGTGGCCGCTGCCATTTACTCAGGTCGAGCACACGTTCAGGACACTTGAAGAGGCGTGCGCCTGGCTGGGCGATCCCGAGATCAAGCCGCTGCGCCGCACCGAATAGGCGCTGTGACCAGCCCATACATTGCTGTGACACGAGCAGGGCCCAGGTGCCTTGGACCCTAATAGGCCCAGCTTTGCGCTTTGGTCACCAGAAAGTCCCGGAACACCTGAAGCCGGGCAACAGAGCGCACCTCCTCGGGAAATACCAGATAGGAGTCGAGGGTCGGCATCTCGATATCGCACAGCACCTGTTTCACATGCCGGTTGTTGCTCATCGCATAGTCCGGCGCCATCCCAACCCCGGCGCCCGTCTCGATCGCCCGCCGTAGTGCAAGACTGTCATTCACAATCAATCGGCTCAGGCGCGGATCCTTCGCAGGGCGTCCCCAGGTCGCCAGCTGATGAAGTTCAAGAACGAACGGCGGCTGCTCGCCGCCCAGACTGATGAGGCGGTGGCCGTCGAGATCCGCCACCGCCTGAGGGTCGCCGAACTTCTCAATGTAACTATGGGCGGCATAAGCATGGTAGTGAATGGTGAACAGGCGCCGCTGGATCATTTCCGGCTGAGCCGGCCGCCGCAGCCGAATGGCAATGTCAGCCTCCCGCATCGACAGGTCCAACTCGTCCTGGGTGAGGATCAGCTGGATGCGGATCTCGGGATAGAGATCGAGAAACTCCGTGACGCGCTGGGCCAGCCAGATGCCACCAATCCCCACGGTAGCGGTGACCTTAAGCTCTCCGGCAGGCCGCTCACTGGTCTCGGTGAGCCGCTGGCGCGTTCGCTCGAGGCGCAGGCGCATGTCCTGGGCCGCCTTGAAGAGCACCTCACCATGCTCCGTCAGAATGAGACCACGGGCATGGCGGTGAAACAGCGGAACCTTGAGGTCCTGCTCAAGCGCACTGATCTGGCGGCTGATGGATGACTGATTGACGCCCAGCTTGTCGCCGGCCCGAGTGAAGTTGCCAGCCTCCGTCACCTCGTAGAACAGCCTGATCTTGTCCCAGTCCACCGCGGAGCCCTCACATGGGAGGTCAGTTACTGCACCGGGGAGGCCTACGGCAAGTCACCATTCAACGCGGGAGCTTGGCTGCGATCGCTGGCCGGGGTCATCGCAGAATCTTCCCGGAATCCTACGCTAAGCCGCTTCGAGGAAGGGCGAGCGTGGACTTCGGAGGGGACGGAAGTGCCCGATGAGGGGCTTGGTCGGCCAAACATAATCCCCATTGAAGCTGATGTGCTCCCAGCCCAGCGGTGCGATATGGGCCAGGAGCTCATCCGGCAGGTGCCCGCCACCGGAGCGGAGCTCCTCAACGGCTCGGCTGAGATAGACCGTGTTCCAGAGGATGATGGCGGCGATCGTCAGGTTGAGGCCGGAGGCGCGGTAGCGCTGGTTCTCAAAGGTCCGGTCCCGGAGTTCGCCATGGCGGTGGAAGAATAGGGCTCGGGCCAGAGCATTGCGAGCCTCGCCCTTGTTGAGCCCAGCATTGGTGCGCCGGCGCAGAGCCGGGTCCGAGATCCAGTCGAGCGTGAACAGCGTGCGTTCCAAACGACCGATTTCTCGAAGAGCCTTGGCGAGAGCATTCTGGCGCGGATAAGCCGAGAGCCGACGCATCAGCACCGAGGGTGCAACCGTGCCAGCCCGGATTGAACCTGCCATCCGCAGGACTTCGTCCCAGTTCTCCTTGATGCAGTGGAGGTTGATTGAACCTCCAATCATCACGCCGAGGCTGCCGTAATCAGCCCGGTCGCCGGTGACATAAAGGCGGCGATCGGCAAGATCCCGAATCCGTGGGGCAAACCGGAAGCCGAGGAGATGGCACAGGCCGAACACGTGCTCGGTGACACCTCCAGTGTCGGTATAATGCTCCCGGATCGCGAGCGTGCTTTCGTGGTGCAGCAAGCCATCCAGAACATGGAGCGCTTCGCTGGCGTTGGCGGCAATCACCTGAGTGTGGAATGGTGCAAACCGATCGGAGATGAACGTGTAGAACTTCGCTCCTGGCTCTGAGCCGTAGCGGGCGTTGTGATCGGCGCGGCCTTGCCCATGCCCACCCGCTCGGAAGAACTGACCATCCGAGGATGAAGTGGCGCCATCACCCCAGACGACGGTGAAGGGCTGAGCATGGATGGCATCGACCAGGGCAGCCAGCCCAGCCTGATAAGTCTCATCGCGAATGTGCCACTCCGCCGTCCAGAGCAGGTGAGAATGGCTGAAGAGGCCAGAGCTCCGCGCCATTCGTGCCAGCCCCAGATTGGTTGCGTCCGCCAGAATGGCCGTTTTGAGAGCGACTGGGTTCTCTGGAGGTGCCCCGGATCGGAGATGGCTGAATCGATCCGCAAAGTTCGTCCAGCTGTGGACCTCGGCGAGAAGATCGGTGATCCGCAGACGGGGAAGCATGCTGTATAGCCGCCGGGCGATATCATCAATGCCGGTATCGTTCTGGCGGATCGGGCTGATCGAAAGCCCTGCCGATGAGATAACTGCCTCGGAAAGCTCGCCGGCTTCAGCCTGCACTCCAACCTCGCGAAGCCGCCGATCCAGTGTGGCACAGCGCTCCTCACGCCAAGCCTGGAAGCTGTCAGGAACAGCAAGACCGAGTTCACTACTCTGACGACGGATGGCGAATGCCGCTGAAGGCAGGAGGAAGTCGTCGAACGCCCGGTAGGACCGGCTTCCCTCCACCCAGATATCTCCTGCCCGCAGCCGATCTCGAAGGGCGACGATGACGCCGATCTCCCAGGCCCGCCGGTCGACAGAGGCGCCTTTCCCAATGAGCTTTCGCCAAGCAGGTGTCATGAAAGCGGTCGGGACGCCAGCCGGGAGCTTGCGCTGGCCAGAGGCGTAAAGCGTCTGCAGGAGCTCGATGGCGGTGAGCAGGTGATCGGATGCCTTCCATGAATGGAAGGTGAAGGTCCGAAGGATCATTTTGCCGACCCGGTGAATGCCGGGATAGTGGTCAATGACC
>NZ_JAFEMD010000027.1 GCF_016892765.1 Microvirga arvi
CATAGCTCGTGCCGCTCATGCGGGCATCGGACAGGCGCAGCATGTCACGCACCCCCTGCTTCACGAGCTTCTTCGGGATCGGCAGCATGCCCCATTCCGGCATTCCGGGGCCTCCCTGCGGGCCTGCATTGCGCAGGACCAGAATATGATCCGCCGTCACATCGAGATCGTCATCGTCGATGGCAGCCTTCATGGACGGGTAGTCATCGAAGACGAGGGCCGGCCCTGAATGCTTGCGCAGGCGCGGCTCGCAGGCGCTCGGCTTCATGACGCATCCGTCCGGCGCAAGATTGCCCTTGAGCACGGCCAGCGCGCCTTCCTCGTAGATGGCATTGTCGACCGTGCGGATGACATCGTCGTTGTAGACTTCCGCGCGAGCGATGTTCTCGCCCAGGGTCCTGCTGGTCACCGTGAGGCAGTGGAGGTGCAGATGCCCTCCGATGCGCGTCATGAGCGCCGGCAGCCCTCCTGCGAAATAGAAGTCCTCCATCAGGTAGGCTGCACCGCTCGGACGCACGTTCGCGATCACCGGGACCTTGCGGCTGGCGATCTCGAAATCGTCGAGGCCGATATCGTGCCCGGCCCGGCGGGCCATGGCGATGAGGTGGATCACGGCGTTCGTGGAGCAGCCCATGGCCATGGCGACGGCGATTGCATTCTCGTAGGCAGGCCGAGTCTGGATCCTGTCAGGCGTAAGGTCTTCCCACACCATCTCGACCGCACGCCGGCCTGCTTCCGCGCACATGCGGATGTGGTTGACGTCGGCGGCAGGAATGGAGGAAGCCCCCGGCAGCGTCATGCCGATGGATTCGGCGATCGCCGTCATGGTGCTGGCCGTGCCCATGGTCATGCAGTGTCCGTGACTGCGGGCAATGCCGCCCTCGACCTCCACCCAATCCTCCTTGGTGATGTTGCCGGCCCGGCGCTCGTCCCAATACTTCCAGGCATCGGAGCCGGAGCCCAGAATCCTGCCCTTCCAGTTTCCGCGCAGCATGGGCCCGGCCGGGATGAAGATCGACGGGAGGTTGGCGCTCGTCGCGCCCAGGAGCAGGCCGGGGGTCGTCTTGTCGCAGCCGCCCATGAGGACGACACCATCGACCGGATGGGAACGAATGAGCTCTTCCGTGTCCATGGCCAGCATGTTGCGGTAGAGCATGGTGGTCGGTTTGACAAAATTTTCCGACAATGAGATCGCAGGCAGCTCGATGGGAAAGCCGCCGGCCTGAAAGACGCCGCGCTTCACGTCCTCGACACGCTGCTTGAAGTGGGCATGGCAGGGATTGATGTCCGACCAGGTGTTGATGATCGCGATGACCGGACGTCCGACCCAATCCTCGGGAGCGTAGCCCATCTGCATGATGCGGGAGCGATGACCGAAACCGCGCAGGTCGTCGGGGGCGAACCATCGCGCGCTACGGAGGTCTTCAGGCCTTTTCGTTTTGGCTGTCATGGGACTAACGCTTTGCCTTTGAAATCGAATGATGCGGGATCAAAGAGGAGGCTCAGCCCTCTTCCTGGAAGGCCTCTTCGCGCTTCCGGCGAACAACCGGAGCGAGGACGGTTGCGAGCAGAACGAGCGCCAGGATCAGCATCGTCGCGCTGATCGGACGGCTCAGGAAAACCGTAGCGTCGCCCTTGGAGATCAGCATGGCCCGGCGCAGGTGCTCTTCCATCATGGGCCCAAGGATGAAGCCGAGCAGCATCGGAGCCGGTTCGCAATCGAGCTTGCGGAAGACGTACCCGAGGAATCCGAAGATCGCCATCAGGTAGACGTCAAAGGTCGCATTGTTGAGACTGAACACGCCGATGGCACAGAAGACCAGGATAGCCGGATACAGGAAATGGTACGGCACGGAGATCATCCGCACCCATAGTCCGATCAGCGGCAGGTTGAGGACGAGAAGGAAAAGATTGCCGATCCACATGGAGACGATGAGCCCCCAGAAGAGCACCGGCTGCTCGGTCATCACCGAGGGACCCGGCTGAATGCCCTGCATGATCATCGCGCCGATCATCAAGGCCATGACGGGGTTGGATGGAATGCCAAGCGTCAGCATCGGGATGAAGGATGTCTGCGCACCGGCATTGTTGGCACTCTCCGGTCCCGCGACACCCTCGATAGCGCCTTTGCCGAACCGCTCCGGAGTTTTCGAGACCTTCTTCTCGAGGGTGTAAGCGGCAAAGGAAGCGAGCATGGCGCCACCACCCGGCAGGATGCCCAGCATCGAGCCGAGAGCCGTTCCGCGAAGAATGGGCGCGGCGATCCGTTTGAGATCATCCCTTGTCGGCATGAGGCCGGTGACGCTCTTCAGCATTACCGTGCGCGTGGATTCATTCTCCAGATTGCCGATGATCTCACCGATGCCGAAAACTCCCATGGCCACGACGACGAAACCGATGCCGTCCGCCATCTGCGGCAGCCCGAAGGTGAACCGGGTTGTTCCGGAATTCACGTCAGTGCCGATCAGGCCCAGGAGAAGGCCCAGGATGATCATGCCGAAGGCATGCAGCAGGGAGCCATGGGCGAGCACGATGGAAGCAACGAGCCCGAGCACCATCAACGAGAAATATTCCGCTGGTCCGAACCGCAGGGCGAGATCCGCAAGCGGCGGAGCGAAGATGGCCAGGAGGATCGTGGCGACCGTACCGGCGAAGAAAGATCCGATGGCGGCCGTCGCAAGAGCCGTGCCTGCCTTGCCCTGACGGGCCATCTGGTAGCCGTCGAGAGCGGTGACAACGCTGGATGATTCACCAGGCAGATTGACGAGGATTGCAGTTGTCGAGCCCCCGTACTGCGCGCCGTAATAGATGCCTGCCAGCATGATCAGCGCCGATACGGGCGGGAGCCCGAAGGTGACCGGAAGGAGCATCGCAATCGTAGCGACCGGCCCAAGGCCCGGGAGCACGCCGATGGCGGTGCCGAGGAACACCCCGATCATGCAGTAGACGAGGTTCCAGAAGGATAGAGCCGTCTCCAGCCCAAGCCATAGATTCGAAAGCGTTTCCATCGTCCGGGCCTCTACTCACCAAACCACGAGCCGAGGAGCGGCAGTGGAACGCCGAGCCCCTTGACAAAGACGAGGGCGCAGAACGCAACCAGCAAAACCAGCCCGATGGATGCCTTGAGCTCGATACGGAAATGCTGGCTGGCAGCGGCGCTCACCAGCACAAGGACGATCAATGCAACCGCAAGCCCCAGGGTCTGGAGCAGAACCCCGAACAGAGCCGTGGCCCCGACGATAAGGAGAAGCGGCTTCCACGCTATTGCGCCGACGGCCTCGCCTTCCTGGAAGAAGGATCGCGCCACGGACGCAAACCCGATGAGGACAAGGGCGACGCTCAGAACAGCGGGGAAATAGCCGGCACCCATGCGCACCGACGAGCCCATCGGGTAATCACGCCCGATCCAGAAGGCGGCCGCCCCGAGGGCAATGTAGAGAGCGCCAGCCCAGAAATCCTTTTTTTGGAGCACGTATGACATCACGAGCGTCCTCCCGAGGCAGTGATCCTAAAAATCGATTCGTGCGCCGCAGCGGCGATGGAGCTGGTTGGTCCTCAGGGGACGAGCGGTGCACTTGAACAATATGAGAAAGCAGGACAGCCGCTCAGGCTGTCCCGCAAAAGTTGGGCCTTATTGATCTGCCGTGATCTTTCCGGTCTCGACGACATTTTTCCAGCGGTTGATTTCCTGGCCGAGGAATTCGGAGAATTGTCCACTCGTACTGGCGACGACCTCGAAGCCGATGTCGCTGAACTTGCCCTTCACGTCAGGTGAGTTCAGGGCGGCCGTCAACGACTGCTCGAGTTTGCCCTTCACATCGGCCGGAAGCCCCTTGGGGGCGGCAACAGCCTGCCAGGAATAGACCTCGACACCCTCGACTCCGGCCTCCTTCATCGTCGGCGTGTCCGGGAAGGCCGAATTCCGCTTATCGCTCGTGATGGCGAGGAGCTTCAGCTTGCCAGCCTTGATATGGTTCGATACGGCCCCGAGGTTCTGGAAGGACACCTCGGCATGGCCGCCGATCAGGTCTGTGATCGCCGGAGCACCGCCCTTATAAGGCACATGGACGCCTGTGGTGCCCGTCTTCTGCCAGAACAGGGCTGCGGTCAGGTGATCGGACGAGCCTGCACCGGACGAGGCGAATGTGACCTTCTCAGGATTCTTCTTCAGGTAGGCAACGAGTTCCTGAACGTTGTTGGCGGGGAAGCTGGGATTGGCCACGAGAACGTTCGGGGTGCGCACCGCGACCGTGAGGAGATCGAAGTCCTTGGTCGGATCGTAGGGCAGGCTCTTGTAGAGAGCCGGGTTGATGGCATAGACGCCGATCGAGCCCACGATCAGGGTGTAGCCGTCGGGCTTTGCCTTTGCGACCTGACCGGCCCCGAGGGAGCCGTTCGCACCAGGCTTGTTTTCGACTACGATGGGTTGTCCGAGGCTTTCCTGCATCTTCTGAGTGGTGACGCGGGCCGTCGTATCGGAGGCTCCGCCTGCCGGGAAAGGCACGACCACGGTTACAGGCTTTTCCGGATACCCGGCAGCGAGCGCAGGGGCAGAGATCGCAACGCCCAGGATAGCGGCGGACAACAGTTTCAGCGCGGTCATGCGCTTCCTCCTATGGTTCGAATAAGTTGGCGATCACCCGTCTCTGCGGGCTTGCGTCTGGATATTCCAATGGGAATGTTGGTCACTAAAACTCTAATGCATTAGTCTGTCAACTTGTATTCTGATGCAGCTTTCTGATGTAATGACGCTTCAATGGTCGGGCAGGAATCCGAGAAAGGACAAGGTAATGGATACCTTAACGGTGAGCTCGTTGCGGCCCCGGGACAGGTCGCGCCATGCGGCGCCCCAGGTTTTCGAGCATTTGCGAGAAGCTATTCTCTCTCTCGCATTGACTCCGGGAACGGTGCTGAACCGCCTCATCCTGCAGAAGGAATTCGGCCTTAGCTCAACTCCGATCCGCGATGCTCTCCTGAAGCTCCAAGAGGAAGGCTTGGTCGAGATCTTCCCGCAGCATGCGACAATGGTCAGCCCGATCGACCTGACGCTTGCCCACCAGGCGCACTTCCTGCGCCGTTCTTTGGAGCTTGAGATCGTTCGGAGCCTGGCACTCGCGCCTGATCAGAGGCTGATCGCAAGGCTCCAGGGGTTCCTCGCCCAGCAGCAGGCGCTTATGGAGGCCGAAGATTTCGAGGCCTTTACGGTGGCCGATCAGGCGTTCCACCAGCATCTCTACGAAGCCGCCAAGATGCACGATCTCTGGACACTCGTACGCAGCCGCAGCGGACATATCGATCGTCTACGCCGCCTGCACCTTCCCACTCCAGGCAAGGCTCAAGACATCATGCATCATCACAGGCTGATCGTGCAGGCCATCGCCGATGGCAAACCCAACGAGGCGCAGCAGCATTTGCGGGAGCATCTCTCCGGGACATTGGCTCATGTGGACGAGATCAAGGCCAAATATCCCGGATACATCAGGTCCTAGAATGCTGCACCGTCCATGACCACGTCAGGAAGCTTCCGGCTAGGTTAAAGCAATCGATCGACGATGAGCGCCGGCACTGCTTGATGGCGTCTCAGGCCCTCCTGCCGCAGGCCTCGCGACTCTCGACATCTATGCGGACGAGTCGCTGCTGACGCGGAGTTCCTCCCTTGGGACATGCAGCAAGCCGTGCACAGCCTCAGGAGTTGTCAGCACGTGAGCGACATCCGGAATATCGGCCTTGTGGCAGGAGTCGGGCTGGCGTCCCGCGACCGCACCGAAAGCCCGCACCTACGATGTATTCCTTGAGTGCTCCGCCTGCGGATTGCTTATTCGGGTCACAGGTGACATTCTTGCCTTATCGCCACCCTTAATAGTCGAGCGCGGGCATATCGGCACCATGATATCCGTTCTCTCGGGCGTGTCGACGAGCCCGTGTAAGTGCCGCGTTTGACGACAAGAAACCGTGAGAAGAGCCATGCGCATCGGTGTTCCCAAAGAGATCAAGAACCACGAGTACCGGGTTGGTCTCGTGCCCTCCTCCGTCGCAGAACTTGTTCATCACGGGCATAGCGTAATGGTCGAGCGCGGCGCAGGGCTCGGCGCGGGACTGGCGGATGGCGAATACGAAGCTGCAGGTGCCGTCATCGTCGATGGACCGGGTCGGATCTTCATGGAGGCCGAGATGGTCGTGAAGGTCAAGGAGCCCTTGCCGGAGGAGCGCAGGCGCCTTCGCCCTGAACAGATTCTGTTCACCTATCTTCATCTTGCTCCAGACCTTGAACAAACCAAGGACCTGATGGCCAGCGGCGCCACCTGCATCGCCTACGAGACAGTAACCTCGCCCTCGGGCGCGCTTCCGCTCCTCACCCCGATGTCGGAAGTAGCTGGACGTCTTGCGCCTCAGGTGGGCGCGCATTGTCTCGAGAAGGCGCAGGGTGGACGCGGTGTTCTCCTGGGCGGCGTACCCGGAGTGCCCGGCGCTGAAGTCGTCATTCTCGGGGGTGGTGTCTCAGGCTCCCATGCCGCCGCCATTGCACTCGGCATGGGAGCCCATGTGACTGTCATCGACCGCTCGGCGGACGTGCTGCGGCGTCTCTCGTCGCAGTTCGGCTCGTCCGTACGCACGTTGTTCTCGACCCGAGAATCCATTGCCCAAGCGGTGCGTCAAGCGGACCTTCTCATCGGCGCCGTCCTCGTGCCGGGGGCAGCCGCGCCGAAGATCGTCACGCACGATATGGTGCGGTCGATGCAGGCCGGATCCGTCATCGTCGACATCGCCATCGACCAGGGCGGATGCTCCGAAACCTCGCGCCCGACCACGCATTCCGAACCAACCTACATCATCGACGACGTGGTCCATTACTGCGTGACCAATATGCCCGGAGCCGTGGCACGCACCTCCACCTTCGCGCTCAACAACGTCACTTTGCCCTTCACGCTGGCGCTGGCGGACAAGGGGTGGCTTCAGGCTGTGAAGGATGATCGGTTCCTGCGTGACGGGCTCAATGTTCATGCGGGCAAGATCGTCTGCCGTCCGGTAGCGGAGGCGCATGGCCTCCCCTACACGCCTGCCGAGGAAGTACTGGCTTAAGCTCTCAGCAACGGTCGCAACTTGCCATTGCTTCATCGGCAGCGACATCGGGAAATCAGCAAGAGCAAGCACGCCTATCGGCTCGGCCGAGCGCTCCCCGCCGTCTCTGCAGCTCGGCGTGAGACGTTCAAATCTCGAGAGTTCAGATATCAGAGGCTTGAGTCAGCCTAAATCCTCCACAGGCGGGGTTCCATAGGTGTGGAACGACTCGACCGTCTTCATGCCCCAGGCCTGCCCCTTCTTGCGTTCCTCCTCCGTCCAGACGATCGGCTTCCAGTCCGGTGCGAGGATCAGGCGGGCGCCTGCGTTGCAGACCTCGACCCGGTTGCCGCCCGGCTCGTAGACATAGAGGAAGAAGGTCTGCTGAACCGCGTGCTTGTGAGGGCCGGATTCGATGGGAACGCCCGCTTCGAGAAAGATGTCTGCCGCTCTTAGGACATCCTCCCGGCTGTCGAGGGCATAGGTCAGATGATGGAAGCGCCCCTTCGCGTTCGTGTGGTCGCGGGTGAAGGCGAAGTCGTAGCTCTTGTTGGTGAGCGTCATCCACATGCCAGCCTCGGTTCCGTCGTTCTGAACGATCTGCTCGGTGAGGCGGCAGCCGAGATACTGCTCGAAGAAGATGCGGTTCGCGCGAATGTCGGACGCAAGACAGTTCAGGTGATCGAGGCGGCGCACGCTGACGCCGCGCGCCGGAAAGCGCTGGGCCTGGTTCTTGAGGGCAGGCTTCAGTTCGGGCGGCGCGGCATACCACTCGGTCTCGTAATAGAGCTCGATTTGGTGTCCGTCCGGATCGCGGCAGAGGAAGGCCGGACCGTGGCCGAGATCGCCGTCCGTCCAGCCGATGTCATAGCCGGACCCTTTCAAAGCCGCGACGCGGCGCTCCAGCGCCTGCCGGCTTCTCGCCCGAAAAGCCATGTGCCCCATGCCGGGTTTCTTCGAGGCGGTCAGCTTGAGCGAGTGCCGCTCGTAATCGTCCCAGCCGCGGAGATAGACGGAGTCGCCCTGCCGGCCGCTTTCGGTCATCCCGAGCACGTCGATGAAGAAGCGCAGGCTCTCGTCCGGTTTCGGCGTGAGCAGTTCGAGATGTCCCAGATGGGCGAGATCGAGAACCTGTTCGTCCTGCATCGTCATGTCTTTCGCTTCAGCACTCTCATGACGGGAGCCCGGAACGGCAAGCGCTCCGGGCTCCCGTCGGCAATCAGGCCGCCTTCCTGGCGCCAGAGCCGGGGCTGCCCCAGACCTCCTCGGCGAGCTCGACGATCATGCGCAGCTTCGCCCACTGCTCCTCTTCGGCGAGCGTGTTGCCCTCCTCGGTCGAGGCGAAACCGCATTGCGGCGAGAGACAGAGCTGGTCGAGGTCGACATACTTGGACGCCTCGTCGATGCGGCGCTTGATGTCGTCCTTCTTCTCAAGGACGCCGGTCTTGGAGGTGACGAGACCCAGGACCACGGACTTGCCCTTCGGCAGGAAGCGCAGGGGTTCGAAGCCGCCGGCACGGTCGCTGTCCCACTCCATGAAATAGCCGTCGACCGGCATGCGGTTGAACAATACCTCGGCCACGGGCTCGTAGCCGCCGGATGCGATGAAGGTCGAGCGGAAGTTGCCGCGGCACAGATGCATCGTGATCGTCAGATCGTCCGGCTTGTCCTTGAGCGCCTCGCGCACCATGCCGGCATAGATCTCGGGCTGCCTCTCCGGGTCGTCGCCGCGCTGGCGCAGCATCTCGCGCTGCTCCGGATCGCAGAGATAGGCGAAAGAGATGTCGTCGAGCTGAAGGTAGCGGCAGCCCGCATCGTAGAAGGCATGCACCGCCTTGTTGTACGCCCTGCCGACATCGGCATAGAAGTCGTCCATGTTCGGATAGACGCCCATGTTCATCATCTTCCGCCCGCCACGGTAGTGAAGCATGCTCGGGCCCGGAATGGTCATCTTCGCGACGCGGTCGGTGTTGTCCTTCACGAAACGAAAATGGTCGATCATCGGGTGTTGGCCGGAAAATCCCACCTTTCCCGTCACGCGCAACGCCTTCGCAATGCCGACGCCACCCTTGAAGTTCATGCCGGAGTCCGCCTCGACAGAGGTTACGCCGTCGAGATGCTCCAGGAAATCGAAGTGCCAATAGGCGCGGCGGAACTCGCCGTCCGTCACGGCCTGCAGGCCGATCTCCTCCTGGCGCTTGATCAGAGCGCGGATCTCACGGTCCTCGATCTCCTTCAGGGCTGCGTCCGAGATCTCCCCCTCATGGTGCTTGTGACGGGCGTCCTTCAGCGCCGCGGTGCGCAGCAGGCTGCCGACCATGTCGGCGCGGAAAGGCGGTTTGGTGCGTTGCATGGATTGATTCTCCTGTTCTTCACTTCAATGGGATGCCGCGCGCATCGGCTTCTTCTTCGCCGTCACGCCGAGATGCTGTTCGAGGGCCGTCGGGTCCTCGATGAGTGCCCTGCTCGAGCTCGCATGGACGATCGCGCCACGATCGAGAATGAGCGCGCTGTCGGTGACGCCGAGAATCTTCTGGGCATGCTGCTCGACCACGATCGCCGACATGCCCTCCCCGCGAATGATCCGCGTCAGGGCCGCGAGCAGTTCCTCGATGATGATGGGTGCTAAGCCCTCCGTCGGCTCGTCCAGCAGCAGGAGCTTGGGATTGAGCACGAGCGCACGGGCGACCGCCAGCATCTGCTGCTCGCCGCCGGAGAGCTGATTTCCCAGATTGGACCGGCGCTCCTTGAGGCGCGGAAACATCTCGTAGACCCGGTTCACGTGCCAGGGGCCCGGACGAGCCACAGCCGTCAGATTTTCTTCGACGGTAAGGGATTTGAAGATGTTCCGCTCCTGCGGAACCCAGCCGATTCCGGCCAGAGCGCGCTTGTCGGAGCGGGTCGCCGTCAGGTCCTTACCCCCGAACATGATCGAGCCGCCGCGCTGGCGGGTCACACCGATGATGGTGTTGAGGAGCGTCGTCTTGCCCGTGCCGTTGCGGCCGAGCACGGCCAGGGATTCGCCGGGCTTGAGATGCAGATCGATGTTCGAGATGACGACAGCATCGCCATAGCCTGCGGAGACCTGCTGCAGGGTGAGAAGATCACTCATCGACACTCTCCCCGAGATAGACGGCGCGGACCCTCGGGTCGGTCGAGACCTCCTCGACCGTGCCTTCCGTGAACAGCGCACCGTTGACCAGAACCGAGATGCGGTCTGCAAAGCTGAAAACGAGATCCATGTCGTGCTCGATCAGAAGAACGGACACGTCCCGCGGGAGCGCCGCCACCGTTGCGAGCAGCTCGTGCCGCTCCGCTTCCGGCACGCCGGCAGCAGGCTCGTCGAGCAGAAGCACCCGCGGCCGGCAGGCGAAAGCCACCGCGATCTCCAGAAGGCGCTGCTTGCCATAGGCCAGGTTCGATGTGCGCTCGTCGAGCACATCCATGAGGCGGAAGCGCTGCGCGACCTCGACGATCTCGTCGACTATCTCGTGCTTCCTGCCGGTCACGCGCCACCAGTCGCGCCCTCCTCCCAGGCGTTCGGACACCGCAAGCCCGATGGTCTCGAGCGGCGTCATGGCCGGGAAGAGCTGGTTGATCTGGAACGTGCGGGCAAGCCCCCGCTGCACCCGCAGTTCCGACCTCAGGCCCGTGATCTCCTGCCCTTCCAGAAAAATCTGCCCCGATGTCGGTTTGAGAACCCCGGTGAGCAGATTGATGAAGGTCGTCTTGCCGGCGCCGTTCGGACCGATGAGAGCATGGCGAGCGCCCTGCTCCAGCTTGAACGACACATTGTCTGTGGCCTGGAGGCCGCCGAAGCGCTTGACGAGACCTTTCGTTTCGAGAGCGATGGCCATGTCAGATCTCCCGAGCGGAGGTTGCCGGCAGCGGCTCATTGCTTTTCGTGGTCCGGCCGGCCATGCCCTTCCAGAGAGTTCTCACACGCTCCGTCAGCCGCTCGCGTCCGGCGAGCACGATGATGACGAGGATCAGGCCGATCCAGAACTGCCAGTATTGCGGCGTCCAGGCCGAGATGACGTCCTGCAGCACCTTGAAGACGATGGCGCCGATGAGGCCGCCATAGAGATATCCGACGCCGCCGATCACAAGCACCAGCATCACGTCAGCAGACCGGTGAAAGGCGAGCACGTCTAGGGACACGAACTGGGTTGTCTGGGCCAGCAGTGCGCCGGCCACGCCGGCGTAAGCCGCAGCAAGGGTATAGACCGCCACGAGGCGGCGATTGACCGGAATGCCGACAGCGCGGGCCCTCAGGGGATTGTCGCGGATCGAGCGCAGCGAGAGGCCGAAGGGCGACACGACGATCCTGCGCGCGAGGATGAAGAGCAGGAAGGTCACCGCGAGGCTGTAGGCATAGGCCGTGGTGCCGAAGATATCGAACTCGAACAGGCCGAGGATCGGCCCCATGGAGATGCCCTGGAGGCCGTCGGCACCGCCCGTGAGCCAGGATGCCTGGTTCGCGACCTCGCCAAGAACGAGCGCCACGCCCAGCGTCACCATCAGCTTGGTGAGATCCGAGCCGCGCAACACGAGAAAGCTTGTCGCGAAACCGAGGATCGCTGCGGCAATCGCGGCTATCACCAGCCCGAGCAGAGGATCGGCAAATCCGTATTTCGCCAGAATTCCGGCGGCATAGGCGCCCAGCCCGAAGAAGGCCGCGTGGCCTAGAGATACGATACCGGCATAGCCGAGGATGAGATCGAGGGAGAGCGCGAACAGACCGATGATCGCGATCTCGTTGAGGATAAGATGCCGCTCGGGCAGGAAATACAGGGTCGAGGCGGCGATCAGCCAGAAGAGGATCTCGCCAATCCCCCATCGCCCTCTTCGGACCAGGGTGGTTCTGACATAATCGGCGATGTTCGACGACATGGGTTCGGTTCCTGTTGGATCAGCGCGCACGTTCGAACAGCCCCTGCGGGCGCAGAACGAGAACGACGATCATCAGCGTGTAGATGACGAAGGCACCGACGCTCGGCACGTAGTACTTGCCCGCCACATCGGCGATCCCGAGCAGGAGCGAGGCCAGAAATGGCCCGGTGATGCTGGTCGTGCCGCCGACCGTGACGACGATCAGGAAGTAGATCATGAACTTGAGCGGGAATGTCGGGTCGAGGCCGAGAATTTCCGCGCCGAGCGCCCCGCCCAGGCCCGCAAGCCCGGAGCCGAAAGCGAATGTCGCGGCAAAGATCAGGCTCACATTGATGCCGAGCCCGCGAGCGACGCGGGGATCGTCCACGGCGGCTCTCAGGCGGCTGCCGAAACGGGTCTTGGTCAGGATCAGCTGCAGGACGACCACGAGCGCGCCGCAAATGGCGATGATGAAGCTGCGGTAAAGACCGACCTGAACGCCGAGCACATCGATGCGGCCCTGAAGCCACGTCGGAAGCTGGATCAGTTGCTGCTGCGACCCGAAGCTGTAATCGATGGCGGCCACGGCCATGAAGACGAGGCCGATGGAGAACAGCACCTGATCGAGATGGCTGCGGGTATAGAGCCGCTTGTAGAGGGTTCGCTCGAGCACCAGGCCGAGAAGAGCCGGGCCGATGAAGGCGAGCGGCAGGGTCGCCAGGAACGGCACGCCCATTCGGTTCATCATTACGGCCGTGATGTAGCCGCCCGCCATGGCAAAGGCGCCATGGGCGAGATTGACGAAGTTCATCAGGCCGAGCGTGACGGCCAGTCCGCAGGCCAGCACGAACAGCAGCATGCCGTAGGCAATGCCATCGAAGAGAATGGTCAGCACCGCGTTCTCCGAAAAACTCATGAGAGACGCCGCGATGAACGGCGTCCCTCTGGTTGTTGCGCTCAGTTGGCCTTGGCGGCCTTGACCGGATCCTTGACGTTCGGGATCGTGGCGAACTCCACGTTGTAGAGCTCCCCGTCCTTGCGCTCGACTTTCCGCACATAGATGTTCTGGATGATGTCACGCGTCTGCGGGTCGATCGAGACCGGCCCGCGCGGGCTGGTCCAGCTCATCCCCTTCATGGCATCGATCAAGGCCTGGCCGCCCTGGCCGTTGGTCTTCTTCAGCCCCTCGTAGATCAGGTGCATGCCGTCATAGCCGCCCACCGCCATGAAGTTCGGCCGCATGCCGGGATTGGCCTTCTTGAACGCCTCCACGAACGCCTTGTTCTCGGGGCTGTCATGCGACGCGGAATAGTGCTGCGTCGTGATGGCGCCCAGTGCCACATCGCCCATGCCATTCAGGATGTCGTCGTCGGTTACGTCGCCGGGGCCGATCAGCTTGACGCCGCTCTTGTCGAGGCCGCGCTCCACGAACTGCTTCATGAACTGTGCGCCGATGCCTGACGGCACGAACACGAACAGCGCGTCGGGCTTGGCGTCGGCGACCTTCTGCAGGAAGGGCGAGAAGTCGGGGTTCGCCAAAGGCACCCGCAGATTCTCCACCTGCCCGCCCTTGGCCGTGAACGCGCCGGTGAAGGCTTTTTCGGCATCGATGCCCGGGCCGTAGTCGGAGACCAGCGTCACCACCTTCTTGATGCCGTTCTGCGAGGCCCACTCCGCCATCGGCACAGTGGCCTGCGGCAGGGTGAAGCTGGTGCGCACGATGAAGGGCGAGGCCTCCGTGATGGTCGCCGTGGCGGCTGCCATGACGACGGCCGGCACCTTCGCCTGGGTGGCGAGCGGCGCTGGAGCAAGAGCCAGCGGTGTTAGGCCGAAGCCTGCCATGACGGCGATCTTGTCGTTGACGATCAGCTCCTGCGCCAGGCGCTTGGTCACGTCCGCCACGCCCGTGTCGTCCTTGACGATCAGCTGGATCTTCTTGCCCCCCACCGTGTCGCCCTGCTGCTGCATGTACAGCTTGGCCGCCGCCTCGATCTGCCGCCCCGTCGAGGCAAACGGCCCCGTCATCGGCAGAATCAGCCCGATCTTCACCGCCTCCTGCGCCAGGGCCGCCCCGCTCACGGCCAGCGTCACCGCCGCGGCGCCCGCAGCCCCTAAAAATGTCCGACGTCGCATCCTCTTCTCCCTTTTTCTCTATGGCGTATTCGCCTTTGCATTCAGGCGCGGATGCGCCTCTTGATGAGCACGGAACCAGGCACGAGATCCATGTCCCTTTGGTTGGTCAGTGCGCGTTCCAGATTGCGATGAGCGATGCGGGCATGCTCGCGCATGATCGCTTCGGCGCGGGCCCCCTCCCGCCGCTCGATGGCCGCAAGGACGCAGTGATGCTGGTCCTGCGCTATGGTCAGGATGTGGTTCATTTCCGGCGATCGCGACTGCACAGGCACCAGGGCGCTGGGCGAGGCGAACGGCAGCGCGCTCACCCTTTCGAGCTGCCGGGCCAGGGCCTGGCTGTCGGCCATGCCGATCAGGATGTCATGGAACCGGGCATTCAGCTCTACATAGCGCAACAGGTCGATCTCGGCCTTGTCGCGGCGCACCACCTCGTCCATGGCCTCGAGGCAGTCGGCGGCGTTGCGCAGATCCGTCCGGCTGACGCCTCGCTCGGCCGCCAGACGCGCCGCCAGCCCCTCGAGGGTTCCGCGGATCTCGATGGCCTCGAAGACCTCTTTCTCCGAGAAGGTTTTGACGGAGAAGCCGCCGGATGGGATCGCTTCCAGCAAACCCTCTTCTTCCAGTCGTACGAGAGCCATGCGGACCGGCGTCCGGGAAACGCCGAGGCGCTCCACCATCTGCAGCTCGGAGACCCGCTCGCCGGGGTTGAGTTCGCCGCGCAGCACGAGGTCCCGCAGGGCGAGTTGCGCTCTCACGGTCTGCGTCACCGAGCGGTCGTTGCCTTTCTCCGCGGCCTTGATCATGGTCTCCCTTCTCTCTTTGCGCTCAAGCTAAGCACATCATGCGGCTCTGTCAGCCGTGTCGATCGTGATATCCCCGCCCGCGACCCTGGACACGCAGGTGCAGAGCTTCCTGTTCTCCGCCTTTTCCTCGTCGCTGAAGAACACATCCCTGTGGTCGACGACCCCCGTCGTCTCGATGATATACAGGGCACAGAGACCGCATTCGCCCCGACGGCAGTCGGAGATCATCGCGACACCGGCAGCCTCCAGAGTATCGAGCATGGTCTTGTTCTGAGGAACCTCGACCTCTATCCCGAGCCGGGGGATCTTCACCTTGAAGGCCTCGGTGGCGAAGCGGCCGCTGTTGCCGAAGGTCTCGAACCGCAGCTGGTCCACGGGTCGGCCGCTCTTCTGCCAAGCACGCTTGGCCGCCTCCAGCATTCCGATGGGGCCGCAGACATAGAGTTCGCCCCCGGGCGCCAGCCGCGCGATCTCCGCATCAAGGTTTACGCGAGCCCCCTCATCGTCGAGGAACATCTGCAACCGATCGCCCACCTGGGCGCGCATCTCATCGGCAAGGGCCATGTCCTGCCGGCTCCGGCAGGCATAGAGCACGCGGAAGTTCGCTCCGGCATGCGCGAGAGCCAGAGCCATGGTGAAGATCGGCGTGATGCCAATGCCGCCCGCGAGCAGGAGATATTCCGGCCGCCCCAGGCTCAGATCGAAGTGGTTGCCCGGCGTCGAGATGCTGAGCTGTGCGCCGGGCGAGAGGTTCCACATGTAGAGCGATCCACCGCGGCTGTCGGGAAGGCGCTTCACGGCGATCCGGTAGAGTCCGTCCGTGCACGGTCCGACAACAGAATAGGATCGCACATCCGGCCGCCCCCCGATCTGCACCCCCACATTGATGTGACTTCCCGGCGTCGGAGCAACGAACTCGCCCTCCGGCTCGATTTCGAAGAGCCGGATATCCGGGGTGAGGTCCCGCACCGAGCGCAAGATCCCCTTGCCCCATTCGACCTGCTTGCTCATCGCGAACCTACTCGGCCGCCTCGCTGGGCGCATGAGCCACTTGCCCATGCTCGGCTTCCAGCATCGTGTCGATCAGCTTGCGGGCCCAGAGGGCACCGGCATCGATGTTGAGGTTGTAAAAGGGCAGGCGCGGGTTCTTGTCGATGGCCACCTGCTGCGCCTCGAGCACCACGTGATCCTGGTCGTAGACGCCCTTGCCTTCGTTGACATGGGCCTTGTTGATATCGCGCGTCAGCTGCTCGTCGTCCGTGCGGAAGGTTCGCGCGAAGTTCCAGAAATAGTGGCAGCTCTTATCAGTCTCTGGGGTAATAGCTGCCAAGAAAGCACCATTGACACCCTGCGAGCGGTCCCCCTGCGGAGCGCCGGTCCCGGTTACGGCCACGCCCACGTCCCCGACCACCGTCGAGGGTGCCTGGAAGTAGATGATCTGCCACCGGTCCACATGCGCGCCCGGCCTATCGAGCTGCTTCGCCCAGAAGGGCGGCGGCTCAATGTTGATCATCCAGCGGGTCACGGTCGCCGTACGGTCGGTATGCGTCACATCGAAGGGCGCGCTGGTGATCGCCTCGTCGCCGATACTCCCGGCATGGACATAGGTCTCGTGCGTCAGGTCCATCAGGTTGTCGATCACGAGCCGGTAATCGCATTTCAGACTGTAGAAGGTGCCGCCTTCGCCGACCCATTCGGTGCCGTCGTTCCAATGGAAATCGGGGATCGTGTCCGGATTGGCGAGGGCGGGATCTCCGGGCCAAACCCAGACGAGACGATGGCGCTCCTCCACCGGATAGGCGCGCACGCAGGCAGACGGGTTGATGGTCTTCTGGGCCGGCATGTAGGTGCAGCGACCGGCAGCATTGAAGACGAGGCCATGGTAACCGCAGACCACCTCATCGCCCTTGAGATGCCCCATGGAGAGCGGCAGCAGGCGGTGCCAGCACGCGTCCTCGAGCACGGCCACCTGACCGTCCGAGCGGCGATAGAGCACCATATCCTTGTTGCAGATCGTCCGAGCCGCCAGCTCATGCTTGATCTCATGGCTCCAGGCTGCGGCATACCAGGCGTTCAGCGGAAACAGGCGTGCATCTGTCATCGTCTTCCTCCACGGATGCAAGGTGTATACAGGATTGTGCGTAGAACAATTATACAAAGGGCTATTGTGGCCAAATTCCGTTGCTGCAAAGCAACAAACAAGCCCCGATGCAGCTTGGTGTATACACAAAAGAAAAGCGCCGCCTTTCAGCGGCGCCTCACGTCCTGTTGTTGCGCTCAGTTGGCCTTGGCGGCCTTGACCGGATCCTTGACGTTCGGGATCGTGGCGAACTCCACGTTGTAGAGCTCCCCGTCCTTGCGCTCGACTTTCCGCACATAGATGTTCTGGATGATGTCACGCGTCTGCGGGTCGATCGAGACCGGCCCGCGCGGGCTGGTCCAGCTCATCCCCTTCATGGCATCGATCAAGGCCTGGCCGCCCTGGCCGTTGGTCTTCTTCAGCCCCTCGTAGATCAGGTGCATGCCGTCATAGCCGCCCACCGCCATGAAGTTCGGCCGCATGCTGTTGGCCTTCTTGAAGGCTTCGACGAAGGCCTTGTTCTCAGGGCTGTCGTGGGCGACCGAGTAATGGTGCGTGGTGATCGCACCGAGAGCCACGTCCCCGATGTTGTTGAGCAGATCGTCGTCCGTCACGCTGCCTTCAGCCAGGAGACGAATGCCGCTCTTGTCGAGGCCGCGCTCCACGAACTGCTTCATGAATTGCGCACCAACGCCGGATGGCACGAAGGCCAGAAGCGCGTCGGGCTTGGCGTCGGCCACCTTCTGCAGGAAGGGCGAGAAGTCCGGGTTTGCCAGAGGCACCCGCAGGTTCTCTACCTGGCCGCCGGCCTTGGTGAAGACGTCCGTGAACGCCTTCTCCACGTCGATGCCCGGACCGTAGTCCGAAACGAGAGTGACGACCTTCTTGAGGCCATTCTTAGCGGCCCAGTCAGCAAGAGGAACAGTGGCTTGCGCCGCCGTGAAGCTGGTGCGCACGATGAAGGGTGAGGCTTCCGTAATCGTTGAGGTCGCCGCTGCCATCACCACGGCAGGAACCTTGCCTTGGGTCGCCAAGGGACCCGACGCGAGCGCGAGGGGTGTCAGGCCGAAGCCTGCCATGACAGTGATCTTGTCGTTGACGATCAGCTCCTGCGCCAGGCGCTTGGTCACGTCCGCCACGCCCGTGTCGTCCTTGACGATCAGCTGGATCTTCTTGCCCCCCACCGTGTCGCCCTGCTGCTGCATGTACAGCTTGGCCGCCGCCTCGATCTGCCGCCCCGTCGAGGCAAACGGCCCCGTCATCGGCAGAATCAGCCCGATCTTCACCGCCTCCTGCGCCAGGGCCGCCCCGCTCACGGCCAGCGTCACCGCCGCGGCGCCCGCAGCCCCTAAAAATGTCCGACGTCGCATCCTCTTCTCCCTTTCGTTTGTCATTGGTCTTCGCTGTGAGACGCTTATTGGTCTCTTGGTATTGGCAAAGAACAGGAGCGCCTTGTTGGGCGCTCCGCTGCAGCCCAGGCTGCGGCTCCGGCAACGACTTGCCGACGGCTAATGTTGCAACGAACAGGCCCTCTGGACATGCCGTCCGTCATGCGCAGTCTCCACCTTGGGCTCAGCTCAGTTCTATGCTGAGCCGTCTCGGCAATAAGACGCCAGCAAACGGTCCCTGAAGCAAATTAGTTTTTCGGGGTCATTGCTTAAAGAAATTCATATATCCGCAGCTTTCGCCCTTTGCTCCTCAAGAGGTCATCGGATCGATTCGATGGGCCTGGAACCGGGCGGCCAAGGCCGTGATCTCGATGGTTTCGACAAGACCCGCGCGGGCGAAGGGATCATTCTCCGCGAAGGTCTGAGCGGCCTCCCGCGAGGGAGCCTCCAGGATCCCGAAGTTTCCCAGCGGCGTCTCGGCATTGTCCTCTGTCAGGGCGCTGCCGATCAGCACCCTGGCGAGCCCGCCTCCACCCGTAGCGACGTGCTGGCGATGTGCATCTCGGTGATGCTCGCGCAATTCCGCCATGCCCGGCTTGTGGCGGCAGATCATGAGCCAGTACATGACGTCAAGCCGCCACAGCTGGAGAGGCCGTGGCCTTGTTTTCCATGACGATCATGCCGGCGCCCGTCATGGAAGCGGGAACGAAGTAGTGCTTGTGCCGGACGACTACGTCGCGATCCATGGCGCCGCGCATGACGAGCCACATCATCAGTTCCGCCCCCTCGCTGCCGAACAATTCCACATATTGCTCCCGGGACATGCTCGCGAGCTTCTCAGGATCGGTGGCGATGTCATTCAGGAAGGCCTGGTCCGCCTGCGGATTCACGAAGCCCGCGCGGGCCCCTTGAAGCTGGTGGGACAGACCACCCGTGCCAAGGATGACGAACCGCTCGTCAGTCGGGTAGCTCTCGATGGCTTGGCGCAGAACGCGGCCCATCTCGTAGCAGCGGCTCGGAAGCGGGATGGGATATTGGATCACGTTGACGAAGATTGGCACAACGCGCACCGGCCATTCTGCAGGCCGGCCCCAGAACAGCTCCATCGGAACCTGGATGCCGTGGTCGACCTCGATCTCCTGACAGATCATCGGGTCGAACCGGCTCTCGATCAGGGTATCGATGAAATGCCAGGAGAAATCGACGGCTCCTTTGAAGGGCGGGATCGCGCGGGGTCCCCAGCCTTCATCAACCGGGCGATATTCCTCGGCGCAGCCGACGGCGAAGGTCGGTACCTTGTCGAGGAAGAACGAGTTGCCGTGGTCGTTGAAGATCACGACCGCCACGTCGGGCTTGTGCTCCTTCACCCATTCCTGTCCTGGGATGTAGCCGTCGAAGAACGGCTTCCAGTCCGGCGTGTCGCGCAAGCCTTTGTCGATCGCTGCACCGATCGAGGGAACATGCGATGTCCCCAATCCGCCAATGAGCTTCGCCATTATACTTTCTTCCCTAAACGGTTGCGCAGAAAATCGTCGTGATCCATGCCCGCCTGATGAGCGCCGATCTCGGTGATGCGAACCGGGTCGACGGCGGAGATCTTGAGGATGAAGAAGAGATTGCCGCCGAGCCGCACCATCTCACGCCAGTTGCGCGTCATGACGGCCTCCTTCTCCTCCGGGGTGAGGCCGAAGCGGTCGAGATAGGCGCTCTCATCCTGCTTGAAGGCCTCGCGGTTCTCAGGCTTGCTCAGTCCCATCGCCATCTTGTTGATGCGGTAGCCACCCAGCGATCGCTTGCGATCGAAGAGCGGCGTATCGGGAATGCGATCCTGCCCTGGTTTCTCTTCCATGATCTACCTCCCCATGGCCGCAGCGCCTCGAGCGCCTGCGGTCTCGTTCTCAAAACCCAGCCAGCGCAGCAAGGCGCGGGACACCTGCTCGGGCTGCTCGAGCAGGGTCATGTGGCCACTGTCTTCGATCACTACGAGTTCGGCATTCGGGATCCGTGCCGCCATCTCCTCATGCTGCGCGAGCGGACTCCATCGATCCTGACGTCCAACCATGACCAGCGTTGGGCAGGCGATGTCCGGCAGGCGCGGAACCAGGTTTGGACGGTTGAGGAGTGCCCGGATCTGCCGCTGATGCTGCTCAGGCGTAGCCCGCATTACCATTGCCTTAAGGGGAGCAAGCAGGGCCTGATCCTCCACCCTGTCCACGTGGAGCATGGGCGGCAGCCACCGGTCGGCGAGGGTTCCCATGCCTTCAGCGAATGCCAGGTCCACTAGCACCTGCCGCTTCGCCTCCTCTCCATCCCTGCGGGAGTCGACGCCCGTGTCGATCAGGGCCATCTTCTCGATGCGCTCGGGAGCGAGGTGAACCATTTCCATAGCAACCCGCGCCCCCATGGAATGGCCGATGGCGATGATCGGTCCGTCCACCATGGCCAACGCCGAGCGGGCCATGGCCTCAAGAGAATCGTGCTGCGAATAATCCGCGACAAGAACTTGGGCATGGGGCCGCAGGGCTTCGATATGCGCGCTCCAGACGCTCGCGTCGCACAGGAGCCCGGGAAGAAGAAGAATCGTTGGACGTTCGTTCGCCGCGACCATCAGCGCGCTCCGTGGATATTTTCCGCTTGAACCATGATCATCGACATCCCCGGAACATAAGGTAGAGGCGGTCAGGCCCGAAGATATGGCAATGCGTGTCGCAACTCCCCGGCGGAAGCCTGAACGAGGGGACCCGCGGATCGGGATGCGGCGGCGGGATCGTAGGCACTGACGTCATTCGGCGGCTTGGCCTCATCCTGAATCGAAAGCGGACTCATAATCCTCAAGCAATGCAACAGACCAGCAATGAAGCAAATGGTTTGTTTTTGGCCATTGATGAATATACTTCATATATTCAGGCAGCTCTCGACATCGTGGATCCTCCATGCGCATTGATTTCCTCGGTCTCCACGCCTTCGTCGCCATCGCGGAGCGCGGCAGTTTTCAGCTGGCGGCGGCTCATTTGAACCTGTCGCAGACAGCACTCAGTCACAGGATCCGCAAGCTGGAGGAGGACCTTGGGGTGAAGCTCCTGTCTCGGACCACCCGGGAGGTCTCGCTGACGCAGGCCGGGCTCAATCTGCTGCCCAAGGTGAAGGGAACCATAGAAAGCCTATCGGTATCTCTGGAAGAGCTGCGCCATGAGGGGCGCAGCCGTCAGGAAACATTGTCCATCGGTTGCCTTCCCACCATCGCCTCCGGTCGCCTTCCCCTGGCCCTGCGCCGCTTCCAGGAGCGCCATCCGGATGTGGTGTTGCGGATCTACGACAACTCCGCCACCGAGATCAGCAATCTGGTTCAGGATGGGACCATCGCCTTCGGAATCACCCTTGTCGCCGCCCACAGATGGGACTTCGACATCGAAATGCTGATCAAAGATCCGTTCACTCTGGTCTGCCCTGAAGACCACCCCTTGGCATCTCAATCTGCCGTGAGTTGGTCCGACCTCACGGAGGAGCCGCTGATCCGCATCAGCCCTCAGACCGGCAATCGCATGATCATCGACGATGCCCTGGGAAGCCGCCGAGAGGGCCTGACCTGGCGTTTCGAGGTCCAGCACATTCAGACGGCGGTTGCCTTGGTCAAGGCCGGCGTTGCGCTGACCGTCATCCCCAGCCGCGCCTTCGATTCCGTCGATGAGCGCGGCCTTAAGCTCGTGCCTCTGCGCAATCCGAGCATTACCCGTCAGCTCGGGATCGTATCCCGGCGCGGAGCACCCTTGTCTCCATTGGCCGATGAACTCCGCAAGATTATCGTGGAGGTCTTCACTGGCGGAAAGCAAGGCTCTCAGAAGCAGAAGGCCGAAAGCCCGCAGCAGGCCTGAAAAAAATTCATCAAAAGCCATAAACAAACCATTTGCTGCATGAAGTCGTGTGATGCACCCTCCGGGCATTCACTCGCCAGCTTAGGGGAGAGGGACCATTCAGCCGCGCATTCCTTGCATGATCCTTCGAGGCGGCACCTCCAAGGGCGCCTACTTCCTTGCTGACGACCTTCCTTCGGATCCGGCGCAGCGCGATGCGCAGCTCCTGTCGATCATGGGGTCGCCTGACCCACGCCAGATCGACGGCATCGGCGGCGCTCACCCGCTCACGAGCAAGATTGCCGTCGTATCCCGATCCAAACGCTCCGATTGCGACATCGACTTCCTGTTCGGCCAAGTCGGCATCGACAAGGCGAAGGTGGATGTCACGCCCAATTGCGGCAACATCCTCGCCGGTGTGGCGCCCTTCGCCATCGAGCGTGGCCTTGTGAAGGCGGTCGAACCCGTCACCCGGGTCCGTGTGCACACGGTCAATACGGGTACGATTGCAGAGCTGACGGTGCAGATCCGCGACGGTCATGTGATCTATGGTGGCGAGGCCCGTATCGACGGCGTGCCGGGCACCGCAGCACCCATCGCGGTCGAATTCCTCGATGCCGCCGGCTCCGTCTGCGGATCCCTGCTGCCCACCGGCAATGTGGTGGATCGTGTCGCCGGTGTCGATGTCACCCTGATCGACAACGGCATGCCAGTGGTCGTGCTTGAGGCTTCAGCCGTCGGACGGACGGGATACGAACCGCGCGACGTGCTCGATAAGGACATGGAGCTGAAGGCACGATTGGAAGAGATCCGCCTCGAGGCCGGAAAGCTCATGGGCCTCGGCGATGTCTCATCCAAGGTGGTCCCGAAGGTGGCCCTGGTTGCGCACCCCGCCGCCGGGGGGCATGTCTGCACCCGCAGCTTCATTCCTCATGAATGCCACGCCTCCATTGGCGTCTTCGCGGCTGTGACCGTCGCAACGGCCTGCGTGCTGCCGGGCTCCCCCGCATCGCGGGTGGCGCAGATCCCGCCAGGACGCGAGAAGACCCTCTCGGTCGAGCATCCGACTGGCGAGTTTAGCGTGGTCATCGAGGTAGGCGGGACCGAGGCGAGCCCTGTTGTCGAGAAGGCTGGTCTTCTGCGCACCGCCCGCCTGCTCTTCGAAGGCTATGCCTTTGCTCATGAAGCTCTCGCGGCGCCCTCCGAAGTTGGTCGAGACGCCGCCTAGATCATGTGAACACATTCTCTTGAGGTCCTTATGATGACTGGAAAGACCGGACTTGTCGTGACCGCCCATCCTGGCGACTTCGTCTGGCGGGCGGGCGGCGCTATCGCTCTTCATGCCAAGAAGGGCTACCGCATGAAGATTGTCTGCCTTTCCTTCGGCGAGCGCGGCGAGAGCCAGTGGGCCTGGAAGAAAGGCGACGTGTCGCTGGCAGAGGTCAAGACGCAGCGGCGCGAGGAAGCGGAGTACGCCGCTGCGGTGCTGGGCGCTGAGATCGAGTTCTTCGATACAGGCGATTACCCGCTTCATACCACATCTGCGATGCTCGATCGCCTGGTCGACATCTACCGGGAACTCAAGCCTTCCTTTGTGCTCACCCACTCCTTGGAGGACCCCTACAACGTAGACCATCCGGAGGCGACACGCTTCGCCCAGGAGGCCCGCATCATCGCCCAGGCGGCCGGGCACAAGCCGAGCCCGGACTTGACCTACAATGCGCCGCCGGTCTTCCTATTCGAGCCGCACCAGCCCGAGCAGTGCAACTACAAGCCCAACGTGATTCTCAACATCGACGACGTGTGGGAGACCAAGCGCAAAGCCTTCGAAATCCTGGCAGCGCAGAAGCACCTGTGGGAATACTACACCCGCGTAGCGCTGAACCGCGGCATGCAGGGCGGGCGCAATTCGGGGCGAGTCATGACCTATGGCGAAGCCTACCAGCGGATCTTCCCTCAGATCGTCGAGGAACTCGCATGAAGCCCGTCGTCGTCACCAACACACCCCGCATCGATCAGGTGCTCGTCGATCGGCTCGCGGAGCTTGGCGTCGCAACAGCTCATGAGGCCATGGGGCGCTCAGGTCTTATGAAGCCGTATATGCGGCCGATCTGGGCGGGGGCTCAGGTGGCGGGCAGCGCCGTGACAGTGCTGGCGCAGCCCGGCGACAATTGGATGATCCACGTGGCTGTCGAGCAGTGCAAGCCGGGCGACATCTTGGTCGTAGGCGTCACCACCGATAACACCGACGGCATGTTCGGCGATCTTTTGGCGACCTCGCTGAAAGCGCGCGGCGTGGTCGGCCTCGTCATCGACGCCGGCGTACGCGACGTGAAGACCCTCACGGAGATGGGATTTCCCGTCTGGTCGCGCGCGATCTCGGCGAAAGGAACCGTGAAGGCGACGCTTGGCTCCGTCAATGTTCCTGTCGTCTGTGCGGGCGCCCTGGTGAAGCCGGGAGATGTGATCGTCGCCGACGACGACGGCGTACTGGTGGTGCCACGCCGAGAGGCGGAGGCTGTTGCAATGGCGGGCGAGGCGCGCATCGCGAATGAAGGTTCGAAGCGCGAGCAGCTCGCCTCCGGCATTCTCGGCCTCGACCTCTACAAGATGCGAGAACCGCTCGCGAATGCGGGCCTTACCTATGTCGAATACAAGGATGAGGCGTAAGGGCAGTGTCCTTACTCCCGCTGCGGGATTGCTCACATGAACCTTGAGATCGCCTTCATCGGCTACGGAGAAGTCGGGCAGCTCTTCTCGCGCCAGCTCGCTGCCCAACCTGGAGTGCGCGTAAACGCCTATGACGTTCTCTTCGACGATCCGATCCGAGGGCCGGCTTTGCGGCAGCGTGCTTCAGATGACGGGGTCCAGACCACCGGCAGCACGGCCGAAGCCTGTGAAGCGGCTGAGGTCGTCATCTCGGCTGTCACAGCGGATTCTGCGGTCGCAGCAGCCCAACAGGCTGCGCCTCATCTCAAACCACAGCAGACCTACATCGATCTCAATTCCATCTCTCCGGCCTCGAAACGGGACGTGGCCGATCAGGTCCTCAGAGCCGGTGCGTCCTTCATCGAATTTGCGGTCATGGCGCCTGTGAGCGGATTGGGAATTGAAGTTCCCATCCTGAGTGGCGGCGCGACATCGGAGACCATGTCAGCCCGGCTCAACAAGGTTGGCATGAAGATCACGCCCGTCAGCCTTGAGATCGGAACCGCCTCCGCCACGAAACTGTGCCGCAGCATCGTCATCAAAGGCATGGAGGCGCTCATGGTGGATTTCACCCTGGCCTCCGAAAAGGCTGGCGTCATGCCGGCCGTGATGGCAAGCCTGATAGCATCCTATCCCGGCATGGATTGGGAGAACGTCGCGAAGGTCATGGTCTCCCGCGTGAAGCAGCATGGTGTCCGTCGCGCAGCGGAGATGCGCGAGGCGAGCCTCATGATCACCGAGCTGGGCCTCGACGGCTCACTGGCCAACGCCATCGCCGGCAGGCATGAGAGTTTCGCCATGTCTTCTGGCAAGACCGACACGGAATGAACACGCTGGTGGGTGCTCGGCCCCCTCCCGAGGAGGCTGAGCACTGGCACAAGTGGTCATTCAGGCTTCCGCAGGCGCTGCAGCATGCCTCGTCGCCCAGAGCGCAGCCTGTGTACGGTTGCAGGCGCCGACCTTCTTCAAGATGGCTTTGACATGAACCTTCACTGTCGACTCGGACAGATTGAGTTTTCGTGCAATCACCTTGTTAGGGTCCCCGTCTTTGAGGCATTGCAGAATCTGCGCCTCTCGAACGGATAGCTTTCGACCTCCTGATTTGCAGCCTTCATGGCTCCTGAAATCCGCGATTGGCAGGAGCCCGCCATGGTCCTCCCTCTGTTCAGTGATGGACATGACGAAGGCGGACGGCAAGACAACCTCACCGAGCATCACCAGCTCAAGGGACTTGAGGAGGACCTCCCGACGGCAGTTGGAGAGACAAAATCCATGAACCCCGGACTCCCAAGCCGCAGTCACCGCATCAGGCTCAAGATGGTCCGCCAGCATCACCAGTTTCGCGTCCGCATGCCGCGATTTCAGTTGGTCGACCAGCTCTAACGTCTGATCGATGCGATCCTGCTTCTCGATGATGAAGAGAACAGGCGTTCCTTCATCAATATCGGGCAGCATGGAAAGATCGTCGATTGTTTCGGGCCAGATAATGAAACTTCCACTGGCAAGAACTGTCTCCAAGCCAATGCGCAGCAACGGATTGCTGCAAATGGGAAAAACGATTGCTGAGACTTGTGCGTCGAGTTGGAGAGCTCGCCGGTTTTGAGTCAGACTGTGCAATGACATGAATGGACCCGCCAATTATTTTGAGCAGAGATTCGCCCTTGTCCAAGGGTTGGCCTCTAATGAACGACGTAGACAATCCTGCGAGATGCTGCATCCACTATGACTCGATGCTTATTCACTACGGCGTAGCGGTAGGTTTCATGCCTCGGAATCGGATACAGATCGATATCGTCGCGCAAAGTTTCTCCTATCGATACGTCCTGTTCGACTTTGCCCGGCACTGAGGCATCCTGCCGCGGATGGGATCTCGCAGACAAATCCGCAGGAATGCTGCTGACAGCATCAAGAAGCGTATGGTGCTGAGGCGTCATCAGAAGCGCTCCAGCATGGTTGGTTGCGTCCGGCGCTGTGGTGGGTGTTGCGACAGTGCCCACGGAGAACACAGCGAAAGCCAGATGATACGCGGCTCGCATGCTTACCCTCTATCACTAGCCTGGTAAGATGGAGAACGGATCAGCGGAGATGTTTATTCCGCCTCTCTCTGAAAAAGTCTTGCTCCTCCCGGCTCTGGCATGGGCAGAGATGTGGACTAGGGCATGAACTCAGCGAGAGCCCTGGCTTCCGCCTTCTCCTCCAGAGGCTGTCCGGCACCAAGATTCTGCAGATAGGAATCCATCAGATCGCCGCCTGAGCTTGGCGTATAATCTGCGCTTTTTGCAGGATTACTTACAGCGAAGGTCACGTTCCATTCGTTTGCCCGGCAGGCAACTGCACCAGCGGAGCGGGAAGCAGATTTAAGCTCGAACTCACGGCACAGGGCTCCGTTCGCAAGCTGATAGGACGAGATCACCCTGAATCGCCCCATGGGCAGTTCCAGGTCGCGCCCCGACTCAAGGCGGCTTAGCTCACGTCGGATGAGAGGATCCTCCAGCTGAGCTATCTGGCTTGCTTCCCGGTCTACTTGACGTCCGAAGAAATAACCTGTGGCAACTGCGATACCGGCAAGACATGCGGCCAATGCCATTCTCATGAGTGGGAATGATCTGATTAATCGCGTCCTCCTCACCTCATGCAGATCAACTTTTCCTGCGCTATTAACGCCCTCATGAGCCTCGATCCGTGCGGATATGGCCGCCTGAAGCTCAATCGGGACCTTGGAAGAAAGACTGCTTTCAAAGGCAGACCGGCTCAGGCGGCGGCTCTGCTGAAAGTCGACGATCCTCCTTGCCACACTCGGATCCTGAGCCATGACTTGGGCGACTGCCGCGGCCACAGACTCATCGAGCTCTCCATCTGCGAAGGCCATCAGGATCTCGTCGGTCAGATGAAGCTCCGCCATCACGCTGTACTCCCCTATCTCACTCACCCGGCGGTCAGGCCGCAGCTGTCAGTTCCACCAGTCTCTTGCGGGCTCTGGCCAAGCGGCTCATGACAGTCCCTACGGGAATGTTCAAAACCTCCGCCGCCTCGCGGTAGGTGAGATCCTCGCCGCAGACCAGGGCAAGCACCTCCTTCTGCTCCTGGGGCAGGCTATCGATGGCCTGCTGAACTTCCGCCAGAACAAGCCTGCTCAGGATAGGTTCCTCGCCCGGATCTCCAATCAGCTGCGTCTGCAGTGCCACATCTTCCATTATGCCCTCGGTTTTCATTCGTCTGAGGTGATCGATCCAATGATTGCGGATAATGCGGAACATCCAAGCATCGAATCGCGTCCCCGGTGTCCAGCTGTTTGCATTGACAAGGGCGCGTTCGCAGGCCCCCTGAACGAGATCATCCGCAAGGGGTTGGGAGCGGCAAAGCACCAATGCAAAGCGCCTAAGCCTGGGCAGAAGCGCCACAAGTTCCCGTCCGATGGGTGTCGGCATCCCTGCTCCGCGCGACCTGATAGAAGGATAACGGAGAAGCTAGCTGTTTTATTCCAACCTCAAGAGGGAGCGTCACTATCTAGAGAGGAAGCGGAGTGTTTAACCTGGCGGATCATTCTTCCGCTGAGGGCTCAGGCGCACAAAAAAGGGCGGCCCGAGGGCCGCCCTAGCTCAATGCCGAAGCCAGTGATCGTTAGCGGATGACCTGCACGATCTTCCGGCTGCTCGGCTCGACGAGCACAGGGGTGTTGTTGACAACAGTATAACGGTAGCCCTTCACTTTATATTCGGCCGGAACCTCATGATAGGTCACGCCGGACTCCGGCAGGACCGCACCTACACGCACCTCTTCCTTATAGGTGTAGGACGGAACCTTCTGGGTGGTCACATATGTCCGGAATTCTGGCTGCTGCTGATCGGCAATACCGCCCACGATGGCGCCCGTGACGCCGCCGACGGCAGCACCGACCGGACCGCCAACGATCGCGCCGCCGACAGCACCCGTGGCCGCACCTGCAGCAGCACCACCCGACTGCGCAAAGGCGGCGGCGGGGGCGAGTGCGGCAAGAACAACGCTGGTGAGAAGGATCTTCTTCGACATGATCTGGCTCCTGAATGAATCTTCGGGCTTTTCACCCGGCATCCAACAACGCACCATCCTCGAAGTAGTTTCCAAGCAACGACAGAATACATTTCAAGCCAAGATCAGCTTCGATGATTCTGAATGGAACATGAACACCACTGACACAGAATATTCATTTAGCAACGATCCCTTGCAGATTTCTCCAAAGGCCGAAAACAACACGATCACAGCGACGTCGAACGAAAAAGACAGGGCCTTAGCAAAGTACATATTAGAGGTTGCCATTTTTTGAGCGCTCTTGCATTGCGATCATCTCCAAAAGACAATGAAATTTTCCAATCGTCTGGAAACAAAGATACTGTCTGGGTCGTTATCGTGCTTTGAGTGCGCTTTCCTTAAAGCTTGATGCAGGGACGTTGCGACCCGATGAGGTGCAACGGCAAGTCGGTACATGAAATCAAAACGACGCTCCCTCCTCATTGTCGCCTCATGCCTCGCCATCACCTGTCCGGCCAAGGTTCAAGTTGAGATCGGGCCTGGTCTAAGCTTGACACTCAAAGAATCTCAAGCTGCCGCCGAGCCGGGCGGCAATGGCAATGGCAATGGAAGCGATGGCAACAACGGCAATAGCGGCGGGAAAGGTAACAACGGCTCCCAAGCGAGCTCTAGCGGCAACGCCTCGGCCAACGGCCATGGGGCGTCGAATGCAGATTCAGGCCAAGGCAGATCGTCTGGGCAGGGCAATCCTTCAGATGTGGGAGGAGCACAGGGCAAGGGACATTCGGCGAGCGAAGGAAGCCAGGGAAAATCTTCGAGCCAGGGCACAGGAGACGCACCGGATAAAAGCCGAGGCTCCCAATCCACACAACTTCCAGGATTGTCCGCCATCCTTGGCACCATCACCAACAGCATGCGTCCCGTCGCGACGGCTCCCGTCAGCATTCTCGAGAGAGCCATAGCTCCCAGGAGCAGCCTGAAATCCAAGTCCACAGCCAGATCTGCTCCATCAACGCGGTCGAAGGAGAGTACCTCCCGCCAAGCCGCTCAACGGAGCAAAGCCAATGCGAGCGGCAAGAACGCCGCCGGAACCCCCGCGAAGACGCCTGAAACGACCCTCAGCTCACCCCCTCCCGTTCAAACGAAGGGCGCGTCTGAGGATCCAACCCTGGTCAAGCCCAAGCAAGCGGCTCGTTCGATCGTAGCGACCGGCCTCAGTTCTAACGGCCTTGCCAGTCTGACGAGGAAGGGTTTCCAGACTCAGATGCAGACAAAGGGCTCTCTTGCGAGCGTCGTACGGCTCCTGCCTCCCCGTGGAATGTCTCTCGCCCAGGCTCAACGGGCCGTTCGCTTGGCTGATGCAGAGGCCGCTGCCGATTTCGACCATTTCTATTATACGGATGAAGGATCGAGCTGCCTCGGAGCCACTTGCGAAGCCGCTTCCCTCATTGGCTGGAACCTGCCGACTGTGTCTCAATGCGGGCCGGTGCCCACGATCGGGCTCATTGATACGGGCATCGACCGTGAGCATGAGGCTCTGCAAGGGCAATCGATCGAGATCGTGTCCGGCCTTCAGCTCAACGGCACGCCGTCGCAGCGGGATCATGGCACGGCAATCGCGGCTCTCCTCGTCGGCCGAAACAAAAGCAATAACCAGGGGCTCCTGCCCGAAGCGCACCTCCTGGCAGTGGATGCCTTCTATCGCGACAACGGAACAGCGGATCGAACGGATGTAACGACGCTGGTCATGGCTCTGGAGGCTTTGGCGGACAGGAATGTGCGGGTCGTGAACATGAGCCTGTCCGGCCCACCCAACGAAGTGCTTAAGAGAGCCATTGCATCCGCCCAGGCGAAAGGCATGGTCATTGTGGCAGCCGCCGGGAACAACGGAGCTGGCGCCGGGCCATCCTATCCTGCAGCCTACCCCAGAGTAATCGCCGTCACAGCCGTGGACCGGAATCTGGATGTGTATCGCCGCGCGACGCAGGGCGACTATATCGATCTTGCTGCACCCGGAGTCGACATTCAGGTCGCTGCACCGGGCGGTGGCTACGCAACGAGGAGCGGCACCTCATACGCCGTACCCTTCATCTCGGCCGCTGCCGCAGTCTTGCGCGCCTCCGACCGCACATTGGACCTTGCGGCCCTTCAGGTGGCACTGGAAAACCGCACACTCGACCTTGGGCAACCAGGCCGCGACAAGACCTATGGGTATGGGCTTCTGCAAGCAAAAAACCTATGCCTCCCTCAGCAGAATGAGTTGCCTGTCGCACAATCTGGTATCGGACCTGGCGCTCCAACTCCTTGACAAACAGGGCTTCAAGGCGGACCGCAGTGATGACTTATGCATCGCCGCTTGAGGGATCTCAGAGCGCTCCCTTCAAGTAGCGCTGGAGGGTTGCGCGGGTACCTTCGCGCCACAGGCTGTTCAGCGCCATCTCGAACCGGGAGCGGAAAAGCGGGCTCTCGGCAACATCCCCGAAGATATCTCGCAAGGCCAAGAAGGCAGCCGGATCGTCCTTCGCCGCCAACGCGGCAGGCTTCAGGCGACCGGCGTTCGGATCATCGAGGGTGAAGGGCTCGCGCGCTTCGGTCAGGCCCGCGCAGTATCTGCACCACAATGCTGAGACCAAGGCTAATCCCGTCACATCTGCGTCTGCCTTCAGGCGATCGCGTGTCGAGGGCAGAATGAATTTGGGCTGACGGTTGGAACCGTCCTTAGCCAGACGGGGAATCGTATCCCCGACACCCGGATTGGCGAATCGTTGGGCGATCAGTTGGTAATAACCCTGCAGATCGACACCCGGCACCGACGGAACACAGGGGATGATCTCCTCCCTCTCCAGCTTGTCGAGGAAGCCACGCATCTGCGGATCGACCATGGCCTCGTGCACGAAATGGATGCCCAGGAGCCCAGCCGGATAAGCAATGGCAGCATGACCTCCATTGAGGATGCGCAGCTTCATCAGCTCAAATGCCGCTACATGAGGCGTGAAGGTGACGCCCACCTCCTCCAGAGCCGGCCGACCGGACGGGAAGTTGTCTTCCAGCACCCACTGGCGGAACGGCTCGCAGAAGACCGGCCAGTTGTCCTGGATACCGAAGCGCTCGGCTAGGGTGGCGCGCTCCCGATCCGTGGTTGCCGGCGTGATGCGGTCGACCATGCTATTGGGGAAGGCCACCTGCTCGCGCACATATTCTGCCAAAGCGGAATCGACGAGATCGGCTAGCCCCGCCACGGCCTCTCTGGCGACCTGCCCGTTGTGGGGGATGTTGTCGCATGACATGATCGTGAAGGGAGCAAGCCCCTGATCGCGGCGGCGCCTGAGAGCGGCTAGAAGTACGCCGAATACCCCTTTAGGCGCCTCCAGGCGCGCAGCATCGTGCACAATCTCCGGGTGCTCGGGATTGAAGACTCCTGTTGCCGGATCGATGCAATAGCCCCCTTCCGTGATGGTCAGAGACACGATCCTCAAGCCAGGATCGTCAAGGGCTTCCACAATGGCGCGTCCGTCCTCACCGACCGGAACGAAGCCTGTCATGACGCCGGTCACCCGGGCCACATCGGCGCCGGGCTCGAGCTCCACCACGGTGGTGAGCCAGTCCTGAGGCTCCAGCGCCTGTCGCATAGCCTTATCGCCGAAGCGGATGCCTGCGCCGATCAAGGCCCAATCATAGTCTTTGCCGGTATTGAACAGGTCGTCCAGGTACACCGCCTGATGCGACCGATGGAAGTTGCCGACGCCGATGTGCAGGATACCAGCGCGAAGCTCTGCGCGAGCGTAACTTGGCCGGGAGACGTCACGCGGCAGGTTCACCATGTTGGCGAGATTCAAGCTCTGGATCATGGCAAACAGGCCCAAGGAGGTGGGAATGACGGATGATGCGTCGAGTGCTTCATTTTCATCCATCATGCCAGCAGCGACTGTAACAATGTCAACAATTTTATTGGAGCGCCTCCGCATGGATTCCTTCACTTGGAACAGAACCCGAGCGATGGAATCCATAGGAAACTCTGAATCATGATCCGGATAGATCCGATGCAGCCACGGTTAGAAGGTCAGTTTCATCAGAGATGTCGATAGCTCACGGAGGCATATATCCTTATCCTCTTGGCGTAGTCCTTGACAGCAGTTTTCAAACATCGACCATAGATCTTGGATCGTTTAGGATGACAGATGGAGCGCAAGCCCAAAGCTTGCGGCAGAAGACTTGTGTTGACTAAAGGCGAGCTCCCGGTCCGCTAAGCATGTCGTGCGATGGCTCAGCCCCCTTTGATGCAACACTGCTACTGATGCTCGACGGTTAGCGCTCCAAAGACTTTGGAAAGCCATGTGGCGGGAGGCTCGCCATGGAACGAGGATTATGGGGGCTCTTCGCAGCCATCGCCTTCACAGCGATGGCGACCTGTTCGGCAGGCGCAGAGATCCTGATCGGCATGGCAGGTGCTCTCACAGGTCCCAATGCTTATCAGGGAGAGCAGCAGCAACAGGGCGTAGAGGCGGCGATCGCCGACATCAACGCTGCCGGTGGCGTGCTCGGGCAGCAATTGAGACTCATCTCCGTCGACGACGCCTGCGACAGCGGTCAGGCCATCGCAGCCGCACACAAGCTTGTGGCTGAGAAGGTAGCCTTTGTTGTCGGACATCAGTGCTCTGCGGCCTCCATTCCGGCTGCCGGAATCTATGAGAGAGCCGGCGTCATCCAGATGACTCCGGCTTCGACCAATTCGCGTCTCACCGAAGAGGGTCGCGCAAATGTCTTTCGCATCTGTGGGCGCGACGACCAACAGGGTGCGATTGCAGGTACCTTTCTCGCAGAGCGTTGGCGGGATGCCAAGATTGCTATTCTCAATGATGGCTCGGTCTACGGAAAAGGGCTGACGGCGGAAACGCAACGGCAGCTTAGAAAGCTGGGTGTTGCGGAGGCACTCTATGAAGAACTTGTGCCGGGACTGAGCGACTATTCTGCGCTTATCGCAAAACTTCAGGCTGCCCGAATTCAGGTCGCCTACTTCGGAGGCTATTATCGGGAAGCGGCCCTATTGGTCCGCAATGCCCGCGAACAGGGGTATAGCTTGCAGCTGGTGTCCGGAGACAGCATTGCGAGTGAGGCCTTCGTACAGGTGACAGGCGAGGCTGGCGAGGGGACTGTGTTCACCTCATTCCGCGACCCGCGTCGGAACCCTGATGCAGCCTCGCTCATCGAGCGCTTCCGTCGCCAAGGGTTCGAGCCCGAAGGCTATACGCTCTACAGCTATGGCGCCGTGCAGGCCTGGGCTCAGGCGGTCGAGAGGGCGGCCTCGGCGGAGCCGAAGGCCGTCATGAATGCTCTCCGTTCTTATGAGTTCGAAACGATTCTCGGCCAGGTCAGCTTCGATTCCAAAGGCGACGTGCGGCAACCCGGCTTCGAGTGGTTCATCTGGCGGAGCGGCCGATATGTTCCCTTGGAATGAGGAAGGGGCTCTGCCCCTGTCACCATGCCCGTCCAGTTGAGCGTCCGCTGGCGCCTGCTCCTCGCCTTCCTCGGGATCAGCGCCTTTGCCGTGCTCGCTGCAGCGACGGGAACCTACGCATTTCGTCAGATGACTTACGTGATCGAGCGGATCACGGAGCGGCGTGTGCCGTCGGCTCTGGCGGCACTCGACCTGTCGCGGCAAGCAGAGCGCATCGTTGCCGCGGCACCGACGCTTCTCACAGCGCGATCGCAGGCACAATATCAGGAAATCTCTGCTGCCATCACGGAGGAAGTCGAACGTCTTGAGTCTCTGCTTGCTCAGATCAGGAGCGATGTAGATCCTCCTGCGGTTGCCGCGATGGAACCTGCGGTCGAGGGTCTGCGCCGCAATCTCACGGCTCTCGCCGGACTGGTGGCTGGACGGCTTACCGTGTCGGCTCGCAAGGATGCGCTTCTTCAGCGCCTGACCAACGCCTCGGTGGCTGCCCAGCGGTTGATCGCACCCGCTCTCGTCGTTCTGGATTCCAAGTTTGCCGCCTCGCGCCGGACAGGCCTTGGAGGACCTGCGGCTTCCGGGCCTGCGCAACCTCCCTCAGTGGTCGTGCAAGAGATTGCCGAAAATCTTCTGATGCAGAAGGCCCAGCTCGAGTTTGCTTCGATCAGTGACGGCTTGCTCAAGGCTTCACTGGCTGAGAAGCCCGCCGATATTGCCGTCATGAGCTTTCCTCTGAACCGCTCTCTGTCGACCCTGCGTCAGACCGCATCCGAATTGGCAGATCAGCGTCTGCGATCCCGTTTCGACCAGCGGATCTCCGACTTCGCCAAGTTGACCGAGGGACAGGACAGCATTCTGTCAGCAAGGAGAACGGAACTTGGCCTCGTGGAGGATGCCGAGCGTCTTCTGGTTGAGAATGCAGGTCTTTCCAATCAGTTGAGAAAAGCGGTCGACGGGCTTGTAGCGATGGCCCGAAGCGATATCCAGACGGCAAGCGGCGAGGCTCTGATGGCCCAGCGGATCGGCCGCAACATCCTCCTGGCCGTTGTTGCACTCAGCCTCCTGAGCTCTCTGCTCATCGTCTGGCTCTATGTCGACCGCAACCTCGTCGCCCGGCTGCAAAGCCTTAGCGACAGCATGCTGGCTATCGCCGGCGGCAACCTACGAGCCCCTCTGCCTGCAGATGGCGGAGACGAAATCGGTCAGATGGCGAAGGCTCTCGCAGTCTTCCGGGACACTGCGGTCGAAGTCGAGGAGAAGAATCTGCGCGAGGTCGCCAACGCCCGACAGCGCCTGATCGACGCCATCGAGAGCATCAATGAGGGCTTCGCACTCTACGATGCTGACGACCGCCTTGTCCTGTGCAACAGCCGCTATGAAGAGCTTCTTTATCCTGGAGTCGATGTTCCTATGGCTCCCGGTACATCATTCGAGGCGGTGATCCGACGTGCAGCGGAGCTCGGACTCATCCAAGAGGCGAAAGGCCGGATCGACGCCTGGGTCGCAGAGAGGTTGGCCCGGCACAAAATTCCGATAACATCCGAGATCCAGCATCGCGATGGCGACCGTTGGATCCAGGTGAGTGAACGCCGGATTGCCGGCGGCGGGACCGTCGCCATCTATACCGACATCACGGAGATCAAACGTCATGCTGCGCAGCTTGAGCTTGCCCGTGACGAAGCCATGGCTGCGACGCGGGCAAAAAGCCAGTTTCTCACCAACATGAGCCATGAGCTCAGGACGCCGCTGAATGCCATCATCGGCATCACTGAGATGCTCAAAGAGGAGGCAGAAGAGTCAGGCGACGAGCCGTTGGTGGAACCTCTGGATAGGATCGGCCATGCCGGAACGCACCTGCTGGCTCTCATCAACGAGATTCTCGACCTCGCCAAGATCGAGTCAGGCAAGCTCGAGCTGCATCCAGAGGAAGTCGAACTTCATACTCTGATGATGGAGCTCTTCAAAACCGCTGAGCCCCTTGCGGCAAAGAACAACAACAGACTTGAAGTTGAGATTGCGCAAGATCTTGGCAGAATGCAGACTGATTCCGTGCGTCTGCGGCAGGTCGTTCTCAATCTGCTCAGCAATGCCTGCAAGTTCACCAGGAACGGAACTTTAACGCTGCGAGCCTCCCGCCTGACGGAACCGGGAGGAGACAGCGTGATGATCTCGGTGCAGGATACCGGGATCGGCATGACGGAGGAGCAACGTGGCAAGCTCTTCCAGGAATTCAGTCAGGCTGACAGCTCGACGACGCGGAAATTCGGAGGAACCGGGCTCGGGCTTGCGATCAGCCGCCGGTTGTGCCGCCTCATGGGCGGAGATATCAGCGTGCAGAGCGCAGTGGGAGCCGGAAGCACCTTCACTGTCCTCTTGCCGACAGGAGGGCTGGCGGGCGTTCCGAATCTGCGCTCTGGCATAAGGCGAGCACCAGCCTTGTCACAGACTCTCGGGCAAGGACAACAGGCCTTGATCATCGATGACGAACCGACCTCACGGGAGATCCTGTCGCAGATCCTGCTGCGCGAGGGCTTCGATGTGGTGCTGGCGAAGAGTGGCCGTCAAGGCCTCCAGTTGGCCCGGGAGATCCGGCCATCGATCATCACGCTCGATGTTCTGATGCCCGACCTCGATGGCTGGAGCACGCTCCAGGAACTGAAGCGAGATGCAGACTTGCGGGACATCCCCGTCATCATGGTCACCATCGTCGACGAGGAGAACCGGGCCTACGCGCTCGGAGCAGCCGCTTATCTGACGAAACCGATCAGCCGCGAGTGCCTCCAGAAGGCGCTCGCCTCCTGCCCACTTGATCAAGCAGGCCGCAGAGTTCTGATTGTAGAAGACGACCCTCATACCCGGGGATGGCTCGCCCGTATCCTGCGTGAGGATGGATGGGAAGTGGCCGAGGCCGAGAACGGGCGCGTCGGCTTGGATCGCCTCTTCCTCGTCAAGCCCGATATCATTCTCCTCGATCTGATGATGCCGGAGATGGACGGGTTCGAGTTCGTTGATGAGATCAGCCGGCACGAGGAGACACGCCATCTCCCATTAATCGTGCTGACGGCCGCCGACCTCGATCAAGAGGCCCACAGCCGTTTGAGCGGCGGCATCCGAAGAATTCTTCGCAAGCGAATGGGCGGACGGGATGAGGTTCTCGCCACGTTGCGGGACGTGATTGCCGATTGTCTGCGGCCCGGCCGCCTCGAACATCAGGAACGGATATGATTAAGATTCTCTACGTTGAGGACAACGAAGACAATGTCTACATGCTGTCACAGCGTCTGAAAAAGCAGGGCTTTGACGTCAGCATCGCCTCTGATGGCCTGGAGGGGATCGAGATGGCACGCCGGGACAAGCCCGATCTGATCCTCATGGATCTCGGCCTGCCTTCCCTTGATGGCTGGAAGGCGGCGCGTCATCTGAAGCAGGCGCCGGACACGAGGTCCATTCCAATCCTTGCCCTGTCCGCACATACTATGCCCGGAGACCGGGAGCGGGCGCTGGCTGCCGGCTGCGATGAGTACGATGCCAAGCCGGTGATCTTCGAGAAGCTTCTTGCCAAGATCGATGCACTCGTTCGAGATCGGAGCTTCTGATGATCTATTCCGGGGTCCGCATTCTTGTCGTGGATGACAACGAGGACAACCGGTACACCCTGACGCGTCGGCTGCAGCGCGAGGGTTGGTCGGATCTGGCAACGGCTGAAAATGGACGCGAGGCTCTGGATAAGATCGCCAAAGAGCGTTTCGACCTCGTGCTTCTCGATATCATGATGCCTGAGATCAATGGATACGAGGTTCTGAAGCGACTCAAGACGGATCCGGCAACGCGCGACATTCCGGTTCTGATGATCTCGGCCCTGTCGGAATTCGAAAGCGTGGTGCGCTGCATCGAACTCGGGGCCGACGACTACCTTCCCAAACCTTTCAACCCGGCGCTGTTGCGGGCGCGTGTCGGAGCCTGCCTGGAGAAGAAGCGGCTGCATGATCAGGAACTCAGCTATCTCGCGGAAATCGATCATCAGCGGCGGCGAGCCGAAGCGCTTCTCCACGCTATTCTACCGGTCCAGGCCGTGGAGGAACTTGAGCACTCGCAGACCGTGACGCCCCGCCGCCACGAGGATGTGGTCGTGTTCTTTGCCGATGTGGTCGGCTTCACCGCTTATTGCGATCATCTGACACCGGAGGAGATCGTCGCGAACCTCCATGTCTATGCTTCGACCTTCGAGGAGATTGCTTCGCAACATGGCCTCGAGAAGATCAAGACGGTGGGCGATGGGCTTCTCGCGACTGCCAACCTGCTTCTGCCCAACTTGGATCCCGTGATGTCGAGCATCGAATGTGCAGCCTCGACCATCGCGTCTACCCGCCGCCTGCCCCTCCCGTGGGACGTACGCGTCGGCATTCACATCGGCCCGGTCGTCGCCGGGGTTGTCGGCCGGCAGAAGTTCAGCTTCGACATCTGGGGCGATACCGTGAACGTCGCTGCCCGTCTTGCCGGCTACGGCACTCAGAGCAGCATCAATGTCAGCGCCGCTGCCTGGGAACGGGTCCGGACGCGTGTCGACGCAACTCCCTTAGGGCCGATTCCTATCAAAGGGAAAGGTGATGTAGAGGCATACAGGGTTGCCGCTCCCGGTTAGGCGGGAGCGGCAGTTGAGCATCGCATAGTCCTAACATCAGATGTGAAGTTCGCGTCCCAGGGCCTTCAGGGCGCCCTCCTGAAAAGCCTCGCCCTGCGTCGGGTGGGCGTGAATGGTACCGGCGATGTCCTCAATCCGCGCACCCATCTCAAGGGCGAGCCCGAAAGCGGCGGAGAGTTCGGACACGCCCTGCCCGACAGCTTGGATGCCGAGGACCAGATGGTTGTCTGCCCGAGCGACGACACGGACAAAGCCTTCCTCGCCGAGTTTCGTCATGGCTCGACCATTGGCCGAGAAGGGGAAATGTCCCGCTCGGACCTCAATGCCCGCCTTGTGAGCCTCATCCGCCGTGAGCCCGACAGCGACGATTTCAGGGTCGGTGAAGCAGACGGCCGGAATGGCGCGTTTGTCCCAGGCACGCTTGTGCCCCGCAATGATCTCGGCCACCATCTCGCCCTGAGCCATGGCGCGGTGGGCCAGCATCGGCTCGCCCGTCACATCACCGATGGCATAGATCCCACGCATGGATGTCTGACACCTTTCATCGATGCGAATGAAGGGACCATCCGTATCGAGGACGAGTTCCTCCATACCCCATCCTTGAGTGACCGGCCTTCGTCCCACAGTGACGAGGATTTTGTCGGCAGCAAGCGACACCTCAGATCCGCTCTCGGTTTCGACCAGCAACATGCCACCGGCTTTGGCCAGCCCTTTGGCCTTTGCGTGCGTCATCACCTCGATGCCGAGTGCCTGCAGCCTCTTGGCCACTGGCCGGGTGAGTTCGGCATCATATTGCGGCAGGATGCGCGCCTGCGCCTCCACGACTGTCACCTTCGCACCCATCTTGGCAAAGGCTGTCCCGAGTTCCAGCCCGATATAGCCGCCGCCGACGACAACCAGCCTCTCCGGAACCGATGTCAGCGCCAGCGCCTCTGTCGAAGATATGACGCTTCCGCCGAATGGCAGGTTGGGAAGTTCAACCGGAGCCGAGCCGGTTGCGATCACGACATTATCGGCATGGATGACCTGGCGGCCCGTCTCCGTCTCTACCTCGACCGTCTTGCCGTCGCGAAATCGCGCCCGTCCTTGGACCATCTTGACCTTGGCCCGCTTGAGCAGGCTCGACACGCCGCTGTTGAGACGTCCGACGATATTGTCCTTCCAGGCGATGGTCTGGGAAAGATCGAGCTCCGGTTTTTTCGCTTTGATTCCAAAGGGATTTTTACCTGATGCGAGATGAACGATCCGGTCGTATTCCTCCGCCGCATGGATGAGAGCCTTGGAGGGAATGCAGCCTACATTAAGGCAGGTTCCGCCGGGCTTTCTCTCCTCGACGATGACCGTATCGAGCCCAAGCTGTCCGGCACGAATGGCGCAGACATAGCCGCCCGGTCCGGCTCCGATCACGAGGAGCTTGCAGGAGATGTCCTTCATCGACTTCAAGCCTCCACGAAGATCATTGCCGGCGCCTCCAGCAGCGTCTTGATACGCTGCACGAAAATGGCGGCATCCCAGCCGTCGATGATCCGGTGATCGAAGCTGGAGGATAAGTTCATCATCTTGCGGGGAATGAAGGTCGAGCCATCCCAGACCGGACGCACCACGATCTTGTTGACGCCGATGATGGCAACTTCCGGATGATTGATCACCGGTGTCGTGACAATGCCGCCCATGGCGCCCAGCGAGGTGATGGTGATGGTCGATCCGCCCAGTTCCTCACGGGTGGCAAGACCGGCCTTCGCCGCTTCCGCCAGACGGTTCAACTCCATGGCGCAGTCCCAGAGGTCCCGCGCCTCTGCATGCCTGACGACCGGAACCATGAGACCCGATCCGGTCTGCGTGGCAATGCCGATATGAACGCCGCCGTGCTGGTGAACGATTCCAGCCTCATCGTCGTAGGTCGCATTCAGGTTTGGCTGCTCGGCAATAGCTTTGACCATGGCCCGCATCAGGAACGGCAGAATGGTCAGCTTCGGTCGGTCAGTACGCTTCTTAGCGTTCAGAGCTGTCCGCAGATCCTCGAGCGCCGTGACGTCAACCTCTTCGACATAGGTGATATGCGGTATTCGCGACTTGGCAGTCGCCATCTTCTCGGCGATCTTGCGGCGCAGCCCGATCACCTTGATATGCTGGACCGAGGTGTCTTGGATGAGGCCCGGTGCCCTGGCGACTTGCGGACCATGGGTGAGGAATGCGTCCAGATCCTCATGAGTGATCCGGCCTGCAGGACCGGTCCCTGGAATCTGCCGCAGATCGACCCCAGCCTCACGCGCTCTCAGGCGAATGGCGGGTGAGGCAATCGGCTTGGCATTGTCCGTGTGAGCGACCGGCGGTCGGTGCATCCTCACGGCCGGGCTCTGCTTCGCTTCGACAGGACGTGGTGGCGGAGCTTCCCTTGCCTGCTGCTCGATGATGGCTTCCGAAGTTCTGACCGCACCATCACCCTGGGCCTCAATCTCTCCAGACCGGGCAGGCGCCTCAGCGGCTTTCTCCGTTTTGTCGCTGCCGGAAGAGGCGCCTTCCCCACCCGCTACCTGCAGGCGGATCAGGGGGGACCCGATCGCCACGACATCTCCGATCTCCGCTCCCAGCCATAGAACCTCGCCATTGACAGGAGAAGGAATCTCCACCGTTGCCTTGTCCGTCATCACGGCCGCCAGCAAAGCATCCTCGCGGACAAGATCTCCAACCTTGACGTGCCACTCGACGAGTTCAGCCTCGGCGATCCCCTCGCCCACATCGGGCATCTTGATCAGGTGTTCACCCATATCAGGCCTCCATTGTCTCGACGAGCGCGCGGCCGACCCGAGCAGGGCCCGGGAAGTAATCCCATTCCTGCGCATGCGGATATGGCGTGTCCCATCCTGTCACGCGAGCAATCGGCGCCTCGAGTTGGAAGAAGCATGCCTCCTGGACGAGAGCCGCCAGTTCCGCCCCGAACCCGGATGTAAGCGTCGCCTCATGGACGATCACACAACGACCTGTCTTCTTGATGGACGCAGTGATCGTCTCCATGTCGAGAGGAAGCAGGGTGCGCAGGTCGATGATCTCCGCATCGACTCCTGTCTCCGCCGCGGCCGCCTGAGCGACATAGACCATCGTCCCGTAGGCCAGCACGGTCACGGCTGCCCCCTCACGGACGATGGATGCCTTGCCGAGCGGCAACGTGAAATGGCCGCTCGGCACCTCCCCGAGATCGTTCTTAGACCATGGCGTGATCGGACGATCGTGATGACCATCGAAAGGTCCATTGTAAAGCCGCTTCGGCTCCAGGAAGATCACCGGATCAGGATCCTCGATGGCCGCGATCAGGAGGCCTTTGGCATCATAGGGGTTCGACGGCACGACGGTTTTCAATCCAGACACATGGGTGAACAGGGCTTCAGGACTTTGACTGTGGGTCTGCCCGCCGAAGATGCCTCCTCCTGTCGGCATGCGAATGACAAGCGGACATGTGAACTCGCCGTTGGAGCGATACCGGAGGCGGGCCGCCTCGGAAACGATCTGATCATACGCCGGATACATGTAATCGGCGAACTGAATCTCGATACAGGGGTGAAGTCCGTAGGAGGCCATGCCGATGGCTGCTCCGACGATGCCGGCCTCGTTGATCGGTGCATCAAAACAGCGTGTTTTCCCATATTTCTGCTGCAAGCCTGCTGTGCAGCGGAAGACTCCACCGAAATAACCGACATCCTCACCAAAGACGACAACACGTTGGTCGCGCGCCATCATCACATCCATCGCATCGCGAATGGCTTCAATCATCGTCATGCGTGGCATGGATCAGACTCCCGCCTGTTGACGCTGCCGCCGCAGATGGGGCGGCATCTCGGCATAGACGCCATCGAACATGTCCCGCGCAGAAGGTTTGCCGCCAGCATGAAGCGTGCCATAGCTCTCCGCCTCCTTCTGAGCGGCGATCACCGTGTCGAGAATTTCCGCCTCGGCCTGCTTGTGCCGTTCGTCGGACCACGCGCCCCGCATAATCAAGTGATTTTTCAAGCGAATGATCGGATCGCCGAGCGGCCATGCGTCGGATTCGGTCTTCGGACGGTAGGCCGAGGGATCATCGGAGGTCGAATGCGCACCGACCCGGTAAGTCACGTATTCGACAAGGGTCGGCCCGAGATTAAGGCGAGCACGCTCGATGGCCCACTTCGCAACGGCATAGACAGCGAGATAGTCGTTGCCGTCCACTCGCAGCGATGGGATGCCGAAGCCCAACCCGCGGGCCGCGAAGGTGCCCGACCCGCCGCGTGCAATGCCCTGGAACGTTGAGATCGCCCACTGATTGTTGACGATGTTGAGAATGACGGGCGCCTTGTAGGTGGAGGCGAAGACCAGGGCCGCATGAAAATCCGACTCCGCCGTCGAGCCGTCGCCGATCCAGGCGGCAGCGACCTTGGTGTCGTTGCAGATCGCCGAAGCCATCGCCCAGCCGACCGCCTGCACGTACTGGGTCGCGAGATTGCCGGAGATCGTGAAGAAGCCATGCTCCTTCGAGGAGTACATCACCGGCAACTGGCGCCCCTTCAAAGGATCGCGCGAGTTTGAATAGACCTGGCACATCATGTCGACCATGGAATAGCCATCCGCAATCAGGAGGCCGGCCTGACGGTAGGTCGGGAAGTTCATATCACCCGGCGACAGGGCCTTGCGGAACGCGCAGCTGATAGCCTCCTCGCCAAGATGCTGCATGTAGAACGACGTCTTTCCCTGCCGCTGGGCGATCAGCATCCGTGCATCGAAGGTTCGCAACGTCATCATGTGGCGCATGCCTTCGACAAGCTCCTCGTCGGTCAGGAGACCAGCCCAAGGCCCGGCCGCCTCGCCGTTTCGGTTCAGCACGCGAATGATGGAGAAGGCGAGATCACGGATCGATTCCGGATCGACATCAATGTCCGGCCTGGGGACTGCTCCTGCCTTGGGAATTTTGACATTCGAGAAATCCGGGGTGCCGCCGGGGCGGACAGCGGGTTCCGGCACGTGAAGGGTCAGAGGCGCGTAAGTCGTCATGGTCTTTCGTTCTCCTCCAGAGAGAACTAGGAACGAAACACCATCCGGCCATAGGCTCGGCCATATGAGAAGGTGTCAAGGGCTCACCTTTTGGATGTGCGGCATCAGTTCAAGCTAATGGGCCATCAGAACCGGCAGCTCAGCATGACTGAGGATGTGGCTGGTAGCGCCGCCGAAGATCATCTGTCTCAGACGGCTCTGAGTGTAGGCTCCCTTGACGAGCAGATCCGCATGGAACGCAGCCGTGTCCTCCAGGATCGCCTCCCCTGGAGAGCGGGTGTTCAGCCTGCGTGCCGCCGCCTCGGCCCTGACACCGTTCCGACGCAGGCGAAGGGCCAGTTCGGCACCGCTCGGCCCTTCCGTGCCCCAGCCTTCCAGCGTCAGCACGATGACACGGCCGGCTTTTGCCAGAACAGGCATGCCAAGCGCCACCGTCCGGGCCGTCTCGGTGCTGCCATTCCAGGCGATCACGATCGTCTCGCCGATCGCTGCCGGGGTGCGCGGGGGAACCATCAGGACCGGTCGCCCGCCTTCGAACAAGGCAGCCTCAAGCGTTGCCAGTCGCGGCGGCTCGTCGCCTCGGCTTGGGCGGCCGAGCACGATCAGGTCAAACACACGGCCGAAGCTGCCGATATAGCTATCTCCGAACAGCTGATCGCCCAGCCAGCTGCAGGACGCCCCGTCCGGTGCCTCGCTCCTGCCCGGCACGTCGCAGGAGAGCATGAACTCCTCGAAGATCCGCTTCGACTTTTCCACAAGGTCCCGCTGTTCCTTCTCGTTCAGAATGGTCCAGCCCACTGGAACGTCGAAGGCAACGACATCGGGAATATCGGGGCCGAGCGCCAAGCCCTCGACATGGCTCCCGAGGCGGGTCGCAACCAGCAGGGCCGCGTCCAGAACGGAACGGATGAAGCTGTGCTGCTCAACAGGGACCAGAAGGGTTTTCATGACAACCACCTCAGCAGCCGTCCAGCCCATGCGCTGTTTTGAGATTATACCTTGCCTGACACTCGTTCAGCAAGCAGAGGAGTAATCGGGCCCTTGCGTGAGGGGCTCGACCGCTAGGTATCCACGAAGACGTCCGAATGCTCGGCCAAGAAGCAGCGCAGCTCTTCCATAACAGCCTCCAGATGCGCTTCCATGGCATGACGTGCCGCATGCGCATCATGGGCCTCCAAGGACTGGGAGATGTTCCTGTGTTCAGCCAAGGTCACCGCATGGCGGCGGGGCGAGGACAGGAGTCGTCTCACCCGGTCAATGTTGGCGCGAGATGCATTGATCACTGCAGCCACGCGGGGCAAATTCAGCCCTTCGACAGGAGTATATGATATTTCAGGTCGAGGGCATAGAAGCCGTGGCGGCCCCCTCGTCGATTGCATCCTGCTGGGCAAGGAGGTTCTTGAGAAGAGCTTCGATATCCGCCGATGACAGATGCTCAGAGGCCTTCTCAGTCACCATGCGCTCCAAAGCTTGGCGGATCAGATGGTGGGAGGCCTACACCGCGCACAACGGCGGTGGAATGAACAACAATCCTTCGCCAGGCAACAAAGCAGGCAGCCTCACAACGATCCTCGAGAAATCTTTGAGCGCTTCCGCCAAGGGCGGGCGCTACACGCTTCAGGCCGTGTACGAGTACGCCGAACAGGTGAAGGATCACGGCTTCGTCTACATGGACACGTCCGGACACGATCCCGTTGCCGCGACGGGTCAGGTGGCCGGTGGCGCCAACCTGATCGCCTTCACCACGGGACGTGGATCGGCGTTCGGGTGCAAGCCCGCACCGTCCCTCAAGCTTGCGACCAACTCCGATATCTACCGCCGCATGATGGACGACATGGACATCAACTGCGGCGATATCCTCGATGGCGTCTCGCTGGAAGAGAAGGGCAAGGAGATCTTCGAGACTCTGCTGAGAGTGGCTTCAGGAGAGCACGCGAAATCCGAAGATCTGGGCTACGGCGATCTCGAGTTCGTACCCTGGCATGTTGGGGCTGTCATGTGACCAGCAATAGGAGAGCCCCGGCAACAGGACGTTACACCGGCCGATACTTCCGAAATGGAAGCGCCGTTTAACAGATTGTTAACCACCATCAACCGATGATGACAATGCTGATCCGCTACGAGGATCAACACTCTCCCAAAAGCGAGCGGGGCACGGATGTACTGTCTCGCGTCGCTTTGGGATGCAGTGTCAAGAACGGGCCGGATCCCGATCACGTTTGTCGGCTGGGATAGCCGGAACGCTGCAGACTCCAGATAGCCGATCTGCCCTGATTCTATCAGACCGGCTCAGCCCTCTTGGATCAACCGAACACATAGAGCGCTGTGGCAACGGCGGCGATCCCGCCGACCAGGATGTACGGGTACCAGGCCGGAAAAGGCTTGTCGTGACCATTGAAGCCCACGCACATCCTCCTCACTTCAGAATCGCTGTCGGCTCCCTTCTCCTGATACAAAACGGTATTTCTGTGAAAGCCGGATGATGGCGGACTCTCGGAGAGCGAGGCTCATTTGCCGGATACTGCAAAGGGAAAAAAGCAGAAAAAATTACTTTGAAGCCTTTTTAAAGAGGCGAAATTGCTTCCGTTCTCAAAGCTGTAGCGTCTGTTTTAGAAAGCCTCTGACTTTCGGCTAACCTATTGATCTTTATGATTTCTTTCAGATATGTGATCTGACCTACTCGCGGGAATTTTCCTGTGTTCGGGCCTTCGAGCACAAAGATGTGAGTATCGCCTTTTGTCCTTGCGAGACTGCACATGTTGCAGGGACTTCGGCACGAACAAGGAGGAAGAGTCCATGGGAACGAGTACATGGAACGAGCCGGGATATTCAGCAGGCAGCATATGGGCCTGTCTGGTGCTGCTCCTCCCGTTCAGCGGAACGGTTCTGGCTCAGGACCGCACCTCCCTCCATCCTCTGCGCATTGAATTGAACAGGATCGAAGCCGCCGGAGAGAATTGCCGAACCTACTTTCTCATCGACAATCAGAAGGGCGAAAGCTGGCGCTCGCTGAAGCTCGATCTTTTCGCGCTCGATACGGACGGAGTCGCGGCCAAAAGGCTGGCCGTCGAGGTCGGCCCGGTCCCCGGCCGCAAGACCCTCATCAAGCTCTTCGACTTTCCGGGCTTGAGTTGCTCCCGTCTCGGACGCGTTCTCCTCAATGACGTGCTGACTTGCGAAGGCGTCATGAGCTTACGGGAGGAGTGCCTGTCAGTTGTCGAGACGGCCTCGAAGATCGACGCCGTTTCATTCGCAAAGTGAGATTACCGTGATGAATGACATCGTGCCTGCCACTCCACACGATCTCTCTTTCCTCGGGCTGTTCCTGCAGGCGGACCCGATCGTCAAAGGGGTCATGGTCCTGCTTGTGATGGCATCTCTCGGGTGCTGGACGATCGCCGTTGAGAAGATGCTGCGGCTCAGGAATGTCCGTCGCCAAGCTCAGGTCTTCGAATCGACCGCCCGCTCCGGTGAAAGACTTCATCCGCCATCCACCGGGACATCGGGTCGGATCATCGCCGCCGGGCATGAGGCGTGGCGCGATCGGGACGCCTCCGAGAGTCGGGCGGAGCGGCGGGAGCGGATCGAACGCGCCATGCGCGGGGCTCTTGCCGCCGACCTGCGTCAGCTTCAGTTGGGCCTGCCATTTCTGGCCACCACGGGATCGGCGGCCCCATTCATCGGCCTGTTCGGCACGGTCTGGGGCATTATGAATTCGTTCTCCGCCATCGCTGCAAGTCAGGACACCAGCCTTTCGGTCGTGGCGCCCGGCATCGCCGAAGCCCTGTTTGCGACGGCCATCGGCCTCGTGGCCGCCATTCCGGCTGTGATCGCCTATAACAAGCTCACAACCGATCTCGGCCGCCTGCAACAAACCTTTTCCGCAGGCATTACGATGCTCGGTGATCGCCTTGCCCGTGAGCGCAAGCCTCATCTGCGCGCAGAGGCTGCCGAGTAATGGGACTGGGACCGCTCCGTACGGGTGAGCCGGACGACGGGTTCGGCGCTGCACCCATTTCCGAGATCAACGTCACCCCGCTCGTCGACGTGATGCTGGTACTCCTCATCATCTTCATGGTGGCTGCGCCACTCATGACTATTGGGGTGCCGGTGAACCTGCCGAAGTCGGCAGCAGCGAAGGCATCGCAGCCGAAGCAGCCTGTGGTGATCAGCATCGATGAGCAGGGGCAGCCGCTCCTCGACAAGGAGCCCCTCACACCGGATCTGATGATGCCTCGTCTGAAAGCGCTTGCGAACGCAGATCCGGCTCAGGTCGTGCTTGTCCGCGGAGACAGAGCCGTCCCCTATGGCCGCATCGTCGAGATCATGGGACAGATCAGTGCTGCCGGATTCAGCAAAGTATCTTTGATCGCACAAGCGCCAAGCATGCCAGCGGCCCAATGAACCTGCAGCCCATTCGATGTCCGTTCAGAGTATAGGACCCGCGCAGGAGCTGAGCCGGCTTGGGATTGCCTTCATGACGGCCCTTGCCCTGCACGGAGCCGTTCTGGGAGCGCTGACGCTCTGGCATTCCGATGAGGCTGTCAATCCGCCAGGCGAGCAGGAGATTACCATAGATCTCGCTCCTGCCATGGAGGAGACGGTGTCCGTCGTGCCGGCGGAGATGTCAGCAGTGGAAGCACCACTGGAAGAGCCGGAAGTGCCGCCACAAGAACCAGATGCTGCCAAGCCTTTGCCTCCGGAAGAGGTGATGGAGGCGCACTCCGAACCGGGAGACATGACCGAAGCGGCTCCCGTCGAAGCGGAGATAGAGTCGGAGCCGGAGCCTGTCGTTGCCCTGCCGCCGCCTGAAACTGTTGTCGCCAAGCCTCTCGAGGAAAAACCGGCACCGAAACCCGAAAGGAAGCCTTCTCCGAAGTCTGTGGGGCGCAGGACTCCGCTGCGCCAAACTGCGGCAGAACAGAAGGCGCGTCCGTCCGATCCACGTCGGGGACAAGCCTCCTCATCGCCGGAGAATGCAGGAGGAGCGTCTGCGTCGGCTGATCCGAACGTGCTCAATCGGTATGTGGCAAGCCTTGCCGCTGCCCTGCGAAGTCGCTTGCGCTATCCGGATGCTGCCCGGAGTCAGGAGATCACCGGCGTCGCGGTCCTTCGCTTCACCATGGACCGGTCGGGGCGCATCGTCAGCTCGACCCTAATGCGCAGTGCAGGCCATCCGTCCCTCGACCAAGCCGCACTCACGACGGCAAGTCCGGGGTCGTCCCTTCCGCCTGCTCCATCGGCCATCCCACAGCAGCAGTTCACCATTTCGGTACCGCTGCGCTTCAATCTGCGCTGACCGCCTCCCACCTCGACAGGGCTAACTTGACGGTCGCAGGATCGGGTTTAACCTGCTCGCAAACAGCGGCATCCGGGAGGAACACCATGGCTGAGAAGGCATTCGCCTCGACGGGAGATCTGTCCAACAAAAGCGTGTCCTTCACCGAAATCGGGCCTGATCTCTATGCCTACACGGCCGAAGGCGATCCCAACTCCGGCATCATCGTTGGCGAGGACGGCTGCATGGTCATCGATGCCCAAGCCACCCCAATGATGGCGGAAGATGTGATCGCCCGGGTGCGCACCGTGACCGACAAGCCGATCAAGTATGTTGTGCTCTCCCACTACCATGCCGTGCGCGTGCTCGGTGCCTCGGCCTATAAGGCGCAAGGCATCATCGCCTCCAACATGACCTACGATCTGATCGTCGAGCGCGGCGAACAGGACAAGGCTTCCGAGATCGGCCGCTTCCCACGCCTGTTCCGCGGCGAGAGCAGCATCCCGGAAGGCCTCACCTGGCCGACGCTGACCTTCGAGAGCGGCATGTCGGTGTTCCTCGGCAAGCGGGAGGTGAAGCTCTTCCACCTCGGCGCCGGCCATACGGCGGGTGACATCGTCGCCTGGGTGCCGGACGCGGAGGTGATGTTCACGGGCGATCTCGTGGAGTATCACTCGGCCTGCTATTGCGGCGATGCCTATCTGCGCGAATGGCCGCAGACGCTCGATGCCATCCTGGACTTCCAGCCGCAGGCCGTCGCGCCCGGCCGCGGCAATGCCCTGCAGGGTCCGCAACAGGTCAAGGAAGCAGTGGCCATGACCCGCGACTTCGTCACGACGCTGTATGGCGCGGCCGAGCTGTCGGTTGTGCGCGGACGTTCGCTGAAGGAGACCTTCGCGGCGACCCGTGAGGTCATGGATCCCAAGTTCGGCGATTTCGCGATCTACGAGCACTGTTTGCCGTTCAACGTCTCCCGCGCCTTCGATGAAGCCTCCGGGATAGACCACCCTGTGATCTGGACCGCAGATCGGGATCGAGACATGTGGGCCGCGCTTCAGGGCTAGCACTCAGAGCGAGGTGGATGAGAGGCAGGATCATGAATAACCGCAAGATCATCTACCAGTTCGGCTACCGCCGTTGCGCCGATCAGGATCGCCCCTCCCCTGCCCGGCATCCTGTTATCGTCGTAGGCGCTGGACCTGTCGGTCTTTGCGCCGCCATCGACCTCGCGCAGCGCGACATTCCCGTCGTCCTCCTTGACGATGCCGATCGAATTGGCGAAGGCTCGCGCGGCATCTGCTATGCCAAGCGCACCCTCGAGATTCTGGACCGGTTGGGTGTTGCAGCACCCTGCCTCGAGAAAGGGGTCACCTGGAAGATCGGCAAGGTTTTCCAGCGCAGCGATCTTCTCTACGCTTTCGATCTTCTGCCCGAAGACGGGCACAAAATGCCGGCCTTCATCAACCTCCAGCAGTATTATCTTGAGCATGCGCTCGTGGAGCGCGCCGCAGGGTTGCCCAACCTTGAAATACGCTGGGGCAACAAGGTCATTGGCCTGAAGCACCGCAATAATGGCGCCACGCTTAACGTCGAGACTCCCGAAGGATCCTACGAACTCGACACTGACTGGGTGGTCGCCGCCGATGGCGCACGCTCCACCTTACGCGGAATGCTCGGCCTCGCATTCCAGGGCGAAGTTTTCGAAGACCGCTTTCTCATCGCCGATGTAAAGATGAAGGGAGACTTTCCTCCCGAGCGATGGTTCTGGTTCGACCCACCCTTCCACGACGGTCACTCCGCTCTTCTGCACAAGCAGCCGGACGATGTCTGGCGCATCGATCTGCAATTGGGCCCCCATGCGGATGCGAAGGCTGAGCAGGCGCCCGAACGCGTGATCCCGCGGCTCCGGCAGATGCTGGGGCACGATGATTTCTCGCTCGAATGGGTATCGGTCTATACGTTTCAGTGCCGACGTCTGGAGCGTTTCGTGCATGGGCGGGTGGTCTTTGCCGGAGACTCGGCCCATCAGGTGTCACCCTTCGGTGCACGAGGCGCAAATTCCGGCATCCAGGACGCTGAAAACCTGGCGTGGAAACTGGCCCTCGTGGCCAAGGGCGAGGCTCCGGAGAGCCTGATCGAATCCTATGATCTCGAACGCTCAGCCGCGGCCGATGAGAATATCGGCCATTCGACACGCTCGACGGACTTTATTGCTCCACGCTCGGCGCAAGAGCTTCGCTTCCGCGATTCCGCTCTCTCCCTTGCGCGTCATGCCCCCTTTGCCAAGCGGGTGGTGAACTCCGGCAGATTATCGACGCCATCCACATACGAGACACCTTTGTCGACACCCGATGCGGACACCTGGTCCGGTTCCGCCCGCCTCGGCGCTCCCCTTCCCGATGCTCCCATGCGAGACCGCAATGGACGTCCGATCTGGCTGCTAGAGGCGCTTGGCGGGAGGGAGACCATTCTGCATGTGCCCAATGGAGAACAGCCACCGACGGGCTCCCATGTGCTCATCATCGTCGACGATCTCATCGACGAGCACGGCTTCTTCGCGCAGCGATTCGACGCAATACCTGGGAGCACTTATCTCGTGCGTCCCGATCAGCATCTTGCAGCGCGCTGGCGCCATGCGACGCCCTCGGCGTTCAAGAGCGCATCGCGCCGCCTCCGGGGATTCGAGGGAGGTCACGCATGAGCACGCTCGTCACCGAAAATCGTTTTGCCGATCCGGACCGGGCCTATCGTGCGCTGATCGAGGCCCACCGAGGCTTGTCGGACGATGACAGCGCTGCCCTCAACACGCGCCTTGTCCTGATCCTGGCCAACCATATCGGCGATCATTCCGTGCTGCAGGAGGCCCTTGCGCTCGCCAAGCAGAGCATGGGAACAGCGGAAGCCAAATCATGAGGATGGGGAAGCCGAATCACTCGATACCGAGATAGGCCGCCTTCACCTGAGGATCGGCGAGAAGAGCGGAGCCTGCCCCGCTATAGGCCACCTTGCCGGTTTCGAGCACATATCCACGGTCGGCAATGGCCAGTGCTGCGCTGGCGTTCTGCTCCACGAGCAACACCGTGATTCCGTCCTTCCTCAAGGAGACGATGGCATCAAGAATCTGATCGACAAGGAGCGGCGACAATCCGAGCGAGGGTTCGTCCAGCAACAGGAGCTTTGGACGACCCATCAGCGCCCGGCCGATCGCCAGCATCTGCTGCTGGCCGCCCGACAGCCCGCCCGCCAGAAGATGACGCTTCTCGGCCAGGATCGGGAACATGGCGAAGATGCGATCGCGGTCCTGCTCGATCTCCCGATCTCGCCGCCTGAAGGCACCAAGCCGCAGGTTGTCCTCGACGGTGAGAGGTCCGAATACCTGCCTTCCTTCGGGAGACTGGGTGATGCCCAATTCCACCCGCCGATGCGACGGCAGTCGGTCGATGCGCTGTCCCTTGAAGCGGATCTCTCCGCCGGTCATCGGCTGCACACCGGAGAGCACACGCAGCAGCGTCGTCTTTCCCGCACCGTTTGCGCCGACGAGCGCCACGACCTCGCCGTCACGAACCTCCAGGCTGACGCCCTTCAGGACTTCGATGCGGCCATAGGCGCTGCGCAGATTCTCCACCTCAAGCACGGGCAGCCTCCTGGGCGCCGTGCCGCCCCAGATAAGCCTCAAGGACCCTTGGGTCATCGCGCACCTCCCGCGGCGTTCCCTCGGCGAGCGGCCTTCCCCGCTCCAGGACCAGGATCCTGTCGGAAATCTTCATCACGAGCTTCATGTCATGCTCGACGAGCACGACGGCGACGCCTCTGTCTGCGACCTGCCGGATCAGGTGATCGATCTCCTCGGTCTCGACCGCGTTGCAGCCGGCCGCAGGCTCGTCGAGAAGCAGCACGCGCGGTTCGGCGGCAAGCGCTCGGGCGATCTCGAGACGCTTGCAGGCGCCATAAGGAAGCGATCCTGCAGGAACATCGGCAACATCCTTCAGGCCGACATAGGCAAGAAGATCGAGCGCCGCAGCCCGCGTCTCCCGGTTCTGGCGCGTCACGGACGGCGTTCTGAAGAGCGCCGGCAGGAGGCTGCACTTCTCCCGGAGATGGCGTCCGACCATCACGTTCTCGCAAGCTGTCATGCGCTGGAAGATCTGCAGGTTTTGAAAGGTCCGCGACAATCCGCGCGCCGCAAGCCTGTGGGGTGCAAGGCCGGTTACGTCCTCGTCGGCGATGTGGATCGTTCCGCGGCTTGCGACATAGATGCCGGACACGATGTTGAACAAAGTGGTCTTGCCGGCGCCGTTCGGTCCGATGATCGAGAGGATCTGGCCGGGACTCACGGAGAAGCCCACCCCATCGACAGCTTTCACGCCTCCAAAGGATATCCCGATGTCGGTTGCCTTGAGGATGGTCATGAACGCGCCCTCCGGAGGAACAGGCCTGAGAGACTCGGCACGATCCCGTTACGCATGAAGATCATGGACACGATGATGATGAGCCCGAGCAGGAGGTGCTCGTATTCGTGAAACACCGTCAGCGCCTGCGGAAGCGTCACGAGCACGGCGGCACCGACGATGCTGCCGACCACGGATCCGAGCCCTCCGAGGACCACGATGGTGACGAGCTCCACGGAATGGATGAAGCCTGCCTGGTCCGGATTGATGAAGCCGTTCATGAAAGCAAGCGCCGAGCCGGCGAGCGATGCGTAAACGGCGGCGATCACGAAGGCCTGCAGCTTGAAGCGAGCGACATCGACACCCACCACCTGTGCAGCCACTTCGCTGTCGTGAAGCGCGCGGAATGCCCGCCCTGTCGGCGTCTCATCGAGGTTGAGCGCAATCCAGGTACCGACGAGCAGGAGAGCGCCCGTCACCCAGTACCATGTATACGAACCGCTGACCCGCCATCCGAACAGGGTGAGCCGTTCAACCGGCATGCCATCCGGGCCGCCGGTCCAGCGGCTTTCCGTGGAGATAACAAGCGCTACGAGCACGCCGAGACCCAAGGTCGCGATGGCAAGATAATGCCCCTTCAGCCGCAGGATCGGGCGCCCCACGAGGTAGGCCAGAACACTCGAAAGAATCGCTCCGATGAGCAACGCCGCCCAAGGCGGAATGCCGAGATGCGTCGGCCCGATCGCGACGGCATAGGCGCCGATACCGAAGAAGGCCGCGTGGCCGAGGCTGACCTGCCCCGCCTGCCCCATGAGGATGTTGAGCCCGATTGCGGCCAGCGCCGATACCCACACAAGCGACGCGACGCGGAAATAATAGCTCGACGGGAAGACGAACGGCAGGAGGCTGATGATGACTGCCAGCACCGCGAGAGTCAGGAGCCGCTGATTGAGGAGAGCACGCATTCTCAAACCCTCTCGACGGCCCGGCGTCCGAACAGGCCCTGAGGAGCCACGAACAGGACGATGAGAATGACAAGGAACGCGAAGGCATCCTTATAGGTGGAACTTAAGTAGCCGGCGCCGAAGGCCTCCAGCAGACCGAGCAGGAGACCGCCCACGACGGCGCCCACCGGATTGCCCATTCCTCCCAGCATGGCAGCAGCAAACCCCTTCAATGCCAGGAGCGTGCCGACATCGTAGCTCGTCAACGTGATCGGCGTCACGAGAATGCCGGCGACCGCTCCGATGGCGGCAGAGCCGCCGAAGGCGAGCGCCATGATCGTGGTCGTGTTGATGCCGACCAGACGCGCCGCAAGCCGGTTTGCGGCCGTTGCCAGGACGGCCTTGCCGATGAGGGTATGCTCGAGAAAGACGTAGAGCGTCACGACCACGACTGCGGCGCCACCGAGAACCCAGAAGCTCTGCGGCTGCACGGCAGCACCCAGGATGTCGATCGGCGCATCACCCGTGAAGGCAGGAAGCTTGTGAAACTGCTTGTCGAAAATGATTGCGGCAAGACCGCGGAGCAGGATCGACGCGCCGATGGTGATGATGATGAGGGTCACAGCTGATGCGCCCCGGGCAGGCTCGATGGCGAGCCGGTGCAGAAGAAGCCCAATCATGATGGAAGCAGCAACCGCGATCAGCGCCGCCAAGGGCAGCGGCACGCCGGCGGCGGACGCGAACACTGTCACCATGCCGCCGAGCATCACGAACTCGCCCTGGGCGAAGTTCACCACGCCGGATGCGTTGTAGATCAGGGTGAAGCCCAACGCGACCAGCGCATAGACGGCTCCCACCGTCAGCCCGGAGATGAGAAACTGGAGGAACTCAGCCATAATTCAGTCCCGCGACCTTCAGGTTGCCGAACAGGAGGCCGATGCTGGGCCTCCTGCTCGATCGGTTTTTAGCGAGACTCCCAGCAAACAGGCCTCGCACGGCGGGAGATCAGCTTCCTGATGCGACCAGGTTCCAGTCACCGCCCTTGATCTCGAGCACGCGGAATGCCGAGAGATCCAGGCCGAGATGATCGGTGGGCGACATGTTCACGATGCCGCCGGTGCCCACGAAGCCCTTGGTCTTCTCGATCTCGTCACGGACCTTCTGAGGATCCGTGGAGTTCGCGCGCTTCATGGCCTCGACCAGGATGAAGAGGCCGTCATAGGCATGACCGCCGAACGTCGAGACCGGTTGCTTCGTGGCGCTCTCGTAAGCCTGCTTGTATTCCGTCACCACCTTCTTCTGCGGGTCGCTCTCGGGCAGCTTGTCGCCCACGAGCAGCGCCGCGGCCGGAAGTCTGACGCCCTCGGCGGCGGCTCCCGCCAGTTCGATGAAGCTCTTCGAGGCCACGCCATGGCTCTGATAGAACGGGATGCTGTTCATGCCGAGTTGGGCGTAGTTGCGGGTCACGATGGCCGGGCCTTGGCCGAAGCCCGGATTGACCACCGCCTGCACGCCGGCCGTGTTCTTGATCTTCGTGAGCTGAGCGGTCATGTCGCTGTCACGCGGACCGTAATTCTCGTCGGCGACGATCTGCATGCCGTAGTTGGGCGCGACCTTGACGCATTGCGCCCGCATGGAGGCGCCGAACCCGTCTGTGCCGGAGATCAGGCCGATCTTGGTCAGGTTGCGTTTTTTAAGATCCTCGAAGATCTTCTCGCAGGCCATCTTGTCGGTGTGAGGCGTCTTGAAGACGAATTTGCGCACGGGATCGATCACCTCGATGGCGCCTGCGAGCGAGATGAAAGGAATCTTGGCATCTTCGAAGACCGGGATCATCGCCATGGTGGCGCCCGTCGTCGTGCCGCCGACCATGGCAACCACCTCGTCGTCCTCGATGAGGCGCGTCGCGAAGGTGCGCGCCTTGTTAGCGTCACCACCGTCGTCATAGATCACCAGCTCGATCTTCTTGCCGGCAACGCCGCCAGCCGCATTGATCTTGTCGACGTAGATCCTGAGCGTCTTGTCCTCGGGCTCACCGAGGAACGAGGACGGTCCGGTCACCGAGAGAACCGAGCCGATCTTCACGGAATTCTGCGCGAGCGCGCCTTCGGACAGGCCGAAGCCCATGACACCCGCGGCCAGCAGAATCTTGAGCGTTGCTTTTGATTTCATCTGTTTCCTCCTGGTTTGTTATCGGCTGTTTTTCTTATTGTTGCGCAAGAAATGAGACTGCCAAGAGCCTGCAGGTCATTGCGGATGAGAAGTAATCGGAATGCGGTGTTGGTTTCGCCCATTAAGCAAGGGCTTCTGCGTCCAGCCGCATGCAGGAATGGCGACGCGCATAGGTTGTTGATCGTCGAAGCGTGCCATCCCGTGCTACTCCCTGAAGGGCCGAGTGTTGGCTCATTGACGCTGTTTCCTCAATCAATATAATTGACCGGACGGTTGGTCAATAGTAAACAAGTCCAAGACAGCCGGCTGCCATCAGCGGAATGCGGGAGGGCCTCAATGGCGAATGATCTCATCCTCACGGAGCGGCGGGACGGGTATCGCGTCCTCATCCTCAACCGGCCCGATCGCCTGAACTCCTTCAACGAGGCCATGCATGCGGAATTGATGTCCGCTCTTGTCGAGGCCGAGACGGACAGCCAATGCCGGGCGCTCGTTCTGACAGGCGCCGGACGTGGGTTCTGCGCCGGTCAGGATCTGTCGGATCGGGTCTTCAGTCCCGGACAGGTTCCGGATCTCTCCTCCACCCTTGAGCGGCTCTATAACCCTCTCGTCCGCAAGCTCCGCGCGTTGCGGATGCCCGTCATCTGCGCCGTCAACGGCGTTGCGGCCGGCGCCGGTGCCAATATCGCCCTTGCCTGCGACATCGTTCTGGCAGCCCGCTCGGCGAAATTCATTCAGGCCTTTGCAAAGCTCGGCCTCGTTCCCGATTCAGGGGGGACTTGGTTCCTGCCGCGCCTCATCGGTCCGGCGCGCGCTCGCGCCCTCGCACTTCTGGCCGAGCCTGTCTCGGCGGAGCAGGCGGAGGCCTGGGGCATGATCTGGAAGGCTGTCGAGGATGCAGGCCTCATGGATGAAGCCCATCGTCTGGCCGCTCACTTCGCGACGCAGCCGACTGCGGGACTGGCGTTGATCAAGCAGGCGCTCGACGCCTCGGAAACGAACGATCTCGACCGACAGCTCGATCTGGAACGAGACCTCCAAGGACGGGCAGGCCGCACGCCGGATTACCTGGAGGGCGTGACAGCCTTCTTCGAGAAACGGCAGCCGAAATTCACCGGGAGAGCCTGATGGACGAGACCTCGCCTGCAATCGCCGCGCACGACCTTGCGCAAGCCTGCGCGCTGGCCATGTGGGCCGAGGATCAGGCAAGCCAGGGCCTCGGCATGGTGGTTGAGCGTGTCTCCCCCGGCGAGGCCGTCATCTCCATGATCATCCGGCCCGACATGACGAACGGGCACGGCATCTGCCACGGCGGCTTCATCTTCACGCTCGCCGACTCGGCCTTCGCCTTCGCCTGCAACACTTATAACCAGCGCACGGTCGCGCAGCATTGCGCCGTGACCTTCCTGCAGCCCGGCCGTCGGGGCGATACGCTCTCGGCCTACGCGGTGGAGCGCAACCGGTCAGGCCGTTCAGGCATCTACGATGTGACGGTGCGCAACAGCCAGGGTGAGGTCGTTGCAGAGTTCCGCGGACATTCGCGCACGATCTCCGGCACGCTTCTCGCACCCGGAATCGATGAGAACAGCCAATAAGAACGGATGAATGGGAGGTTTCCTTGCTTCAAATTCCGCTTCGCAAGCTTTCCGAACTCAAGCCCCAGCCGACAGCTCTCGACCGCGTTGAGCTGGCCTCGCGGGACGAGCTCGCAGCCCTCCAGCGTGAGCGCCTCGCCTGGACCCTTCGCCATGCCTACGAGAACGTGCCGCACTACAAGGCGAAGTTCGATGCGGCAGGCGTCCATCCCGATGATTTCAAGGATCTGAGCGACCTCGCCAGGTTTCCCTTCACCACCAAGGCCGACCTGCGGGACAATTATCCCTTCGGCATGTTCGCCGTTCCTCAAGGTCAGATCGCTCGCATCCACGGCTCGTCCGGCACCACCGGCAAGCCCACGGTCGTCGGCTACACCAAGCGCGACATCGACACCTGGGCCGACGTGGTGGCCCGCTCGATCCGAGCCAGCGGCGGGCGCCCCGGCATGAAGGTGCATGTGGCCTACGGCTATGGCCTCTTCACCGGCGGATTGGGCGCGCATTACGGCGCTGAGCGGCTCGGCTGCATGGTGATCCCCATGTCGGGCGGCATGACGGAGCGGCAGGTTCAGCTCATCAGTGACTTTCAGCCCGACATCATCATGGTGACGCCGTCCTACATGCTGGCGATCCTCGACGAGTTCAGGAAGCAGGGCCTTGACCCGCGCCAATCCTCGCTGAAGGTCGGCATCTTCGGCGCCGAGCCCTGGACGAACGCCATGCGCGCGGAGATCGAGGAGGCCTTCGACATCCATGCCGTCGACATCTACGGCCTCTCAGAGGTCATGGGGCCGGGCGTCGCCTGCGAATGCGTCGAGAGCAAGGACGGGCTTCACATCTGGGAAGACCATTTCTATCCCGAGGTGATCAACCCGCACACAGGCGAGGTTTTGCCCGACGGCGAGGAAGGCGAACTCGTCTTCACGTCGCTGACCAAGGAAGCCATGCCGGTCATCCGCTACCGCACCCGCGACCTGACGCGGCTCATGCCCGGCACGGCACGAGCGATGCGCCGCATGGAAAAGGTCACCGGCCGCACCGACGACATGATGATTATCCGGGGCGTCAACGTGTTCCCCACCCAGATCGAGGAAAAGCTCCTGACGATCCCGGCCCTGTCGGGGCACTACCAGATCATCCTGACCCGCGAAGGCCGCATGGACCAGATGGAGATCAAGGCCGAGATCCGGCCGGACGCCGATTATCCGGAAACCCGCAAAGCCGCCGCCGACCGCTTGAGTCAGGCCATCAAGGACACTATTGGCATTACGGCCCAGGTCAATGTCCTCGACCCTGAAGGGATCGAGCGCTCGCTCGGCAAGGCGAGACGCGTGATCGACCGCAGACCGAAAGAATAGAAGCCCCATGGCCAGAACCCGCGCCACAGATTACGACGACAAGCGCCGAGCGATCCTCGACCGCTCGGCGGAACTCTTCGCCGAGCATGGCTATGACCGGGCTTCGATGAGCAGAATCGCCGAGGCGTGCGGCGTCTCCAAGGCCAACCTCTATCACTATTACAAGGACAAGGAAGAGCTGCTCTTCGACGTCATCCGCTTTCATCTCGAAGAGCTGCTCGAGGTGGTGGAGGCGGTCGACCGTCCCGATCTCGCACCGGAGGCGCGCCTCAAGGAACTGGTTGCCGCCATCCTGGAAGCCTATCGTGACGCAGATGCCCAGCACAATGTGCAGATCAACGGCCTGCGCCTGCTGCCATCCGACCGCCAGGCCGAACTCAAGGCTATGGAGCGCGACCTGGTGCGCATCTTCTCCGATGCCGTGGCAGGCGTCGCGCCTCAGCTCAAGGGCACCAAGCTGCTCAAGCCCGTGACCATGTCCCTCTTCGGCATGGTCAACTGGCACTATCTCTGGTTCAAGAGCACCGGCGAGGTGACGCGCGCGGATTATGCAGCGCTCGTCTCGCAATTGATCGTGGATGGCACACGCGATCTCCAAGCAGCGCCTGCCGAGGCTTCGCGGCGTGTCAGCGCGGCTGAGTAGCCGAACAAGAGGAAAATCGGTCAGCGGTCACTGCAGAGAAACCTGGTCGTCGATCTCTCGCGATGCAGGCACGGGAGCCTTCAACCCGAAATGCGAGAGGATCGGGTAAACGTGACTCTGCCATTGGGTGATGAGCTCTTCTCGAGCCTTCTGGCGCAATCCGTATTTCCGATGCTGAGCAAAATGGTCCGACGTCGTGCTGCCGAAGCTATCGGCGACGCGGGGATACCAGTAGTTGACGGAGGCCTGAGCGTCGGTCTTGTCATGACCTCTCTCCAAAGCCGCCTCCAGCCCCTTCTCACCGAGTTCTGCATGATGTTTTTCGACGGGAAGGATGCCGGCGAGGATATCCGCGAGAGGTTGGTAAGAGCCGCGGGTGAGTTCGTCGAGCTGCACCACGGTCGCCTGCCCCATCAGGCAGTTCATCACGACCGCATCGACCCAGCCATTGATGGGGTAATGGAAGACGTTGAGGCGCATATCCCCCTCCATGCGCCGGGTGCCGAGATTGACGCTGCGGTCGAGGCGCGACGCCCAAGGGTGAGCGCCGACATACTGGCCCGTATTGGCGCCGAACTGTTCCATCAGATCCAGAACCTGCCGTGCATGATTGAACTTGTCGAAGACGATGCGCGTGGCCGTGATCCGCTCCTTCAGACCGGGCGCCAGATTGATGCAATCGGCGAAGCCTGAGGCGCCGGCCATCTCGGAATCGACGAAGATCGCCATCAGGCGCATGAGTTCGCCGCGATAGCGCGGCGTGACGTTGTCCGGCGCGCTCAATCGCCCGCCGCCGGCTACGAAGCTGACGAGGCTCTCTTCATCGACCATGGCAGCCTCCCCTCATCACTTATCGAAATCGACCAGGATCTTGTCGGTCACCGGATAGCTCTGGCAGGTCAGGATATAGCCCCGGGCGATCTCATAATCCTCCAAGGCGAAGTTCGCGTCCATGTCGACCTCGCCCTCGACCAGCATCGCCCGGCAGGTGGAGCAGACGCCGCCCTTGCAGGCGTAAGGAAGCTCCAGACCCTCGTTCGTCGCCGCATCGAGCACCGATGCCGTGCCCTTCTCGAAGGATAGGGTACGGGCCCGCCCATCGATGACGATGGTCGCCTCGCACAGGTTCTTGGCCTCCTCCACCTTCGCCTCTTCGGGTGTGCGCTGACGGCGGCTCGGGGTGGATGTGGCAAACAGCTCGAACTTGATCTGGCGCTTGTCGAGGCCATGCTCTTCGAGGCTCTTGGCAACACCCAGCATCATGTCCTGCGGTCCGCAGATGAAGGCGGTATCGATGGAGGATGCATCGACCCAGTGATCGAGAAGCTGGTCGCACTTCTCCTTGGTCAGGCGGCCGTTGAAGAGATCGATGTCCTGCTGCTCGCGGCTGAGAATGTGGATGAGGCTGAAACGGTCGAGATGCTCGTTCTTGAGATCCTCCAACTCCTCGCGGAACATGATCGAGCTTGAGGCCCGATTGCCGTAGAAAAGAGTGAAGGAGGATTGCGGCTCGGAGACCAGCGTCGTCTTGACGATGCTCAGGAGCGGCGTGATTCCACTGCCTGCGGCATAGCCGACGAAGTGGCGCTTTCGGGTCTGATCCAGCGGCACGAAGAAATTGCCCATGGGGGGCATCGCTTCGATGGTCTGGCCGGGAGACAGCTGCTCGGCGGCCCAGCTCGAGAACACACCGCCTGCGATCTTCTTGATGCCGACCCGCAGCTTGCCCTCCGTCGGCGCCGCGCAGATGGAATATGACCGGCGCACCTCGTCTCCGTCGATGGTCGTGCGCAGGGTCAGGTACTGCCCCGGCGAGAAGCGGAACGCCGCCTTGTGCTCCTCGGGAACGTCGAGGGTGAGGATGATGGCGTCGCGGGTCTCGCGCCTGACATCGGCGACGGTCACGGGGTAAAACTTCGTCATGGAGCGTCCGCTCGTTTCAGATGCACTTGAAGTAGTCGAAAGGCTCGAGACAATCGCGGCACTGGTACTGCGCCTTGCATGGCGTCGAGCCGAACTCGCTCACCCGAGCGGTGTTCTCGGACTTGCAGCGCGGGCAGGCAATGGTCAGAGGCTTGCGCAGGAAGCGATCGAAAGGGGACGGTCCGTCTCCCGCACTCTCGGCCGGCGGCGCGATGCCATAGGCTTCGAGCTTGCGCCGTCCGTCCTCACTGATCCAGTCCGTCGTCCAGGGCGGCGAGAGCCGGCGTTCGACCCGCAGCCGATCAATGCCTTTCATCCGCAGGGCAGACTCGATATCGAGGGTGATGACGCTGGTCGCTGGACAGCCCGAATAGGTCGGCGTGATGGAAACGACGAGTTCGTCGTCGTCCCAGCGCACGTCGCGCACGATGCCAAGATCCATGACGGAGACCGCCGGCACCTCCGGGTCGGGAACCTCTCCCAACCAAGCCCTCACCTGGTTCAGGTCCGGTTGTGTCAGGCTGCCAGCCATCGGCGTCTGCCTCTTACCATGTCGCGTTGGGATAGGCCCGCTGCAGGAACTGGAGATCGGCCAGGATATAGCCGAGATGCTCCGAATGGATGCCGCGCTTGCCGCCCCGCTGCGCCCAACCGGGCTGCGGCAGGGTCAGCGTGGCCTCCTCCGCCGTCGCACGAACGAGGCCGAGCCAGGGCTCGTGCAACGCCGCCAGATCCGCGCCGATGCCTTCGCGAGCCATCGCCTGATCGACCTCGTCGGACTCGAACAGCTCGCCCGTATACATCCAGAGATCGTCGATCGCCGTCTGCATGCGGCGATGACTCTCCTCCGTGCCGTCGCCGAGGCGAAGCACCCAGTCGCGGCTGCGCTCCAGGTGATAGGTGACCTCCTTGAGGCCCTTGGCGGCAATCTCGGCAATCCGCGCATCCTTCGAGCCCTTCAGCTCGCGCAGCAGAAGATAGTGCCAGGCATCGAAGAAGAACTGGCGCGCCATGGTCAGGGCGAAGTCGCCGTTCGGCTGCTCGACCAGGAGCACATTGCGGAAATCGCGCGCATCGCGCAGGTAGGCGAGCTTGTCGGCGTCCCGTCCTTTGCCCTCGACCTCTCCCGCAAGGCTCAGCCAGAGCTGCGTCTGCCCGATGAGATCGAGCGCGACATTGGAGAGCGCCAGATCCTCCTCGAGCGCCGGCGAATGTCCGCACCATTCGGACAGACGGTGGCCGAGGATCAGGGCATTGTCGCTGAGGCGAAGCAGATACTCGAAGAGAGCGTCCTGCCCAGTCATCACATATGCCCCAGCTCTTCAGGGATCTCATAGAAGGTCGGGTGACGATAGACCTTGCTGTTGGCCGGATCGAAGAGCGGCCCCTTCTCGCTGGGAGAGCTCGCGGCGATCTCGGAAGCCTTCACGACCCAGATGCTCACGCCCTCGTTGCGGCGTGTATAGACGTCACGGGCGTTCATGATCGCCATCTCGGCATCCGGCGCATGCAAACTGCCCACATGCCGGTGGGCCAGACCGTGCTGGCTGCGGATGAACACCTCCCAGAGAGGCCATTCCTTCTTGTCGGTCATTCCCGTCCCTCCGCTCACGCAGCCTTGACCTGAGCTCGTGCCGCCTTCTTGGCCGCATAGGCATCGGCAGCCTCGCGCACCCAGCGCCCCTCTTCATAGGCTTTCACCCGCGTGCGCAGGCGCTGGCGGTTGCAGGGGCCGTTGCCGGCGACCACCTGATAGAACTCGTCCCAGTTGACCGCGCCGAAGTCGTAGTGCCCGCGCTCCGCATTCCATTTGAGGTCCGGATCGGGAACGGTGAGGCCGAGATACTCGGCCTGGGGCACCGTCTGATCGACGAATTTCTGGCGCAGCTCGTCGTTGGAGTTGATCTTGATCTTCCAGCGCATCGATTGGGCGCTATGCACAGACTCCGCATCGGACGGGCCGAACATCATGAGCGAGGGCCACCACCAGCGGTTCAACGCATCCTGCGCCATCGCCTTCTGCTCCGGCGTTCCTTTCGCAAGCTTCATCATGATGTCGTAGCCCTGCCGCTGATGGAAGCTTTCCTCCTTGCAGATGCGGACCATGGCCCGGGAATAAGGGCCGTAGGAGCAGCGCTGCAGTGGCACCTGGTTCATGATCGCGGCCCCGTCGACGAGCCAGCCGATGGCGCCGATATCGGCCCAAGTGAGGGTCGGATAGTTGAAGATGCTCGAATACTTGGCCTTGCCGCTGTTGAGCTGCTCCAGGAGCTCGTCGCGGCTCACGCCGAGAGTCTCGGCCGCGCAGTAGAGATAGAGGCCATGGCCCGCCTCGTCCTGCACCTTGGCGAGCAGGATCGCCTTGCGCTCCAGGGTCGGCGCCCGGGTGATCCAGTTGCCCTCCGGCTGCATGCCGATGATCTCGGAATGGGCGTGCTGGGAGATCTGCCGGATCAGGGTCTTGCGGTAGGCCTCCGGCATCCACTCTTTCGGCTCGATCTTGATGTCGGCATCGACGCGGTCCTGGAAGGCGCGCTCCTCGGGGGACATCTCCTCCTTGGACTGAATGTGGTCGACGCCCGTCTTCACCATCTGTGCATACACGGCGCTTCTCCTTAGCATTTGTTCGCTTCGCCCCGCCCCGAGCATGCTCCTGATGGAAGACCGAGCAGCTTCTAAAGGTCGAGGGCCAGCGCCCATCCGGGTGTATAGTCAACGCTGTTCCGGTCGTTGGTGCTCCAATGCAAGGCGGATTGCCCCATGAGCGCCTCACGAGCTTCGTCTAATATGTCACAAAAAAATTGATGTTCAATATTTTTTGTAACTTATTTGTCAGACGGCCTTCACCTTGGCTGCAATCGAGATCGACCTGAACCGTTCTCCGAAGCCCTTGTCGGCCTCCGGCAGCGGACCCTTGTCGTCCTGGGCATGGGTATCGATCCACTGTTCCGAAGCCGGCAGCAGGGTCTTGTAGATCGTCCCGCAGAGCGTACGGGCACTCGCTCCCGCCCACGGCTTCGGAAGGAGTTGCGCCGGCAGCAGGGGATCCTTCAGGACGGCGCGGCGGTAGTCGTGGATCAGGAGGATCCTGACTAGGAGGGCATCCAGGTTCGTGAACCCGACCCCTCGCTCAAGAGCCGAGAGCGTGCCCGAATAGGTGTCGATGAAGCGCTCGTAACGGCTCTCGATCTCCGCAAGCGGCCAAGCCCGCTCCACGAGCCGCCGGGCCGTGGGCAGATCAGCGGGTACTGCGGAAAGCCGCAGAAAGGAGTTGCCGTCCCCGATAGTTGCGGAAGCGGCAATCATGAGGTCCGTTCCGAGGGCTCCATATCCAGCCCCAGCCAACTCGACCTTGAGCATGGTCCGGTCTTGGGCGTTTTCAAGCAGCAGGAGGTCGAATGAACCATGCCAATCCTGGGGAGGGTCCACATAGATCCGCAGCGTCGCCTGGGCGAAAGCTTCGCGCCCTTGGGGAGTGAGCCGATAATAGCTGTTGCGCCCCAGCTTCCACCGCTCGAACCAACCATCCGACACGAGGCGGGAGAGAGCCGTTCTGACGAGCGTGTCGCTGATCCGGAAGGCACGCATGATCTCATGGAGTGAGGCCAGGGATAGAATCCCGCCTCGGGGCACGACGGCGTCGCCGAAGACGGTCACGATCAAGGAGCCTGCTCTGATCGGGGTCCGCTCATGGAACTTGTCCAGGAGGGTTTCCACAAACGCGGCCATTCGAGCCTACTCCGGTTCTTCATAAGGCGGGACGCTGCTCGCCCGTAGCCTCGCTCCTCACCTACAGAGTTTATCCGGCCCTTGTCGAGCCTGGGCCCACTTCGCCATATGGCAAAATTCCTTGACTAACCGACCGGTCGGTCAATAATGCCGCAAGGGTGCGGCGATGCCAAGCGGCTGCACATTCATCATTCAAGGTGCCCCATGAGACTTGAGAGCTTCGTTCGCGGAAGTTGGGTGTCGCCCGGCCAGGACCTCGCGGAGGTTCGCAGCGCCGTCACCAGCGACGTGGTTGCCGAGATCGCCAATGGCGGTCTCGACATGGGAGGGATGCTGGCTTACGCCAGGCAGGTCGGCGGCCCCAACCTGCGGCGGCTGACCTTCCATCAACGCGCAGAACTTCTGAAACGTCTTGCCATCTATCTATCAGAGCGCAAGGACCAGCTTTATAAGCTCTCTTACCAGACCGGTACCACGCGCTCCGACAACTTCATCGACATCGACGGCGGCATCGGCACACTCTTCGTCTATGCCTCCAAGGGACGTCGAGAGCTGCCCAACACCACCTTCCTGATCGATGGCAATGTCGAACCTCTCTCAAAGGGTGGGAGCTTCGTCGGCCAGCACGTGATGGCTCCGTTGAGCGGCGTCGCGGTTCACATCAACGCCTTCAACTTCCCCTGCTGGGGCATGCTGGAGAAGCTTGCGCCCGCCATCCTGGCCGGTGTGCCGGTGGTGACGAAGCCGGCGACGATCACATCCTACGTGGCGCATGCGCTCGTGCGCATGATTGCGGAATCCCGCATCCTTCCCGAAGGCGCACTTCAGTGCATCATCGGCTCCACAGGCGATCTCTTCGACCATCTGACATGCCAGGACGTCGTGTCCTTCACCGGTTCCGCCGACACGGCCCAGACGCTGCAGCGCCACCCGGTCATTGCCCGTGAGTCGGTTCGCTTCATTGCCGAGCGCGACTCTCTCAATGCCGCCATCCTCGCGCCGGATGCCGGCCCCGGCACGCCGGAATTCGACCTCTTCATCAAGGAGGTCGCGAAGGAAATGACGGTCAAGGCCGGGCAGAAATGCACCGCCATCCGACGCGCGATTGCGCCGAACGCGCATGTTCCTGCCGTGATCGAGGCCCTGCGCCAACGTCTCTCGAAAGTCACGGTCGGCAACCCGGAACTCGACAACGTCCGCATGGGCCCCGTTGTCGGTCTCGGCCAGCGCCGGGATGTGCTGGCGCAGGTGGCGAAGCTGCGGAGCGAGGCTGACATCGTTGTCGGCGACCCGGACAACTTCACGGTCGAGGGCGCTGACCGCGAGCGTGGCGCTTTCATCCCCCCGCTTCTGCTGCATTGTCCCGATCCCATCCGTGCCACCAATGTGCACAGCGTCGAGGCCTTCGGTCCGGTCTGCACGGTGATGGGCTATAATGACCTCGATCAGGCCGTCGCCTTGGCAAACCGCGGCGACGGCAGTCTCGTCGCCTCCGTCTATACCTACAATCCTGCCATCGCGTCCGATCTCGTCTTCGGCGTCGGCGCCTTCCATGGGCGCCTCGTGCTGATCGACCGTGACTGCGCCAAGGAGCAGACCGGTCACGGCTCGCCGATGCCGCACATGATCCATGGCGGACCCGGGCGCGCAGGCGGCGGCGAGGAGCTCGGCGGCATGCGTGGCGTCCATCACTACATGCAGCGCACGGCCCTGCAGGGCTCTCCCGCCATGCTCTCCCGCGTCACGCAGAGCTGGATCAAAGGGGCGCCGATGGTTCAGGAAGGTCGGCATCCCTTCCGCTACCATTTCGAGGATCTCGCCATCGGCCAGACCTTCATCTCGAAGGAGCGCACGATCACTCTGGAGGACATCGAGCATTTCGCCGCGTTCACCGGCGACACCTTCTATGCCCATATGAGCGAGGAAGCCACGAAGGACCATCCGTTCTTCCCGGGCCGCGTCGCCCATGGCTATCTGCTGTTGTCCTTTGCAGCCGGCCTGTTCGTCGATCCGGATCTCGGACCGGTTCTGGCCAATTACGGCTTGGACTCCTTGCGTTTCATCAAGCCGGTGCAGCCGGGCGAGACCATCAAGGTCCGTCTGACGGCGAAATCCAAATCGCCGCGCAACGAGCAGTATGGCGAGGTGCGCTGGGATGTGGAGATCACCACCGACAAGGGCGAGACGGTCGCGACCTACGACCTCCTCACCATGAACGCCATGCGTCCGTGATGGAAGAATCCTGGCAGCACATACCAGGTGTCTTGACATAAATCGGATATTCGGTGCCACTTCACAGCTGGCTTCGGGTATCGGAAGAAAAACTATTAGGGGGCTCCTTGTCCACGTTCGATCAAGCCACCGCCGGTCGGATGCTCGCCGACGTCTTCGCGCCCTGGATTCAGGATCTCAACCTGTCCATCGAGAACCTCGGGCCTGAAGGCGCCGTGCTGCGTATGCCGTTCTCAGAAAGACTCTGCCGCGACAACGGCGTGATCTGCGGGCAGGCGCTCATGAGCCTGGCCGACACCGCCATGGTGTTTGCAGTCTCCTCAACTGGGGGCGCATACCGCCCGATGACCACGGTCGACCAGACGATGCACTTCCTGCGGCCTGCCGCGAATGCCGACGTGCTGGCGGAGGCGAAGGTCGTGCGCCTCGGGCGCACCATGGCCTTCGGCAGCGTGACGCTCACGACGGAAGGCGACACGCGGCCCGTCGCCATCGCGCAGCTCGCCTATGCGCTGCTGCCCGAGAGCAAGTAGCGCCTGCTCCGAACCCGTTCAGAACGGCAGCGCCACGCTGGTCTTGATCTCCTTCAGGATCACGTTGGTGCGCACATTGCGAATGCCGGGCAGCCGAAAAATGAACTCGTCGAGGAAAAGGTTGTAGGCCTTCATGTCGCGGACCACCACGCGCAGGTGATAATCGGCATCGCCCGTGGTCGCGAAGCACTCCAGAACCTCGGCACGCGCTGTTACACGTGAAACAAATTCGTCGACGAATTTGGCGTCGTGCCGCTCGAGCGACACGTGCAGGATGGCGGAGGTGGCGAACCCCGCCTTTTCCCGATCCACCAGCGCCGCATAGCCGACGATCACGCCGCTTTCCTCGAGCGCACGCACCCGCCGCCAGCAGGCGGAGGTGGACATGCCCACATCCTCCGCCAGCTGCTGGTTCGTCGTGCGCCCCTCCTTCTGCAGTTGCGCCAGAATGTGCTCGTCCTGCTTCTCGATCATGTGCGGCCGCCTGTCTGGTAGGCTTTTTCATAACTAGGCTATGTATCAGAATTTTCTACCATGAGAGGCCTTCCTGAGGGAATGAATAGGAAGCACCTACCAGCCGTTCGGGATTATCTTAAGTAATGAGAAAACGGCTTCTCGTTTCGGGATCAGGCCTATGGACCGCGCTCTGTCACTCGATGCCTACCAGCTTGCCGACCGCTATACCCGCAGCAGGGGCCGGGTCTTCCTGACGGGCACCCAGGCCATCGTCCGCATCGTGCTCGATCAGGCCAAGCGGGATCAGGCCGCCGGCCTCGACACGGCAGGCTTCGTTTCCGGCTATCGCGGTTCGCCGCTCGGCGGCGTCGACCTCGAGTTCTGGCGGGTGAAGGAGCAGATCAAGGCGAACCGGATCGAGTTCCTGCCCGCGGTCAACGAGGACCTCGCGGCAACCGCCGTCCTCGGCTCGCAGCAGGTGGAGACCGATCCCAACCGGCAGGTCGAGGGCGTGTTCGGCCTCTGGTACGGCAAGGGCCCCGGAATCGACCGCTCGGGCGATGCGCTGAAGCACGGTAACGCCTATGGCTCCTCGCCGCATGGCGGCGTGCTGGTGGTCGCCGGCGACGACCATGGCTGCGTGTCCTCGTCGATGCCGCACCAGTCCGACGTCGCCTTCATGAGCTGGTTCATGCCGACGCTCCATCCGGCAAGCGTCGCCGAATATCTCGAGTTCGGCGAATACGGTTATGCGCTGAGCCGCTTCTCCGGCATGTGGATCGGCTTCAAGGCCGTGTCGGAGATCGTGGAATCCGGCGTCTCGGTGGAACTTCGCCCGCCGCGCCAGTTTATTGCGCCCGATTTCACGCCGCCGCTGGGCGGCCTGCACTATCGTTGGCCGGATCTGCCGGGGCCGCAGATCGAAGAGCGCATGGAGGCGAAGAAGCATGCTGTCTATGCCTTCGCCAAGGCCAATCCCATCGACCGGCGCATCTACAACATTCCGCACGCGTCCTACGGCATCGTCACGGCCGGCAAGGCCCATCTCGACCTGATGGAGGCCCTGCGGCTCATCGGGCTCGACGAGGCCGCCTGCCGGGCGCATGGCATCGATATCTACAAGGTCGGCATGGTGTGGCCGCTGCCGCTCCACGATGCGATGGAATTCGTGAAGGGCAAGCGCGAGATCCTCGTGGTCGAGGAGAAGCGCGGCATCATCGAAAGCCAGTTCAAGGAATACTTTTACGACTTTCCGGGCTCCAAGCCCGAGCGCATGGTCGGCAAGCACGATGAGACCGGTGAGCGGCTCATTCCCTGGACGGGCGAGTTGTCGCCGCTCTTCCTCGCGGGCGTGCTGGCCAAGCGCCTCGACCCAATCTTCCCCGATCTCAATCTCGCGCAGCGCGTGGCGTCCCTCTCACCGGACCCGGCGCGCACGATTGCCGTGCCGGGCGCGACGCGCACGCCCTATTTCTGCTCCGGCTGCCCGCACAACACCTCGACCAAGGTGCCGGAAGGCTCGAAGGCGCTCGCAGGCATAGGCTGCCACTTCATGGCAAGCTGGATGGACCGGGAGACCTCGTCGCTGATCCAGATGGGCGGCGAAGGCGTGAACTGGGCGGCGTCCTCCAAGTTCACCGGCCAGGGCCACATCTTCCAGAACCTCGGCGAGGGCACCTATTACCATTCGGGCTCGATGGCGATCCGGCAGGCCATCGCAGCGGGCGCCAACATCACCTACAAGATCCTGTTCAACGACGCGGTCGCCATGACGGGCGGCCAGCCGGTGGATGGTCCCATCAGTGTTTACGCCATCGCCCACAGCGTACGCGCGGAAGGCGTGCAGCGCATCGCCCTCGTCTCGGACGATCCGGACAAGTTCGTGCCGGCGGATCTGCCGAAAGGCGTGACGATCCATCCGCGCGAGGACCTCGATCCGGTCCAGAAGGAGTTGCGCGACATCCCCGGCGTCACGGTGCTCATCTACGAGCAGACCTGCGCCACCGAGAAGCGCCGCCGGCGCAAGCGCGGGCAGATGGAGGACCCGAAGCGGTTCGCCTATATCAACGACCTCGTCTGCGAGGGCTGCGGCGATTGCTCGGTCGCCTCCAACTGCCTGAGCGTCGAGCCGAAGGAGACGCCGTTCGGCCGCAAGCGCAAGATCAATCTCTCCACCTGCAACAAGGACTTCTCATGCCTTGAGGGATTCTGCCCCAGCTTCGTCACCGTGGAAGGCGCCACACGCCGGGCGAAGGCCACATCGGGCTTCGATGCGGCAGCGCGCGCTTCGACGCTGCCGTCCCCTACCCTGCCCGTTCTGAAAAAACCTTTCGACCTGCTCGTCACCGGCGTCGGCGGCACGGGCGTCGTCACCATCGGCGCGCTCATCAGCATGGCGGCGCATCTCGAAGGAAGCGGCGTGTCGGTGCTGGACTTCACCGGCTTTGCCCAGAAGTTCGGACCGGTCGTGAGCTATATCCGCATCGCATCGCGCCCGGAGGAGCTGAACCAGGTGCGCATCGACCAGGGCGCCGCGGATGCGCTCATCGGCTGCGATCTCGTCGTCAGCTCCTCGCCGAAGGCCTCCGGCACCTATCGACGCGGCACGCGGGCGGTGATGAACACGGCCGAGATGCCGACCGGCGACGTGGTGCGCTTCCGCGATGCGGACCTCGCCAGCCGCACACGCCTGCGCGCCATCGAACGGGTGCTGGGCGAAGGCAACCTCGCGACGGTCAACGCCAATGCCCTCGCCGAGACGCTGCTCGGCGACACGGTCTATGCCAACGTGATGATGCTGGGCTTCGCCTGGCAGCAGGGCCTCGTGCCGGTCTCGCTCGAGGCGCTGTCGCGCGCCATCGAGCTCAACGGCGTCGCGGTCGAACGCAATCGGCAGGCCTTCGCCTGGGGACGTCTGCTCAGCGCCGATCCCGATGTCGTGCATGAGATCGCCAACGACAAGCCGGAGGAGCCCGAGACTCTCGATCAGGTGATCGCGCGGCGGGTCGCCTTCCTCACCGCCTATCAGGATGCGCTCTACGCGGCCCGCTACGAGATGATGGTGGCGCGGGTCCGCGAGGCCGAGGGCGCGCTAGGCTCCGAGGCGCTCACCGACGCAGTGGCGCGGTCTCTCTTCAAGCTCATGGCCTACAAGGATGAGTACGAGGTCGCCCGTCTTCACATGGAAACCGGCTTCCTCGACACCTTGCAGCGGGAGTTCGAAGGCGATTTTACGGTCAACTATCACCTCGCGCCGCCGCTCCTGTCATCCAAGCGCGACGCGCGGGGACGCCCGAAGAAGCGGGTCTTCGGCCCATGGATCCAGATGCCGATGAAGGTACTCGCCAAGATGAAGATCGTTCGCGGCACGCTCTTCGACATCTTCGGCTATACGGCCGAGCGGCGCACGGAACGGGCCCTGATCGGCTGGTACGAGGCGCAGGTCGAGAGAATTCTCGATCACCTCGATGCCCCGCGCTTCCCCGACCTGCTTGCGGTCGCGAAAGCCCCGATGGACATTCGCGGCTACGGCCCCGTCAAGGAGGCGGCCATCCACAAGGTGCAGGCCGAGGTCGAACGCCTGTGGTCGCGTCTGGCCGAGCAGCCCGAGGTGGTCGACACACGCCGGCAGGAAGCCGCCCGCGCGTGAAGCGCGTTGCAGACGCTGCTTCCCTCCCCACTCATCTCGGGCTTGCCCGAGATGAGCATCCTCTTGCACAAGTCGGGAACACCCTACTTGTGGCGGGGAGGGATTGAGGGTGGGGGTCGCAAAGTCGGAGCGCTGGGTCTGATCCAGAAGTCATCAGAATTGCTACAGAGCATCCCCTCTCCCGAGTGGGAGAGGGGCAGGGGTGAGGGTGTGGCGCTTGACCAGCAAAGCAGCGTCGCTTCCGCATCAACACGAAACCCGTAGCACCTTATCCGGCACCGGCCTGCCCTCACCCCAACCCTCTCCCAATCGGGAGAGGGAGAAGCGCTAGCTGGATCAGGGTTTCTCCAAGCTGCACTACCCCCACCCCTGCCCCTCCCCGCGAGGGGGAGGAAGGAGGCGCTTGTGCCGAGCAACCACTCAGTACGATGAAGCAGCCTTTCGGGGAGAAGATTATCAGCAACAGCGAGGCGTTACATAATCAGGATGCGAACCTAAGCCTCCGGTGTCATGCTTCCTTGCGGGCGCCTGGCCATCACATCCTGCAGCGCCGCGACCAGATCGTCAGGCATGATGGGCTTGTGCAGGAAAGTGGCATTGGGCGGCAGGTCGCCCGGTCCGGGACCGGTCTTGCCGGAAATCACCAGGACGGCCACCTCCGGCCAGCCCTGCCGGACCAGTCGCGCGAACTCGAAGCCGTCCATGGAGCCGGGCATGTCCACATCCGTCAGGATGGCGTCGATCTCGGGTCGCGATTTCAGGAGCTCGAACGCCTCATCGGCATCCTGCGCCTCGACGACCCAGAAATCGGATTCCTTCAGGATGTCGACCTGGGTGAGGCGGACGAGGGGCTCGTCTTCCACCAGAAGGACGACAGGGTGTTTCACGACGCGACGATGTGGCTTCATGTTGCATCAAACGGACCTGCCCGCGTCCAGTTCCCTCCGGTCGAGCAGGCGTGATGCTGCGGCGTGCCAGCCATGGGCCGGGAATCAAGGCCCTGGATGGACAGAGATTAGGAGCGATTTGCCTTGGCCGCCAGCTGCCTGATGCGGTCCACCACGTCCTGTGTGGGATAGGGTTTCTCCAGCAGGGGACCGGCTTCGCAGAGGGTTCCGGCGATATCCGCCGACCGCTCGGCCCCGGAGGTGAGAATCACCTGGGTCTGGGGCATGTTGGCCCGGACCCAGCGGGCAAGGCCGAAACCATCCATGTCCCCCGGCATCTCCACATCGCTGAAGACGATGTCCACGGATACCTCGGGAGCCCGAAGGATGAGGATGGCCTCGTCGGCGTTCACGGCCTCATGGACCCTGTAGCCGCACTCGCGCAGGTATTCGGCGATGACGAGGCGGATGAGGACCTCGTCCTCGACGACCAGAACGGTCTGGGGAGATGGGCCAGCCTTGGCCGAGAGATGTGTTGATGACGTGCTCACGCCGAGCTAACCGCCGAGCTTTCATCTTGGTTCCTACGGCCAAGCTTCGGGGGTCTGCGGCCAGTTCAGGCTGCGTGTGACGAGGTCGACGACCTGCGAAATCGGGTATGGCTTGCGAATGGCGAGCCCGAGGCCCTCCAGCTTCTCCGCGGAGTCCGCGTTGCTGGACGCACCGATGATCCAGGTCGGCGGCTGGTTGCCGTTAAGGCGATGAACGACCTCCCACCCGCTCCCGGTCGGCTGAAGGTCCAGATCCAGGAGGAGAAGGTCGATCCTCACAGCGTCGAGAACGGTGAGGGCCTCCCTGGCGGAGCCCGCCTCCACAACCTTGAAGCTGATCGCCCGCAATTCATCGCTGACAAGGCATCGGAGCCGGACATCGCCTTCGACCACAAGAATGTTCGGCGGTGTCCGGCGTGGAAGAACCGTAACGGATGCTGCACTCATTCTCGCCCCTGACGCATACAATAAGGCGGATAACGTGGTGCCGTCCTGACGGTTCTCCTTTGATGTGCGCTAAGTCACCGCGCCGGACGGGGTGGCCGCATCAAGCGGAACCGTATATCAATGGCTACGTTTGCCACCTGCACCGCTTTCTCATCCTCATACCCCTTTGGTCCCGTGTCCGATCAGCAATTCTCCGGCGTCGTTCTCCTGGTCGAAGACGAACCGCTCGTGCGGCTCGTGACGGCCGAGATTCTCCTGGAGGCGAACTTCCGCGTCATCGAGGCGGGCGACGCGTCGGAGGCTTTGCGCGTTCTGAACGCCGAAGTCGCCGTGGACGTGCTGCTCTCCGATGTGGAGATGCCGCCGGGCATGAACGGCTACGAACTGGCCAGGCATGTCCACCAGCACAGGCCCGAGGTGGGGATCCTCATCTCCTCGGGACGGGAGTGGCCCAAGGAGAGCGACCTGCCTCCGGGAGCGGCCTTTCTCCCCAAGCCGTACCCGAACGCCAAGCTCGTATCCCGTGTTCAGGCCGCGGCCCTGAAGGCACAGGAGGCCCGCCGCCTCCGGCATGACCTCCGAGACGACCAGGCCGCCGGGAGCATCCCTGAGACTGTTCCCAAAACGGCCTGAGCGCCCCTCGCCACATCGCGAGGCGGCCGGTTCATAAAGGAAAGGCGCGGACCGAGGTCCGCGCCTTTCAGCTTTTGACACTCTTTTGATAGGCTCCGGGCCTACGCCGCCCGGACACCCTGCAGGAAGCCTTCGACCTCCCGGCTCAGGGCCGACGAATTGGTCGCCAGCTCGCCGGCCGCAGCCAGCACCTGGGAGGCGGCGGAACCGGCGTGGGTTGCGGCGCCCTGAACTTGGACGATGCTCTCGGTGACCTCCTGCGTGCCGCGGGCGGCCTCGCTGACATTGCGCGCGATCTCCTGCGTCGCCGCCTGCTGCTCCTCGACCGCGGCGGCCACATTGGTGGCGATCTGGTGCACCTCCTCGATGGTGAGGCTGATTTCGCGGATGGCGTCCACGGCCCCCTTCGTCGATTGCTGGATCTGGTTGATGTGGGAGGTGATGTCTTCGGTCGCCCGCGAGGTCTGGTTCGCGAGCTCCTTCACCTCGGCCGCCACCACGGCGAATCCCTTCCCGGCTTCGCCCGCGCGCGCCGCCTCGATGGTGGCGTTGAGCGCCAGCAGGTTGGTCTGGCTTGCGATGGTGTTGATGAGCGCAACGACCTCGCCGATCTTCTGCGCGCCGTCGGCCAGCGTTTCCACGAGCTCGTTGGTCTTGCGCGCGTTCTGCACGGCGCGGGCGGCGGCGGCCGACGTCTGCGACACCTGGGTTCCGATCTCGTTGGACGATGCGGCGAGCTCCTCCGTCGCGGCGGCCACCGCCTGAACGTTGCTGGAGGTCTGCTCGGCTGCGACCGCCACCGAGTTCGACTGCTGGTTCGTCTGCTGGGCCGTCGTCGCCATCGAGCGCGCCGTGGCCTCCATCTGCTGGGCCGCGACCGAGAGATGCTGCACCAGGCCGCCGACGCTGCCTTCGAAGTTCTGGGCAAGCGCGATCATCTCGATCCTGCGGCGCTCGACGGACTGCTTTTCGGTCTCGGCCTGCCGGTGCCTGAGCTGCTCCGCCTCCTGCATGGCGCCGGCGAAGACCTGGGTCGCCTTCCAGATGTCGCCGACCTCGTCCTTGCCGACCTTCGCCTGCGGGAGATCGTAGTCGCCCGACGCGAGCTTCTGGATCGCTTCCGTGACGATCTTCAGAGGACGGGCGATCTGCCTATGGCCGATAAGCCAGCCGATCAGAAGCGCCAGGATCGTGCCGCCGAGAGCGATGGAGACGAGAAGCGTGAGGCGCTCGCTGTAGAGTGCCTCTGCCCGTTGCTCGACCGCTTCGATCTCCTCGCTGCCCTTCTTCGTCAGGGCATCGATGCTGACCTGGAAGGCCTTTCTGTTCGCGCGGTTGCCCTCGGTATTGCCCTGGGCATTGGCCGCCTCGGGCGAGACCTCGGCGCCGAGGCGCACGGTCTCGGACCGGAACGCCTTGAACGCGGCGGCATCCTTGGCCACCGCATCGAATAGCGCCTTGTGCGACACTGGCACGATCGGCTCCCATTCCTTCAGGAGCGTGTCGATGTCCTTCAGGCTCGCGATCAATCCGTCTCCGAACTTGCGCGCATCCTTCGTGTCATGCGATGCGTAGATGCCCCGGGCCTCCATGACCACATGCGTCACCAGCCGGTTGAGGCGCTCTCCGTAGAGCGCGCGAGTGGCCGCCAGCCTCACATCGTCGACCGCCTGATTATAGGTCTGCAGGGTGCTGATGCCGACGGCGGCGGTGACCACCGCAACAAGGCTCAGGGCCGCCACGAGCGCAAATATCTTCGTCCGAATCTTCATGCATCACCCCAAAAGCCGCATCAATGCGCAATGTTTTTTTGAATAGGGGCCACAAATCATCACGGAATGCTTGCCTGGGCCTTGCTCCGGCCGTCGAAGTTATCAACAGAGTTTCTCTGCGGCAGGTGACGAAATGTTAAGCATAAACCCATAGGAATGATTGCAATCGATTTTTCCATTGCGGCGGGTTCCATGGGCGTACGGTTCGATAAGGTGTTGGAGCAGGTGGCCAGGGCCGGGCAGACCGGAAGCGGCACTGCCGCCATCGACAACCGGGAGCGGAAGGTGCGCCGGCTGGAGGAGCTCATCCGGGCCCGCGAGGCGGTGGGCGACCGCATCGTCATGTGCCTCGGGCTGGCGCTCACCCTCTCCGCCGTCGCCCTTCCCGTCTATGCGGTCTATCTCAGCGACGGCTATGCCTATCTCCAGAGCGCCGGCGGCGGCCTGGTGATGAGCAAGGGCGCGCCCGCGAACCAGGCCCGGTCCGCCGATCTCAGCCCGACGACGACGGGCTCGCTGAACAGGCAGAAGGATGCGGACCTCGCCTCGAGCGACAAGGCGCTCCTCGCCATCGACCGGCAGAGCCAGTTTCAGCGCTATGTGATCCACAGGGCCACGAACGAGTCCGCCCTGATCGAAGGTCCCGAAGGCGTCTGGTGGGTCACGCCGGGCATGACGCTTCCCGGCATCGGCCAGATCATCTCGATCGAACGCTCCGAGAATGGCTGGGCCGTCCTGACGTCGGAGACGCTGATCAGCCAGCGGCCGACGGCGAAAGCATCAAGCTAAGAGAGTTTTCATCCTTGCCTGAGCACGGTTCACGCGCTCAGGCAAAATCCTGCCCGGTGGGCCGTCGTTGCTACTTCGTCGCCGTCACGATGGGCGCGGCCTGATTGCCGAGCCAGACCCAGGCCGCACTCTCCGACCCTTCTCGCTTCACATAGCGATAGCCGGTTTCCTGCCATGGCAGAACGGCTCCGCGCTTGTTGTCCAGGATGTAGTCGCCGCGATCGGTGAGCGCCATGAGAACCGCATGTCCGGCGCCGAGCTCGTCGACGACCACCGTCATGCGCAAAGCCCGCCGCGGCAGGCCCGCTTCGATGAGCAGGCGGCGCTTGAGGATCTGGATGTCCTCGCAATCACCCATGCCGTCATCGGGATAATCCCAGCGGTCCGCCACGCCCCAATGATCCTGATCCGTGACGGGCAGGATCCTGCGGTTCACGCGCTCGTTGACCTCGACGATGAGTTTCCAGGCCTGCTGGTCCAGCGCGATGATGGCGGGTTCGGAGGGATCGAGGGTGCACTCCTCGGGGCTCTGCTTGCAGAACGCGATCCAGGCCGGCGTCGGTCCTGCCTGTCCCGACGACAGAATGGCATCGCTCCTCACAGGCAGGTTCGACTGCGGAAACGCATGAGCCGGAGCGCTCGCAGCCACAACACCCAGGAGCGTGGTGGCAAGGCCCGCCGCCGTCAGAAGCCGTCCGGCAGCTTTCAATCGCCACCTCTTCCCGTCCATGTCACTGGTTCTGACCATGCCCCGCATCCATACAGCTTCTTCTTTTCAGTAAAGCTGTCAGCCCCGCGAGATCTTCGCAAGCGCGATATCGGGCAAGATGTCAGAACGATGTCGCAGTGTTGACTTCAAGCAACAGCCCGGCAACCAGCACCGACAGAGACTCTGTCTCCTCTTCGAATGAAGAGGATGCCTTGATTCAGTCCAGAGGCGGCAAGGAATTCTTGGGCGAGAATGAATCGGCTCGCCTCCTCAAGATCATGAGAGGCGAAGTGAACAAGATCAGCAAACGCTGTTCAACCTCATCTTAACCAAGATCCGGAAGCGGGAAGTATTCCTCTCCAACAGGCAGCCCGAAACCATCAGGATCAGCGCAGCATCCCGCTCTGGCTTCGCGCCCAGCTCTTGGTCCTTCGCGAGGATGCCATGAGACGCACGGCAGGCGTTCCGATCAGCCCGATCAGCGATGCAGCGATCACCGGCACCAGAATGACACTCATCATAGCCTCCTCACAAATGCGACAGCGGCATGATGCGGCGACAGCCTTGCGCGAGCCTGACCTAGATCCTCGGCCTCCACGCCTAACGTTCATGTTCTTTACCAAACGACGCGAAGACCTGCTCCGATGGATCGGAGCGGCATGTCTTCCGTGATACGCTTCGCGATCATCGGGAGGCTTGCTTGAGAGCGATTCTTATTCTTCTTCTCATCGCTGCCGGCGTCGGCGGATGCATGCCGCCCGCTTATGACGCGGTCGAGATGTCCTGCTCGGATTATATCGGGAAGCCGATTGCGTCGCGGATCGCAGTCCTCGGCCCGCCTCGATCCGTCTACCGCATCAATGCCACGCAGGTTGGCTATGTCTTCAAGACCAAGGAGACGGCTTATGTCGGCGGCGAGCCCTATTACACCGTGAACTACCTGACGGGAGCGGACAAGCATCACACCCCCGTCCGCAAGATCACGCGGGTCTGTCACGGCGCATACGTCGTCCATGCTCCGTCTGATGCGATTCCCGCATCCGAGCGGATCATCGTGGACGTTATTCCCTAGAACCGGGCGGTCAGGACATTGAGGCGCTCTAAGCCGGTAAGTGCGCATGAACGTTAGACGCCGCCCGGTCGGAGCTTGGCGATGCTCATCATCAGGTCGACGCTGAACCCCTGCTCCGGCGATTGACCGAACAGAGTCAGGACGGGCGCGACGCTCGCCGCCGTGGCATTGTTCATGTCCCACATGGCGCTGAAGCGCTGGATCAGTTTGTCGACCTTTTTCGGATCCTGGAGATCCTTCACGTTCAGATACTTTTCGAGATTGCGCACCTGCAGATCGATGTCCGCTTTCGATGCGGCCTCCGGGATCCCGAAGGTGGTCTGAACGAACTTGAGAACGGCCTTGTCGGCAAGAAGACCCATGGTGGTGGTGATGGACGAGGCCTTGCGCTTGAAATACAGGGCGATCTGCACACCCTGGTTCTGGTCGCCCTCGGTCTTTTCGAGGGTCTGCTGGATATAGCGGTCCACAGCGCCTGTGGTTGCGCCGGCCGCCGATGTCGCGGCTGCGCCCTTGGCTGCGAAATCGAACGCTTTCGCGAACTCCTTGTAGAGCGGATTGGTCATCTTGTTCGCCATGCTCAAAGGGTCGGCGACGCCCCCTTGAAGCAGCTTCTTGATGAGGGCCTTCCCGTAAGCCATGTCCTCGAGGCCATAGGCCTTCATCGCATACTTGAAGAGGCGATCGTTCTTGATGAAATCGTCGATCGTCTTGATATTCTTGATATTGGCCAGGTAGTAATCCGTCTCACGCTTGACGACAGGATCCTTCTCGATCGTGGCCTTGGTCCGGGCCATATTGTTCGAGATGATCTGGTATCGTGTTGACGTGCTGATCATGACTTGGCCTTCATCTGGTCAGTGTCGGGCAGGTTTCATTCAGCCGCAGCGCTCAGCGCGCTGCCGTGATCGCCGAGGATATCCTGGCAATCCTTCCTGAACCTGTCCGCGACACCCTTGGTATCGACTGCATTGAAGCGAAACTCGGATCTCTGGGCTTCGAGACGGTAATTGGAAAGCTGGACGACGAGGTTCTCGGCCTTGGCCAACCTGTCGATGAAAGCATTCGTCTGGACGCGATCCGGGATCTGCCCGTGCCGGTCACGGTACATCCAACGGGCGACCTGCGGCGTTCCGCTGTCGAACCAGTAGACGGTGCTCCGGCCATGGGGGTCGCTGCGCCCCAGGTAGTATTTCTGCGAGATCGCGACCGTGAAGGATGTGGCGGGTGACAGGTCGCTCCCGGCGCCGGACCTGGAACAGCTCAGCCAGAGGAGGGATCCGTTCTCTCCGGGAATGCGGGCAAAGGCCGCCTGGGGCCGCCCGTCCGTATCGTGCCTCAGAACGTAGTCCCAGGCTCCGAACCATGTGGCAACCGCCTGTGCCTCCCGGTTCAGAGAAGCATGCACAAGCGCCGTCGCGCCCAGCAGCACGAGACATCGCGTGAGACGGCGACGCATGGATTGCTCTCTCGGCATCACAGAACACCTCTTAAAAAAGAAGCTCCGCCTTGCAAAGGGCGGAGCTTCTTTCCGGTAGAGACTGAACCTCTTACTGGAAGAGCTTCATGATCATCTGGCTGTTCTGGTTGGCGATCGAGAGCGCCTGCACGCCGAGCTGCTGCTGCGTCTGCAGGGCCTGAAGGCGGGTCGAAGCCTCGTTCATGTCGGCATCGACGAAGGCGCTCACGCCCGCCGTCAGGTTGTCCGACAGGGCACCGATGAACTCTTCCTGCGTCTCCAGCAGGGCCTTGTTGGCGCCCAGCATCGACGAGCCCTTCGTCACGGCCGTGATCGCCGTGTCGAT
>NZ_JAFEMD010000028.1 GCF_016892765.1 Microvirga arvi
CGACTGTCGCGTTTCCTGCCTCATCTCCAATCCGAGACGCCGGCAAAACGGTGGATGGGCTTCCGCCCCTCGATCCCGGATTCCCTGCCGGTCATCGGGCCAGCCGGAAAGGACCGGCGCGTGATCTATGCCTTCGGTCACGGGCATTTCGGTCTGACGCAATCCGCGATCACGGCGCGCATGGTGGCGGCGCTGATCGCGGGTGAGACCGGGCCTGTTGCTGTCGAACCCTTCTCTACGCAACGCTTCTGACCAGCCTCAAGTGCCTTTAAAACGCTGAAGCACGATGCGAAGCCTGTCATATTGGATGAAAGACCGCTCATAATGGGCGTCCACAAAGCGAGCCTTGATAGATGCCCTCGAACCTCCTCCCCGATCTTGAGCGCCCCTCGCGGGCTCTTGTTGTCGGGGCTTCCGGTGGCGTTGGGTCTGCTGTGACCAAACTGCTGGCACGGGAAGGCTTCGAGGCTGTCCATGCCCTTTCGCGCAAAGGGCAAGCTGACGAACAGCCCGGCGTCCATGCAGGCCCGATCGATATCGAGCATGAGTCCAGCATCGCCGCAGCTGCTGAGGCGGTTCGGGAGGGCGCGCCCCTGCGCCTTGTTCTTGTGGCAACCGGGCTGCTCCATGACGCGACCCTCCAGCCCGAGAAGACCTATCGCAGCCTCGATCCGGAATTCCTTGCCAGGAGCTTTCGCGTCAATGCGATCGGTCCCGCCCTGGTCGCCAAGCACATGCTCCCCCTGCTGCCGAAGCACGGGAGAAGCATCTTTGCGGTGATCTCGGCCCGTGTCGGCAGCATCGAGGACAACCGGCTCGGCGGCTGGTACGGCTACCGCGCGTCGAAGGCTGCGCTGAACCAGTTCGTGCGAAGCCTCGCCGTCGAGCTTCGCCGCCAGAAGCCTGAGGCCCTCTGTGTTGCTCTTCATCCTGGCACGGTCGATACGGCCTTGAGCCAGCCGTTCCAAGGCGGCGTCGAGAGCGAAAAACTGTTCACGTCAGCCTATGCAGCGGAGCGACTGCTCACTGTATTGAATGGCCTGACAGCTACAGATACGGGGCAGTTCTTTGCCTGGGATGGGCAGCGCATCCCGTTCTGAGTTCTCCCTTAAGCGGATCTGAACCTGTGGCAGATTGCCCCGAGAGGATCCTGCAATTTCCGGTCGGCGTTCTCCGCTGAAGGAGATGCCATGTTGAAAGCCTCCGAACCGATCCTGGACGAGACGAGGGAGCAGGCAACGCCGAGGCTGTGGCGGCCGAAACGGGTGCTCGTAACCCCGGCTGCTCTCGGATGGGATCACGGCCGCTCCATCCTGGAGCGAGCTGCCTCTCTCGGATCCGAGATCGTCGAGCTGAGGAGCAATCGTCTCACAGGTCTCGCCGATGACGATCCTCGTAAGAGCTATGTGAATGCCAAGACGACGCTTGCCGTTGTGGTGGCGCCTCCGGGCAAGCGCCGGCTGCAGCCGATCCCGCCGAGCGCGGATTGGCGGGTCGATCTGGCGGAGGGATGCCCGGCCCATTGCCAGTACTGCTACCTTGCAGGCTCGCTCGCCGGTCCTCCGGTCACGAGGGTCTACGCCAATCTTCCTGAAATCCTAGGCGGGTTGGCGGATTATGCCGGCAAGGGAGCCGTGACATCCCGCTCCGTAGACCGCATGCATGAGGGCACCACATTCGAGGCGTCCTGCTACACTGATCCATTGGGAATCGAACACCTCACCGGCTCGCTCTCGGCAATGATCGCCCATTTCGGGTCATGGCAGGCCCCCGTGCAGCTCCGCTTCACCACCAAGTTCGACGCGGTCCGGCCTCTGATCGGCATCGAGCACGGCGGACGGACGCGAATCCGTTTCTCGGTCAACGCGGCGTCCGCCGCCCGCTTCGAGGGTGGCACGGCTCCCGTTGCGGCGAGACTGAACGCCATGCGGATGGCAGCCCTTGCCGGCTACCGGATCGGCCTCACGATCGCACCGATCATGCCGGTCGAGGGCTGGCGTGAGGTTTACGGGCGGTTGCTCAAGGACGCCGCCGGCGCGCTTCGGGACGTGCCGAACCTCGACCTGTCGGTGGAGCTCATCACCCATCGGTTCACGCCAGGGTCCAAGACCGTCCTGAACGGGTGGTATCCGGGCTCGGACCTCGACATGGATGAGCAGACACGGGCCCGAAAGACAACCAAGTTCAATTCGGTCAAGTATGTGTACACTTCCGACGTCATGAGGGAGATGCGCGGCTTCTTCGAGAGCGCGATCAGAAGCGATCTTCCGTCCGCCCGGATCCTGTACTGGACCTGAAAGCGGTCATCTGAACGAAAAAGTCCGGCATTGATCGCCATCAAGGAAATACCGGAATGCCACGTCATGATGCGCGGGACGCTTGCGCCAAGAACGGAGGCCCTCATGCTCAGCTGGATCGTTCGTCTGTTGATGATTGCAGCCGGATTCATGACGAGCTGGTTCGTCGCCAAGGATGCGCCGATTTTCGGGATAGCTCAGGTGATGATGACCCTCATCCTGATCGCGCTGATCGTCGCCGTCGTGGCCTTCTGGCCGCAGCGCTGGACAATGGCTCTCAACCGCCTACACAAGCCCCGGTGAAAGAGACCGCGTAGCCTGGTCACATGGCTCTACCCCTAGTGCTGAACCTCGAGCGGCCAGGGGGCAAACAGGTTGGGACGCCTCCACAGCACGAAGTGGTCCTGCACGGCGAGCTTCAGGTCGGCGTCTTTCCCCACAAGGGCAATCTGCGCCTCGACGATCTTGAGCTCCCGCTCAAGCTTTGCCGCGCGACGTGCGTCGAATGTAAAGGATTTTCTTTTCCTGCTCTTCATCTAGCACCTCATGGTCCGAAGAACAGCCTTCGTTCTTCCTGCCGAGGAAGACGATGACCGACATTCGGATGGCCATGCTTGTGCCCCCTCGAAAATCGTTCGTTGTATTGTTGATTCGAATGGTACCGAAGCGCGCTTCGTCTCGTCTGTCAGGATCCCGACACAGGCGTGACATTCTTTAACTTCGATTAACCTTTGAAACCTCAGATCAGCACCGACGGTTGAGAGGATGAATCAGGTCTCCAACCCAGGGCGCATGGTGGCAATTACCGTATCGCGACGCTATCATCCATGGCCGGGCTATGTGCTCGGCTTTGCCCTCGGTGGCTTCTTCGACGGGATTCTGCTCCACCAGATCCTGCAACGGCATCACCTTCTCAGCGCGATCAACGGTGATGACATCCGTTTTCAGGTCGCCGCGGACGGATACTTTCACGCGCTGATGTATGTGATCGCCGTCGTCGGACTCTGGATGCTTTGGACAGCCCGGCACGATCCTGGCAGGCGCTCGGGCCGTCGGCTGGGTGCCGGAATCCTAATCGGCTTTGGAATCTGGCATATCGTCGACGCCGTCCTGTCCCATTGGACGCTCGGGCTTCACCGCATCCGGATGGACAGTGGCACCCCGCTTTTCTGGGATCTCTTATGGCTGGGTCTTTTCGGCGTCGTGCCAACAGTTCTCGGATGGAGCCTGAACGGTCCTAGGGATGACGGACGGCAGATCGTCTGCTCGTCCGGTCCGAACATTGACAGTTCTTCTGGTTCTCGGGGCGGGAGCTTTGGGAATCTGGCCTGTGAGAGGAAACGAATTCACCACGGTGCTGTTCGCCCCGGGTATCGGGCAGGACCAAATTTCCAGGTCGCTCGCATCGGTCGGTGCCCAGCTGGTCTGGACGGACGATAGCGGGGAGCTTGCGGTGGTCAGACTGGCTGATGGGCAGTCAGGCTGGAGCCTGTTCAGGCACGGCGCGATTCTGGTGACCGGAGGTGGACTCCCCGCAGGCTGTTTCAACAATTTGCGCACCTGATTGCTTTGTTCGCACCTGATTGCTTTGTTCGAATGTCAGCGCCTGCGCAGCCGCTCGATGGCATCCTTGTGCGCGGATGGATCGACATCGTATTCGGCGGCAAGACGCTCGATCTCGGCGCGCCGCTCCTCGAGGCTCAGCTTGGGGCTGAGGCTTGCAACAGCTGCCAGAAAGGAGGCGCCAGCAAAGACCGGATCGCGACGCCGCGCGGTCTGCTCGCGCTCCTTCTTCAACTCGGCCTGCCGTTCCTTGTAGGTCTCGAGGGGGCCGAGCGCCCGCAAGGCCCGGTTTCGCAGAGCCTGAGCCGGCACTCCGTGCTCCTCTGCGATCTCCGACAGGACCACCTCCGGATCTTCTCCCGTGAGCAGGGCTTCTGCGAGTTCTTCGAGAGCGGAAACGAATGGATCCATTGCGGCCCCTTTCCAAGTGCTTTCATCGTCAACGGATGGTGATCCGTTCGGTTCGTGCAAAGTGTTGCCGAAGGCCCGGGCTGACCAATAATCCCTGTCATCGACTCCCATCCGCCCGCCATCTCCCACCTGCACGGAATCCCCACGCCATGGCTGAACAGATTCAGGAGCGCCCCGACCCCTATCTCTGGCTGGAGGATGTGGAGGGCGAACAGGCGCTCGCCTGGGTGCGCGCCCATAACGAAGCCACCAAGGCCGTCCTGTGCGATGCAGCCTTCGAGGCCGACAAGCGGATACTTTACGAGATCTCGACCCGGCCGGACAATATCCCATTCATCACCCGGCGGCGGGGACAGCTCTACAATTTCTGGCAGGATGCGAGCCATGTCCGCGGCCTGTGGCGGCGCACCGGCATGGAGGATTACCGCAAGTCAGAGCCCACTTGGGAGACGGTGCTCGACATCGATGCGCTGGCAAGGGCCGAGGGAGAGGACTGGGTTTGGAAGGGCTGCGGCACGCTCCAGCCGGAGCAGCGCTACGGCCTCGTGAGCCTGTCCCGCGGCGGTGCCGACGCGGTGGTGATGCGGGAGTTCGATCTCGTCGAGAAGCGCTTCGTCGAGGATGGCTTCGCCTTGCCCGAGGCAAAGGGCGGCGCGGCTTGGCTCGACCGCGATACGGTTCTCGTCTCGACGACGCTCGGCGAGAATGCTGCGACCGCTTCAGGCTATCCGCGTACCGTGCGCCGCTGGCGGCGCGGCTCGGATATCATGGACGCCCCGTTGCTCTTCGAGGGCGAAGCCAGCGATATCTATATCTCGGCGTCCGTCGACCTGGAGCCCGGCTACGAGCGCACATTCTACCGGCGGCAGATAACCTTCGAGGAGGGGATAAGCTATCTCGCGCGGGAGGAGGGCGAGCCCTTGCTGATTGACCTGCCGCTCGATGCGCGCTTCGACATCGAAAAAGACTGGCTCGTCGTGAAGTTGAAAAGCGACTGGGCTTTGATGGGGTGCACTTACCCGGCCGATGCCCTGCTGGCGATCAGCTTTTTCCGCTTCCTTGAGGGAGATCGGCAGTTCGAGGTGCTGTTCGAGCCGGGACCGCGGCGCGTTCTCTCCGGATTCTGGTGGACGAAGTCCCGTCTGGTGCTCACGGTTCTCGACAATCTTGCCAGTCAGATCTGGCTGGGAACGCCGGGCTCGCCCTGGAGCCTGGAGCAGTTGGAGGGCTTGCCGGATATGGCCTCCGTCCATGCCATGTCGCTCGACGCGAGCCAGGTCGAGCGCACGGACGAGTTCCTGCTCACGATTTCGAGCTTCGTTGAGCCGACGAAGCTCGCGCTGGTGACGGAGGACAAGAGAGTCGAGGTGCTGAAGGAGGCGCCGGCTTCCTTCGACGCCTCGGGTCTGGAGGTGACACGGCATGAGGCCGTCTCCGTGGATGGAGAGCGAATTCCCTATTACCAGATCGGGCCGAAGGATCAGGGCAGTCCTCGTCCGACGGTGCTCTATGGTTATGGCGGTTTCTCGGTTACCATGACGCCCGGTTATCTCGGTGGCATCGGCAAAGCATGGTTGGAGCGCGGCAATGTCTGGGTTGTGGCCAATATCCGCGGCGGCGGTGAGTTCGGGGCGGCCTGGCACAAGGCGGGCATGCGCGAGGGCAAGCGCCTCTCCCACGACGACTTCGCGGCCATCGGCCGAGACCTCGTTGAACGCGGCGTGACGACCCCGGAGCAACTCGCAGCCTATGGCGGCTCGAACGGCGGCCTTCTGGTCGGCAACATGCTGACCCGCTATCCCGACCTCTTCGGAGCGATCTGGTGCACCGTGCCGCTCCTCGACATGCAGCGTTACACGCGCCTGCTGGCGGGTCCGAGCTGGGTGGCGGAATATGGCGATCCCGACAAGCCTGAGGACTGGGCCTACATGGCGGGTTTCTCCGCCTACCAGAACCTGGAGGAAGGGCGCAGCTATCCTCCCGTGCTGCTCGTGACGTCCCGACGGGATGACCGCGTCCATCCCGGCCATGCCCGCAAGATGGCGGCCAAGCTGGAAGCCATGAAGAAGCCGGTCTTCTTCTACGAGCCCGACGACGGGGGTCATGGAGCGGCGAACAAGGAGCAGGCGGCCTTCCTGTCCGCCTTGGGCTTGTCCTTCCTGAGGAGGACACTGGGCGGCAGGGCTGGTGCCTGACCCCTTTCCACTATTCTCTAGGGGATAAACCCATGAGAACGGGAGCTGCCCATAGCCGGCGTCTCTCTTGTTATTGCAGGCTGCCATGATCACATAAGAACAGAGGAAAGACGCGGCACCTCAAGATCTTAACCCTGCAACCACCCATCCGAGGATGGGGCGGGGCAGCGGCGTGCTTTATCGCCTTGAGGCGGTATTCGAAAACATCTGCAGCCTTCTGGAGTTTACTCCGGCACGCGGCTCAAGCTGCGGCGATAGGCTGTCCCATGAACGAGGCTGGAGCCGCACCTTGCGTGTTCCACCCCGCGGAAACCTGAATGTCCAAAAAATCGAAGAATCTCGTCAGCCTCAACCACCTGCCCGGAATCCTGCTCGCAAGTCAGGCGGAGTGTGAGCGCTGGATCGAGTCCGGACTGATCCCCGTGGCCGAGCGCCGAATCGTCCATAAGCGTGGGCGCAGCTTCGAAGCACCGATGTTCGATCCGGACGTCGTCTCACAGCTTGCTGCCGAGGTTCCGGCTTGGCGGGCGCAGAGCGGAGATGAGGCAAGCGACCCTCGCCCTCATGCCCGACGAGGCGCAGAGGACAGGCCTGCTGACCCGTTGCTCGACGATGCAGCGCACCGCCGCCGCCAGAACATCCTCGCGCCCGTCCGCAGGAATACCGGGCTCTATGTCGCCGAGGACATCCGGCGGATCGAGAGCGGCCGCTGGAAGCCGGAGCGCGTCTTCGCCGGCTACCGGGCAGTATTCAGTCGCCCCATGCAGGTCTTGCCCGATAGCGACCCAATCGAAATAGCCATCGAATTCGCCTTTGCAGAACCTCTGGAGGTCGCAGCCGTCGCGCTCGCGCCGTCGCGGGTCGAACGCGCGGAACTGACCGCAGCCTCCGAGGCTCTCGAGGCGAAGCTGGTGGAGTTGCGCGATGCCACGTTCGAGGCGTGCGAGCAGGAGCTGGCGAGCTGGCGCGACGAACTCGAGACCTATCTCGACGCCTTCGAGGACGCGGACGAGCGACAGGCGATCCTCAGCGGTATCCGGGCGGCATTGGAAAAGCTCGACCGAGTCCATGCTTCCGACAAGGGCGGACCCGCCGGCGCAGGCCGAAAGCTGCGCCATAAGCTCGACGATTACCGCTCCAAGGCGGCCTCCCGACGGCTCCGGCATCTACGCGAAGTGCAGATCCGCGAGGCCTCCGGCTATGAACGCTACGCGGCAATCTTCCCTGTCGCCCGTTCCCTGAACCGCCGGTTTCTGTTCCTGGCTGGACCGACCAACTCGGGCAAGACCTATGAAGCCCTGAAGCTCGCGCGCGAGGCCGAGGCGGCCGAGATTCTGTCGCCCCTGCGCCTCCTTGCGCTCGAGCACTTCGAGCGCATGAGCGAGGAGGGGCTTCCTGCCGGCATGGTGACCGGCGAGGAACGGGTCTTGCCGGAAGGCGCGACGCACATAGCCCGCACCATCGAGACCCTCGATCTCCATCGCGTGGTCGATGTCTGCGTCATCGACGAGGTGCAGATGCTGGGTGACCCGAACCGTGGCTGGGCCTGGACACAGGCCATGATCGGCGCGCCTGCGCGACTCGTGGTTCTCACCGGTGCGCCGGAAGCTATCCCGCTCGTGGAGCACCTGCTCGCCATGACCGGCGAGCCGCTCGAGGTGAAGATCCTCAAGCGCAAGGGCAGGCTGCGCGTCGAGGGTGTTCCGGCAAACCTCAGCAAGCTGATCCGTGGCGACGCTGTCGTGGCCTTCACGCGCCGGGATGTGCACGAACTGCGCGCGCGCTTGGTGCATGCCGGCCGCACGGTGGCCACCGTCTACGGTGCGCTGGGGCCAGAGGTCCGCAGGGCCGAGGCCGCGCGCTTCCGCAATGGCGAGGCCGAGATCCTGGTGGCAACGGACGCCATCGGCATGGGCCTGAATATCGGGCCGTTGCGCAGGGTCGTCTTCTCCACCCTTCGGAAGTTCGACGGCATGCGCGACCGCCAGCTCACCGCCATGGAGATCAAGCAGATCGCCGGCCGGGCAGGGCGCTTCGGACACCATGACGAGGGTCTCGTGACAGCCCTGCAGCAGGCGGGAGCCTACGCACAGGTCGAGTCGGTTATCGGGAATGCTTTGACGGGCGATGCCGGCAAGCTACGGGGCAAGGCCTATGTTCGTCCGAACCAGGAGACCGTGTTGTCTGCGAGCGAGGTGCTGCAGACCGACCGCCTAGGCCGCGTGCTCCGGCACCTGAACGATACGCTGGTTGCCGGCCATCCGGATCTGCGCATGGCCGATATGGAGGAGATGATCGATCTGGCCACGCTCCTCGACACGGTGGACATGCCGATTCTCGATCGCCTGTCCTACTCCATGGCGCCGGTCGATGGACGCGAGCAGTTGGCTGTCGAACTTCTGATCGACTGGGCTCGCCAGCATGCTCGCGACGGACGGGTTCAAGCACCGGATTTCGGTGTCAACACGGACCTCCTGAAGCTGGAAGCCCGGGTGAAGATCGCGACGAGCTGGCTCTGGCTCGCCCAGCGTTACCCGGACGTTTTTGAGGATGTGGAAGCCGTGGTCGAATTGCGGGCGAGCCTGAATGCGAAGATTGAGGAAAAGCTCGTTGCGACCTCCGTTTCGCATCGCCGCAAGCCTGACGAGAAATCGCGGCGTGATCGAAGCGGAAAGGCCGAACGGCAGAAAAAGAATCGCCGCAATCGGGTCAAGGCCGATATTGGTGATGCTGAGCCCTATCGCTTGAGACAACGTTAAGCCTAAGGCTTCGATGAACGAAGTTTGGATGTCATGGTCGGGCTTGTCCCGGCCATCTCGATGATGTGAGGCGCAGCGCCTTTCGGATCGGGATTACCGGCACAAGGCCGGTGATGACGACAGAAAGTGAACCGCCCGCCAGCCTCAGGCCGCAAGCTCCTGCTCGACGAGCGCCACCCAAAAGGCAACGCCTGTTGGAATGGCCTTGTCATTGAAGTCGTAGGCTGCGTTGTGGTGAAGCGCTCCGTCAACCGCAGGGCCGTTTCCGAGCCACACATAAGCGCCGGGCGCAGCCTCACTGAGGAAGGCGAAATCATCACCGGCCGTCGAGGGCTCAAAATTCGTCACGACCTTCGAGCCGCAGACGGCCTGCGCCGCCTTCAATGCGCGGGCCGTCGCGTCGGGATGATTGATCACGGGCGGGATGCGCCGGCGGAATTCATAGACCACATCTATGTCGAACATCGCAGCGACGCCCCTGGCGAGGCGCCCGATCTCTGCTTCGAGCTGGTCGCGCACCTCGGCGGAATAGGCTCGGGCTGTGCCGCCGATCTCAACCACATCCGGAATGACGTTTAGTGCCCGCGGGTCGCCCGCCTGCACCGAGCAGGCGCTCACCACCGCAGGCTGCAGCGGGTTGACTACGCGTCCGACAATGGTCTGCAGGGCCGAGAGGAAGTGGCCGCTCGCCGTGATCGGATCCTTGCCGAGATGCGGCTTGGCACCGTGGGTGCCGACGCCCTTGAAGGTCACGAACCAGCTGTCGGACGAGGCAAGCTGCGGACCTGCGGTGACGGCCATTTCGTCGACGGCCAATCCCGGCATGTTGTGGAGCCCATATACCGCATCGCATGGGAAAAGATCGAACAGTCCGTCCTCGACCATCTTCTTGGCGCCACCCCGACCTTCCTCCGCCGGCTGGAAGATGAAATGCACCGTGCCGGAGAAATTGCGTGTTTTGGCGAGGTGGCGGGCAGCCCCGAGCAGCAGGGTCGTATGCCCGTCGTGGCCACAGGCATGCATCTTGCCGGGAAATCGCGACGTGTAGGGCCGCTTCGCCTGCTCCGGCATCGCCAGAGCATCCATGTCGGCACGGAGGCCGATGGTACGCTTGCCGTTGCCGACCCGCAGGGTACCGACCACACCCGTCTTGCCCAGGCCCCGATGAACCCGAAGGCCCGCTTCCTCCAGCAGGTTGGCGACGATCTCGCTCGTGCGCTCCTCCTCGAAGCCCAGTTCCGGATATGCATGCAGATCCTGGCGAAGGCTTCGCAGGAATGGTAGGTCGGCCTGGATGAGATCCTGAAGGAGCATCATGCTGTCGTCCTGGGTATCCCGTTTGGGCATGTTCGATAGCGCGGCGATGGTCAGGCTACAATCACCGTTCTCGCAGCCGATGGACAAGGACAAGCGATGCAACCTCATGACTTCTGGCAGGAGATTCATCCTCCCTTGACCTTCGAGCGTCAGCCGACAGATGGGCACCGCGGTTTTTATCCGGCGGAGTTCGAGGACGGGCGGCAGCTGCGCCTTCCCATCCGTGAGCTGGCGGATGGGGAGCATGCCCTGGCCTCCCTCATCATCAACCAGGCCGGCTTCGCCGTCGAGGAGGCTCTTTGCTCCAGCCTGGCTGAAAAGGTCCGCGCTTTCGAGCCGGAGGTGGTGGTCGGGCTTCCGACGCTGGGGCTCACCCTAGCGAGCGGTACGGCGAAGAAACTTGGGCTGAGCCGCTACGTTCCGCTCGGGACCTCCCGCAAGTTCTGGTACACGGAGGACCTTTCGGTGCCGATGACCTCCATCACCAGCCCGGAGCAGCTCAAGCGCCTCTATCTCGACCCGCGCATGCTGCCCGTGATCGAGAACAGGCGTGTTCTGCTCGTGGACGATGTCATCAGCAGCGGACGATCGATTGCCGCAGCGCTGGACCTCCTTTCCTCATGCGGGGTCAGACCTGTCGCCATCGGCGCGGCGATGCTGCAGACGGATGCGTGGCGGGAGAAGCTCGCGGCCATCGATCTCGCGTGGCCGGATCGCGTCGTCGGCGTGCTTCGGACCCCACGCCTGGAGCGGACAGAAACCGGCGGGTGGGCAGCTGAATAGCCCCTTTTCGATTTGCGAGCATTTTGGGCAGAATGGCTGTAACGTGGGCAGCCACCTCAAGAAGCGGGGCTTTCCCGAGGCCACGGTTGTGTTAATGCCTGTGCTCTGGGGCGGGTGTCCCTTTCGGTGGTGAAACCTTGGAACGTAGGAGACCTTAAGATGGTAGGGCGTTGGCAAAAACCAATTGCGAGCATGGCCTTTGTTCTGGCGGCGCTGTCTGCAGCCCCGGCCATGGCTCAGAACAAGACGCTCACGATCTCCTGGTGGGGCTTCAACGGCGACAAGCTCGAAGAAATCGTCCTCAAGCCGTTCCGCGCCCAATGCGGCTGCGAGCTGGTCTTCGAGACCGGCAACAACGCCGACCGCCTGAACAAGATCAAGATCCGCGGCGGCAGCGGCGTCGACGTGGTCTATCTGACCGACAGTTACTCTCAGCTCGGCATCCAGGAGGGCCTGTTCCAGCCCGTCGACCGCTCCAAGCTCCCCAACCTCAACGGAATCTATGAGCTGGCCCGCGCCCCGCAGGGCCAATTCGGGCCGGCCTACACCATCGGCCGTGTCGGCATCATCTATGACAGCGCCAAGGTCAGCGCTCCGATCACCTCCTGGAACGACCTGTGGCGTGAAGACCTCAAGCGCCGCGTCTCGCTGCCCGGCATCACCACCACCGCCGGCCCGATGACGGTTCTGGTTGCCGCCAGCAAGGCGGGCGTCGATCCGTACAAGGACGAAAAGGCCGCCTTCAAGGCCCTTGAGCAGCTGAAGCCCAACGTGGTGAAGAACTACAACACCGGCTCCGAGCTCGTGAATCTGTTCTCCACCGGCGAGGTCTCCGTCGCCATGGCACAGGACTTCACCCTGGCCCAGATCCAGGCGGCCGTGCCGACGGTGCGCTGGGCGGAGCTGAAGGAGGGCGACTATGCGACCCTCAACACGGTGAACGTCGCCAAGGGCGCCGCAAACCCGGAACTCGCGCATCAGTTCATCAACTTCATCCTCGATCCCAAGATCCAGCAGACCCTGGCCGAGCGGGGCGTGGACGCGCCCGTTGCCACCGCGGTGCAGCTGAAGCCCGAGGAGGCTGCCCGCTGGACCTATGGGCCCAAGATGATCTCGTCGCTCAAGCGGCTCGACTATGAGAAGCTCAATGCGGCCAAGAACGATTGGCTCGATGCCTGGAGCGAGGTCTTCGGGAAGTAATCCAGCCACCATGACCTCAAGACGCTTCTGGCGCCGGAACGGCGCAACCGGGTGGGCGCTCTCTGCGCCCGCCACGCTCGCCGTCATCGGCTTCCTGCTCGTGCCGATCGGGGCCGTGATCGCCGGCACCTTCATGGACCCGCGCGGGGTCTTTGCCCCTTACGTCTCCTATTTCAACAGCGGCTTCCGTACGACCGTCCTGTTCAGGACGCTCCAGATTGCGGCGCTGACAACCATCATATCGCTGATCTTCGGCTTCATGACCGCCTATGTGGTGTCGCGTGCGCCAGGAAAGCTCAAGAGCCTGCTCATCGTGGCGGCCGTGTTCCCGCTGCTCACGGGCGTCGTGGTACGCGCCTTTGCCTGGCTCATTATCCTTGGCCGCAACGGCATTCTCAACCAGACCCTGCTCTCGCTCGGCATCGTCAACGAGCCGCTCGAGATGCTCTACACCCAAGGGGCGGTCATCATCGGCATGGTCTATCTGTTCGTGCCGCTCATGGTTCTCTCCCTGGTCGGCGTGCTGGAGAACATCCCCAAGGATGTGCTGCAGGCTTCCTCCTCGCTCGGCGCATCCCCGATGGCGACGTTCTGGCAGGTGCTGCTCCCCTTGGCTGTGCCCGGCCTGATTGTCGGCGCCGTGCTGGTCTTCACCGGCAGCTTCACAGCCTATGCCACCCCGCAGCTGCTCGGCGGCGAGCGCCAGACCGTGCTCGCGACCCTGCTTCAGCAGCGCGCCATGGTATCCTTCGACTGGGTCGGAGCCTCGACGATCGCGGCCATCATGACGGTGATCACCATCACCATCGTTCTCGCGATGACCCACGTCGCTCGCCGCATCAATCCCATGGCCACGTGATGTCCGACAGACCTCATCCCATCCTCATCGCCGTTGCGGCGCTGGTCTATCTCTTCCTGATGCTGCCGCTCGTCATCGTGGTCGGCGCGGCGCTGAGCGACACGACCTACCTGACCTTCCCGCCGCAGGGGCTGTCCCTGCGCTGGTTCGAGAACATCTTCGCGATCAGTGCATTCCGCCGGACCATAGTCACGAGCCTGCAGATCGCCTTCACGGGAACTCTGCTCGCACTCCTGATCGGCATTCCGGCGGCCTATGCCCTGAACCGCTTCCGGGTCGAGCTGCCGAAATGGCTCGGGACGCTGTTCGTCCTGCCGATCCTCGTCCCTGAGATCGTCTTCGGCTTCGCGCTGCTGAAGTCGCTGACGGTTGGCACGGGAGTACCGATCTTCGCGGCTCTCCTCATCGGTCATACGCTTCTCGTGCTGCCTTATGTGGTTCGTGTGATCAGCGCGAGCCTGGCCTCGTTCGACTTTTCCATCGAGGAGGCGGCGATCAGCTTAGGGAGCGCGCCTGTGAAGACCTTCTTCACCATCGTGCTGCCGAACGTGAGGGCAGGGGTGATCGCGGCCTTCATCCTCGCCTTCATCACCTCGCTCAACGACGTGTCGGTGTCGCTCTTCCTGACCGGGCCGGGGATCAGCACCCTGCCGATCCAGATTCTCGCCCATGTGGAGCAATTCTTCGACCCCACCGTCGCGTCCGTCTCCGTGCTCCTGATGTTTCTCACCGTGGCCGTCATGGTCGTGGTGGAGCGAACTCTCGGCCTTACCTTTCTTGCGAAGTAGCTTTTACGTGACACAGCCCCTCGATCTCCATGCCGTCTCGGCCCATTACGGAACGACCAAGGTTCTCGAAGACCTTTCGCTCTCAGTCCAGGCCGGCGAACTCGTGTCGCTTCTCGGAGCCAGCGGCTGCGGGAAGACCACGACCCTGCGTCTCATTGCAGGCTTCCTCTCGCCGACCGCCGGATCGATCCAGCTTGGGGGGAGGGACCTGACGCGGCTGCCACCTCATAAGCGCGATATCGGCCTCGTCTTCCAGAACTACGCTTTGTTTCCGCATCTCTCCGTCCTCGACAACGTGGCGTTCGGGCTGAAACAGCGGGACATCCCGTCCGCAGAGCGCCGGAAGCGCGCCACGGCCATGCTGGAGCGCGTGGGCCTTGCGGCTTTGGCGGATCGTGCGCCCGGAGCGCTCTCGGGCGGCCAGAAGCAGCGCGTCGCCCTGGCGCGGGCTCTCGTCATCGAGCCGCCACTCCTGATGTTCGACGAGCCTCTCTCGAATCTCGATGCCAAGCTCAGGGTCGACATGCGCGTGGAGATCCGCCAGTTGCAGCGGTCGAATGGCACCACCTCCGTCTATGTCACCCACGACCAGGAGGAGGCCTTCTCGATTTCCGACCGCGTCGCCATCATGAATGCCGGTAGGTTGATGCAGTTCGACAAGCCTGAGGTGCTTTACCGACGCCCTGCCAATCCCTTTGTGGCCCGCTTCGTCGGGTTCGAGAACATCATCCCCTTCAAGGTCATCTCCCGTGACGGCGAGATGGTGACGGCAGAGACCGCCGGAATGACCCTGCGACTGTCGCAGGCCGTCTATGGCGCGATCCCTGATACCTTCCTGCTCGCTACAAGGCCCGATGGTCTGATGGTGTCCACCGATCCCGCCGCCAAAGGCCTTCCGGCTCAATTGGGCCTGCGGACCTACCTCGGCCGTGCCTATCAGTACCAGTGCGAGACCTCCGCCGGCCATCTTGTCGCCAATGGCAGCCTCACGACCCCGCTCGAGGCGGGCACCGGGGTGAAGCTCGTGCCCGTGCCGGAGCAGTGCACGATCCTCGCGACCGAGGATGCCCGGTGATGGCCTCGATCCTGATTAGGAACGCCTGCCTGCTCCCCATCGACGAGACCATGAGCGTCATCGAGCCAGGCTGGATCCACATCGAGGGCAGCACGATCCAGGCGCTCGGCGCCGGCGAGCCGCCGCAGGTGGAAGGGGCCGAGATCATCGATGTGGACGGTGATGTGATCATGCCCGGCATGGTCAATCCCCATGCCCATCTGGCAATGACCCTGTTCCGCGGTCTCGGCGAAGACGTAGACGACCGGCTCTTCCGTTATGTCCTTCCCATGGAACGCAAGTTCGTGACGCCGGAGATGGTGCGCGTGGGCACGATGCTGGGCGCACTTGAGTCTATCGAGGCAGGCGTCACCGCCATCGCGGATATGTACTACTACGAGACGGAGGTCGGACGAGCCCTCGATCAGGCTGGCCTGCGCGGCGTGGTCGGCCAGACCCTCGCCACCTTCGACCCGCCCGATCACAAGACGATGGACGAGGGTTTCGCACTGGTCGAGGAACTCGTCTCCGAGTTTTCGGGGCACGACCGTATCATTCCCTCCATCGCACCCCATGCGCCGTACTCGACCGATATTGAGATCATGGCGCGCGTCGCCCGCTGGGCCGAGGTGCGTCCCGGGGTGCCGGTGCAGATCCATCTCGCCGAAATGGACAGCGAGATGGAATGGTGCCGCAAGAATCATGGCTTGCGGCCCGTCGCCGTTGTGGAGAAGGCGGGGCTTCTGATCCCCGGCCTGATCGCGGCCCATTGCCTGCATATCGATCCGTTCGAGATCGAGCGCATGGCCAAAGCCGATGTGCGTGTCGCCCACAATGCCCGCTCGAACGCGAAGGCGGGGCGCGGCATCGCCCCCATCGAGGCCATGCGGGCCGCGGGCATCAAGGTCGGCATCGCCACCGATGGGTCGATGAGCGGCAACACCCTCGATCTGTTCAGCCAGTTCGGGCCGGTCTCCATGTTCCAGAAGCTCCTCGGCCACAGCCGCAAGCCCATGCCGGCGGCTGAAGTAATTCGCATGGCGACGCTGGAAGGCGCGCAGGTGCTCGGCCTCGACAGCCGCATCGGCTCGCTGGAGCCCGGCAAGCAGGCCGATCTCATCCGCATCGACCTGTCGGCCCCGCGCCTGCAGCCGGTCTACGACATCTACGCCACGCTCGTATTCTCCGCGATGCCGGTCGATGTGCAGGACGTGATGGTCGGCGGCCGCTGGATCATGCGCGGCCGCCATGTGGAAAGCCTGGAACGCAGGAAGATCCTGCGCGATGCCGGTCAGATCGCGGCGGCGTTCAAGGCCGAGATGGCCCGCATCGACGCCGCCGGCTGATCCCTACCAGACGACCGGGTGCGTCTGCCCGGTCGCCACATTGACGAAGCCCTGAGGCGCCGCCTCGCAGGGTGCCACGAGAACCCAGCGCCAGGGCGCGCAGGTGAGCGTTGCGAATTGGAGCCGCTCCGGAAAGCCCGGATACCAGCGCGGCGAGAAGGTGGGCTCGTAGAGCCAGTCGATGGCTTCTGCTGTTGCATAAAGCTGCTGCATGTCGGCATCGAGCTCTTCCGCCGGGCGCTGAGTCATCAATCCGCCGATCTCGTAGCGAACCTCCGCCAGAACCTTGCCACCGCTGACGAGAACCCAGCCGCCGCCGATCTCCGCCACGCGATTCGCCACCATCGCCATGGCCTCGTCCGACGAGCCGACGACCCAGAGGTTGTGCTTGTCGTGCGCAACCGTGCAGCCGACCGCTGTATCGGGTGTCTTCGGGCCGCAGCCGAGCCAGAACATGCGGGAAATTTTGGCCTCGCCGGAGAAGCGGTCGACGATGGAGAACTTGGTCACGTTGCGGGCTGGATCGCGCTGGACCTCGCCGTTCTGGACCGACAGTTCCATGGTGATGAAATCGTCGTGCCAGTGGAAGGGGCGCAACAGCGCCGCCCCCATGGTTTCCCGGCCGGGGTCGGCGGCAATGGCGAAATCCGTCGGTTCGATCCTGCGCTTGATATTCACGGTTCTTGAGGCCCAGTCGGGCCAAGTGATCGAGGGTAAGGGGCCGAGATACTCCGTTCCCCTCGAGGCGGCGTTCCCATCGGCCCACACCTCGGCGATGGAGAGTTTTTCCACGTCATCGAGCAGCACGATGTCGGCGAAACGCCCCGGCGCGATGCTGCCGACCCACGGCGTGAGTCGCATGTGGCGCGCCGGATTGATCGTGACGCATTGGATCGCGGTCTCTGGCGTGAGTCCCGACTGGATCGCAAGGCGCACATTGTGGTCGGTCGCGCCCATCCTCAGCGTGTCGGATGCGCTGCGGTCGTCTGTGGCGAAGGCGATCTGCGACCAGTCGGTGAGGCCTCGCTGGAGCAGGCCCTCGATGATCTCCGGCATGGAATGCGGCCTAATCTCGATGAAGATCCCGTGGCGCAGCTTGTCCCACACTTCTTCAGCGGTCCAACCCTCGTGATCGGACGCAAGGCCCGCCGCCGCGAAGGCGTTGATCGAATCGAGATCGCGCAGGCCCGCGCCATGGCCCTCGACCACGCCGCGCTTCTCGAACGTGGCCTGGATCATGCCCCAGAGCCGCTTGTGCGAAGGATTGTCCGGGTTCCAGACGGCAGGCCAGTCCATCACCTCGTCGAGGCCCGCGACCAGGAGGCTCTGTTCCAGGAAATCCGCTTGCTCGTCATGGCCAAAATAGCCCCCGCCCCACTCATAGGCGGTGGGCGGCACGGCCGATCCCGGAAGCGGGAAGATCTTCATCGGTGAGCCATGGCGGCGCGCCGTCAGCCAGAATTCGAGATTGTGAGGGCCATCGACATTGGAGAACTCGTGGCTCGCCTCGCAGGTCCATGTATTGCCGCGCGGCAGCACGAGCGCCGCTTCATATTCCGGGGTGATGTGCGAGCTTTCAATGTGCTTGTGCACCTCGCCGAAGCCCGGAACGGCGGCCAGGTTTGAGCGATCCTCACGCAGGAAAGCTGTCCCTGGAAATTTGCCCGCAGGACCTGTCCAAGCGACGCGCCGGCCGCGGATGGCGATCTCCTGATCCTCAAGCCAAGTCCGGGTGTGAACATCGAGCAGGCGTCCGACCCTCAGGAGCTTGTCCGCAGGTCGCTTGCCGAGGGCCACCAGAACCAGATCCTGGCGGATCGTCACCTCATCCACGGCATTCACCAGGAGGTCGTCGGGAAGCGAGGCTGAATGCGTCACGGGGCACCTGGAAGCTATGGTCAAATCGAATGCGCTGTCCGATAACCGAACGCTCGGACCTGAAAAGGCTTCTACCCCCATCATGCCCCATGCAAAACCCCGCGTGACCATCATCGACACCGATCCCGGCATCGACGATGCCATCGGCATCCTCCTGGCGCTTGCCTCCCCCGCTTTTACGATTGCCGGCATCACCACTGTCGCAGGCAATATCGGGATCGAAACGACGACCCGCAATGCAGGCCGGCTTCTTGCTTTTGCAGGCCGGGAAGATGTTCCGGTTTTCCAGGGAGCCGCCGCGCCCCTGTCTCGGCCGGGTCCGGAGCCGCTGAACCTTCATGGCGAGGGCGGCATCGGTGGTGTCGACTTGCCCGATCCTATACGAGAGCCCGAGGGCCTGAATGCCGTGGAGTGGCTGGCGGGCTTCCTGCTCGATCAGCCGGCGGGCACCGTCGATGTGCTCGCCCTCGGCCCGCTGACGAACATCGCTCGCCTCGTTCTCGGACAACCGGACGCAGCAAAGCGCATCGGCCGGATCATCGCCATGGGCGGGGCGATCCACGAGCATGGCAATGTTGGCCCTCGTTCTGAGTTCAATCTCTGGGCGGATCCCGAAGCCGCGGCGGCCGTCGTAGCATCCCGACTACCCCTGGTGCTCATCCCCCTCGACGTGACCCGCCGCGTGCGTGCGACGCGCGCGCTCGTGGAGACTTTGTCGGCCAGCGGCAAGCCCCTCGCATCCATGGTCGGCAGCCTCATCGAGTCCTATTTCGAATCCACGGCAAACCGTGAAAGCCGTCCGCTGCACGACCCCTGCGTGATGCTGTTCGCCCTGGCTCCCGAACTCTTCCGCGTCGAGGAGCTCAGTCTGAGCGTTGACATCGGGTCTGTCGAGGAGGCGGGAGCGCTGACGATTGACGGGAGCGGCACTCCGGTGCAGGTCGCTCTCGGTGTTGAGGGGCTGGCTGCTCTCGATCTTCTCGCCCGGCATCTCGCCGCCAGTTAGGCAGGGGTCGACGCGCCGAGCATGATCCGGAGACTGCAATGTCCGATGAGACGCCGAAGCAAACACCTGAAATGGACGAGGAGACGATCGCCTTTGCTCAGCGCGTATTCCAGCACGCGAGGGCAGGGCAGGTGCAGGAACTGGGCGACCTGCTCGGTATGGGGCTTCCGCCCAACCTGCGCAACGAGAAGGGCGATTCGCTCCTGATGCTGGCGAGCTACCATGGGCATGCGGATGCGGTGCGCCTTCTCCTCAAACACGGTGCCGATCCGGAACTCGCCAATGACCGCGGGCAGACGCCTCTGGCCGGAGCGGCATTCAAGGGCGATATGGCGACCGTTCAGAGCCTTCTGGATGGGGGTGCCGATGTGAACGGCCGCAGCGATGGCGGCAAGACCCCGCTCATGGTGGCCGCCATGTTCAATCGGGTCGAAATTGTCGAGACCCTGCTTGCATGTGGCGCGGATATTCAGGCCTGCGATGCGGGTGGTCTCACTGCCGAGGCGCTCGCCAGTGCCATGGGGGCAACTGAAGCTGCCGAATTGCTGGGGCGTTCAGCGTAGCCCTAGCGACCGGGGGATTGCGCGGGCTTGTGAGCCGTCAGAAGACCATAACCCATCGATCCCGTCAGATAGGCAATCCAGATGCGCGGAACGCTCAGGGCAAAAATGCGATTCCTCGCGCAGGCATCCAGCAGATAGCGTCTGTACTGCGGATGAGTCAGGAGTTTCTTGGCGACTCGGCTTGTGCAGAGCGCCCAGGTCCGGCGTACCCGTGTGCCGAGATCCTCAAAGCCATCGAGCACGAAGCCCGCCCCGGTCGCCCATGCGCGATACTCCGCTTCGCTCCCCATGCCCGGGAGACGTCCCTCGCGGCAGATGGGCTCCAGCAGATGACGCTCCTCCCAGGGACGAGCACCAGCGCGGGCGAGCCAAGCATACACGGCGAGCCGTCCGCCGGGGCGGAGGGTACGATAGGCTTCGTCGAAGAAACGCTGCTTGTCCGTCATATGCTCGGAACTCTCGATGGCGATGACGTGGTCAAAGGCACCATCCGCAAACGTGTTCTCCAGCCAATCCTGCTGAGCGAAATGCAGGAGGGGCGATGCGGCGCTTCGCATCTGCGCCTGCCGAAACTGCACGGCGGAGAGCGTGATGCCAGTCACGTGAACCTCGTAGCGGCTCGATAGCCACTCCGCCGTCGCCCCATAGCCGCAGCCCACATCGCAAACGTGCTGCCCCGGCTGAAGGCCCAGCGCACGGGCAAGGTGGGCGACGAGGGCTTCCACCGCCTGATCCGGCGTTTCACGACCGGTTGTCCAGAGACCGTGATGAACATGCTCGCCCCAGATCTCGCGGTAGAACGGATCCAGTTCGTCGTAATGCTCCGCGACAGCGTCCGGTGTCTGAAGCTCCCGAGGGACGATCATAGGGCAGCCAGCGCTCGTTGCATGGAGGTCTCCTGCACACGGGTCATGGACGCAACCTGCTGCATGATGGCGGGCCAGGTTCGGCAGAGATGAAAAATCAACTCCTGGCCGATTGCCTGGCGCGCAGCTTTGTTGAGCATGAAAGCGAACCGGATCTGCCTACGGATGTCCGAGCGCATCTGGCGGTGGAAAGCTGAATGGCTTCGGCCATGGCGAAGGAAGGCTGACGCGGCAAGACAGCCGCTGTGCAGGGCCATCGACATTCCTTCGCCCGTGAACGACGGAATCACACCCATCTGGTCACCAAGGCGGAAGAGCCCCTGAGACTCAGCTGAATTTGGCTGATGAAGAAAGCCGTAGGGAATCTGGAAGACAGAGAGAGGCTTCCCGAGTGGTGTGGCCGCGCCCTGCAACCGGTCCACCAAGTCCGGACATTCACGGGCAATCTGATCGATCAGGCCGTCCCAGCTCTTGCCGACTTCCTCGAAACGCCGCTGCGTCACCACCAAACAGAGGTTGGCGATGCCCCCTTCGATCAGTTGCAACCCGGCATAGCCCTCTTTGAACAGGATGATCTCGATAATGCCCTCAAGGGCAGCGCGTGCCGCTTCCGACAGGTAGTAATGCATCTTGAAGCCGATCAGGTCGGTGATCGATCCTGAAGCCTGCCTTTTGGCCCCTCTGACATCATGCTTGCCGCTGGCCAGGAAGAGGGTCTCAGCACGGATTGTCTCCAGAGGGCCAGCATCAAGCCGGTGCATGGATGCATCGGCGGATATGGAACGCACGGTCACGCCGCGAGACACCCGACTCCCCAGAGACGCGGCCCGCTGCAGCAGCGCCTCATCCAGAACCTTGCGGGAGAGCCCGCGAGCCATGAATGGAAGTTCCACTTCGGCCCGCATTCCGCGATGGAGCAGGCGAAGGCGGGACATCCGGCTGGCGCCGAGACCGTCAAGGTCGATGCCGAGATGAGTGAGGTAGACCTGGGCCTCTATGCTCAGGAACTCGCCGCAGACCTTGTGCCGCGGTTCGGGATCGCGTTCGAGCAGAAGGGCGGAATATCCGGCTTTTGCCAGGACGCAGGCTGCCGAAGCTCCGGCAAGCCCACCGCCGACGATCACGACCTTCTCGGCGCGATAATCGGTCATTTCAACCGGCTTACGCAGAGGCGGAATGCGACATGCCACTGGATCCGAGCCATTGCCGGCTCGATCCCTGCGGAACGGAGGATGCGCTCCCAATCCTCCCGTTTGAAACTGCGAGCGATGGAGACCGGGCCATCATGCTGCACGAACCGGTGCCATCGAGCCGCCCGTGACAGGACCTGGAAGAAGTAGAAGGGAACAGGATGACGGTGGAGGTCGGCGATGAACCAGCCACGCGCGGCCACATGCTCCATCCAGCGGATGAAGGTTGCAAGCTCTTCATCCGTCATGTGATGCGTCGTCTGGGAACTCAACACGAAGTCGATGGGCCGCTCCGGCTTGAAGTCGAAGACATTCCCCGTCCTGTAGTCGATGGATACGTCCGCGGGCGTCGCGGCCCTGGCAATCGGCTCGCTCATGGGATTGAGATCCACCCCAACCAGATCGACGGCGCGACCCTTGCGACGGCTCCAGGCGTGGATCCTTCTCAGGAGATCACCATAGCCGTAGCCCACATCGAGAACCGTGACGCGTTCGTTCGGCTTCAGGCTCCGCGTGGCGTGGTCGAGCCACTTCAGGATCGGGCCATGGGTGAGGGTCACTGCGTTGACCGTGGCGAGGTCTTTCAGGCAGGCGCGGTAGTCCTCGAGACTGACGGATTCGGTGTCCATCAGCTCCGTCTCGTGGCTGCGCTCGGCAAAGCTCCGGGCCATGGTTGACTATCCCGCGATGCTGAACCTGAAGGTTTCCGCGACCAATCCGGGGCCAAACGCCATGCCGAAGCCCTCCGAAGCCGGCGCTGCGTGCTGCATCATCCGGCCGAGCACGAACATCAGCGTGGCCGAGGACATGTTGCCGAAATCCCGGAGCACGCCGCGGGACCAGCGTAGCGCATCCGGCTCAAGCTCGAGCCCCTGCTCGACCGCGTCGAGGATCGTGCGGCCTCCCGCGTGCACGGCCCAGAGGTCGAACTCGTCCTTATGCTGCCCACGCAGGATGCCACCATCGTCATTTCGGGTCGCCTCATGGCGGAGAGCTTTCGCGATCTGCTGCGGCACCTCGCCGGAGAGGCTCATCTGAAAGCCGGTATCACCGATGCGCCAAGTAATGAGATCGCGTGTGTCGGGGATGGTGGCGACACGAAAATCCTTGAGAGCGATGCCTCTTGGCTCGGACGAGACGAGACTCGCGGCGCATCCGTCTCCGAAAAGCAGGGCGCCGAGAATGACCTCGAGGTCGGAGGTCTCCTGCAGATGGAGCGTGCAGAGTTCCAGATTGACCACGAGAACCTTGGCAGCAGGTTCGGAGCGGACGATGTGGTGAGCCACCTTCAGGGCGTTGACGGCCGCCGCGCAGCCCATGAATCCGACCAGGGTGCGCTCGATGGAGGGGTTGAGGCCAAGCCGATCCATCAGCTGCTGGTCGAGTCCCGGAGCGGTGAACCCGGTGCAGGACGCCACGACCATATGGGTGAGGGAGGAGTTCTCCTCGCCAAGGTCGAGAGCCTCGACGGCCTTCTGCGCGAGATCGACCGCATGGGTCTCGAAGCGATCCATGCGGGTGCTGGTCCCGACAAACTGCCCCGGCTTGAAAAAGCCCTCCCGGTCGGCAGCCGTCTCGAGATTCTGGCTGGGCGTGAGGGTCGAGTAGCGATGCTCGATTCCGGAGCGCTGCACCATGCGTTTGAACAGAAGCTTGTCCTTCCGTTCAGGTAGCAGGTTATCCATGAAGCCGATGAAGGTCTGATGGACGTCGTGCTCCGGCACGGCCGTCCCGATCCGGTTGATATACGCGCCTGCCACTGATCCACCCTGCCAATTTTGGCCCTGGCCCTTCCTCCGGCAACAGGGGCTTTCGATTTGAAGATAGGGCGTCGGATGGATGAGTGAACGCAGGGCGACACAGAAGTCGCAGCTGAGGCCCAAGGCCTTTTCAGCGTGACGTAGAGGCTGCTGACGGAGCAGGGTGGACGGTTTCGGCCGAGGGCACGGCCTGCGGCCGGCCGCGCTTCAGCGTCTGCTCCCGGGCGAAGATGAACAGGCCCGCGGCAACCACGATGGCGATGCCGAGAAGGGCGAGGGCGTCGGGCCATTCGTCGAAGAACAGAGCTCCGATCGCCAGGGCCCAGAGAATCTGGCTGTACTGGGTAGCACCCAGGCGGTCGGCCGGGGCGTACATGGTCGCGACGATGAACAGGGCCTGTGCAACGAAGGCCGTGGCGGCAAAGGCGAGCAGGAGGATCCATTGTTGTGCCGTCGGCCATACAAAACCAGGGATCATTAGCAGGCCGGCAATGACGGTCGTCCCAAGGAATACCGTGCTGATCAGGGTGAAGCGCTTTTCAGTTTGACCGATCATGCGGCCCGCGATAACGCCTCCAGCCGCGCAAAATGCGGCGGCGAGTGCTGCAAGGTGGCCGGGCAGAAGCTCCTTGAACCCGGGACGCACGATCACAAGAACGCCGATGAAGGCGGCACAGACGGCGAGCCCACGCCGCCAGCGGACATGCTCCTTCAGAATGAAGATGGAAAGGACTGTCACCAGGCTTGGCATCAAAAACAGGAGCGCAAAGGCCTCTGCAAAGGGCAGGCTCCGGAATGCTATGACACTCAGCGGAGTCGTGACCGCGAGCAGGAAAACTCTCACCCCCATGAGCCAGGGCCTGTTCCAGCGCACGATATCGATCACGCTGTCTCCGGGCTTCATGAAGACGGGGGACAGGATCAGCGGAATGAGATAGCCGAAAAAGGTCACCTCGAAAGGGTCGAGGCCATAGCCTATCGCCTTCACGATGGCGTCGCCCCACGCGAAGATTGCGAAGGCGAGGAAGGCGAAAACGATACCTTTGACCATGTTCGGGCAATCCCGCAGGGGAGGCGGAGTAAAAGGCCGTGGCACCGGCCGATCGGCCGGCGGCATTGGGCGGGATAACAGAGTAACAGGCTTAGCGTGGCATGACGAGGCGAGGGCGCTTACGCTCGACAACGACCATTTTCGGCCCCTCGCTCCGCTCAGGCATGAAGGCACGCTCGGTCAGACGCATGGGCCTGCGGGCCTGCACCGGTGTTTTCAAAACCTCAGGCCTGACCTCGTCCTCGGACATTCCCATGAGCTGAGCCGCGATTTCGACCTGGCTCTCGATGTCATCCGTCAGGCCCTGGGCGGCGGCAATGGCCTCGTCAAGGGCCGGGAGGTCGACACGGGTAACGCGCCGGTTCTGGGCTTCGGAGGGTCTCTTCTTGGCTAGCATCGGGCTTCTCCTGCGCAGACCCCTTAAATCACGAAGCTCAGGTTTGCGTAATGCATGGTTGAGACGGCAGGGCTGCACTCAGCGCAAGCGAGGCTGAATCCCTTCGATGCTCGTGAACGCGGCTGGAGGAAACCGGATCCATAGCTGGCCCAAGAATAGCCGGAAAATAAGGCCTGCCTGCGATCAGGCAATGCCGGCTGCAGGTCATGAGAGTCCGGTCGATCTTCCGTGCCTCTCCCGGGCGGGTCCGGACTCGACCATATCGTTCGCCTGAGGCATTGAAGGCTATCGCAGCCCGGATAGACGAAAGGCATTCCCGTGTTCACTGCCAAAATTCTCCTCCTCGGATCCGGCGAACTCGGCAAGGAGTTCGTGATTTCGGCCAAGCGGTACGGATGCCACGTCGTCGCCTGCGACAGCTATGCGAATGCACCTGCCATGCAGGTATCCGATGAAGCTGAGGTCTTTTCCATGCTCGACCCGGATGCCTTGAGGCAGGCGATCGAGAAGCATCGGCCCGACTTCATCGTCCCCGAGATCGAGGCGATCCGGACGGAGGTGCTGCAGGATTTCGAGGACAAGGGCTTTACTGTCGTCCCCTCCGCTCGCGCTGCCTCGCTGACCATGAACCGGGACCGGATCCGCGAACTCGCCGCCACCGAACTCGGCCTGCGCACATCCAAGTACCGATATGCGGAAAGCCTGGAACAGGTGAGAGCCGGGGCCGAGCACACGGGGCTGCCGTGCGTCATCAAGCCGGTCATGTCCTCCTCGGGCAAGGGGCAGAGCACCGTGCGGACCGCCGATCAGCTGGAACAGGCCTGGAACGATGCCGTGGCCAATATGCGTGGCGACCGCAAGAAGGTGATCGTCGAGGAGTTCATCGCCTTCGACTACGAAATCACCCTTCTGACCATCCGCTCCCGGGAGGGCGTGTCCTTCTGCGAGCCCATCGGGCACCGGCAGGAGCGGGGCGACTACCAGGAATCCTGGCAGCCGACGCCGATGACCGAAAAGCTTCTCGATGACGCCAAGGAGATGGCCCGGAAGGTGGTCGACGATCTCGGCGGCTATGGCATCTTCGGGGTGGAGTTCTTCGTCACCCGCGACGAGGTGATCTTCTCCGAGCTCTCCCCCCGTCCGCACGATACGGGCCTCGTCACGCTCCTGTCCCAGAACCTCTCCGAATTCGACCTGCATGCCCGCGCCGTCCTCGGCCTGCCGATCCCGCCGGTCAGGCTGCACGGTCCTACGGCGTCGGCTGTGATTCTGGCAGACCGTGAGGCTGAAGCATTCTCGATCACAGGCCTGCGGGAGGCGCTGGAGCTGGGGGTAAAGGATGCGGAGGTGGAGGTCCGGCTGTTCGGTAAACCCACGACGCGCAAGCACCGCCGCATGGGTGTCGCCCTGGCTTCCGGGAACACGGTTGAAAAGGCTCGTGAGCGTGCGCGCCAGGCAGCAGCCCGTGTGGAGATCAAGTACGAGAGCTAGTTCCGCGCATCAGTCCGCTTCGCTCTCCCGATCCAGCACCTCAGTCGCGCGCTGGTAGAGGACCTCTGCCTCTGCATGGGAAGGGGCGATGCAGAGAACCCCGAGCTTGCCGAACTCGGACAGGGCGCCGATCAGGTGAAAGACGACACCTTTCTGGCAGGCTCCATCGAAGTGCAGTCTGTTGAGAGCCGCGATGTCGATCAGGTCGGCTGGAGTCAGTCCGCGATAGAGCGACGACTCGAGGTTGTCGGAGGCGTAGTAGCAGCGGGGCTGCCCGGCCGGGGTGAGGAAGTTGCCTGTGTCCGGGTCATAGCAACCGTCCGTAAGGAACTCGAGCATCATGAACGGATGCGTCGTGCCTCCTCGCCTGAGATTGATCTCGATGGCGTAATGACGCCATTCGCTGCCTTCCAGGACAGACAGGAAATCGATGGCAAAGCGCCCGCAGACGCCCTTCTCCGCCAGGGCTCGTGCCGCCTTGAGGCCGTCCTCCTGAATATCCAGACGGTAGTGTTCATCGGCAGGGAAGGTGCAGCCGAGAAAAACCTGCCCGCTCTCACCTCCAAGAACCTGATCGTGTGTCGAGACAGGCTCCAACTGCCCGAGCGGGTCGATGCGGAATTGTGCTGAGGGTGAGCGCTTGACTTCGCCCTCGATGAATTCCTCCACGATGCCGCCCATGACTGAAAGTTTGTCCCTGAACAGCTCCCAGGTCATGTCCTTCGCCTCGAAGGCAAGATGGGGAAGACGGTTTTGGACCCAGCTTCGAAGCTCGTCTCCCTCAGGAGTGTCCTCGTAGGCGAAGACGGCATTACCCTCGCCTGAGAAGCCTTCGTTGAGCTTCACGACCGCGCGCCTGATGGCTGGCCGACGGTTCTTGAGCTCCACCAGTGCATCGGTGATCGCGTCCGGCGTAAAAAGGTCCTCAAAGCCCTCTGGCATCGCAATCCCGGCCTCCCGAAAAATCTTCCGGGAGCCGCTTTTGGAGCCCAAGGACAGGAGATCCGGGTTGCAGCCATAGATCGGCAGGTTCAGACGAAGGGCGAGATCACGCTCCAGCTCCGTGACGTTGAAGCAGATCATGTATGCTTTGGCCGGATCCAGGATCGCCTCCCTGATCCGTTGCTGCAGACGTGGCCGCTCGAGAATCTTCTCCGTGAGAGCCGTCTGAGAGCCGTCGTGGCAGGAGAGAACGGTCAGGCGCTTCCTGGCATGCTGTGCCGGGATTCCTGGCAGCAGGTGCAGGTAATAGTCGATGATCGACTCCGGGATCGGGTAGCTCGTCACATAGATGATCTGCGTACGGGGCAGACGAAGGAGCATCAGATAGCAGAGCATCCGCTCCTCGTAGTGATGGGCTCCCGATATGTTGGCGAGAACCTCACGGTCCATGCTGAGGCTGGGAACGATCAGAACCGTTCGTGGCTCGCCCGGGACCAGAAAGCTCTCAAACATCTGTGTCAGGCGAGATTGCAGCGCCTCGAACCTGCGCTGTTCGGCAGACGGCGCTGGCGTGCCGGCTTCATGCACCATCGACCTGTCGTCTCCCTGCATCGGCCATGGGATCCCGGCCATGCAGCGGAACGCCTGTAGCCAAGGTTTTGTTGCTCCGCATCCACGAGCCGTCCGCAGCAACAAGGGTACAACTGCCCCCATAGGGGAGTGTCTGATCGGTCACAGTAGCGGTGTAATTGGCGCATGCCATGGCGCTTGGCCGGAAGCTGCCTAAATACGGACAAGCTCTGTCCGGGAGCGGGTTTAGGGGGCTGGCGGTTGCCGAGCAAGAACCAGTGAAGACGATCAATTTCGAAGCGCTGTTCAGCGCATCTCCCAATCCTTATGTCCTGGTGGATCTCTCGCTCAACATCGTTGGGATGAATGACGCGTATCTCGAGGTCACCATGCGTCAGCGGGAGGACCTCATTGGGCGCAACATGTTCGATGCTTTCCCCAGCGATCCCGACTCCCCGAGCCATCGCCAGCTGCGGAATTCCTTCGAAAAGGTCATTCACGAGAAGGTGGCCGACCATCTTCCGTTGATCGAGTACGCCATCCCCCTGCCCAACGGCCAAGGTTTCGAGGAGCGCTTTTGGAGCGCGTCCCACACGCCCCTCTTCAATCACGAAGGCGTTATGACCTTCATCCTCCAGCACACCGTCGACGTGACCGAGCTGCAGCGACTGAGGGTTCTCGCAAAAAGCTCGGCCCTGTCCTCGGGCCCGTCCACCCTCATCGAAACGGACATGTTCCGCCGTGCACAGGCCGTGCAGGAAGCCAATCAAGTCCTGACCGAGGAGCGGCAGCACCTTCGCGGCCTGTTCGAGCAGGCCCCCGGCTTCATGGCGGCGCTCAGCGGTCCGGAGCATGTCTTCACCATGGCCAACGCCGCCTACCTGCGGCTGGTCGGTCGCGAGAATATCGTCGGAAAAGCTGTTCGGGAGGCCCTGCCGGAAGTGGTGGAGCAAGGCTTTCTCGCGTTGCTCGACCGCGTTTACACGAGCGGACAGCCCTTCGTGGGGCGGAGTATCCGTATCGTTCTGGAGCAAACCCCGGGCGGTGCCCCAGAAGAGCGCTTCCTGGACTTTGTCTATCAGCCCATCTTCGGTCCCGATGGCAGCGTGTCCGGCATTTTCGTCCAGGGTCACGATGTCACCGAGCAGAAACGGAACGAGGAGGCATTGCGCGAAAGCGAGCAGCGTTTCCGCTTGGTGGCTGAGAGCGCCCCCGTCATGCTGTGGATGGGCGACCAGACCGGCAAATGTGTCTACCTCAACCGCCCGCAGCGGGAATTCTGGGGCGTTAGCGAGGCTGACATTCAGGGTTTCGACTGGGGCCCGACTGTTCATCCCGAGGACCACGAGGCCTTGTTCGGTCCTTTGATGCGGGCCATGCAGACCCATACGGCCTTCACAACGGAAGCCCGCTTCCGGCGCGCTGACGGGGAGTACCGCATTGTCCGCACCGATGCCCAGCCGCGCTTCGGCTCGGGGGGCGAGTTCCTCGGGATGATCGGCGTCAACGTGGACATCACCGAGCCCCGCCTAGCCGAGAAGGCCCTGCAGGAGAGTGAGGAGCGCTTCCGGGTGATTGCGAACTCCATCGATCAGATGATCTGGGCGACGCAACCGGACGGCTTTCACGACTACTACAATCAGCGCTGGTACGAGTACACGAGGGTTCCGGAGGGCACCACCGACGGCGAGGAATGGAACGGCATGTTCCATCCCGATGACAGGGACAGGGCCTGGAGCGTCTGGCGTCACTGCCTTGAGACGGGGGAGCCCTACCATATCGAATATCGACTTCGGCATCGCTCCGGCGAGTACCGCTGGGTGCTCGGACGGGCCCAGCCCCTTCGTGACGGGAAAGGCCGGATCATCAGGTGGTATGGCAGCTGCACCGATATTCACGACCTGAAGCAGGCCCAGGATGAATTGAGGGAGAGCCGCGAGCAGGCGATTCGATCCGAGGAGGAGACCCGTCGGCTGGCATCGATCCTGGCCGAACGAGTGGCCGAACTCGACGAGGCGAACGAGGAGATCCAGCGCTTTGCTTATATCGTAAGCCACGACCTGAGAGCCCCCCTCGTCAACGTCATGGGGTTCACAAGCGAACTGGAAGGGGCTCAGGCAGAGGTGGAGCGGTTCTACCGCAAGGTTCTCCAGGCCGATCCCCAACTCGTCACTCCGGATTCTCGTGCTGCCATCGAAACCGATCTGCCTGAAGCCATCGGCTTCATCCGATCCTCGACGGTGAAGATGGACAAGCTGATCGGCGCCATCCTGAAACTCTCCCGCGAGGGGCGGCGCGTGCTGATGGCGGAACCGCTCAGCATGCGCCAGTTGCTCGAGACTCAGCGCCATAGCGTCGCACATCAGCTCCAGGAGCGCGGGGCGGAACTGGTCGTGGAGCCCGTTCCCGATCTCACGAGCGATCGTCTCGCCATCGAGCAGGTGTTCGGAAATTTAATCGACAACGCGGTTAAATATCTGAATCCAGGCCGTCCCGGCCGCATTACGGTGCGCGGACAGGATCTCGGAGCCCTTGTCCGGTACGAAATCGAGGATAACGGCCGCGGAATCGACCCTAAGGACTTCGAACGGATCTTCGACCTGTTCCGGCGGTCGGGAGTTCAGGATCAGCAGGGCGAGGGCATTGGACTTGCGCATGTGCGGGCGCTTGTGCGAAGGCTCGGCGGTACGATTACGGTGGCGTCGCGCGTGGGAGAGGGCTCGACCTTCACCGTCATTCTGCCAAAATACGTCAGCATGAGCTCGGAAGCCGCCTAATGCCCCACCAGCAACCTGTCACCATCATCATGGTCGAAGACGATGAGGGGCATGCCCGCCTGATCGAGAAGAACATTCGTCGCGCAGGCGTCTGCAACGAGATCCGCACCTTCGCGAGCGGAACGGCGGCCCTGGAGCACCTGTTCAGCGGGGAGGTGCGCAATGCGGGACCTTTCCTCGTGCTGCTCGACCTCAACTTACCGGATATGAACGGGGTGGACATTCTCATCAAGCTGAAAGGCGACGAGAAGTTGAAGCGCGCACCCGTGGTTGTGCTCACGACCACAGACGACCAGCGCGAGATCCAGCGCTGCTACGATCTGGGTGCCAACGTCTACATCACCAAGCCGGTGGAGTATGAGTCGTTCTCCCAGGCCATCCGCCAATTGGGGCTGTTCCTTTCCGTTATCCAGGTTCCCGAGGCGCTATGAGGGAAGGGGCTGCAGAGACCTCGCCGATCAGGCTTCTGTACATCGACGACGACCATGGTCTGGGGCGCCTCGTCGAACGCACCCTGTCGCGCCACGGCTTTCAGGTCAGGCATGCGGTGAGCGGCGACGAGGGTTTGAGCCAGCTCGCGGCCGAACGCTACGATGTGATTGCCCTCGATCATTTCATGCCCGGCAAGGAAGGGCTTGAGGTTCTGGGCGAGATCCAGAACCTCTCCAATCCGCCGCCCGTGGTCTACGTCACCGGCGCAGACGAGGGTCGGATCGCGGTGGCTGCTCTCAAGGCAGGTGCGGCCGATTACGTGATCAAGGACGTGGGTGGGGTCTTCCTCGATCTCCTTCGCACCGCTGCCGAGCAGGCGCTGGCGGCCGCCCGGCTCCGGCACGAAAAGGAAGCGGCCGAGAGGGAGATGCGTGAGGCCCGGGAGCGGGCGGAGATGCTCCTCCGCGAAGTCAATCACCGGGTCGCCAACAGCTTGCAGCTTGTCGCATCCCTCGTGGCCATGCAGCAGCGCTCGCTTGGCCGCGATACGGTGGCGAGGGACACGCTGACCGAAACCCAGAGCCGGATTACGGCGATCTCGCAGATCCATCGCCGTCTCTATACCTCGAATGACGTTCGTTTCGTGGAAATGGACACTTATCTGCAGGGACTGGTCGAGGAGCTCGAAGGCGCCATGCGGGCCGCCGGCCGTGAGCATACGATCACACTCACCGCAGAGCCCATCTCAATCCCGACAGACAAAGCCGTCTCAGTCGGCGTCATCGTGACGGAACTCGTCACGAACGCTTTCAAATATGCCTATCCCGAGGGTGCATCCGGCGATATCCGCGTTGCCCTTTCTTCTATCGGCGAAAAGGCGATCCTGGTGGTCGAGGATGATGGAATTGGATGGAAGGGCAATGGAAAGGTGCAGGGGAGCGGCCTGGGAACGAAGATCGTGAAGGCTATGGCGTCTAACCTGCAGTCTTCCATCGAGTTCGACCAGCACTACGCTGGAACCCGCGCGGTCCTGCCCTTCGCTGTCTGACAGTTCACCTGTGAATGACCATCAGACGGCAAAAGGCGCGCATTGCCTGCGCGCCTCGTTTCCTTCGTCAGATATGATATTTGCCGGTCGTCAGATGACGTAGAAATGGCTGAACTTGAGCTCGAGCCAGCCTTGATCTTGGCGAACTCTATCGCCTGACTCTTGCCGGAACCATCGGCATCATAGGAGAGCGTACCTGTCTTCTTGTTGTAGATCAGGTAGTCGTTCCTGTCCTTGGCCTTATCGAGACTGAAGAAGTTCTTGTTCAACTGCTTCGGGTTCGTGGGCTTGCCTGAACCCAGCTTCTTGAAGATGGCGTTGTCGAGGTAGAACCTGTCGTCCTTGACGCTGAAGTCGGTGATGGTGTCCAGGTTAGCCTTGGATAAGGCTGTATCGAAGAGGAAGGCGTCCTTGCCGTTGTTCCCGGTCAGCACGTCCTTGCCCGCGCGGCCGGCAATCTCGTTCGAGCCGTCATTGCCGACAATGATGTTGCCGAGCTTGTTGCCGGAAAGATCGATCGCCTTGCTGCCGCTGACCGCGACCAGCTTCTGGGCATCGCCGGTGAGCGTATAGCTTTCGGAAGTAGTCACTTCCTTCATGCTGCTCAGCTTCGTGTTGATCAAGCCGACGGCACCTTCCACCTCCGAATCCAGGGTGGCTTCGGGGCCGATCTTCAAGCCTTTGAGAAGCAGGCTCTTGTCGTCAACAACGAGGTTGAAGGGCGTGCGGACCGTAAGACCGATGGTCGTTGTCTGGCCTTTGGCGAGGCTGCCGTTCCAGGGCGCGTTCTTCAGCTCATACAAGGCGCTGGTGCTGCCGCTCTGGACCTTGGAGAGCTCGGCGCCCCAGACCGATGTGATCTCGTATGCGCTGTTGAGGAACAGGTTCCATCCGGCAAGGCTCGCATCGGCCTTGACCGTCACAGTGACCTCGAAGCCGCCCCACCAGTTCTTGCCGGGGGTGATCACGAGCGGACCGGCGGATACGCTGGTGCCGTCGACGGGATCGGCCGGGTCGAAGAGAGCGCGGTACTTCTCTTCGAGACGCAAATTGAACCTGAAGTCAAAGCCGGAACGGGAGATGTTCTTGCCATCATCCACCCCGTCCGTGTCGCCATAGATGATGTCGGCTCCGCCGGCGCCGTAGAGCTTGTCGGAGCCGACGCCGCCGATGATGGTGTCCGCACCGCCATTACCGAAGCCGAGATCGTTACCGTTCCCGCCGATCAGGATGTCCTCGACATTGCCGCCATAAAGCTCGTCGAAGCCGTCATTGCCGTTGAGTTTGTTAAAGCCCTCGTTGCCGTACAGGCGATCATTGCCCGCGCGCCCGATCAGAGCCTCGGCATCGTTGCTCCCGAACAGGTCGAGCGAGTTGCTCATACGGCTGGAGGCGCGGCTGCCGCTGACCGATACACCTGACCAGGTCTCCGGCAGCTCGGTTGATACCGGCTTGCTCTCGGTCAGAGCAATGATGTCCTTCATCGACATTGTCTTGCCGTTGGCGAAGACGAAAGCTTTCCGCTCGCTATCCTTCAGTCCGCCGAAATCGTTGATGACGATGGCATCGTGGATCGTCGCGCCTTTGCCGAGGATCAGCGCGATCTTGTCGTGACTTGGGGTTTCGATGCGGTTCGTGACCCCGCGAACGTAGGTGGCACCGATGATTTCCATCGAGCTGAAGCCGAGTACGATCGTGTCTTCGTCGGGCCTGAAGTCCCAGATCAGATCGACACCATCGCCCTTTTCATAGAAGTACGTGTCGGCGCCGTCATTGCCATAGAGGTTGTCGCCGATGGTGACCTTTTTGAGCGTGTCGCCATTCCATTCGAGACGGCCATCATCCGTGCCGCCCAGAATGGTGTCGTTGCCGCCTTCACCCTGCATCTCGTCGTTGCCACGGCCGCCATGAATGATGTCGTCGCCGTCGCCGGCTTCGATCAGGTCGTCATAATCCCCGTCAGGTGTCACGACGGGCGGCTCTGTGGGGCCCGGATTGGCTGGCTCGGGTGGGGTGGATACGACCTTATGAACGCCCGCATCCAGGCTGAGGTTGGATGTGCCTGAGGTCACGGTGAAGACGCCGGTCCGTCCTGACGAGCCAGCATCGCTGTCCAGGGCATCGCTGGCGCCCTGATCGTTAGGGGAGAATGTATAGCCTTCAGGGGCAGCGAACTCGACCGAATACGTTCCTGGCACGACCTTGTTGAAGCTGTATGCGCCGTCGGCCCCCGTCGTGGTGGTGGCTACGACGGACCCGCCGGCATTCAGGAGCTTGATCGCGATGCCGCTGAGGCCTGCCTCGCCGGCGTCCTGGAGACCGTTCGCATTGAGGTCTTCCCACACCAGATCTCCGATGGCCGCCGGCTTGTAGAAGCCTCCATCGACGGAATTTTCGTTCATGCCGGGGGTGAGGGTGTACACGCCCGTGCGGCCCGTGGCGGGATCGGCATCGCTGTCGGCGGCATCGTTGCCGCCCTGATCACGCTGGGTCAGCACATAGCCCGCAGGGGCAGCGAACGCGACGCTGTACTGGCCGGCAACAAGATCGCTGAAGTTATAGGCGCCGGTGCTGTCGGTTACTCTCGTCGCAACGTTGGCACCGTTGACGTCGAGCAGGTTGACGGTCACGCCGCCAAGACCTGCCTCACCCGCGTCCTGTATTCCGTTGCCGTCTACATCCTCCCATACCCGGTCGCTCAAAGAGACCTTCGCCGGAGGCAAAGATACGGGAGCGCTGGGAGCCACCCCCCAGAGCTTGAGGCTGTCGCTCCGACGTCCCCCTTCCGCGCCGACGCTGGTCAGGCGCGCACCGAATCCCTGTTGTGCGAGGTGCTCCAGGGTCAGGTTGTCGGTGGCATGGTCGAGGACGAAGGTGACCGACTTGATGTCGTCAGTTCCAATCCCTGACGTGCCCACACCGATACCCACATCGTATGGGGTGAGTGGGCGACCGTTCATGTTGTCGCTGTTGCTGCCCTCAGGAACGTTATCAACGCCGTCGCCGTCGAGGGCGATCCCGTTGATGTAGGCTGCGCTGGAGCCTACTCCGGTCACCGTCAGCTTCTTCACCCAGGCATCGTTGGCTGTATTGTTGTCGATACCAGCAATGTGGAAGAAGACGCCGCGCAGATCGGCCGTGTCCTTGATTGTGTTGCCGTCGTTGTCGAAAACGGATGCGGTGACCCGCAGCGTGCCATCAGCCAATTGCTCGATGTGAAACTTAACCGCTGGGCTGCCGATCTCGTAGACGGAACCGCTCTTATTGATGATTCCATTCTGATCGATGATGAAATCGATCGAGCGCACGACATCAGACATACATTTGCCCCCAGGCAAGGTGAGCTGACGCCTGAAGCAAATTCAAAGCTGCCCACTTTATATTACGGGCTTATCAACTCTCTTCATGCCGTAAAGTCAATGTAAACTTAAGGCAATCAAAGGTCTTGCGGGGGGAGTATTTCTAATGATTAACGTATTTGTTTTATAGTAACAATTCGCCTCGCGCATAAGTATCGAGGTCATGATATTGGACAACTACGGAGGTGATCGTTGTTTCGGTCTGAAAGACTCCAAAGCTACAATTAAGTTGAACGTTTCTTCCCTGAAGCATGGACTAAAGAAGAGGGCTAGGTCACTGCTGATCCAGTGCAATGATCATGCCGGATTGAGCTTTATCTCTGCGGATTTCTCCTCGAAGATCCTGCACTCAATCTCGCCCGGACTTCCCCAACAATCAGATTGAGTTCCCGCTGCAGGCGGTTCAGCCGGGACAGAAGCTCCCCATCGGCCATGTTCGTGCCGGGACTTCTCTCTTTCCCATTCGGAAGAGGCTGCGTCATGCTTCGCAACTCCTCCAGGGTCGTGGGTCCGATGTTCGGAACCGTAAGCCACTGCGCATCGGGGATGCTGGCAACTTCACGAATGGTAGGACACCGGCCTTGAAATTCTGCCAAGATGGCTCCCCGGACGCGTCCGGAGCACTTTTCGATCGGAAATGGATCGTCCAAACCCATCTCGCGCCCTCGCATGCCAACTAGTGTGATACTGTCCATCAAGACTGGGACCCTCAGACTTGGCCGTGTCAACAACTCCATGCGTACCGGCTAAATGTGGAAATTAGCAGACGGCATTTCGGGGGTGACCGCATGCGTTGGGAGTAGCCTAATTGCTCCATGCTCCCATTTTGCTGCCTCCGGGAGGATATGGATATCCAAACGACTGAGCTTATTCAGTAAAAATCGATGGCCACAGCGCATCGGCACTCGTTGCCTCTTATCATGTTTTCAACGGATCATTTCTTGCCTTTTGCTCGGAATTTTAAGCAGATAGTCATTATTAGCCGGCAACCTTATTGCGCTCGTGTCCATAGGTGGATAAGCAAGACGATCGTGCCGTGCTTTCCCGTTCTTTGAGGGCTGAATGTCTGCGACCTCCGTCTTGATTCATCTGTTCGGTGAGATCGCCCTGCTTCTCTGGGGCATCACCATGGTCAACAGTGGGGTTCAACGCGCGTTCGGCAGCGATCTGCGCTGGATCCTGGGAATGGCGCTGAGAACGCGGCTTCAGGCCTTTCTTGCAGGCCTCGGCGTTACGACCGTGCTTCAGAGCAGCACCGCCACAGCCCTCATGGTGGCATCCTTCACCGCGGGCGGTGCAGTCGACCTCGTGCCAGCACTCGCCGTTATGCTCGGCGCGAACGTGGGCACGACGCTGATCGTGCAGGTGCTTTCCTTCGATGTTTCTCTGATCTTTCCGGTGCTGATCTTCGGAGGTTTCGTCGCCTTCCGGCGCGGAAAGTCGAGCCGCACCAAGGATCTGGGACGGGTTGCGATTGGCCTTGGGTTGATGCTTCTGTCGCTCCACCTCCTGAGCGAGACGATCCATCTGATCGAGAAGTCGGTGGTCCTGAAGGAACTCCTCGCGTCCATCGCTTCGGACCCGCTGATCCTCCTGCTGCTGTCAGCGTTCTTTGCCTGGGTTGCACATTCCAGTGTGGCCGCAATCCTTCTGATTATGTCCTTGGCCGCGGCCGGCGTGATCGGCACGCCCGCGGCCCTGGTCATGGTGCTCGGCGCCAATCTCGGCAGCGCGCTCAATCCGTTCCTGGAGGCAGTGGGCGGCGATCCGGCGAAGATTCGCGTACCGGTCGGCAATTTGGCGACACGGGTGATCGGCTGCGCGTTGGCCCTTCCGTTCATTGCCCCGATCATGGCGGGCTTGACCCTGATCGATCCGAATCCCGCGCGTCTGGCGGCGAACTTCCACACGATCTTCAATGTGGCGGTGGCTGCCATCTTCATCCTGCCATTGCCGTGGGTCGCGAAGCTGCTCATCCGGTTCTTTCCGGAAAAGCTCCAGGCTTCCGATCCGGGCGTGCCGCAATATCTGGACAAGGATGCCCTGGACACCCCCTCCGTCGCTCTGTCCAACGCGGCCCGCGAGGTTCTGCGCATGGTCGATACGGTGGAATCGATGCTGCGCAGCTCTCAGGATCTCTTCCGGGAAGACGACATCAGCCGCGTCGCTCAGGTCAGCCGCACGGACGACGTGCTGGATCGGCTCTTCAGTGCGATCCGTCGCTACCTGAGCTCCATCAATCATGAGGCCTTGAACGCGTCAGAGGCAAAGCGCCTGTCGGACATCCTGGCCTTCGCCATCAACCTGGAGCACGTCGGCGATATCATCGACAAGAATCTCATGGAGCTGGCCGCCAAACGCATCAAGAACCATCTGCGCCTGCCGAAGGACAGCCTGGAGGACATCACGAGCATGCATGGAAAGCTGCTGGAGCACCTGCAGCTTGCGGCATCGGTCCTGATGTTCCAGGACCTCGGCTCGGCCCGAAGGCTGGTCTCGGAGAAGGAGCGGTTCCGCGATCTCGAACGGGCCGTCGCCCAGAAGCATCTCGATCAGCTCCGGTCCGGCCGGACAGTCGGCGACACCAGCACGCTCCAGCTCGACATCGTCCGCGATCTCAAGCGGATCGAGGCGCACATCGCATCCACTGGCCACTCTCTCCTTGAGCAGAGCGGGGAGCTCAAGCCGAGCCGGCTGACATCCTGATCGACAGCGTCATTTCTGGTCCTTCAAGCTGCGCCAGTCCATGTACCGGATCGGGTCGGGAAGGCCGATGTCGCGCCTTTCGTAATCGGATAGGTGGCTCAGATCCGAGATGATCGATTCCTCTCGGCGAAATGCTGGGCGGAGCCAGAATTTCAGGCGCAGCCAAGCGCCCTCGATACCGCGCAAGCGGCGAGTTTCTTCATATCTCATGACAGCCTACCGATTTGTTTCGTCAGAGGGCGCCAGACGCCCTTGATCAAGCATCCATAAGGTGCGCCCGTTGCAGGAGCTTGACAAAGCGAAAGCCAATGGGCTGCCATAAGGCAGCCTTATGGATTGCCCATGTCAAAGCTGCCGTCGAAACTTCCGCCCATGAGTGCCGTCAGAGTCTTCGAGGCTGCGGCGCGCCACCAGAGCTTCACGCGCGCTGCCGAGGAATTGGGCATGACGCAGGCTGCCGTGAGCTACCAGATCAAGATTCTGGAGGATCGCCTTGGTGCCCCCCTGTTCATGCGCCTCCCGCGCCAGGTCACGCTCACCGCGAAAGGGCGCCAGCTCGCCCCGGCCGTAACGGAGGCTTTCGAAGCGTTGCGCACTGCGTTCGCAGGCGTTGAGGAGACCGTTCAGTCCGTTCTGTCGATCTCGACCCTGACGACCTTTGCCGCCAACTGGCTGGTTCCACGACTGGGCCGCTTCCAGCACCTTCATCCGAACATTGCAGTTCAGATCCATGTCTCAGGGCAGGTGGTGGATTTCGGCCAGAGCGACTTCGACCTGGGCATCAGGAGCGGAAATGGCAGCTGGCCCGGCCTGGAGGCGCATCTTCTGTTTCCAAACCTGTTTACGCCGGTTTGCAGCCCCGAGCTCATCCGGGGCGTCACGCTTAAAGAGCCATCCGATATCCTGAAATTCCCGATCATCTCGCCCAGCGATCCGTGGTGGCAGGACTGGTTCGCTGCGGCAGGGGTGCAGGACTTCGATCCGTCGCAACGCCCCGACAACAATCTCGGGACACAGCAGTTCGAGGGAATGGCCGCCATGGCGGGGCAGGGCTTCGCCCTTATCAACCCCTATTTCTTCCCAGGTGACCTTTCGGCCGGTCGCCTCGTTCAGCCCTTCGACCTGCTCGCCACGTCCGAGCGGGGCTACTGGCTTGTTTATCCCAAGGCCAGGAGGCGCTCTGCGAAGATCGAGGCTTTCCGGGATTGGATGCTGAGCGAAGTGGCGGACGATACCGAAAAGACGTCAGCGTTGGCCCAAGTGTAAGCTCAGGCCTGACGCTGCTTGGAAAAACTATGCGAACTACTCGGCCGCCTGCGCTTCGGCCGGTTTCGGCTTCAGGTGAACCAGCATGTCGATGAGCGCGCGGTCGTGGAGAACAACCATGCGTTCCTTGTTTTGGAGCCAGTTCACCGCATCCTCGATCGTCTCGGCATCCACGAGCTTTGCCTCCGCGAGGGCACGCTCCGTCTCGATCAGGCCGCGTTTGCGGGGCAGGGCTGGCGGAAGCATCTCGATGTGGCGCTCTCTCAAAGTGGCGTCCTCGTAGATCGCCTTGAGGCTGTCCGCATCATCGAAGCCGAGGGTACCGTTGCGGGCCTGAAGCTCGTTGGCACGGGTAGCGATGGCCGGCGGCCGGTGCTCCTCGGGCGTCATGAGAAGACCGAGCCGCTTGAGGGCAAGCCCGGCTCCCAGCTGCCCGCTGAGCCAGGACAGAGGGATGGCCAAAAGCAGGCCGATGATCGTCGGCGACATCCACAGGAACAGGGATGTGGCGATCATGAAAGCGGACAACCCCGCAAGGGCTCCGAGAACCGTATGAGCGCGGTGGCGGCGGACGATGTCCTTGAACGGAATGGAACCGTCATCCCGGCGCTGGGGCTGCCAGCCCGTGTCGCGTCCAAGCATGATCTGGAAGACCGAGCCGGACTGGATGAGCATCAGGATCGGGGCAAGGAGGGCCGAGAGGATGATCTCGATCGTCGAGGAAATGATCAGGCGGATTCCGCCGCCCGAGGCGCGCCGGTCCTCGCCGCGGATGAGCATCAGCAGGAGCCCGAAGAGCTTCGGCGCGAGCAGGATGCCCATGGTCAGCGCGAACAGCGCCAAGGCTCGCTCGGGATCGAAGCGGGGCCAGATCGGATAGAGGCGGAAGTCGCGCGCGAAATATTCCGGCCGGATATAGGTCGTCTGCAAGACAAGGGCGATACCGACGATAAGCTGGAACAGCCAGAACGGCGAGGCCAGATAGGACATGATGCCGGTGGCGAAGTGCTGGCGCGTCGGCAGCTTCAGGCCCTTCGCCGTAATCACCCGCGTGTGCTGGAGGTTGCCCTGGCACCACCGCCGGTCGCGGGCCGAGAGGTCGATGAGGGAGGGCGGGCTTTCCTCATAGGACCCCTGCAGGTCCGCCAGCATGTAGACCGACCATCCGGCGCGGCGGAGCAGGGCCGCCTCGACGAAGTCATGGCTGAGGATGTGGCCTCCGAAGGGCGGCTTGCCTTTCAGGTCCGGCAAACCGCCATGAGCAGCGAAGGCGCTGGTGCGGATGATCGCATTGTGGCCCCAGTAGTTTCCGTCGCGTCCCATCCAGACCGCAAGGCCCATGGCGATGACCGGCCCGGTGACCCGGGCGGCATATTGCTGGAGGCGCGCAAAGAGGGTGTTGCGGTTGATGATGAGCGGCAGGGACTGGATGATGCCGGCATCCGGATCGGCTTCCATGGCGGCTGCCAGGCGCACGATGCAGTCGCCGCTCATGAGACTGTCGGCGTCGAGCACGAGCATGTGCTCGTAGTGCCCCCCCCAGCGTGAGACGAAATCGGCGATATTGCCCGCCTTGCGATGATGGTTTTTCTGCCGATGGCGGTAATAGAACCGCGCTCCGGGTCCCAGACGCTCCCTCAGGGCCAGGAACGCCCGTTCCTCCGCGACCCAGGCATCCGGATTGGTGGTGTCGGACAGGATGAAATAGTCGAAGTGATCTCCTGATCCGGTTGCCTGAACCGATTCATGGATCGCTTCCAGGGCGGCGAAGGTGCGGTCCGTCTGCTCGTTGTAGACCGGCATGACGATGGCGGTCTTGTGCTGCAGCGGCGCGGTCAGCGGCCCACCATGTCCTGGGCGTCGGAACAGGGCGAAGAAGCCCAAAAGCGCAGAGGTGAACGCAACCGAGATCCAGGAGAAGTTGATCGTGAACAGGCCGACGAGCACCCACTGGAGGGCAGTGGTGCGGCTCACCGACACCACCTGGTACATCTCATAGGTGCCATAGGCTGTCAGCAGCAACCCGCCGCCGAAGACGAACAGGCGTGCGAGCCATGTTCCCAGCTTGGGATGCTGGAGGACCGGCTTGCGCTCTTCGGAGGCCGACCAGCGCCGAAGCGACTGGGTCGGCATGTCGAGATGCTTTTCGGGAGGCATAGCGGATGTAATCCGCTCGAGGGCGGCTACATTCTCTTTCGAGTCGTGACTTAGGGTGTCCAACGATAAAGCCATGTCTCGCTAATCGGTTTCCCGCCTGATTCAAGGATCAGGCGCATCTCACACGCGTTTTCGTTGCCCGGGTCAAGCTCGAATGCGACACGTACTGTCTTTCGCTCCGGATATGGCAAAAGTTTGAGGTTCTGGAACGTTCCAGGGCCAACGGTTAAGACGGATCTAAGGTCCGTCGGCAAATTGTCACCCAACGCATCGCTCGAAAAATCAACTGTAAACCGTCGCCGACGCCCCCCACTGCCGCGGCCCGAGCGAGTGGCGGTCACCGTTGCGAGCGGCGGCCGCTCCGGCGAGTTCCATCCCCAATACTGACGATAGGCAAGGGCAACTTCGGAGCCTGCGGCCATGGGCGCCTTAGGGCGCCAATAAGCGAGAATGTTGTCGTTGATCTCGGCGTCCGTAGGAATTTCCAGAAGCTGGACACTCCCTTGGCCCCAGTCCCCCAAGGGCTCTATCCAGACACTCGGCCGACGCTCGAAGCGCTGGTCGTCGTCTTGGAAAGCCTCGAAGGAGCGCTCCCGCTGGAGCAGGCCGAACCCTCGCGGGGAGCTGTCGACGAAGGCAGAGATCTGGAGGGTTTCGGGATTGTGAAGAGGCCGCCAGAGCCATTCTCCAGAGCCGTTCAGAATTTGAAGGCCGGAGGATTCATAGACGGCTGGCCGGATATCGTCTGAGTTGAGCAGATCGTTCGAGCCGTAGAGATAGGTGGAGGCGAGGCCGCCAAGACCCACATGCTCGAGATTGACGCGAGGGAAGAGAGTTGTCTCGACGTCGATGATCGTCATATCACCGGGACGGAACGTCATGCGGACCGCACCTGTGGTCGATTCAGAATCGAGCACGCCATGGACGGTGATGCTGCTGCTGCCCACGGCCGGGCGCTCCAGCCAGAATGCCCGGAAGACCGGGAACTCCTCTCCGCGGGCTTCCGCAGGCCGCAATGTCAGCGCCCGCGCGATGGCGCCGTAGTTCTGACCACGGGCAATGGCACGGAAGAAGGTGCCGCCCTGAACCACGGCGAAGTCGAAAGGCCTACCGCTCCCGGCCTGCGCAGTGAGTTTGAAGCCGGAATAGCCAATATCCTGGATATTGTTCGGCAGGTTGATGCGGCCGAACTCGTATTGAGAGGTATTGTAGGCCATCCGGCGGATAGCCCCGTCCTCGACCAGGTAAAGGTCGACCGCATCCCTGAACACGAACCCGCGGTGGAGCGGCTCAATGGAAATCCCGCGGGCTTCCGTGCTCCAGATCGGCGGCTGAGTATAGCGGATAGCCGCATACTGCTCTTGGTTCAAATTCGCGAAAACGTCCGGCAGATCATTTGGCGATGGGGCGAACGGCTTCTTCGAGAGCTGGCGCGCAATGTCGATCACTACCGCCGGATCGAACCGCTGATTCTCTCCCATCCTTGCGGAAATCGTGGCCTGAGGGGTTTGGGCGCGGACAGTCGGCGCGTATGCGAGCCCGGCGACGGAAGCGCCGATATAGGCCAGCATGTCGCGCCGGCGGGGATGGAAGGGGGATGGACCCCTTGGCGAAACCGGCACAGTGATACTCTTGCGTAAACGACGGCTCTACAGCCAGACAATTGGAATGCCTAATACATATCGTCAATCATGAGCACGAAGTAAACGAGGCCACGAGGGAAACTGCCTGATTGCTCATGAAACCATTGCCGATTTACCTCTTCTGATTTAGCTCCACGGCAGACCCTCATTGGATTGAAACTGTATGACCCCCACTCACGCCGCTTCATCGCCAGCCCGGACTTGCCTAGCCATCGTGCTTGCGGCAGGAGAGGGCACGCGGATGAAGTCCGAAAAGCCCAAGGTCCTGCATCAGGTCGCCAATCGCTCCATGCTGGGACACGTGCTGGCGACCCTCACGCAGGCCGGCGCTACGGATGCTGCGGTCGTGATCGGGCCCGACCGGGAGGATGTGGCCAAGGAGATCCAGAAGGTTTCGACCCAAGCCCGGATCTTCGTTCAAAGGGATCGCCTCGGAACAGCCCATGCGGTTTTGAGCGCTCGCGAGGCGCTGGCGCAGCTGGTCGACGACGTGATCATTGCTTTCGGTGATACGCCTCTGATCCTTCCTGAGACCTTCTCGAAGCTCCGCATTCCGCTGGCGGAAGGAGCGGCCGTGGTTGCGATGGGCTTCGAGGCCAAGGACCCGGCCGGCTATGGCCGCTTCATCACTTCGGGCACCGACCTTCTGGCCATTCGCGAGCACAAGGACGCAACCGAGGAAGAGCGGGCTATCACCCTCTGCAATGGCGGCCTCATGGCGATCCGCGGGGATTTGGCGCTAGCCCTTCTCGACCGTGTCGAGAATAACAATGCCAAGGGCGAGTACTACCTGACCGACATCGTCGAGATCGCCCGCAGCCTCGGACACAGGACGGCCATCGCCGTCGTCTCAGAGGAAGAAGTGCATGGGGTGAACGACCGGGCTCAACTCGCGGCCGCCGAGCGCATGATCCAGGACCGGCTGCGTCAGGCGGCCATGGCGTCCGGGGTGACGCTCGTGGCGCCGGAGACGGTCTTCCTGAGTCACGACACCCGGTTCGGCCAGGATGTCGTCGTCGAGCCGCACGTGGTCTTCGGCCCAGGCGTCGTGGTGGAGAACGGCACGCTCATCCACAGCTTCAGCCACCTTGAAGGTGCTCGGATTTATTCGGGCGCAGAGGTCGGCCCGTTTGCGCGTCTGCGTCCCGGTGCCTCGATCGGCTCCCAGGCGAAGGTCGGCAACTTCGTCGAGATCAAGAACACGGAGCTCGGAGCAGGCGCCAAGGTCAACCACCTGTCATATTTGGGCGACGCCAGTGTCGGGGCCAAGGCGAATATCGGAGCGGGCACCATCACCTGTAATTACGACGGTTTCGGCAAGTACCGGACTGAAATCGGCGAGGGCGCCTTCATCGGCTCGAACTCCTCGCTGGTCGCGCCCATCACGATTGGGAAGGGAGCTTTCGTCGGCTCCGGTTCAGTAATCACGGAAAGCCTCCCCGACGATGCCCTGGGTCTCGGGCGCGGGCGCCAGACGGTAAAGGAGGGCTGGGCCATCACGTTCCGGGAGAAATCCCAGGACAAGAAGAGAAAATAAGCGCGGCTGTCACAATAGGTTACGCAAGTTGATTCTGCCCTAAGGGGGCTGCCTCTATATGACAGGCGTTAAGCGTAGCGTTGGTCGCGGTGCAAAAGGAAGTTCTTAATCATGTGCGGAATTGTCGGGATCATCGGAAAGACGCCCGTGGCACCACAGATCGTGGAGGCTCTCAAGCGGCTTGAATACCGCGGTTACGATTCCGCCGGCGTGGCAACTCTGGAAGAAGGTCGGCTCGACCGCCGTCGGGCCGAGGGAAAGCTGCGAAATCTCGAGTCCAAGCTCTCCCAGGCTCCGCTGTCGGGCGTCATCGGGATCGGCCATACCCGCTGGGCCACCCACGGTAAGCCCAACGAGATCAACGCCCATCCTCATGCCACCGACAAGCTGGCTGTCGTCCATAACGGCATCATCGAGAATTTCCGTGAGTTGAAGACCGGGCTCGAGGCCAAGGGCGTCCGTTTCGAGACCGAAACGGATACCGAGGTGGTGGCCCAGCTCGTGACCTATGAGATCCGACAGGGACGCGGTCCCATCGAGGCCGTCGCCGTAACTCTGCCGCGCCTTCGCGGCGCCTTCGCACTCGGCTTCCTGTTCTCCGGCGAGGACGATCTGCTGATCGGCGCCCGTCATGGGGCCCCCCTGGCCATCGGCTACGGCGACGGCGAAATGTATCTCGGCTCCGACGCCCTGGCGCTGGCGCCGTTTACGGACGAGGTGGCCTATCTGGAGGACGGCGACTGGGCGACCCTGACGCACAGGGGTGCTGAGATCCACGACGAGTCGGGACGGCCGGTCCAGCGGCCCCGTCACAAGGTCCCGGCCGGCTCCTTCATGGCCGACAAGGGCAATTACCGCCACTTCATGGCCAAGGAGATCCACGAGCAGGCAGAGGCGGTGGGACGCACGCTCGCCCATTACGTCAACTTCGCAGCTGAACGGGTTGAACTGCCTGTTGAATTGCCGTTCGACTTCAAGGACCTGAAACGCATCTCCATTTCGGCCTGCGGTACGGCCTATCTGGCAGGGCTGATCTCGAAATACTGGTTCGAGCGCATAGCGCGCATCCCGGTCGAGATCGATGTCGCTTCGGAGTTCCGCTACCGGGAGGCTCCCCTGGAGCCGGGTGGTCTCGCGCTCTTCGTCTCGCAATCGGGTGAGACCGCGGACACTTTGGCTTCACTGCGCTACGCCACGGCCGAGAAGCAGTACACGATGTCGGTGGTGAACGTCCCGACGTCCACCATGGCCCGCGAGAGCCATGTGGTCGCCCAGACCCTCGCCGGGGTCGAGGTGGGCGTTGCCTCGACCAAGGCCTTCACTTGCCAGCTCACCGTGCTCCTCTCGCTGGCCATCGCCGCCGGCCGGGCAAGGGGGACGCTCAGTGCCGAAGAAGAGAAGGAACTGGTGAATGCGCTGATTGCCGTTCCGGGCCAGATCACCGAGGCGATCAGGCGGGAGCACCAGATCGAGGTTCTCGCCCGTGAGCTTTCGAAGGCCAAGGACGTGCTCTATCTCGGACGCGGCACTTCCTATCCGCTCGCGATGGAAGGAGCCCTGAAGCTCAAGGAGATCTCCTACATCCATGCGGAAGGCTATGCGGCCGGGGAGCTGAAGCACGGGCCCATCGCGCTCATCGACGAGACCATGCCCGTCATCGTCATCGCGCCCCACGATGCCATCTTCGAAAAGACCGTCTCCAACATGCAGGAAGTCGCAGCCCGTGGCGGACGCATCGTCCTGATCACTGACGAGCGGGGCGCTCTGGAAACGGGCCTCGAGACGATGGCCACCATTGTGATGCCGTCGGTGCATCCGATCGTGGCGCCCATCATCAATGCGGTTCCCATCCAGCTGCTCGCCTATCACACGGCGGTCTTCATGGGGAAGGACGTGGACCAGCCGCGCAACCTCGCCAAATCCGTGACGGTGGAGTGAACGGGTTCCGGCCATCGATCCGCCTCGCTCGACCGGCGGATATCGGCAAGCTCGCTGCCGTCGAGCGTTCTGCGGCGTCCGCGTTCAGGAGCGTCGGTCTGGCGTGGCTGGCCGATAGCGACGGGACGATGGATCCCGCCCTGCTGGAATCCCTGTGCCGGGCCGCAACATTGTGGGTGGCTGTCGACGAAAGGGACGAGCCGACAGGCTTCCTCGCCGCGCATGAGCTGGACGGGCACTTCTACATCGCCGAGGTCTCCGTAGCGGCATCCCATCACCGGCAGGGCATTGGAAGCCGACTGGTGGAAGCTGCCATGGAGCATGGCAGACGCCTGACATTCGATGCCGTCACGCTGACGACCTATCGTGACGTGCCGTGGAACGGGCCGTTCTATGCCCGGTTCGGATTCGTCGAAGTCGATGCTGATGCGGCAGGTCCCGGCCACCGCGAGACGCTGCGACGGGACGCGGAGTACGGGCACGATCCGGCACGGCGCTGCATCATGGCGCTGCGCCTCGATCAGCCCGCCCGTAGCAGCCGTATCGCGGAATCGCGCTCGAACAGATAGAGCAGCACCCGCAGGGCCTGCCCTCGCTCGCTGACGAGATCCGGGTCGCGGTCCACGATCAGGCGGGCATCGTCGCGGGCGGCTCCGAGCAGATCTCCATCCACCTCGAGGCGGGCGAGCTTGAAGCCGGGCGTGCCCGATTGGCGCGTGCCCAGAACCTCGCCCTCGCCGCGAAGCCGCAGGTCTTCCTCCGCGATGCGGAAGCCGTCCTCGGTCTGGCGCATCATCTCGAGCCGGGCCTGGGCGACCTGCCCCAATGGGCCCTTGTAGACGAGAAGGCAGGTCGAGGATTTCGAGCCGCGGCCGATGCGCCCGCGCAGCTGGTGGAGCTGGGCGAGGCCGAACCGTTCCGCGTGCTCGATCACCATGATGGTGGCGTTCGGCACGTCGACGCCGACTTCGATCACGGTGGTGGAGACCAGGATCTTGGTCTCGCCGCCCGAGAACCGCTCCATGGCGGCGTCCTTGTCCTTGCCCGCCATCTTGCCGTGCACGAGGCCGACTTGGGTGCCGAAGAAACCCTTCAGCATCTCGAACCGCTCCTCGGCTGCGGCGAGATCGATGGATTCGGATTCGCCCACGAGAGGACAAACCCAATAGACCTGATCGCCGTTGGCGATGGCGCGCCCGATGCCGCCGACGACTTCGTCGAGCCGGTCGATGGCGATGAGCTTCGTCGAGATCGGCTTGCGGCCGGCCGGCTTTTCACTGAGCACGGAGACGTCCATGTCGCCGAAATAGGTGAGCGCCAGGGTTCGCGGGATCGGGGTCGCCGTCATGACGAGGATGTCGACGGCCTCGCCCTTGGAACCCAAGGCGAGACGCTGGTGCACGCCGAAGCGGTGCTGCTCGTCCACGACCGCAACGCCGAGATCCAGGAAGGCGACGCCTTCCTGGAACAAGGCGTGGGTGCCCACCGCGATCTGGATGCTGCCATCGGCGAGCCCGGCGAGGATCGTCCTGCGTGCGACGCCTTTCTCCCGCCCCGTCAGCAGGGCGATGGTCAGGCCCGCCTGTTCGGCCATGGGCGCCAGGCGTTCGTAATGCTGGCGGGCGAGGATTTCGGTCGGTGCCATCATGGCGGCCTGGCGTCCGGCCTCGATGGCGCTCGCCATGGTGAGCAGGCCGACCACGGTCTTGCCCGAGCCGACATCGCCCTGGAGCAGCCGCAGCATCTTCTTGTCGGACACGAGATCGTGGCGGATGTCCTCGACGGCTTTTTCCTGCGAGGCCGTGAGCCCGAAGGGCAGGGCGGCCTTCAGGCGCTCGACCAGATGGCCGTCGCCCGCATTCACCCGTCCCGGCAGTCTCCGCATGCGGCTCCTCACGAGGGCGAGGGCAAGCTGCGAGGCCAGCAGCTCGTCATAGGCCAGGCGACGGCGCGGGGCGGATTTGGCAATGGCCTCCTCGGAAAGCTGCGCCGCATTGTCGGGCCGGTGAAGGGCAAAGAGCGCCTGCCGGAACTCGGGCAGGGCGTTGCGGTCGAGCCAGGCCGCATCCTGCCATTCGGGCAGGTGAGGGACCTTCTCGAGGGCGGCGCCGATATAGCGGCCGACCATGCGCGAGGACAGGCCTTCGGTCAGGCCGTAGACAGCCTCCACGGCTGGCAGGCTCTCGATACTGCGCTCGTCGAGGATCCGGTCCGGATGGACCATCTGGCGCCGCGCCTCCCAGAGCTCGATCTTGCCGGAGACATAGCGGCGCTCGCCGACAGGCAGGGTCTTTTCGAGACGCGCCCTCTGGCCGTTGAAGAAGATCAGGGTCACGTCGCCGGTCTCGTCCTCCACCAGGATCCGGTAGGGCGCGCGCCGGCCCGGCGGAGGCGGACGGTGGGCGACGACGGTGACGGAGAGGGTGACCGGCTCGCCGATGGGGGCATCTGCGACGGAGCCCTTCATCTCCCGTGAAATGCCGCTGCTCGGCAGGTGGAAGAGCAGATCCGCGACGCGCGTCGGCTTGCCGGGCTCGCCGAGGAGCCGGTCCAGCAGGGGGGCGATCTTAGGTCCGACCCCGGGCAGGGTGTTGGCCGGGGCGAAGAGCGGATCGAGAATGGAAGGACGCAGTGACATTCAAATGGGTAGCAACGGGAAGGGAGATGGTTATATAGCGGCTAGAGCATCGGACCCAAAAGTGGAAGGCGCTTTTGGGTCCGATGCTCACTCCTTTATGCGGCGCATCGTTGAGTGCGGCCCGCTGGGTCCGCACGATGCGCTAAGCCGCCCGGAGGCGACGCAATCTTATCAGATCGGAGCAATGTCATGAGCGGAACGACCCGCAGCAGCGCCGGACTCGACACCCGCCGCAGGCAGATCCTGTACCGTTCCTGGCACCGCGGCATGCGCGAGATGGACCTGATCATGGGCCGCTTCGCCGATGCGGAGATCGGAGAACTCTCCGAGGAGGACTTGGCCGAGTTCGAGCGACTGATCGAGGTCACCGACCGGGACCTTCTGGGCTGGATCACCGGCGAGATCGAGACGCCCTCGAACTACGACACGCCGCTCTTCAAGCGCCTCAAGGCGTTCCACACCCACACGTCGCCGATCCATAGTTGATGCCACCTTGTCATCCCCGGCGGTCCGTAGGACCGGGAAGGGGATCCATCACTGACACCGCGCTAGAACGTGGGTTCCCTTCCCCTCCGCTGACGCTCCGGCCGGGAATGACACCCTTTCCGTCATGGCCGGGCTTGTTCCGGCCATCCCGATGCGATGAAGCGCGGCGTCTCAAACAATCGGGATCACCGGCACAAGGCCGGTGATGACGAGGAGGGCGGCTCTCTGCGAGGAGAAGCGAACTAGGCGCTCTAAGCAGGGATGACAGGTGGCCCGGCCTCGGACTACACCATCTCTCTTTTCTCTAACCCACCGAACCGTGCGGAATCGCCCGCGTTTCTTACCCTATGGCCCGACAATCCACCATGAAGCCTTCCCTGACACGCGCCCTCGATGCCCTCAAGAAAGGCCAAAGCCTGACCCTGTCCGGCGCTCCGGACGGCTTCGACGCGCTCGCTGTCGCCGATCTCGCGCGCGGCCTCTCGGGGCAGGTGGAGGGGCCGGCGGTTCTCGTCCATGTGGCCCGCGACGGGCAGCGGCAGCAGAACTTCGCCAGCAGCCTCGGCTTCATCGCGCCCGAGATCGAGATCCTCACGTTCCCCGCCTGGGACTGCCAGCCCTACGACCGGGTGTCGCCGAATGCGGCGATCACGGCGCAGCGCATGACGACCCTGGCGCGGCTCGCCCGCTCCAAGACCTCCGAGGACAAGCCGCGCATCCTGTCGACCACGGTGAACGCACTCGTCCAGCGCGTGCCGCCCAAGAGCCGCATCGCGGCGGAAACCTTTTCGGCCGCGCCCGGCAACGTCGTCGACACCACCCTGCTGATCGCCTGGCTGGAGGCCAACGGATTCATGCGCACGGGAACCGTCCGTGACACGGGTGAGTATGCGGTGCGAGGCGGCATCATCGATCTCTATCCGGCGGGCCTGCCCAATCCGGTGCGTCTCGACTTCTTCGGCGACGCCCTGGAATCGATCCGCGCCTTCGACCCGGAAACCCAGCGCACCATCGGCACCCTGCGCTCCCTCGACCTTGTCCCCATGAGCGAGGTTCAGCTGACCACCGAGAGCATCAAGCGCTTCCGGCAGGCCTATGTGGCGGCCTTCGGCGCCCCGACCCGGGACGACCGGCTCTACGAAGCCATCAGCGAAGGGCGGCGCTATCCGGGGCTCGAACATTGGATGCCGCTGTTCCACGACCATCTCGACACGCTCTTCGACTATCTGCCCGGCATTCCGGTGGTGTTCGACGCGCTGGCCGACGATGCGGCCGCCGAGCGGCTTGCTCAGGTGAAGGACTACTATGACGCCCGCCGGGAAGGCATGGGCCAGAACCAGCCCGGCGTCGCGCCCTACCGCCCGCTGCCGCCGGATGCTCTCTACTTCAAGCCGGAGGAGTGGTCGGAGAAAACCGCCACCCTCCCGCTGGCCCGCCTGACGCCCTTCGCCATCCCGGAATCGCCCGGACGTCTTGTGATCGACTGCGAGGTCCGGCAGGGCCGCAACTTCATCGCCGAGCGGGCGGACGAGAACGCCAACGTGTTCGAGGCGGTCATCCGCCATATCCGCGACCTGCAGGCCGCCAAGAAGCGCGTGATGCTGGGCGCCTGGTCCGAGGGCTCGCGCGAGCGCCTGTGCCATGTGCTGCAGGACCACGACCTGCGCCAGACCAAGCCGATTGCCCGCTTCTCCGATGCGCAGGCCTATCCGCGCAACGAGATTCCGGTCGGCATCTGGCCGCTGGAAGCCGGCTTCGAGACCGCCGATCTCGTGGTCATCAGCGAGCAGGACATCCTCGGCGACCGCCTCGTGCGCCAGAAGCGCAAGTCCAAGCGGCCGCAGGACTTCCTCACTGAGGTCGCGGCGCTGACGCCGGGCGATCTCGTCGTCCACGTGGATCACGGCATCGGTCGCTTCGAGGGGCTGAAGACCATCGAGGCGGCTGGCGCCCCGCATGACTGCCTCGAGCTGCATTATGCCGGCGGCGACCGGCTGTTCCTGCCGGTGGAGAACATCGAGCTTCTGACCCGCTACGGCTCGGAGGAGACGGAGGTCCAACTCGACAAGCTCGGCGGAGGGGCCTGGCAGGCCCGCAAGGCGCGGATGAAGAAGCGCATCCGCGAGATGGCGGGCGCGCTCATGAAGATCGCCGCCGCCCGCATCCTGAAGGATGCTCCGCGCCTGACGCCGCCGGAAGGACTCTATGACGAGTTCGCCGCCCGCTTCCCCTATGACGAGACGGAAGACCAGCTCAACGCCATCGAGGCTGTGCTCGACGACATGGGATCGGGGCGCCCGATGGACCGCCTCGTCTGCGGCGACGTCGGCTTCGGCAAGACCGAAGTGGCGCTGCGTGCCGCCTTCGTGGCGGCGATGAGCGGCAAGCAGGTGGCGGTCGTGGTGCCGACGACGCTGCTGTCGCGCCAGCACTACAAGACCTTCTGCGACCGCTTCCGCGGCCTGCCGCTCAACATAGGCCAGGCCTCCCGCTTCGTGCCCGCGGCCGAGATGAAGAAGACGAAGGAGGGACTGGCCGACGGGTCGGTGGACATCGTTATCGGCACACATGCGCTTCTGGGCAAGTCGATCAAGTTCAAGGATCTCGGCCTCATCGTCGTCGACGAGGAGCAGCATTTCGGCGTGACCCACAAGGAGCGCCTGAAGGAGCTGAGGGCCGAGGTCCACGTGCTGACTCTGTCGGCGACCCCGATCCCGCGCACCTTGCAGCTGGCGCTCACCGGCGTGCGCGAGCTGTCGCTGATCACGACCCCGCCGGTCGACCGGCTGGCGGTACGCACCTTCATCACGCCGTTCGACCCGCTGCTCATCCGCGAGGCGCTGCTGCGCGAGCGCTACCGTGGGGGCCAAGCCTTCTATGTGGTGCCGCGTCTCGACGATCTCGGCGAGGTGAAGGCCTTCCTCGACAAGGAGGTGCCGGAGGCGAAAGTCGCGGTGGCGCACGGCCAGATGGCGGCGGGCCAGCTCGAGGATGTCATGACCGCCTTCTACGAGGGCAAGTACGACATCCTGCTCTCCACCACGATCGTGGAATCGGGCCTCGACATCCCGACCGCCAACACGCTGATCGTCCACCGTGCCGACATGTTCGGTCTGTCGCAGCTCTACCAGCTGCGCGGCCGCGTCGGACGCTCCAAGACCCGCGCCTATGCCCTGTTCTCGGTGCCGGCCAACAAGCCGATGACCGTGCAGGCGGAGCGGCGGCTCAAGGTGCTGCAGACCCTCGACACCCTGGGCGCCGGATTCCAGCTCGCCTCCCACGATCTCGATATCCGCGGCGCGGGCAACCTCTTGGGCGAGGAGCAGTCCGGCCACATCAAGGAGGTCGGCTACGAGCTCTACCAGCAGATGCTGGAGGAGGCGGTGGCGCAGCTCAAGGCCGGCATCGAGGAGCCGACGGAGGATCAGTGGTCGCCCACCATCGCGGTCGGTGCGCCGGTGATGATTCCGGAGAGCTACATCGCCGACCTGCAGCTGCGGCTCGGTCTCTACCGCCGCCTTTCGACCTTCGAGACAGACCAGGAGATCGGCGCCTTCCGGGCGGAGATGGTGGACCGGTTCGGGCCGGTGCCATCCGAGGTCGACCAGCTTCTCAAGATCATGGCGATCAAGGTGCTGTGCCGCCGCGCCAATGTGGAGAAGGTGGACGGCGGTCCGAAGGGCATCATCATCTCGTTCCGCGACAATTCCTTCGCCAATCCGGCAGGCCTGATCTCCTACGTCACCGAGCAGGCCTCCTTCGCGAAGGTGCGGCCCGACATGAAGATCGTGTTCGTTCGCGACATCGAGAGCCCTGACGAGCGCATCAAGGCGTCGACGACGATCCTGCGCGATCTCGTGCGCATTGCGGAGAAGAAGGCGGCCTGATGGTTGAGGCCTGGGCTCTTGTCGAGGATGGCATCGTGGCAGAGAGCCACGATGCCGACCGGCTCGTGCCCTGGTGGAGCTTCACCAAGACTGTTCTGGCGGCAACGGCTCTGGTCCTGGTCCGCGACGGCCTCGTCGGGCTGGACGATCCCGTCGCGGACAAGCCCTACACCCTCCGGCATCTGCTGCAGCACCGCTCCGGCCTGGCGAACTATGGCGGATTTCGAGCCTATCATGAGGCCGTCGAGCGCAACGACGAACCCTGGCCCGTTCCCGAACTCCTCAGCCGCCTCGATGCCGATCGTCTTCGCTATCCTGCAGGCGAGGGGTGGGACTATTCCAACATCGGTTACCTGGTCATTGGTCAGCTGGTCGAGACCATCTCCGGCTCCGATCTGAATGAGGCTCTCAGGCGCTTCGTGTTGAAGCCGCTCGGAATCGAGAACGCACGCATTGCAGGGAAGCGAGCGGATCTTGCGCATGCCGCCTTGGGAAGCGCTGCGGGATATCACCCGGGATGGGTGTATCACGGGCTTCTTGCGGGGAGCGTCGCCGATGCCGTGCTCCTGCTTGATCGCCTGATGGCGGGCCACCTGCTGCCGCCCTCGCTGCTGGGCGAAATGCTCACGCCGTTTGTGCTTCCCGGTCCTGTGCCGGAGCGGCCATGGACGGTGCCCGGCTATGGGCTCGGTGTCATGACCGGAGAAACGAGCTCAGGTCGTAGGGTGGTCGGGCATACGGGAGGAGGACCGGGCAGCACGATTGCCATCTACCGCACCCTGACAGGTGCGCGTGCGAGGACGGCCGGCTTTTTCAGGACGAGCGAAGATCAGGCCAAAACGGAGAAAGACGCTTTCCGGCTGCTTGAGGGTTAGAGTTCCGGTGCGGCGACGGCTCTCACGCTGAGCTCGTTCTGGAGCATGGTGGCCGCGCCGCTCACGCCGCCCGTGATGATGACCGGGGTGCCGCTGTCCGCCAGGTTCTTGCGCAGCCGGCGGGCGAGGTCGAGGAACCGCCTGCGCTCCGCCCAGTCGGCATGGCGGGGCATCTGCAGCACCACAGCCGCGGGGCTGGGCATGAGGGCCAGAACGTCGTCGGCTGCTTCGAAGGGGGTCGTCACGCTCGCATATCCCATGCCTGCCAGCTCTGCGGACAGAGCGCTCTCGGGAGCACGCGCGCCGCTATCGACGACGAGAACCTTCGGCATTCCATTCATGGTGATACCCTGCGTTAAGACGCGACAGTGAGACAGGAGGTACTCACCCAACGTCGAAGCAGGGCATTAGTTTCATTGTCTACATGAATGGAAGCTCAACAATAAGGGTTACAGAATAGCCCTCGAGATCAGTTCGGCCGTCGCCACCACGTGTCGATATTGGTTCCCATGAGCGGCGCCTTTTCCGGCTTCCTCAGGTCGCTGTTATAGGCAAGCCACTGATCCTTCAGGTAAAACAAGGGAACGACATAGAAGCCTGACAGCAGGGTGCGGTCGAGGGCGCGGACGGCCGAGACGAAATCCTCGCGGCTTTCCGCTTCCAGTAGCGCATCGATGAGGCGGTCTACCGCAGGCGACGCTACCCCGGCGTGGTTATGGGACCCACTCCTTTGCGCCGCGGCCGAGCCCCAGCGGTTGCGCTGCTCGTTGCCGGGGGAGAGGGAGGAGGGCCAGAGCCACTGGACCATGTCGAAGTCGAAGCGGGCGAGGCGCCGCCAGTACTGCACGTCGTCCACGAGGCGCACCCGCGCCTGAACGCCGATCCGGCTCAGGGACTGGGAGTAGTTGAGGGCCAGGCGCTCCTGCGAACGGGAGTTGACCAGCATCTCGAAGGCGAAGGGCTCCCCCGTGCCCTTCCGGCGCAGCACGTCGTTGTCGAGCGTCCAGCCTGCCTCGGAAAGGAGCGCCAGGGCGCGGCGGGCCATGCCCCGGTCCCGGCCCGATCCGTCGCCGGCCGGCGGCTCCCAGCGTCCTGAGAGGATGTCCTCCCGGACGGCGCCCGGGGCGGCGGCGAGGAGAGCCCGCTCCCGCTCGTCGGCAGGGCGGCCCGTGGAGGCGAGGTCCGAGCCCGAGAAGTAGCTGTCGGAGCGGGTCAGCTGCCCGAAGTAGAGGTTGCGGTTCACCCAGTCGAAATCGAATAGGTAGCTCAGGGCCTCGCGAACCCTGACGTCGGCGAAGAGAGGTTTTCGGGTGTTGAAGACGAAGCCGTTCATGCCCTTGGGCAGCCGGGTGGCCAGGGTCTCCCGGACGACACGGCCGTCCCTGACGGCCGGGATGTCGTAGCCCGTGGCCCACTGGCCCGGATCGCCCTCGATCCTGAAATCGTAAAGTCCCGCCTTAAAAGCCTCGAACAAGCTGTTGGCGTCGCGATAGAAATCGTAGCGGATCTCGTCGAAGTTGTAGAGGCCGCGGGTGATGGGAAGGCTCTCGCCCCAGTAGTCCTTGCGCCGTGTCAGCACCACCCGCTCGCCGGGCTTCACCTCGGTCAGGGCGTAGGGTCCCGATCCGATGGGCGCGGCGAGGGTTGTCCTGTCGAAGGTGTCCGGGTTGGTCGCGTGGGCCGGAAAGATCGACATCATCCCGATGAGCAGCGGCAGTTCCCGGTCGTTGGAGCCGGACAGGTCGAATCGGATCCGGTGCGGGTCCAGGATCTCCACCGCCTTGACCTGGCTGAAGCTCGACCGGTGGAAGGGCTTGCCATGCTTCTTCAGCACCTCGAAGGAGAAGCGCACATCCTCCGCCGTGAGAGGATGGCCGTCCGAGAAGCGGGCCCGGGGATCGAGGTGGAAGGTGATGAAGCTGCGATCCTCCGGCATCTCCACGGCGCGGGCGAGGAGGCCGTAGATCGTGAAGGGTTCGTCGGCGGAGCGCATCATCAGGCTCTGGAGCACGTAGCGCGGCACCACGTCCGGAGCGACGCCCAGAACGATCAGGGGATTGAGGCTGTCGAAGGTCCCCTGGAGGGCAAGCGTGATTCGCCCGCCTTTCGGAGCCTTCGGTTCGGCATAGGGCAGGTGCGCGAAGCCGGGCTCCAGCGCGGGCTTCCCATGCATCGCGATGCCATGCCGCAGGATTCCCGCCTCCTGGGCGGACGCGCCGAGGGCCATCAGGGTGAGGGTGACGGAAAACAGCAGATTTCGTAGAAGCCAGCGGCCCATGGCACTCCCGGTGCGAGCACTAACCTGGGCAATGTTGTACAGAATTTTGCCCAAGGTGACTGGAAACCTATCACATGAAAGGTTAAAGGAGCGCCACACGTCTTGTCTTCGCCACATTGGGCAAGGATTTGACCACGTCATCACAGGTTAAGAACGCGCCGGATCAACGGCCAATTCGAAAGCCGACCTTTCGACTGAAGAGGATCTAACGACATGTCATTCGCGACACGCTTCGCGAGCCTGGGGGGGACCCGTGGCCTGGCAGCAGCTCTGGCCGTTTTGGTGAGCGCACCCGTTCTGGCTCAGACGGCTCCGGCCCAGACAGCCCCCGCTCAGAGGCCCGCCGCTCCGGCTGCCCAGCCGGCCCGTCCCGCAGCTCCTCCGGCTCAGCCGGCCGCCCAGCCGCCGGTTCAGGGCGCCCAGCCGCAGCAGGGTGCAGGCCCGACGGTCGTGCAGGTGAAGGCCGAGCCGTCCCAGCCCGAATGGACCAAGGTCTGCGGCAAGGACCAGAACACCAGCACCGAGATCTGCTACACCACCCGCGATTTCGTCTCGGATCAGGGCCAGCCGGTTCTGGCGCTCGCCGTCTATGACGTGAAGGGCCAGCAGGCGCAGAAGGTCGTTCGCTTCGTGATGCCGCTCGGCCTGCTTCTGCAGCCCGGCCTGCGCTTCGCGGTCGATCAGGGTCAGGCCGTCGCCGGCCGCTATGTCATGTGCCTGCCCAACGGCTGCTTCGCCGAGGCCCAGGTGAAGGACGACTTCATCGCCTCCCTGAAGAAGGGCGCCAACATGAATGTCAGCGTCCAGAACCAGATGGGCCGCGAGATCACCTTCGCCGTTCCGGCCGCCGGCTTCGGCAAGGCCTTCGACGGCGCTCCGATCGATCCGAAGGTGCTCGAGGAACAGCAGAAGAAGCTGCAGGAAGAGCTGCAGAAGAAGAGCGAAGAGATGCGTCAGAAGATGCTGAACAGCGGTGCCGGCACTCCGGGCGCGCCCGCTGCCCCTGGTGCTGCCGCTCCGGCCGCACAGACTGCTCCCAAGCCGTAAGATTGTATCTCTCGACAAACGAAAACGCCGGGCGATGAGCCCGGCGTTTTCGTTTTAATATAAACTATCCTCAATGGGCGAAGATAGGCTTGGTCTTGTAGGTGCCGTTCTTGTGCCGCGTGAACATCTCCGCAATCATCGGGTTGCGCAGCGGCTCGCCTGAATCGTCCAGCAGAAGGTTCTGCTCGGAGACATAGGCGATGTACTCGGTTTCCGCATTCTCGGCGAAGAGGTGGTAGAAGGGTTGGTCCTTGCGGGGCCGGACATCCTCGGGGATGGACAGCCACCATTCTTCCGTGTTGTCGAATTCGGGGTCGACATCGAAGATGAGCCCCCTGAAGTCGAACACCCGGTGCCGGACCACTTGGCCGATTGCGAATTTGGCTGAACTCGCTTTCATGGTCTTCACTCCTGGGCCTTCATATAAAGGTCCTCGCGGGAAACACCAAATCCCGCGGTCCTCACGATCAGGAGAGCGGAGTTCCTGTCGATCAGCCCTGCATTTTAGGACTATGGGCCTTCCGAAAGGTGGGATTGCCGCAAGGTTGGAACCTTGCCAGAAGGAGGCTCCACACCTTCATCCGCCCCGTCCCGATGCCTGGAGCCGCCCATGTCCGACCTGATCGGGCTGTTCAACCTGCTCGCCCCCTTCTTCGGCCTGATCGGGCTCGGCTTTTTCTGCGGCAAGGTCGTCAAGCAGCCGGAGGCGGGCCTTGCCTGGATGCAGTTCTTCCTGATCTATGTGGCTCTTCCCTGCCTGTTCTACCGTCTGATTGCCGACAAGCCCCTGGATGAGCTGGCGAACTGGCCCTTCATTCTCGCGACCACCTTCTCGACGGCTTGCGCCTTCGCGCTCTCCTTCGCCACTGGCTGGCGCTACACCAGGGATCTGCCGCAATCGGTGATGCAGGGCGTGGCCGGCTCCTACTCGAATATCGGCTATATGGGGCCGCCGCTCATCCTCGCCGCCATCGGCACCTCGGCCAGCGCTCCGGTGGTGCTGATTTTCGTCTTCGACAGCCTGTTCCTGTTCTCCGTCGTGCCGCTGCTCATGTCCTTCGCAGGGGTGGACAAGCTCAGCCTGCCGGCCACGATCCGCAGGATCGTCTGGCGCGTCGTAACCCATCCCTTCAACATCGCGACCGCCATCGGCGTTGCGGCAAGCTATCTGCACCTTCGGCTGCCGCAGGCCGCCGATCAGATCGTCACTTGGCTCTCGGGTGCGGCCGCGCCTTGCGCCCTGTTCATCCTCGGCGTTACTGTAGCCTTGCGGCCCCTGCGGCAGATGCCCGGCGAGGTGCCGATCCTGGCCTTCATCAAGCTGATCCTGCATCCGCTCCTGGTCTGGGTGGTGCTCTCCGCGCTGGGCGATTTCGGCCCCGCGTGGACCTACGCGGCGATCATCATGGCCGCCCTGCCGCCGGCCCTGAACATCTTCGTCATCTCGACGCAGTACAACGTGGGTGTGGAGCGCGCCTCGGCCTGCGTGCTCGTCGGAACCCTGGTCTCGATGTTCACCCTGACGGGCATCCTCTACGTCACGACGAAAACCGGTGCGGTGCCATACGACCTTTTTCCTTGAAGGCTGAAACCATACGCCCGACACGACACCCCGCGTCATCCCCGGACTTGTTCCGGGGATCCACGTCTACAACTCGCTTAAGGTGTTGATGGCCGGGATAAGCCCAGCCATCACGTGAGAAAGTAAGTTGGTGTCATTCCGGGGCCGCGCAGCGAAGCCCGGAATCCATAAACACGGCATCTAAAGAAAAAGGCACTGCATATCCGCAGCGCCTTTCTTCATTCCGTTAGCGGTTATGGATTCCGGGCTCGCCTTCGGCGCCCCGGAATGACAGCGGTGAGGTTAGAGTTTGACACCGACGACACGCCCTGCATCAGCCGGGGCACGCCTACGCGCGGCAGGACACCCTCGCGCATCACAACCCGGCGCAAAGGGCCGATGTTGCTGAGCGCCAGAAGCCCGGCGCCGCGGAGGAAATCGGTGGGGATCATGCCGGTGAGCAGCGTGCGGTTGAGGCCGTCCACGGCCGTGGTGCGCAGGCGGACGTCGAGGTCCCGGCCGCGCTGGTAGCCGATCAGGGTCTCCTCCGATCCGGGCTCATGACCGTCCTTCTGCCCGTCGACGACCGCGTCCCGCAAGGAGGCGACGTCGCGGAAGCCGAGATTGAGGCCCTGCGCTCCGATGGGCGGAAACACATGGGCGGCCTCGCCGACGAGGGCGAGGCGCGCAGCCCGGTAGTGTTTCACGGACAGGCCGGTCATCGGCACGAGCCCGCGCGGGCCGTCGATGCGCATGGCGCCCAGATGCGACTGGGCCTGCCGCTCGATGGCGAGCGCGAGGGCCGCGTCGTCGAGCGTCGAGAGCCGTTCGGCTTCGGCCTTGCTCGTCACCCAGACGAGGCTCGAGCGTCGGCCGGGCAGGGGCACCAGCGTGAAAGGCCCGTGACGGGTGTGGAACTCGGTCGAGGTCTCCCGGTGATCCCGGTCATGGGCGAGGATCACCGTCACGGCGGATTGCGGATAGGACCAGGTCTGCGTGCCGATGCCTGCGATCTGGCGCAGCTTGGAATTGCGCCCGTCCGCCGCCACGACGAGGCTGGCCCTGATGGTGCCGCTGGCGAGGGTCAGGGTGGCTCCCGCTCCGTCCGTCGCGAAGCCGATTGCGAATTCCGGCACGAGGGTCAGGTTCCCGCAGGTCCCGGCGGCCTCGGCCAGCTTCTCGACTAGGGTCGCGTTCTCGATGTTCCAGCCGAAGGCATCGAGACCGATTTCCCCGGCCCGGAAGGAGGCAGGCGGAGGGCGGAACAGGCTGCCGCTATCGTCGACGATCCGCATGGTTTCGAGCGGCGCCGCCTCCGATGCGACGGACGGCCAGACGCCGAGCGCTTCCAGAAAGCGGACCGAGCCGTTGAGGAGGGCGACAGTCCGCCCGTCCCGCCGCACGTCGAGCCCTCCGATAAGAACGGTCTTGAAGCCGTCGCGGGCAAAGGCCAGGGCGGCGCTCAGGCCCACGGCTCCGGCGCCGACGACGGCAATGTTACAGGTGCTCTCGGTCAAGGCTTTGCCTTCTCACCATTCTGTGGACGGGTCGCGGACTCACAATAAACCAAGGATTCGCCATTGCCGACCGGTGCAGCGCATCCCTATGATCAGGCTCACAAAGGAGTGACGAACCGGTGCGGGCCTTGCCAGGCTCCGTACGGGCCGTCATTCATGTGCAGATTCCGACCCGGCTTCAACCTTTAAGTCAGAGACGCTTGTGTGAAGGCAGACGTACCACCCTCGGGGGCGCCCCTCGTCGAACTTAAAGGGATCAGCAAACGCTACGGCGACCTTCTCGCGAACGACGGGATCGACCTGTCGATCGAGCCGGGCGAGATCCATGCGCTGCTGGGGGAGAACGGGGCCGGCAAGTCGACCCTGGTCAAGATCCTCTACGGTGTGATCGAGCCGAGCGCCGGCGAGATCCGCTGGGAGGGCCGCCCGGTCTCCATCGGCTCTCCGGTCGAGGCGAGGGCGCTGGGCCTCGGCATGGTGTTCCAGCACTTCTCGCTCTTCGACGAACTGAGCGTGGCGGAGAACATCGCCGTTGCGCTCTCCGATGAATGGAACCTGTCCACGGTCCGCAGCAAACTGGGCGAGATCAGCAGCACCTACGGTCTGGCACTTAATGCGGACCGGGCCGTCTGGACCCTTTCCGCCGGCGAGCGTCAGCGGATCGAGATCGTCCGGTGCCTGCTCCAGAACCCGCGCCTGCTCATCCTCGACGAACCGACCTCGGTGCTGACGCCACAGGAATCCGAGCATCTCTTCACGACCCTCGACCGCCTCTCGGCCGAGGGCTGCTCCATCCTCTACATCTCCCACAAGCTGGAAGAGGTGCGCCGCCTCTGCCGCCGGGCAACGATCCTGCGCGCGGGACGGGTGGTGGCCACCATCGATCCGCGGGCGAAGAGCGCACGGGAGATCGCGGCTCTCATGGTCGGCAACGAGGTCGGCGAGGTCCGTACGGACGCGCCGCATCATCCGGAAGGGGAGATCCTCAGGGTCGCGAACCTGTCGATGCCGCCGGCGGGGCTGCACGGACAGGCGCTGCGCGACATCAACCTCGTGGCGCGCGCGGGTGAGGTCGTCGGCATCGCAGGCGTCGCGGGCAACGGGCAGAGCGAGCTCTTCGCCGCCCTGTCCGGCGAGCGTCCGGCCGACCGCGCCGATGCGGTGGTCATCGCCGGCAAGGCCTCTGGGATCATGGGCATCGATGCACGCCGGCGGCTCGGCGCCGCCTTCGTGCCGGAGGAGCGCCTGGGCCATGCGGCGGCCCCGAGCCATCGCCTGAGCGAGAACACCCTGATCTCCCATGCCGCCGCCGAGGTGAGCCGATCGGGCTTCATCCTGGTGAACGCCGCCAAGCGGCTCGCCCGCTCCATCGTTCAAAGCTTCGACGTGCGCACGCCCGAGGGGGACCCGCAGGCGCGCAAGCTCTCCGGCGGCAACCTGCAGAAATTCGTCATCGGCCGCGAGATCATCCGCAAGCCTAAGCTCATCATCGTGGACCAGCCCACCTGGGGCGTCGACGCGGGCGCCGCGCGCCTCATCCGCCAGGCGCTCGTGGATCTCGCCCGCGCCGGCAGCGCGGTGGTGGTCGTCAGCCAGGATCTCGACGAACTGTTCGAGGTGGCGGACCGGATGGCCGTGATTCACCACGGCTCCTTGAGCCCCTTGAGGCCGATCGGCGAATGGACCAGGGAGGCCGTCGGACTCGAAATGCTCGGTGTCGCGCAGGCTCACGGGGGCGCCCATGCGGTTTGAGCTGACGCCCCGGACCCATGTTTCTCCCGTGATGCGCGCGCTCGCGCCGGTCGCGGCCTTCATCACCGCGTTCCTGATCGCGGGCTTCGTGATCTGGCTCATGGGCCGCTCGCCCGTTGCCGCCTTCGACGTGTATGTCCTCCAGCCCCTGAGCGATCCCTGGGCGCTGCAGGAGCTTCTCGTGAAGGCGACGCCGCTGGCGCTGATCGCCATCGGCCTGTCCTATTGCTTTCGCGCCAATCTCTGGAACATCGGCGCGGAGGGGCAGTATGTGATCGGGGCGGTGCTCGGGGGCTGGCTGGCGCTGAAAACCCACGGCACCGAGGCCGGTGCCTGGGTGTTGCCGCTCATGCTGCTGCTGGGCGTCATCGGCGGCGCTCTCTACGGGCTGATCCCGGCTTTCCTGAAGACCCGCTTCGGGGTCAACGAAATCCTCACCAGCCTCATGCTGGTCTATGTGGCGCAGCTGATCCTCGACTATCTCGTGCGCGGGCCCTGGCGGGATCCCAAGGGCTTCAACTTCCCGCAATCGGTGACCTTCGATCCCTCGGCGACGCTTCATCCCATTCTGGAAGGCGGCCGGGTGCATTACGGAGCGGTGTTTGCAGCCATTGCCGTCCTGGTCACGGCCGTCGTGCTCGGCCGAACCCTGTTCGGCTATCGGCTCAAGCTCACCGGGGATGCGCCCCGCGCCGCGCGCTTTGCCGGCTTCAGCTCCAAGGCGACCACGATGGCCGTGTTCGCCATCTCGGGCGGCCTCGCCGGGTTGGCCGGCATCTCCGAGGTTTCTGGCCAGATCGGGCAGCTCCAGCCATCGATCTCACCTGGATACGGCTTCACCGCCATCACCGTGGCGTTCCTCGGCAGGCTCAACCCCGTCGGCATCCTGCTGGCGGCTTTGGTCGTCGCGCTCACCTTCATCGGAGGCGAGAGCGCGCAGATCCTGCTGAAGCTGCCGCTTGATCTCACCCAGGCGTTCCAGGGCATCCTGCTGATGTGCGTGCTCGCGGCCGATGCCATGGTCAGCTACCGCATTCGCTTCGCCACACGGGGAGGGGGCAAATGACCATTGTCGAGGCCATTCTGCTGACCATCGTGACCGCCTCCACGCCGCTGCTGATCGCGGCCCTCGGCGAGCTCGTGACGGAGCGCTCCGGCGTGCTCAACCTCGGCGTCGAGGGCATGATGGCGATGGGCGCCGCCTGCAGCTTCGCCGCCGCCGTGACCTTCGACTCTACGCTCATCGGCGTGGCCGCGGGCATGCTGGCCGGCACCCTCATGGCGGCGCTGTTTGCGCTGCTCGTCCTGGGCTTTGCCGCCAATCAGACCGGTTCGGGCCTCGCGCTCACCATCCTGGGGCTGGGGCTCTCCGGGCTGATCGGGGCTCCGTTCGTCGGCGCGCGGCGCGATCCCATCGCGCCCCTCGACATCCCGATCTTAAGCGACATCCCCGTCGTCGGGCGCCTGTTTTTCGAGCAGGATCTCTTCGTCTATGCCTCGATCGTGCTGACGGTCCTGGTCGGCCTCTACCTCATGCGGACCCGCTCGGGCTTGACCCTGCGCTCCATCGGCGAGAACCACACCTCGGCCAATGCGCTCGGCCTGCCGGTGTGGCGGGTGCGCTTCTGGGCGATCCTGTTCGGCGGCGCCTGCGCCGGCCTGGCGGGCGCTTATCTCGCCCTCGTCTATACCCGCTTCTGGTCGCCCGGAATGACGGCGGGACGGGGCTGGATCGCCCTGGCGCTCGTGGTCTTCGCCGCCTGGCGGCCCGGCTGGGTGCTGGTCGGCGCCTACATCTTCGGGGCGGCAACTGTGCTCCAACTGCACGCTCAAGCGGCCCAATTCGGGGTGCCGTCGCAGCTCCTCTCGGCGGTACCTTATCTGGCAACGATCCTGGCTTTGCTGCTCCTTTCCATCCGTCATGGCAGGGCCATCGGAGCGCCCGGATCCCTCGGGGTTCCGTTCGTGCCTGACCGCTGATCAAACTGATGTTAATCTGACCAAAGTGTAGGCAGAGGAATTCTTGCCATAAGCCTTCAGACCTGCGACGAAATGGTGGAAATCCAAACTCGAGGGAACGAGCATGTTTTCAGGTAAAGTCTACGGAGCCTTGGCGGGGGCCGCAGTCCTGGCTCTGTCGGCCGGCGCTGCGGTCGCGCAGCCGAAGGACAAGGTCAAGGTCGGCTTCATCTATGTGGGCCCAGTGGGCGATCACGGCTGGAGCTACCAGCACGATCAGGGTCGCCAGGCCATCGAGAAGGCCTTTCCGGGCAAGGTCACGACCACCTTCGTGGAAAGCGTGCCCGAGGCCGATTCCGAGCGCGCCATCGAGCAGCTGGCCCGCACCGGCCACGACCTGATCTTCACGACCTCCTTCGGCTTCATGGAGCCGACCCTCAAGGTTGCCAAGAAGTACCCGAACATCAAGTTCGAGCACGCCACCGGCTTCAAGCGTAACCCGAACCTCTCGACCTATGCGGCGAAGTTCCATGAGGGCCGCTACATCATCGGCCAGATCGCCGGCAAGATGACCAAGTCGAACACCATCGGCTATGTGGGCGCTTTCCCGATCCCGGAAGTGATCGCCGGCATCAACGCCTTCTACCTCGGCGCCCAGTCGGTGAACCCGAACGTCAAGATCAAGATCGTGTTCGCCAACACCTGGTACGATCCCGCGAAGGAAGGCGACGCCGCCAAGGCGCTTCTCGACCAGGGCGTCGACATGTTGGCCCAGCACACGGACAGCCCGGCTCCGATCCAGGCCGCCGAGGCGCGTGGCAAGTTCGGCTTCGGCCAGGCCTCCGACATGGAGCGCTTCGCCCCGAAGGCCCAGCTCACCGCCATCGTCGACAACTGGTCCGACTACTACGTCGCCCGCACCAAGGCCGTTCTCGACGGCACCTGGAAGTCGGAAGACACCTGGGGCGGCATCAATGCCCACATGGTCGTGATGTCGCCCTACAAGAACATGCCCGACGACGTGAAGAAGCTGGCGCAGGAGACCGAGGCCGCCATCAAGTCCGGCTCGCTCAATCCGTTCAAGTGCCCGATCATGGGTCAGGACGGCAAGGAGATTGAGTGCAAGGGCAAGGGTGCCTTGTCCGACGAGCAGGTGCTCGGTATGAACTTCTACGTGAAGGGCATCGAGGACAAGATTCCGCAATAAGGCTTGCGCGGGTCTGAACAAGGATCGAGGCAGCCGGGCGACCGGCTGCCTTTTTCGTTGGTTGCCGACATCAAGCCGTCGGCGCGACAGTGTCATCCTCAGGCCAAGCGGAGCGAGGGAAGGGGATCCACTCACACGCGGTGCGCTATGGATTCCCTTCCCCTCCGATGGCTTCGCCATCTCCGGCCGGGAATGACATCGCGACGCCTCTCATTTCGATATCACCGGCACAAGGCCGGTGATGACGGCTGTGATTTATAAGCGAGGGGAGCGGTTAAACCACCGTCCCGTGCAGGTCGTATTCGTCCGAGCTCTCGATCCTCACGTTGACGATCTCGCCCGGCTTCAGTGGCTGGCGCGAGGCGACATAGACGACGCCGTCGATCTCGGGCGCGTCGTATTTCGTGCGGCCGGTGGCGACCGTCGCGCCCTGCTCGTCGATGATGACCGGCAGGGTCTTGCCGACCTTGGCTTTGAGGATCCTGGCGCTGACCTTCTGCTGGGTCTGCATGAAGCGGTGCCAGCGCTCCTCCTTCACCTCCGTCGGAACGGCGCCGGCGATGTCGTTGGCGGGCGCGCCCTGGACCGGCTCGTACTGGAAGCAGCCGGCGCGGTCGATCTTGGCGTCCTTCAGCCATTGCATGAGGAAGTCCACATCCTCGTCCGTCTCGCCGGGGAAGCCGACGATGAAGGTCGAGCGGATGGCCAGATCCGGGCAGATCTTGCGCCACTTGTGGATGCGCTCCAGGGTCTTCTCCTGGTTGCCGGGACGGCGCATAGACTTCAGAACGCGCGGGGAGGCGTGCTGGAAGGGGATGTCGAGATAGGGAAGGATCTTGCCCTCGGCCATCAGCGGGATGACCTCATCCACATGAGGGTAGGGGTAGACGTAGTGCATGCGCACCCAAAGGCCGAGCTCGCCCAGCTCCTTGGCGAGTTCGAAAAAGCGGGTGCGGACCTCCCGATCCTTCCACAGGCTCGGCTGGTACTTGATGTCGAGGCCGTAGGCGCTGGTGTCCTGCGAGATCACCAGGAGCTCCTTGACGCCGGCCCTGGCCAGCTTCTCGGCCTCGCGCAGCACGTCGCTGATGGGCCGGCTGACGAGGTCGCCGCGCAGCTTGGGGATGATGCAGAAGGAGCAGCGGTTGTTGCAGCCCTCGGAGATCTTCAGATAGGCATAGTGGCGCGGCGTCAGCTTCACGCCCTGCGGCGGCACGAGATCCACGAACGGGTCGTGGGCCGGCGGCACGGCCTGATGCACGGCCGAGACCACGGATTCGTAGGCTTGCGGGCCGGTGATGGCGAGCACGTTCGGGAACTGGTCGCGGATCTGCTCGGGCTCGGCGCCCATGCAGCCGGTCACGATGACCTTGCCGTTCTCGGCCATGGCCTCGCCGATGGCCTCTAGGGACTCGGCCTTGGCGCTGTCGAGGAAGCCGCAGGTGTTGACGATCACCACATCGGCCCCGTCATGCTCCTTGGTCAGCTGGTAACCTTGAGCACGAAGCTGCGTGATGATGCGCTCGGAATCAACCAGGGCCTTCGGGCAGCCCAGGGACACGAACGAGACTTTAGGCGCGGGAGCATTCATCCGCCAAATCCACTCTTCCAAACAAAACTGACAACAGCGAAAGGCGCACGCCGAATGCCACATCAGGGCAGATTTCTGGCGGGGGAACCTGTTCGGTCGGAGGCAGGAACACGTCGCAGGTTAGGCACCATCGCGCAGACCCGCAAGAAAACTCCTGAATCGATCCAGTCCATCGCGCAGGCCTACCACAAGGGTCGGAACAAGCGCCTGAAGACACCCGTGTGCCTTTACAACATCGGGTCGGCCTTTACAACATTCGGGACTGACACAAGGGTGAGGCAGAGGAGCAGGCTTAAAGCTGAAGCTGGCGTCCAAGCTCCTGCGCTGCAATCCCCCTACGACCCTATCTGCGAAGACCTGAAGCTCGGAGATCTGCGATTAGCGGGGTGGAGAGCATCACTCACAGTCCATCGATATCGCGATTTCGCCAACCGCACAGGTCTCACTTAGAAGGGCGTCACTCTGCGAAGGAGGATTACTACGCAAGTGACCTGAAACACTGCCATTTCCCACTGCTAAACTCCTATGATTCAAATTATTTTATACAGTAAATATCCTTAACTGCAGATGGTATGAGAATATGTCGTGCAGATCAATGTAATTCAAAAATAACAACAAGAGTAACATCTTTGGTGAAAACATCTGCAAAGGATATGTTTGATTTTGTATAACTTGAAATCTGAAAAGGCTGTCATGAAGGTAAGCATTATCATCAAGGCGCTAAATGAAGAGACTAATATCGCGCGTTCCATCGAAAGCAGCTTGGCCGCATTGAAGGGCTTGGACGGCGAGGTCATTCTTGCGGATAGTGTATCAACCGACAGAACTGTTGAGATCGCTTCAGCCTATCCGATCACCATCGTACAGCTTCAGCACACGACATCTCGTGGGTGCGGTTCAGCACCGCAACTCGGCTATCAGTACTCCTCGGGTGATTTCATCTACCTCCTTGACGGTGACATGGTCCTTTACCAGGACTTCCTGACAGCTGCATTGGCAACATTAGAGAGTGATCATCGATTAGCCGGGGTTGGCGGAGTCATCCGTGACATGAATCTAGACAATCTAGAGTTTGCTGCCAGGGCCGCTCGGAACAATAACACTCCGCAAGCTGGCGACACTGACCGCCTGAATGGCGGTGGATTGTACAGGCGTGCAGCAATAGAAAGTGTTGGCTATCTTTCCGATATGAATCTTCATGCTTTTGAAGAATTCGAACTTGGAGCACGCCTTCGTGCGCTTGGTTGGAGACTGACGCGGCTCGACAAGGTGGCAGTGGATCACTTCGGCTATACGATTGGTGCATACAAGTTGCTATGGAACCGAGTCAAAAGCGGGTATGCCTATGGAGCTGGAGAGATCGCCAGAGCCGCAGTAGGAAAACCTTATCTTTTCGATGTGCTTTTGCACGTACGAACGCTTTGGGTTTCACTATGCGTTATCGCATGGCTTCTAACAGTTTTGCTCATCATACCGTTCAGCTTTGATGCCCCTCTTCAGGGTTTAGTGACAGCATGCTCTCTACTCCTTTTCCCCATACTTGTTATGTCTCTCAAACGCAGGTCGTTGCGTCTTGGTACTTACGCTGTCGCTGTCTGGCTCGTCTTGGCAATCTGTACGATTAAAGGCTTCTTCCGGCCACGCCTAAGTCCGGATGGATGGATACCAAGCCGAGTCGTACGAAGCGCGCACGAACTCGAAAGTGACCTCTATTCTTTCCAGAGCCTCCCGAATTAGGCGACATTCGGTCAGAGGCGCTTGGTGGCAAGGTCCATAGCAGGAAGGCCGCCGAGCTCGACTTTTGCGTGAGGCTCTTTTGGCGCACGGCCGGTCCTATGCATTTGGGTCGTGATCCACCTCCTAATCAAAAAGGAGCTTCGCTCGCATTTCTCAAAGAGGCCGTCGACTCCGCGCTCTAATCCGAAGCTTTAGGGCTTATCTCGGGGCGGCGTGACATAGATATTTGAGTAGCTGACCGCCAGGGTCTCGGGCGCATGCTCACGGTAAATACCGTTCTTCCAGTACGGGCCCGTTTGGTCTTTGTAGCCAATCGCACCCGTGTAGTCGACGATCTGCTTGCCGTCACGCCAGACGTCGAGCATACCGTTGCCGGCCGGGTCGAACTTGACCGTGATCTTCATATCGTACCACTGCCCGCGCACCAAGTCCGTGCTGTCCTGGTACAGATTCATATACTTGATGTTCGACGAGGAGGTCACATCGGCATTAGAGGAGCGGGCTACGATCCGCATCTTCTCGCCGTTCGCCAGTTCGATTGCGAACGGCGGCGACGCGCCGCCTTCGCCGGCATCTTCCGTAGCATGAGCCTGGCCGATAATCACCCAGTCGGAGGTGCTCTTGGTGCCTGGCTCGATCATGAACTTGTAGCTCAAGGTATAAGTCTGGCCGAAGGCGAGATGGTTCTTGCTCGAGACCTCCGAACGCTGGGTATTAGAGTTGCCGTAAACGGGACTGTCGCCGTTCCGGACTTCGAAGCGCATCACATCCTTAGCGGCATCGTAACTGTACGCGTAGGATGATCCGTCGTTCTGAAGAGTGTAGCTGTCAAGCGTGTAATATAGCATCTTTATGCTGCTATGGTTATGATGTTTGTTCTTCAAGTAGACGTCCAATTTTAGGGCACCGATTAGTACGTGTCTGTAACTCGGAATAGTTACTGCCTGCTCTGGAGATGAAAGCCCGGACGTGGAATGATCTTCTCGCTTCACGTATGCAGGATCTTACCGATTGTACCTTATTGCGAGTCGGATTGCTTGAACAAGAGAGTCATAAGGTCAAGGCTGGCAGAGTGATTGCGCTCTCGACCAACCCATTAATCCTCACCGCCCATGAGCAGCATGGTATGAGCAGCACTCAGGATCTGCAGTCCGAACAATTACTCTTGAACAAGCCGTTGAGCGGGCGGAAGATCTTGATCATAGTCGAGAACTTGCCCGTACCCTTTGATCGGCGTGTCTGGCAGGAAGCGCAGACATTGACTGCCGCTGGCGCTGTCGTGAGCATCATCTGCCCACGCACAAAGCTGCATCCCGAGCGCATGGAAGTTATCGATGGTATCAATGTATACCGGCATCCTCTGCCGGAAGACATTGGATCGCTGGTTGGCTATCTGATCGAATACGGAACAGCACTTTTCTGGCAGACGGTTCTTGCATTCAAAGTCTGGCGCCGCCATGGCTTCGATGTCATTCATGGATGCAATCCACCGGACCTGATTTTCTTAGTGGCGCTGATCTTCAAGATTTTCGGCAAAAAATTTCTCTTCGATCATCACGACATCAATCCAGAGTTCTATGAGGCGAAATTTGGCCGACGCGATTTCTTTTGGAACTTGCTTCGCATCGCAGAGCGCCTGACTTTCAAGACAGCAACGGTATCAATCGCGACTAACAACAGTTTTCGGTCTATAGCGATAGAACGCGGCGGCATGCATCCTGACAAAGTTTTTGTGGTTCGAAGCGGGCCTGATCTTCGGCGGCTGAAGGAGGTTCCGCCAAATCCGAAATGGCGCAATGGCAGGAAATTTCTCGTTGGCTATGTCGGTGTCATGGGTCCACAGGAAGGGATCGACCTCCTGCTTGAGTCGGCTAGGACCATTGTTAGCGATCAACACCGCACTGACGTGCAGTTTTGCCTAGTCGGTGGAGGCCCCTCCTTAGACAAGCTTCGCACCCAGTCTGATGCGATGGGGCTGTCCGAGTACGTGACGTTCACTGGCCGCCTGCCCGATAGTGACTTGTTTGAGGTTCTTTCGACATCGGACGTGTGCGTGAATCCCGACCGTGTCAATGAGATGAACGATAAGTCGACAATGAACAAGATACTTGAGTATATGGCTTTCGGAAAACCTATTGTGCAGTTCGATGTTCAAGAAGGGCGGTACTCGGCCGAAGGGGCTTCTCTCTACGCAACAGCGAATGATCCATATGACTTCGCAGACAAAATCCTAGATCTTCTGAAGCATCGGGAGCAGCGGATAATAATGGGTGAAATGGGGCGGGAGAGAGTGCGTATGAAGTTGTCCTGGGAACATGAGATTCCAAATCTCATTGCAGCGTACCAGTCCTTGTTCAAGATGCACGTATATAATCAAGTCAATCTTGAGGGCCTTCCTGAGCCGAGGTGAGCATCGTGGCAAGACATTCCGCAATCAGAGTGCTCGTCGTAACGCCATTAGGGCCAGGGGGAGCGGGCGGCATCGATCGTATGATAGACACCATTCACGATGAAATAAACTCCCATCCTTCTCCCGACATCGAAGTTAAGTTTCTGACCAGTCGGGGCAAAATAAAGATGCTTGCCCCATTTGTGTTCCTGATCGCAATCGCCAAGGTCGCGGCCTTGTGTATGACCCGCCATGTCGACATTATCCACATTAATTTGTCTTCGCATGGCAGTACATTGCGGAAGCTTATCTTGGCCCGTATCGCAGAGTTGATGCATGTGCCTTATGTCCTTCATTTGCACGGCTCTAGATTTCATACATACTGGATTAAGAGCAAAGGGCGGCTGCGCACGTCCATTGACCGCATGTTTGCAAGCGCTGCGTCGTCAATCGTGCTTGGTAAATTCTGGGCAGAATTGGTCTCCACCCAGGAGCCTAGGGCAGGTGAGGGGATTGTTATACTGCCCAACGCAACGCCACGCCCGGAGCGCCTTATCCAGATCACACCTAGTCGGGATGTGAAGATTCTCTTTCTAGGACGGCTAGGAACCCGAAAGGGAGTAGATATCCTGGTTAAAGCTCTTCAGATCATCGCTGCCGTTCCAAACTGGCGCGCAACAATTGCCGGAGATGGCGCCGTTGATCAGACAAAGGCTCAGGTTTCGCAACTTGGCCTGTCCTCTCGCGTTGCAATTCCTGGGTGGGTTAGCCTCGAGGAGGCTCGGAATCTCCTCTCGTCATCCGACATCCTGGTGCTCCCGTCTTTCGACGAGAACCTCCCTATGTCAATTGTAGAGGCATTCTCGTATGGTCTGGCTGTCGTAGCGACGCCTGTCGGAGCAGTGACCGATATTGTTGTTCACGAGAAAACAGGCCTTCTGGTACCTCCGGGCGATGTCTCTGCACTTGCTGACGCAATGCAGCGTTTGCTGACGGATTCGGCGATGCGCAGCCGGCTTGGCGCAAACGCTAAGATCGCTCATGCCGAAGAACTGGAGATCGGCTCATATGTTCAGCGCCTCATCCAGATCTGGATCGAAGCGGCGAACCAGAAGCAGCTACGACAACACGCGCCGAAGAAGCTCGATACGTTGGAAAAAAGCGGCGATTCGTATGGTAACCCTATCTAGTTATGGGATCAATTTGCTGATCGACAAGTTCAGGTGGTATGTATGGCGTTTAGATGCAATGAGTTCGTCTGAAATCGCGTATCGACTGCGAGAGCAGCTGAAGCGCTTTTCTTTCAGAGTTCGCAAGCCCGGCTGGTCACGGTTTGACGTTGGCGAAGGTGCTCTTGAAGTTCTGCCTGCCTTGCGTCAGAGCCTCATGTCAGATTGGCCTGACAATGTTCGTGCTCATATTGAAAAGGCTGTGCAAGCGGTTATCGATGGAAGAATGGAACTTCTAGGTCAAAGCTGGCCTGCAGAGGCTGTTCAAAGATATGAACCTTCTCTCTGGTTTCTCGATCCTCTTTCAGGAACATCTTGGCCAGGAGCCGGCACCTATTGCTTTGATGTCGATTACCGTCATTCTTCAGACAAAGGCGACGTTAAGTTCGTCTGGGAACTGAATAGACTACAGTTCCTTCATCCGCTTGCTGCCCTAGCGTTCAAGAATCATGATCGTGAACTCTACGCTCGCGTCTTAAAGATCGTTCTTGCTTGGATGCAGGCGAACCCCCCATTCCAAGGAGTGAATTGGCCATCGGGAATCGAGCTGTCTATGCGGCTGGTGACCATCGCGTTCGTTGTTTCCTGTGCACCCGGACCTCAGGACGTTGATCTAGAGACCCGAAGGCAGCTGCGCGCCTACGTCGCCGCTCATGCGTTCTGGTTGTCACGCTATCCCTCGCTGCACTCCTCTGCAAATAACCACAGAGTCGCTGAAGGCCTTGGTCTCCTGATATCCGGCTTGCTGTGTCCCGATCTCGATGGCGCAGATCACTATCTCAAAGAAGGACGTAGCATACTCGCAAGTGCTCCGCTGACCCAGTTTCATTCGGACGGAACCGGGTCCGAACAGTCACCCACTTATGCGGCGTTCACAATTGAGATGATACTGCTAGGCCTCCAGATTGATTCTGAGGACTGGCTTCGTCCTGTTGCGCGTGACCGGCTTGTCTCCGCGGGGCGATATCTTCATGCATTGCTCGATAGGAGCGCGGATCATCCTCGCATTGGAGACGATGATGAAGGACGCGTCATCGCCATGCCACCAATTCACGAAGACCATTACGTTGCCTCGGTTCTTGCCGGGCTTGCAAGCGCATTGGCCGTCCCATCTCTAAGCCCTTCGTCCCGAGAACCACATCTGCGAGATCTCTTATTTCGAAGCTTGGACGCAGGGGTTGAGCACCCCGACGGAGTATTCAACTATCCACATGGTGGGTATACGATCATTCGTCAGCATGTGGCTAACCGCTCAATGATTTTGACGTTCGATCATGGTCCTCTCGGCTTTCTCTCCATCGCGGCGCATGGCCATTCTGATGCTTTGGCATTGTGGCTGCATCTTGATGAGCATCCAATTTTGGTTGATGCCGGAACCTATCTTTATCACTCAGGTGGAGCTTTCAGAGAGCATTTCCGCTCTACGGCGGCTCACAATACGCTGGAACTTGGGGCACAGAGCCAGAGTCTTACCGCTGGCGCTTTCAACTGGCGCCATAAGGCTGAGGCCCACCAGAGATCTGTGGACCTCGGAGAGCATTGGAGCATAACCGGGAGTCATGATGGCTATAAGGCGCGACTTGGAGTCGAGCATGAACGTACGATCCGAAAAACGAACGACGGCTTTGATGTCGATGATAGACTCATTGGCCCGCCGACAAAGGTGCCAGGAAACATCGGCTTTCTTGTTCACCCGTCTATCAAGGTCACGCAGGAGAACGGGGTCGCTCTTCTATCGCTTCGAGATGGCGAGAGCATCTTGAGTGTTACGCCTCCGGCAAAGGCCATTCTAAAGATTGTGAATAGCGATGCTGACGATTCACGAAATCTGTACTCTGCAGCATTCGGGAAAGTTGAGAAGACGTCGGCAATTTTGATCGAGGTCCCGCGATTCCTAAATGGGAGTGTGAAGACCAGTTTCTCAGTTCTTCGTAAAGCTAATATAGGAAGTGCTGCAAAGGCTAAGGATCTGATACGCTGTGACCAGCCTCTGCAAGACTAAAAACAGGTAGCTGGGACAATCCTACTGATTTCTCAGCATAGCTAATCCAAACGCGCAGCTGCGCTGGTCGATCGCTCGAACCAAAGACTGGTGACTGCCGCCCATGTCAACAGTTATTGCAGGATCGTCTGAGTTAACTCCAATAAACTTGTTTCGAAGCTCATCGTTGATCAACGTACCTTCTATGCCATCTTGCGACTGTCGACTTCCGAAGTATTCTTTATAGAGGGGACTACTGAGGACAACCGGCACCGCAAGCACAAAACATGATCCAGTCCTGGGCACCATTCAGCATTAGAGTACGATTTCGCTTGCTAGATAGCTTTTTAAGTGGTTTCGGCTTGGAGGATCCGGTTTGCCGTCAGTACCTGCGGTACAACAATGACGAGTGCCGGCATCATTCTACTGGAATTGGCTCTCGCTTCATGGCTTGCCAAAGAGGAACATGGAACATTGCTGAAGGGAAGCCTTACGCAACGCATCACGATAGCGGCAGCTGCCCGTATTGGCGTTCTGCTGGTTGGGTTGTGCTTTCAGATCTTGCTGGCAAGGATGATGCTGCCAGAGGAGTATGCAAAGTATGCAGTGGCACTCGCCGGAGCATCGCTCTTCTGCTCAGTTGCCGATTTAGGAGTTACCCGGGTCATATCCCGCTTCTTGCCGCTTATCATGTTAGAAGGTAGCCGTAGAACGCTTCGTGAAGCAATAGTAAGATATGTTGTGTTTCGATTTGGAGGGATTCTAACTGTTACTACAGGTGTTGGGTTATTGTTGTGGGTATCCCCGTTTGGCTGGACGCTAGATCGCATCTACAGCGATAAACTGGTATTTGTATGGTTCATTCTGCTTTTTTTTCAATCGGATATGCAATCAATTGCACGAAGCTTGATGGAGGATACAAGCTGGGCCGTTTTTAGTTTGATAGAAATATTTGCCAGAGCGGCTGTAATCGCTTTTCTAGGAAAAGCGGGCATCTTGGATGCGGAAGCGGTCATCGAGACTTGGGCGCTCACGTCGCTATCGCTAATAGTCGGGATGGCAACCGTTTTTCTGCTGCGGCGCCACCACTATGAATTGGCAAAGGTTGTGCCGTCTGATGGGGAGACGAATTTAGGGTTGCTTCCTAGCGTTCAACTCTCATTTGCCTTGGGCACATATCTGTCATCCATCAGTTATCTGGCTACAAGCCCCGCTGCAGTTCGCCTTGCCAGCGCGCCGTCATTGGCGCCAGTCCCTCTCGCAGCTGTATCGTTCATTCAAAGCCTTATCAATTCCGTACATTCGGCGCTTCCGGTGCATCTCGTAGGAGTACCGCTTGAGCCAGCACTGATCAGCAAGATCTCCAAGTCCGGGGAGATTAGTGTGGCCCAAGACATACTAGGTGTTCTCTTGAAAGCGGAGACAATTATCATACTATTTGGGATGGTCATTAGCGTTCCCCTCGCACCGATGTTGCTTCGCCTCATTTCTCGGGAAGAGTTTAGCAGCTACGGTTATATAATTCCCATCATACTTCTGCAATTTCTTGGTAAAAGCTGTTATCGAATAATGGAAATTATGGCCGGTATAACACTGCGGCACCGTATATTTGCGGCTACCCTCCCTTTGGGAGTTGCATGTCTTACAGTTGTCTTTATGACAACACCCAAGCTTGGCCTATTCGCTGTTCTGTTTTGGCCTATAGTAGAGGTGCTGATCAGGATTGGCTTACTGAGGATGTCACTTGGCCAGCACGGATCCAAACGTATCTTGGATACTGCTCGATTGGGACCTCTCTTTGCAGTAGCGGGAGGCTTAATAGTGTTGTGTGAGATCGCTGATACTGGGTTTGATCTCGGAGCGATAGGTCGAGTTTTGGCGAGCATCGCTGCTGGAACAGTATATGTTCTATTGTTGCTGATCCTCCGCCCGGTGCGCAAGGATGAGTATAAGTTCATAGTGGGAGCAGTTCCCAAGTTACAAGGTACAGCGCTCAATATTCTTCGTAGGCTTGTGCATTGATGCGATGTAGTTACTCTGCCTGCCTAGGTGTGAGATCTGAGGAGGGTGTTCATCTCGTCTGAGGGCCTGAAGGTGGTCGTTGCGACACGACTACCAATAGACCTGAGAAATGAACAACCCACACCAGAATGCTCGCACGACCCGCTTGGGGCGAGCGGAAATGATCGCCGCATCATCGAGGACGAACTGCCTGTTTGCGAGGTGGCCAGAGGCTTTGGTGTCAGCGAGCGTACCGCCCGCAAGTGGCTGGCCCGCTTCAGAGTTGAAAGCCAAGCGGGCTGGGCAACCGCTCGGCCTGCTCAAGGACTATTACCAATCGCACGGCCGCGTACTGGATTGGCGTGATTGGGATGCTCCGACGGGAATGCCGACTGACGGCTGAGGAGACCGCCGGGAAACTGAACCTCGCCGATCTACCGTGTCAGCTTGGCTCACCCGGTGTAGACTGGGGCGTTTGGCGGGTCTGGTGTCGAAGCAGCCACCCGTGCGATATCAGCGCCAGCATCCTGGGGATGCTGATCCACCTAGACATCAAGAAGCTAGTGAGTCATTTGCCGTGGGGTCAGTTATAATGGCGTGGTGATCTTCGTGCTGCGAGGTGCCTCCTGTCACGCCACCGCAAAGATCCTCTGCGCCCGCTCACTTCTGAAGACGCACCGAACTCACCCGGCTGAGGTGCTCCCAAACTGTTCCCGCCGCCGAGGTCGACCGGGCTTAGGGCCTTGCTGGCGATTGCCGATGGCGCCAGCTACACCGCCGCCGCGCGACAGGTCGGACGCGGCCACAACGAGGCCATCTCGGCCTGGGTCAGACGCTTCAACAGCGAGGACCTGTCGGCTGTGCGACCACACCATGGTGGCGGACCGCGGATCTGCTATGGGGCTGAGGCGCACATACGCATACCGGCCGAGTGGGTGCGAGCGCCCGAGCGCGAGGCAGACGGCAGCGCCAGTTGGTCCTTGAGCCTGCTGCAGAAAGCCCTGCGCCAAGAATCTGATGGGCTGCCGAGTGTCAGCACGTTCACAATTTGGCGCAACCTGCACGAGGCGGGCCTGAGCTGGTAGAAGAGCCGCACCTGGTGTGAGACCGGTGTGAGCCTGCGGCGGCGCATGAGGATACCGACGAAGCCGTCCACTTCGTCCAATCTGAAGCCGTCCAGGCATTCCGATTTCAAGCCGTCCATGGGT
>NZ_JAFEMD010000029.1 GCF_016892765.1 Microvirga arvi
GCTGGCATTTTACAATGCTTCGTGACGACGAAGAATCCTTCTGTCCCAACAAGTTGTGGGTTATTCAGGGCCGACTACGTAGTGCTGAAAGCCCCCAACGATTACGCGGCCGCCTGCTTCCGGCAATACGGCCTGCCGACGGATTCCACCGGCCGCTATGCCGCCATGTACAAGCCCTTCCACCTGATCGGGCTGGAGCTGTCGATCTCGGTGCTGAGCGCGGCGCTTCGCGGCGAGCCGACTGGCTCGTCCTTGTCCTGGCGCGGCGATGCGGTGGCGGTGGCCAAGCGCGATCTCAAGGCCGGCGAGATGCTGGACGGCGAGGGCGGCTACACGGTCTACGGCCGCCTCGCGCCGGCCTCAACCAGCAAGGCCTCCCGTATGCTGCCCATCGGGCTGGCGCACGGAGTCCGCCTCACCCGCGCTGTCGCCGCGGGAAAGGTCGTGACCGAAGACGATGTAAGCCTCGACAGCGAGCGGCTCGCGGTCCGGGTGCGCCGGGAGATGGTCAGCCGTTTCGGGACGCGGTGAGCAGGAGAGGGCGCTGGCGGCTACAGGACGGCCAGCATGCCGCCATCGACATAGATGATCTGGCCGTTCACGTAGGCCGATGCGGGGGAGGCCAGGAAGACGGTCACACCGATCAGGTCGTCCGGAACGCCCCAGCGTCCGGACGGCGTGCGGCCCCGCACCCAGGCGTCGAACTTGGCATCCTCCACGAGGGCCTTGTTCATGTCGGTGACGATGTAGCCGGGGCCGATGGCGTTCGCCTGGATGCCATGCACGGCCCACTCGGCCGCTATGGAGCGGGTTAGCTGCTTGATCCCGCCCTTCGCCGCCGTGTAGGGCGCGACGGTTGCGCGGGCGACTTCACTGGTGAGCGAGCCGATATTGATGATCTTGCCGCCCTGGCCCCGCGCGATCATGCGCCGGGCAGCCTCGCGGCCGACGAGGAAGGCGCTCGTGAGATTGGTCTCCAGGACCCTCCGCCATTCGTCCGCCGCCAGATCCACCATCGGCTTGCGCAGCTGGATGCCGGCATTGTTGATGAGGATGTCGATGGACGTACCGGAGCGGTCGAACCCGGCGAACGCAGCCATGACCGCCTGCTCATCGGAGACATCGAACGCGCAGGCTGTGACCTGATGCCCGGCTGCCGTCAGCTTATGCGCGGCAGCAGCAAGCTTGGACTGGTCACGGCCGTTGAGAATGACGGCAGCGCCGGCCTCCGCGAGGCCCCGGGCCATGGCGAGGCCGAGCCCTCCCGAGGAACCGGTCACCAGGGCCGTCTTCCCTGAGAGATCGAACAGGTCGCGTGCGGCCATCGATATGAGCTCCCGCCTCAGGCCGGCGGCTGCGGCTCGATGACTTTGCCGTCCTGCGTGAAATCGTAGATCCTGCCGGTCTCGGTCCATGAGGGCAGGGCGAGCTTCACGATGTGAGGGGCAAGGTCTTCCGGTGTCTTCAGGGTCAGCGGGTCCTCGCCCGGCATGGCGGCGCGGCGCATGGCGGTGCGCAGGGGGCCGGGATTGAGCAGCATCGCCTTGACCGGCGTCGTCACCGTCTCGGCCGCATAGGTGCGCACCAGCGCTTCGAGGGCGGCCTTGGAAACCGAATAGACGCCCCAATAGGCCTTGTGCTTGTGGGCGGCGCCGGAGGTGATGAAGATCGCCCGGCCGGCATCCGAGGCGCGCAGCAGCGGATCGAGAGAGCGGATCAGGCGGTAATTGGCGGTGACGTTGACCGCCATCACCTCGTCCCAGACCGGCTGGTCGATATGGGTGATCGGCGCCAGCTCGCCGAGCTGGCCGGCATTGCCGAGCAGGATGTCGAGCTTGCCCCAGCGCTCGTGGATGGCGGCGCCCAGGCGGTCGAGAGCGTCGAGGTCTTTCAGGTTCACCGGCACGAGAGTAGCCGCGCCGCCCTTCGCTCGGATCTCGTCGTCGAGAGATTCCAGCGCGCCCTGGGTGCGGGCGAGCGCGATCACATGGGCGCCGGCTTCGGCAAGGGCGAGCGCCGCCGCGCGGCCGATGCCGCGCGAGGCGCCAGTGACGACCGCGACGCGGTTCTGAAGGGGCTTGTCCATGGTTCCTCAGTCGGCTTCGGCGAGAACGGCGAGGCGACGCGGGGTGGCGACGGCGAGGTCCGTCAGCGGCGTCGGGTAGTCGCCCGTGAAGCAATGGTCGGTGAATTGCGGCTGCGCCGGATTGCGGCGCTCCTCGCCCATGGCCCGGTAGACGCCCTCGATGGAGAGAAAGGCAAGCGAATCCGCCCCGATATACTGGCGCATCTGCTCCAGGTTGTGGGTGGCGGCGAGCAGCTTCTCCTTCTCCGGCGTGTCGATGCCGTAGAAGTCGGGATGGGTGATCGGCGGGCTGGAGATGCGGAAGTGAACCTCCTTCGCCCCGGCCTCGCGCATCATGCGCACGATCTTCACCGAGGTGGTGCCGCGCACGAGGCTGTCGTCCACGAGCACGATGCGCTTGCCTGCGATCGCCGCGCGATTGGCGGAATGCTTCATGCGCACGCCGAGTTCGCGCACCGACTGGGTCGGCTGAATGAAGGTTCGGCCGACATAATGGTTGCGGATGATCCCGAGTTCGTAGGGCAGGCCGCAGGACTGGGCATAGCCGATGGCCGCCGGCACGCCGGAATCCGGCACGGGAATGACCACGTCCGCCTCGGTGGCTGATTCATGAGCCAGCTCGCGGCCCATCGCCTTGCGCACCTCGTAGACGCTGCGGCCGTTCACGATGGAATCGGGGCGGGCGAAATAGATGTATTCGAAGATGTCGGGGCGGGGCGCCTGCTCGGGGGCAAAGCGGAATGACTCGATGCCATCGTCCGAGATGACGACGCACTCGCCGTTTTCCACGTCGCGGACAAAGCGGGCGCCGATGATGTCGAGCGCGCAGGTCTCGGAGGCGAGGATATAGCGGCCGTCGAGCTCGCCCAGCACCAGCGGGCGGATGCCCATCGGGTCGCGGGCGCCGATCAGCTTCTTGTTGGTCAGCGCCACGAGCGCGTAGGCGCCCTCGATCTTCTGGATCGCTTCCACGAAGCGCTCCACCACACGGTCCTTGCGGCTGCGGGCGACGAGGTGGACGATCACCTCCGTGTCCGTGGTGGACTGGCAGATGGCCCCGTCGCGGATCAGGTTGCGGCGCAGGGTCAGGCCGTTGGTGAGGTTGCCGTTATGGGCGACCGCGAAGCCGCCGCCGTCGAGTTCGGCGAAGAGCGGCTGCACGTTGCGCAGCACCGTCTCGCCCGTGGTCGAATAGCGCACATGGCCGATGGCCGAGAGTCCTTCGAGGCGCTCGATGGTTGCCCGGTCGGAGAAGCTGTCTCCCACGAGGCCCAGCTTGCGCTCGGAATGGAAGACCGAGCCGTTGAAGGTGACGATGCCCGCCGCTTCCTGGCCGCGGTGCTGCAGGGCGTGGAGCCCCAGCGCCGTGATGGCGGCCGCATCAGGATGTCCGTAGATGCCGAAGACGCCGCATTCTTCGCGCAGGGTATCGCCGTCGAGGTCGAGGTCCACCTGTTTCGGCGTGACCTGCCACGTCTCAGACAAAGCAGACATCGATCATACCTTTGGGATTCGCGCCCCAACCGGCGCCGCCCCTATGTAGTCGTCCTTGGGGCAAACGCCAATGGCTATTCTGCCGCTGCCGGGAACGTGTTCCCAGCGATCTATCAGCTTCGCCGCTGGGGAGCCGGAGGCGGTGCAGCAGGGGCGGGCGTCGCCGGGCGCTGCGGATCGGGTTCGGCCGGCTCGGCCTCCGGCGTGGCGTCCTTGTTGCGCAGTCGCTGGATGAGAGCCTCGGCGTTCTCCGGCAGCATGGCGATGATGTTGTCGCGGGTATTCTCCATGGCCGGGCGGGTCTTGGAGGCGGTGGCCCATTCAGGCTCCTTGCCCTGCAGCAGCCAGCCCAGGAAGGCCCAGCCGATCACGCAGATCAGGAAACCGCGGGCCGCACCGAAAAACAGCCCGAGCGTCCGGTCGAGGGCGCCGATCCGGGAATCGAGGATCAGGTCGGAAATCTGCACGGTGATGATCGAGACGATGATCAGGGTAACGACGAAGATCGCGCCGATGGAGGCCACCAGCGAAACGGTGTTGCTGCTGATGTATTGCTGGGCGATCGGCAGCGCCATCGGGTGCAGATACCAGGCCGCCGCAGCCGCGACGACCCAGGCCACGATGGCGAGCACCTCGCGGGTGAAGCCGCGCACGGCGGCCAGAAGAGCCGAGATCAGGACGATACCGATGACGACGAGGTCCAGAACGGAAAAGGGCATGGGCCGGGCCTACGCAGAATAACAGGAATGGAGCCGCCTTTGCGGGTTCGAAGCCTGGCTCTATAGCGTTAAGAAAGGCTTTCGTCACCCCGGAACGCTAGCAGTCATGCCGGGGGGTGTCATTCCCCACCGGAGCGCGGCGAAAGGGAGGGACTCCATGCCGCTGAGCCTGATCGTGGATCCCCTTTCCGGATTGCGTGCGCTGGGGACGACACGGAATGAACCCTTTCTCATCCCTCGACGGGATGGGATCGGTCAGCTGACCTCGATGATCAGCTTGCCGAAGTTCTTGCCCTCCAGCAGGCCGAAAAAGGCCTCGGGTGCGTTCTCGAGCCCCTGGACAATGTCTTCTTTGTACCTGACGCGTCCCTCCGCGATCCACTGCGCCATGTCCCGGTAGAAGGCGGGGCGCTGGTCGCCGAACTCGCGCTGGATGAAGCCGCGGATGGTCAGGCTCTTGGTGAGGACATCGCGCATGAGGATGGGCAGACGGTCCGGTCCCTCGAAGGGTCCCGTGGCGTTGTACTGCGCGATGAGGCCGCAGACCGGGATGCGGGCGAAGGTGTTGAGCAGGGGGAAGACGGCGTCCCAAACCCTGCCGCCCACATTCTCGAAATAAACATCGATGCCATCCGGGCAGGCTGCCCGCAGGTCCTCGGCCAAGGTCGACGAGCGGTGGTCGATGGCGGCATCGAAGCCGAACCTGTCGCGCACCAGGGCGCATTTCTCGGGCCCGCCGGCGATGCCCACTGCCCGGGCACCCATGATCCGCGCGATCTGCCCGACCGTCGCGCCGACGGGCCCACTGGCCGCCGCGACCACGACGGTTTCACCGGCCTTGGGTCGTCCGATGGTGAGCAATCCCGCATAGGCCGTGAAGCCCGGCATCCCGAGAACGCCGAGCGCGGTCGTCACAGGAGCTTGGTTCGGATCGAGCTTTCGAAGAGCCTTTGCGTCCGCAACGGCATGGGATTGCCAGCCGGAATAGGAGAGGACAACATCGCCGGGCTTGTAGTCCGGGTGCCGGCTCTCCAGCACCTCGGCCACCGTGCCGCCCTCCATCACCTGGCCGATCGCCACCGCCGCCGCATAGGATTTCGCGGCGCTCATGCGGCCCCGCATGTAGGGATCGAGCGAGAGATACCGAACTTTAAGCAGCACCTGTCCTTCGCCGGGAGTGGGAATGGGCGTTCGCACGAGGTCGAAGTTGTCCTTGGAAGGACGCGCGGCGGGACGGGAGGCGAGGACGATCTGGCGGTTCTGTTCTGTCACCGATGGGGCTCCCTGAAACCTGGAGTGTCACGCAATCCGGCAGGATTTGCAGCGCGGTTCCTTAACGGGTGGGTGCGGAGTGCGACGGCGTCAAGCCTCGCATGCTGCAAAGACGACCCATTGAATAGAAAAAGCCCCGGCGACTCCGCCGGGGCCTGAGAGGAGGCTGAACCTTCCCGTTCAGATGAACAGGAAGTCGTCGGCGGTGAGCGCCGTGCCGGGCTTCACCTTGAGGATCTCGATGCCCTTGCCTTTGCCGGAACCGTCCAAGTCCAGATAAACGAAGCCGTTCTTCTTGTTGTAGAAGATGTAATCGTTCGATCCGTCCGGGGTGTCGCTGAGCTTGGTGCCGACGTTGAAGAACTTCTTCTGGAGCTTCTGCCCCTTCACGAAGAGCTTGTCGAAGCCGACGGATTTGGTGCCGCCCTTGTCATCCGGCTTTCCCTTGTCGTCGTCCGCGCCTTTCTTCGAGTGCACATCGCTCGTCTTTGGACCCTTCACCTTGAAGGCTTTGAGAGCAGCCAAGCTGATCTGGATCGTGTCGTCGGACGCCTTGAAGTCCTCGATATGATCGAAATGGCCCTTCTTGACGGCCGTGTCGAACACGAAGGTGTCCTGGCCATCGCCGCCATAGAGCATATCCTTGCCCAGGCCGCCGTTGATCGTGTCGTTGCCGCCAAGGCCATAGATCTTGTCGTTGCCGCCGAGACCGTTGAGGATGTCGTCATCCGCCGTGCCGATGATGCGGTCGTTCTTGTTCGTGCCGGTGGCGGTTTCGGCAGAGTTCGTGACAGTGATCGTCACCTGCTCGACATAGGACAGGCTCGCGTCCTGCGGATCGGCGACTTTGACGTAAAGGGTGTGTGTGCCGACCTGAGCGTTGTCGAGCCCGGCCTTCAGCTTGATGGCAGCGCCGTCAACCGTGAAAAAGTTGCTGGTCGTTGCGTTACCTTGGGCATCAACGAGGGTATAGGTGAAGGTGGCATTCTGGTCGGCCGCATCAGGATCCGTAGCCTTCAGCGAGGCCACGACGGTACCCACGGCAGTGCTCTCGGCGACCGTACCACCGGTAACGACAATGTCCGTCGGGGCTTCATCGATGTCGGTCACTTCAACCGTGATCGTTGCATCCAACGTGGAATGGTCTCCCCGCGTTGCCGTGATAGCGACTGGGAAAGAGCTTAGAGCGTCATCCTCGAAGTTGAAGAAATTCGCTCCGGCAATGGCGATCAACTCCCAATCACCTGAGGTCGCATTCTGTTCAATCTTGAAGCGCCCACCGAAATCTTCCTCAAGAGCGAACGTGTAATCCCCTGTGCCCTGAGGCGGATTATCGACGTCAAGGACCCCGACGACTGTATCCTGAAGCAAATTTTCCTGAACTGTCTTTGCCGTGATCACGATAGGCATAGTGGCCCCTTCCAGTTTCTTGGGCGTGAGGATACCTCTTTCGAGGTACACCGCAAGTATAGTAATCATATCTATGTGTTATAGAATAACAAAAGATGTCAATATGACCCGAATGGCCTAGACCTTTGCTAATTGATCCTGGCTAAGAAGCCTTCCGTCGGCGGGCTGCAATGTTGGCAACCAAGTCGGTGATATGCCCAATGGCCGAGGTAGCGAGCGGGAGCCGCTCGCTCTTGGAGCCCTTGCCCTTGTCGAGCCTCGGCTGCGGCGAGACCGCGCTGGAAAAGCCGAGCTTCGCCGCCTCCTTCAGGCGGGCCTGCTCCTGAGCCACCGGTCGGATCGCGCCGGAGAGGCCCATCTCGCCGAAATAGACCGTATCCGGCGGCAACGGATTGCCGGAGAGCGATGACACCAGGGCGGCCGCTGCCGCAAGATCCGCCGCCGGCTCGGTGATGCGCAGCCCGCCGGCGACGTTGAGGTAGACGTCGTGCATGCCGAGCTTGAGCCCGCCATGAGCCTCCAGCACCGCCAGCACCATGGACAACCGGCTCTGGTCCCAGCCGACAACCGCACGGCGGGGCGTGCCGAGGGACGAGGGGGCGACGAGAGCCTGGATCTCGACCAGCAGCGGGCGGGTGCCCTCCATTCCGGCGAAGACCGCCGTGCCGGCGGTTGCCATGTCGCGGCCGGCGAGAAAAAGCTCGGAGGGGTTCGGCACCTCGCGCAGGCCCTGATCCGACATCTCGAAGACGCCGATCTCGTCGGTGGGGCCGAAACGGTTCTTCACGGCGCGCATGATGCGGAAATGGTGGCCGGTATCTCCCTCGAAGGAGACCACCGCATCAACCATGTGCTCGACCACGCGGGGACCGGCGATCTGGCCGTCCTTGGTCACGTGGCCGACCAGGATCACGGCGGTGCCCGTGGTCTTGGCGAAGCGGATGAGCGCCTGGGCCGAGCCGCGCACTTGGGTCACCGTGCCGGGGGCGGATTCCACGGTCTCGGTCCACATGGTCTGGATCGAGTCGATGATGGCGAGCGCCGGAGGGCGTCCTTGGCTCAGGGTCGCGATGATGTCCTCGACATTGGTCTCCGAGGCGAGTTCGACCGGCGCCTGTCCGAGGCCGAGGCGCTCGGCCCGCAGGCGCACCTGGGCCACCGCCTCCTCGCCTGAGATGTAAGCCACGCGCTGGCCGCGCATGGCCAGCGCCGCGGAGGCCTGCATCAGGAGGGTGGATTTGCCGATGCCGGGATCGCCGCCGAGCAGGATGATCGAGCCGTGCACGAAGCCGCCGCCGGTGACGCGGTCAAGTTCTGCGATCCCGGACGGCGTGCGCGGTGCTTCCTTGGTCTCGCCCTGCAGGCCTTCGAGGGGAAAGATCCGGCCCTTGGCGCGGGACGGGCGAGTGGCGGCCGGTCCCGCCATGGGGCTTGCGGAGCCGGTTTCCTCGACGATGGTGTTCCAGCCGCCGCAGGCCTCGCACTTGCCCTTCCAGCGATTGTAGACGGCGCCGCATTCCTGGCAGACGAAGGCGGGGTGACGCTGCTTGGCCATCAGCTTTTGCCCCCACGATAGGTGCGGGCGTAGCGCGCTCCGAGACCGGTCAGGATCTCGTAGCCGATGGTGCCGGCGCGGCGGCCGACCTCGTCGATGGTCAGCTCGCCGCCGATCAACGTGACGGTGTCGCCGCGCTTTACCTCGGCTTCCGGCACATCCGTGACATCCACGGTGATCAGGTCCATGGAGACGTTGCCCGCGAAGGAGCAGCGTTGCCCGGCCACCAGCGCCATGCCGGCGAGCAGCTCGTCACCGCTCTTGCCCCTTGCGCTCGACGAGCGCGGATAGCCGTCCGCATAGCCTATCGAGATCGTCGCGATGCGGCGCTTGGTCAAAGCGATCCAGCGGCCGTTATAACCGACCGTGTGATCCGCCTCGACCCAGCGCAACTGGACGATGCGGCCCTCGAGACCGACGACCGGGCGCATGGGGTTGCTGCGATCAGGCGTCGGATTGCCGCCATAGAGCGCGTAGCCCGGCCGGGCGAGATCGAAATGGGGCTTGTCCTTCAGGAAGATGCCCGAGGAATTGGCAAGAGAGGCCGGAATGCCGGGGAGCGTCGCCCGCACGGCCTGGAAGGCCTCGATCTGCTCACCGTTGAGCGGGTTGTCACTCTCCTCGGCACTGACGAAGTGGCTCATGAGGAGAGCCGTCTCGAAATCGTTCAAGCCCGCCAGATCCTTCAGGGTCAGGCCCTGCGGCACGGTGAGGCCGAGCCGGTTCATGCCGGTATCCACATGGATCGCGGCCTTGAGTTTCTGCGATTGAGCCCGGCAGAACCCGGCCCATTCCTCGATCTCCTCGAAGGAGCCGAGAACGGGGCGCAGGTCGAACGCCGCGTAGGTGGCGCAGGTGTCGGAGAAGAGCCCGTTCAGCACGTAGATCGCCGCATCGGGCGCGACCGCACGGGCACGCACCGCCTCGCCAAGATGCGCCACGAAGAACGTGCGGCAGCCGGCCTTGCCGAGAGCCGGCACGGCCTTCTCGATGCCTGTGCCATAGGCATTCGCCTTGACCACCGCAGCGGTTTCGGCGTCACCCGCATTGTCGCGCAGAATGCGCCAGTTCGCGGCCAGGGCATCGAGATCGATATGAAGGACACCGCCGGCGGCGCTCTCAGGGATGTCGCCGGCCGGGTCGGCCTGGGAGGTAATCTTGGTCAATCGCCAATCCGATCAGGGAGTTTGTCTTCGTCCGCAAGGTTGGTGAAGCGGGTGATGTCGGCCTGGAAGGCCAGCTGCACGGTGCCGGTCGGTCCGTGACGCTGCTTGCCGATGATGACCTCGGCCTTGCCGTGGACCTGATCCATTTCCGACTGCCACTTGAAGTATTCCTCGGTGCCGGGTTTCGGCTCCTTGTTCTTCAGATAGTACTCCTCGCGGTAAACGAACATGACCACGTCGGCGTCCTGCTCGATCGAGCCCGATTCACGAAGGTCGGAGAGCTGCGGCCTCTTGTCGTCGCGGGATTCCACCTGACGGGAGAGCTGTGACAGGGCGATCAGCGGAACCGACAGCTCCTTGGCGAGCGCCTTGAGGCCGGTGGTGATCTCGGTCAGCTCCTGCACGCGGTTCTCACCCTTCTTGGACGAGCCGGAGAGAAGCTGCAGGTAGTCGACAATGAGAACGTCAAGGCCGCGCTGGCGCTTCAGGCGGCGGGCGCGGGCGGCGAGCTGGGCGATGGAGATGCCGCCGGTCTGGTCGATGTAGAAGGGGATCGACTGCATCTCGCGGGCGGCTTCGGTGATCTTGTAGAAGTCGTCCTCGCGCATGTCGCCGCGGCGGATCTTGTAGGAGGGTACGCCCGACTGCTCGGCGATGATACGGGTCGCCAGCTGCTCGGCGGACATTTCGAGGGAGAAGAACCCGACGATGCCGCCGTTCACGGTCTTCAGGTTGCCGTCCTGCTGCTTCTCGGCCTGATAGGCTTTGGCGATGTTGAATGCGATGTTCGTGACCAGCGAGGTCTTACCCATCGCGGGCCGGCCGGCGAGGATCACGAGATCCGACGGTTGCAGGCCGCCGAGGGACTTGTCGAGATCGACGAGGCCGGTGGAGATGCCTGAGAGCGCGCCTTCGCGTTTGTAGGCGGCCGCCGCCATGTCGATAGCGGCGGTGAGCGCATCGGAAAAGCGCTGGAAGCCGCCGTCGTAGCGGCCGGTTTCGGCGAGCGCATAGAGCCGGCGCTCCGCCTCCTCGATCTGGTCACGGGGCGCGGAATCGACGGGCGCGTCGAAGGCGGCGTTGACCATCTCCTCGCCGATGTTGATCAGGTTCCGGCGCACGGCGAGATCGTAGATCGTGCGGCCGTAATCCTCGGCATTGATGACGGTCGTGGCCTCGGCCGCGAGGCGCGCGAGGTACTGCGAGACGGTGATGCCGCCGAGGTCCTGATCCCCCAGGAAGGTCTTCATGGTGATCGGGGTCGCGACCTTGCCGGCCTTGATGAGGCTCGTCGCCACCTCATAGATGCGCCGGTGCAGGTCCTCGATGAAATGCCCGGCCTCGAGGAAGTCGGAGACGCGATAATAGGCATCGTTATTGACCAGGATCGCGCCCAGCAGGGCCTGTTCGGCCTCGATGTTGCTGGGAGGCGTCCGAAACTGCGGCTCGGCGGCTTCGAGACGGGCGATCAGGGCGTTGGCGGTGGCCATCTGGCGCTCCGGAAACAGGGAAGGGTTAGAGTCTCTTAGACCGCAATTCGTGTTCTAATGGTTGCCAGGCGGACACGAAGCCGGGACTCTTCCCAATCTGTCCTCGCTGTCCTCGATTCTCACACCGCTCATCTTTTCGCCGGCGTCCTGGCTTGACTCTCACCGCAAGCCCGAAACCCGAACAAAAAACGCTCCCCGTCGAATCGACGGAGAGCGCGATTTTAGAACAAAACAGGAACTAGAGCAATTGCTCTAGCTTGAGGCCCGCCCTCGCGTCATCACCGGCTTCATGCCGGTGATCCCGATCCGAGAAGCGCGGAGCTTCACCGTATCGGGATGGCCGGGACAAGCCCGGCCATGACATTGGAGAGGATCAATGCCATTCCCGAAGCCGGGAATGACATAAGGTCTCAGAGCTCCTCGTCGCCGCCAGCTTCGGCCAGGGCCGCGCCGACCTCGAGGCCGAGATCGTCGAGGTTGGTCTCTTCGCGGGTCGTGACCTGTTCGCCGCGCGCCTGACGCTCGGCTTCCTCGGGGCTGCGGGCGACGTTGATGGTCACCTTCACCTCGACCTCCGGATGGAGGGCGACCGGCACATTGTGCAGGCCGATGGTCTTGATCGGCTGGTTGATGGCGATCTGGTTGCGGTCAACCGTGAAGCCGTTCTCGGTCATGATCTCGGCGAGGTCGCGGGTGGAGACCGAGCCGTAGAGCACGCCGGTCTCGCCGGACTGGCGTAGGATGATGAAGCTCTGGCCGTTCAGCTTCTCGCCGACGGTCTCCGCTTCCTTGCGGCGCTCGAGGTTGCGGGCCTCGAGCTGGGCGCGCTGGGTCTCGAAATGCTTCTTGTTGCCCTCGGTGGCGCGCAGAGCTTTGCCGCGCGGCAGGAGGAAGTTGCGGGCGTAGCCGGAACGGACCTTCACGGTCTCGCCCATCTGGCCGAGCTTTGCGACGCGCTCGAGAAGGATCACTTCCATGGTTGTCTCCTTTAGGTTCGTGATCAGGTGGAAAGGGTTGGCGGTGGGTTCGGCCGCGTGCCGAAGCGGCGGCGCAGGCCGAAGGTGGAATCGGCGATGCCGAAGAGGGCCAGGGCAACCATCAGGATGCCCTGGGTAATGAAGATGAGGACGTACAGGGCCGTCAGCAGGAACGAGCGGCCCGACTTGCCCCGGGTGCGGTCATGGATGGCGGCCAGTCCCTGGAAGGCGAAGGCCATGAGGAAGGCCCCCGACAGCGCCATGCCGAGCGCGCCGATGAAGCCGTCGAAATTCGCGGCGATGAGCGCGACGATCAGGATCAGCCCGGCGGAGCGGGGCATCACCAATTCGGGCACCGACGGCCAGGGACGCGGCAGCCGCTTGGAGACCCGGACGATCCGTGCGGCGGCCCAGAGATAGATCGCCAGCACGGTGACGAAGCCCTGGGCCGAGAGGAAGGAGGTCAGGCGGGCGAAGATGGCGATCAGCTGCTCGCGGGTCTCGGCATCGAGAGCATCGGTCCCGGTTGCGGCGAATTGGGCGTTCACGAAGGCTTCGGCCACATCGCGGGTGTTCCGCTCGAAGGCGCCGTAATCGCCCCCCGTCGAGATTACGCCGGCGGCGATGATGGTGAGCGCAGCCGTCGCCGCGGCCCAGGCCAGGAGCCGTCCGAGCGGATACCATTCCATGGTGCCGTCCGCCCCGGGACGTCCGAGCAGGGCGAGGTAGGACAGCCACCAGGCGGGCAGGGCGGTGATGACGGCAAAGCCTAGTCCGCTCAAGGGGGACAGGATGAACGCGATGGCGAGGCCGCCCACGACAGCCGCCACGAGGCCGGAGCGGTGGTCCCAGCCGAGGGACACGATCAGGACGGGAATGGGGGCAAGCAGATACAGCATGGCCGCCAGCGGCGTCGCCTTGACGATCACCGCGGTCAGGAGGGCCGATACGAGGCCCGCGCCTATGCCTGTTGCAATAAAATTCATCGTCTCGCTGTCCCGCTGCTCACCGGCAGGGTTAGAGGCATCTGCCTCAACTGACCCGGCGGGTTCTCACCGCTGGGCGATCATGAGAAGGAGACGGGCCGCATGGAGCGGCCCGCCTGAAGCTTGATTAGCGGATCACGTAGGGCAGGAGGCCCAGGAAGCGGGCGCGCTTGATCGCCTGGGCGAGCTCACGCTGCTTCTTGGCCGACACGGCCGTGATGCGGGACGGAACGATCTTGCCGCGCTCGGAGATGTAGCGGGACAGGAGCTTCGTGTCCTTGTAGTCGATCTTCGGCGCGTTGGGACCTGAGAACGGGCAGGTCTTGCGACGGCGGAAGAAGGGACGACGGCCGCCGCCAGCGGCGCCACCGGTTGCACCAAATGCCATGATTAAGCCTCCTCGCCTTCGCCGGCGCCGTCAAAGCCGCCGCCATCGCGCTCGCGGCGCTCGCGGTCCTTGCGCTCGTCACGGTCGCGCTTCTGCATCATCACGGACGGCTCGGTCTCGAGCTCTTCGACCTTGATGGTCATGAAACGAAGGATGTCTTCGTTGATGCGCATCTGACGCTCCATCTCGGCCACGGCCGGAGCCGGAGCGTTGAGGTTGAACATCGTGAAATGCGCCTTGCGGTTCTTCTTGATGCGGTAGGCTAGGGACTTCACGCCCCACATCTCGGTCTTGTCGACGCTGCCGCCATTCTGCTCGATGACGCCCTTGTACTGGTCGACCATAGCCTCGACCTGCTGCGGGGTGACATCCTGGCGAGCCATGAAGATATGCTCGTAGAGAGGCATAATGGGCCTTTCTCAGGGTTTGAGGGTCAAGCCTTGCACTGCTTTGAGGAGTGTTTCGGCCGTTTCGCGCATCCGATCGGCGCCAAGCCCTTCGAGCCTGCAAGGCCCGAGCGATTGTCGAAGGCGGAGACACGGGACGACGGAGCTTAAAACCCCTGCATGGCCAAGCCATGCCGTCCGTTCAGCCCCCGGCCGGAGCGAACGCGAAGCGGCGGCTATAGTCGATTTGGGATTGGAAGGCAAGGGTCGCCATGTCCACCCATTCCCTCGTCATCCCGGGCTTGTCCCGGGGATCCACGTCTTTACGCCGCCATGGTTCCGAGGACGTGGATGGCCGGAACAAGTCCGGCCATGACGTAGAGGGTGTCATCCCCGGCGGCCCAAAGGGCCGGGAAGGGGATCCATAATGCAGCAGGTGTCAGTGGATTCCCTTCCCCTCCGCTGCCGCTCCGGCCGGGAATGACACGGCGCGGCGATTTGCCGTTGATAGCCTAGCTGAGCCGTAATGGGGCTCTGGTCAGCGGCCCATACTAGGCTAAAACACCCTTATGAACGCTCTTCCTCTACGCCTCGGCGTCAACATCGACCACGTCGCGACCGTCCGGAACGCCCGCGGCGGCACCCATCCCGACCCGATCCGGGCCGCTCATCTGGCGGTTCTCGCCGGGGCCGACGGGATCACGGCCCATCTGCGCGAAGACCGGCGCCATATCCGGGACGAGGACATGGAGCGGCTCAAGCGCCAGCTCTTCGTGCCGCTCAATTTCGAGATGGCCGCGACCTCGGAGATGGTCGGCCTCGCCACCCGGCTTCATCCTCATGCGGCCTGCCTCGTGCCGGAAAAGCGCGAGGAGCGCACCACGGAAGGGGGGCTCGACATCATCGGTGCCCATGCCCATCTGCGTCCGGCGATCAAGGAACTGAAAGGTGTGGGTATCCGCGTGTCCCTTTTCGTCGAGCCCGAAATCGAGGTCATGGACGCCGCCTGCGACCTGCAGGCTCCCGTGGTCGAACTCCATACCGGCACCTATTGCGAGGCCGTGGTCGAAGGCGACGAGGCACGGGTTGCCCATGAGCTGGAGCGCCTGCGCCGGGCCGCCGAGCACGGAGCCAGGATCGGCCTCGAAATCCATGCCGGCCACGGGCTCGATCTCAGCTCCGTGCGTCCGGTCGCAGCCATTCCGCAGATCGTGGAGCTCAACATCGGCCATTCCCTGATCGGCGAGGCCATCTTCTATGGGCTCGACGAGGCCGTACGGGCCATGCGCGCCGCCATGGACGAGGGCCGGGCGCAGGTGCGGGCATGATTCTGGGCATCGGGTCCGATCTCTGCGACATCCGCCGGATCGAGAAATCCATCGAGCGCTTCGGCGACCGTTTCACCCATCGCATCTACACCGAGGGCGAGCGGGCGAGGAGCGACCGTCGCGCGGCCCGCGCGCCGTCCTATGCCCGCCGCTTCGCCGCCAAGGAGGCCTGCGCCAAGGCCCTGGGAACGGGCTTGAGCCACGGTGTCTTCTGGCGCGACATGGAGGTGGTCAACCTTCCCAGCGGCCGGCCGACGATGCGATTGACGGGGGGCGCCCTGAAGCGTCTGCAGGATATGACCCCCGAGGGTCACAAGGCGCTTGTCCACGTATCCCTGACGGACGATCCGCCCATGGCCCAGGCCTTCGTGATCATCGAGGCGCTGCCGGCCTGAAAGAGGGGCTGCGTTGCGGCAGGACGCAGCTTAGGCTAGAGCATGGCGCGGCAAAGCGGCCTACCTGGTCGCAAACAGGGGCCGCAAAAACGACATCGAGAGAGGTTTGCACCCGGGGCTGAGTGCAAACCTCTCTCGACGATCACACATAGGTGGGCGGCAAGAGCCGTGCCGTTCCAAAGCAATAGGTCGAGTGACGTGAGCGACAAAACCAGCAAATATGTGGGTAGCACCGTGAAGAACGAAGAAGGCGGCCTCTGGGAAACGATCAAGGTCATCATCCAGGCGCTCCTGATCGCGGTGGTCGTCCGCACCGTGCTCTTCCAGCCCTTCAACATCCCTTCGGGCTCTCTCATCCCGACCCTGCTGATCGGCGACTACCTGTTCGTCTCGAAATATTCCTACGGCTATTCCAAGCACTCGATCCCCTTCAGCCCGGGTATCTTCTCCGGCCGCATCTTCGGCTCGGAGCCCAAGCGTGGCGAGATCGCCGTGTTCAAGCTGCCGAAGGATAATTCCACCGATTACATCAAGCGCGTGATCGGGCTTCCCGGAGACAAGATCCAGGTGATCAGCGGCGTGCTGCACATCAACGGTCAGCCGGTCCAGCGCGAGCGCGTCGAGGACTACAAGACCACCGACCTCTACGGCCGCACGATTTCGGTCCCGCAATACAAGGAGACGCTGCCCGGCGGCGTCTCCCACTTCGTCATCGAGCGCGACGGCGACCGCGGATACTGGGACAACACCAATGTCTACACGGTGCAGCCCGGCCATTTCCTCATGATGGGCGACAACCGGGACAACTCGACCGACTCGCGTGATGAGGCAAGCGTCGGGCAGGTGCCGTTCGAGAATCTGGTGGGCCGCGCGGAGATCATCTTCTTCTCGATCGACGAGAGCGCCTCCCTTTGGCGCCCGTGGGAATGGCCGCAGAAGATCCGCTGGAACCGCCTCTTCGAGCGGATCCACTGACCCGTGGCGCGCCGCAAGCCTCAACTCGACGAGCTTCTGAAGAGGCTCGGCTACCGCTTTGAAAAGCCTGAACTCCTGGATGAGGCCCTGACCCATGTCAGCGCTCCGAAGGCGGACGGGCAGAGCTACCAGAGGCTCGAGTTCCTCGGTGACCGGGTGCTCGGCCTTGCCATCGCGGAACTGCTCTTCAAGACTTTTCCCGGCGCGCCGGAAGGCGAGCTCTCCCGGCGGCTGGCGGAGCTCGTGCGGCGCGAAAGCTGCGCAGAGATCGCCATCGCCTGGGATGTCGGTCCCTACCTTAAGCTCGGCGCCGGCGAGGCGCATTCGGGCGAGCGGCGCAACCAGACCATCCTGGCGGATGTCTGCGAGGCGATCATCGGCGCGGTCTTCATGGATGGCGGCTACGAGGCCGCAAGCGGCGTCGTCGAGCGCGCGTTCCAGCCGTTGCTGGAGGCGCCGCGCCGCCCGCTGCGCGATCCCAAGAGCGCCTTGCAGGAATGGGCCCAGGGGCGCGGCCTGCCGCCGCCGACCTACACCATCGCCGAGCAGACCGGACCGGATCATGCACCCAAGTTCCGGGTGATGGTCAAGGTCAAGGGAGCGGATACCGCGTTCGGCCTCGGCACATCGAAGCGCATTGCGGAACAGGCTGCCGCGCGAAGCCTTCTCTTGAGAGAGGGCGTGTGGACGGAGGAAGAGCATGGAACAGCCTGAGCAGACCAACACAAAGGCCGGTTTCGTCGCTCTCATCGGCGCTCCGAATGCAGGCAAGTCGACGCTGCTGAACTCGCTCGTCGGCTCCAAGGTTTCCATCGTCTCCCGCAAGGTGCAGACGACACGCGCCCTGGTGCGCGGCATCGCCATCGAGGGCGAGGCGCAGATCGTGTTCGTGGACACGCCCGGCATCTTCAAGCCCAAGCGCCGCCTCGACAGGGCCATGGTCACGTCGGCCTGGGGCGGAGCAGGCGATGCGGACGTGATCGCGCTCCTCCTCGATGTGCGCAAAGGCATCGACGAGGAGGCCGAGGCGATCCTTGAGAAGCTGCCCGAGCTGAAGCGCCCGAAGGTCCTGATTCTCAACAAGATCGACCTGATCGAGCGCTCCAGGCTTCTGGAAATGGCCTCGAAGCTCAACGAGAAGGTGCCGTTCGCGCATACCTTCATGATCTCGGCCCTCAAGGGCGACGGCATCGAGACCTTGAAGCGCCAGCTCGCCCAGATGATGCCGGAGGGGCCCTGGCTCTATCCGGAAGACCAGATTTCCGACGCGCCCCTGCGCATGCTGGCGGCCGAGATCACCCGCGAGAAGATCTACGAGCGCCTGCACGAGGAGCTGCCCTACGAGTCGACCGTCGAGACGGATCAGTGGCAGGTGCGGCCCGACGGTTCGGTGCGCATCGAGCAGACCGTGTTCGTGGAGCGCGACAGCCAGCGCAAGATCGTGCTCGGCAAGGGCGGCCAGACCATCAAGTCCATCGGCCAGGCGGCCCGCAAGGAGATCGCCGAGATTGCCGAGTCCCCGGTCCACCTCTTCCTCTTCGTGAAGGTGCGCGAGAACTGGAGCGACGATCCCGAGCGCTATCGCGAGATGGGCCTGGAGTTCCCCCGAGGTTAAGCTTTGTATGCGGTTCTGAGGCCACCCCAGCGGCGGCCGAGGACTCGGATGGGAGCATCCACCTCCTGCATCATCACGATCTTGCCGCCGCCCATGTCGCGGGCATAGGCCTGCACGATGAACGGCCGGGTGGAGCGCGCAGCCGTAATGCCGGCGCGATCGTCGAAAATCCGCTTGTTGCGCGCATTGGCGGCGTTCCACACCGGATCGCCCTCCCGCTGGGCTTGAGAATAGATCCGGTTATGGACCGGGATGTAGCCGTTGCGGTCGATCGCGAGGCAGAAGGCCATCGTCGGATCCGAGGCAAGAGCACTCTCGAGAATGGACGGCAGAAGCCTCTCGAAAACGGGCAGATAGGCCGTGCCGTACTGGACCGGGTCCGTGCCGGACAATGGCCGGTAATCCGTGTCGAAGACATCGTCGCGCGAGACCCGGCCGTCGGCCACGGCCTGCTCGATCAGCATCTCCACCTGACGGGCCGTCTCCTGGGCGAGCAGGATCCGGGGACGGTAGGTAGCCTCCACACGAGCCACGAAGCCGTCGACGCGGGCCTGCGCCTCCTCGTTCAGTCCGTCGAAGCGGCAATGGATGCCCATGGAACTCAGGGCGACGATCCGCGCGCCGATGCGGCCCAGATTCTGGATGTCGATCTCGATCGCCAGTCCCGGCGTCCCATGGAAGCCCGGGACAGCCGTCATGAGCAGGCCGCCCGCGCTGACATCGATCAGCCGGGAGGAAACGCTGCGCTGGGAGATCCAGAGCGTTGCCGGCCGGTCGACAGGGAAGCGGTCCGAGCGGCGCCTGTCGCCGATCTCGCTCTGGCGGATGACCGTGACGAAGCGCTGGCCGAGAGCCTTGGCAAGCCCGTCCGCCCGGCTGGTCGCCTGATCGGCCTCGTGGGCCCGGTCGCTCGCGCCGAGAGAGATGGCATTCACCGCGCCCGCACGCTCACTCACCTTGCCGACGCTGGAGGACGTCACGCTCGCCAGGCGGGACACCTCGCTGATGGCGGCATTCTGCTCGCCGACGGCGTTGCGAACCGTATCGAAGACGGGGCGAACGCCCTGAACGGCGTCCACCACTTCCGTCACGGCGCCCGTGGAGGCCTGGGCCGTCTCGCGCAGGCGGTCGATGCGCTGGCGGATGTCGTCGGCGGCCTGGCCGGTCTGGGTGGACAGCACCTTCACCTCGCTTGCCACGACCGCAAAGCCCCGTCCCGCCACCCCGGCCCGGGCCGCCTCGATGGTGGCGTTGAGGGCCAACAGGTTCGTCTGGCGCGCGACGGCGGAGATCGTATCGACGATGCCGACGATCTCCGCCGTCGCCGCCGAAAGCTGCATGATCAGGTCGCTCGCCTTCTGGGCGGCCTGGATGGCATTGTCGATCCGCGTGCTCGCTTGCTCCATCGAGCGGCCGATCTCGGCCGACGTGACGGCGAGTTCCTCGGTCGAGGAGGCGAGCGAGAGCGACTCCGCGGATGTGGATTTGCCTGACGAGGCCAGCTCCCCGGCATGAGTGCGGATCTCGGCCAGATCCTTCTCCACCGCCGCCACATCGGACGCCGCGACCGCGATGGCCCGCGTGACACCCTCGATGGCTTTCAGAACGTCGGCCTCGAGCGAGTCCACCACCTCGGTCTCCAGGCGGCTCTGGACGACAGGGGGCGTTTTTTCCTCCGGTGCGATCTGAGCCGTATCCTCCAGCGCATCTGGCTGTGGAGCGCGCCGCAAAATACCAAACATCGCCGGGCTTCCATTCTTTTTTGTGCTTAACCCAGCGTCACCTCGAAAGGTTAATGAAGCGCAAATAAAGAACGATGTTTCTTCCATGGTTGTGACGACTTGTGCATACAAGCCTCCGGTAGGGTCGTCACATGCGGAAAACCTTTAATTTGCATGATTTCATGCAGTTTTTCGACGCAACCAGATGAGCCGTGCGGCTTTATTATGAGAGTTGATGGAAAGGTGCTTCGTCTCAGGTCGAAGCCTTCCTGACGTTGCGTTACAGCCGTTTCAGCGTCGACGTCCTGGAGAGGCCATGAGCAGCCCTTCTGATCACACGGCGCAAAGACGTCTTGCTGCTGTCCTTGCCGCTGACGTGGTGGGCTATTCCGGTCTTATGTCCAGAGACGAGGAGGGGACGCTCAGCCGCCTTCGGGATCTCCGACGTCAGGTCATCGAGCCGCGAATTCATTCTCATCATGGGCGATTGGTGAAAACGATTGGGGACGGATTCCTGATCGAGTTTGCGAGCCCCGTCGATGCAGTGCGCTGTGCGGTCGAACTTCAGGAAGCTGTTGGAGCCCGCTATGGGAAGGCGGATGCTAAGCCCCTTCAGCTTCGGGTCGGGATCAATCTCGGCGACATCATGGTCGAGGAGGATGGCGACATTTTCGGCGACGGCGTGAACGTCGCCGCCCGACTGCAGAAACTCGCGCTGCCCGGCGGCATCTGCCTCTCCGGAAAAGTCTATGATGAGGTCAGGGGCAAGCTGTCCTACGACTTCGACGATCTGGGAGAGCATCGTTTCAAGAACATCGGCCAGCCGATCAGGGTCTTCTGCCTTCTGGAAGGCATGGACACGGCACAGAGACCGGGTGAGCGTCGGCCTTCCGGTTCCCATACTGAAGGACCCTCCATCGCGGTCCTGCCCTTCGTCAACATCAGCAAGGATCCTGAACAGGAATACTTCGCCGATGGCATCGTCGAGGACATTATTGCGGCCTTGTCGCGCTTCAAGTCCTTCTTCGTCATCGCCCGGAACTCGACCTTTGCTTACAAGGGCCGTGCCGTCAGCGTGCAACAGATCGGTCGGGAGCTCGGCGTCCGTTATGTGCTGGAGGGCAGCGTCAGGCGCTCCGGTCCGAGAATTCGGATCACGGCGCAGCTTGTCGATGCGAGCACCGGGGTGCATCTCTGGGCCGAGCATTACGACGGCCTCGCCGAGGATGTGTTCGATCTCCAGGATCAGATCACGGCCAGCGTCGTGGGATCGATCCAGCCATCGATCAGGACGGCCGAGATCGAGCGGGCCAGGCGCAAGCGGCCTGAGAATCTCGACGCCTATGACCTCGTGATGCGAGCGCTTCCTTACGTCTGGGCATTGGAATTCGAGGCCAACAAGGAGGCGGCACGGCTCCTGGACAAGGCGCTTCTCCTCGAACCGGGCTATCCGCTCGCCATAGCCTTGGCCGCTTGGTGCCGCGGCCAGCGGATCGTCTACAACTGGTCGAAGAACCTTCAGGAGGACAGGCGCGAAACCCTTCGGCAGGCTCAGATGGCAGCGGGCTTAGCCCATGACGATCCCTTCATCCTCACGGTGCTCGGCGCGGCCCTGACGATCACGCGGGAATTCCAGCGCGCCGCGTCGATGCTGGAGCGGGCGTTGTCGCAGGATCCGAACTCGGCCTGGGCCTGGAACCGCAGCGGCTGGCTGCACAACTACCAGGACGATCCCGAGGTCGCGATTCAGCACTTCGAGCGGTCCCTGCGGCTGAGCCCGTTCGATCCGATGGCCTTCAACTGCGAGATGGGCATCGGCTGCGCCCACTTCATCGCAAAACGCTACGATCTCGCTGCGCAATGGCAGGCGAAGGCGCTCATGAGCAAGCCCAATACCACTTGGATCCATCGCACGCTCGCGCCCGCCTATGCCCTGGCGGGAGAACCCGATAAGGCCCGGGAAAGCGTCGGTGAGCTCATGAAGGGTTATCCCGGGATCAGGATCATCGACATTCTCCAGGCGATGGCCTTCAGCCCGGAAGTGATGAGCCGGTTCGCGGAGGGGCTGCGGCAGGCAGGCCTGCCGGAATGAAGGCTGTCTATGGAACGGACCGGGAGGGCAGGAGCTCTCCCGGTCTTTGGTGTTACTGCTGGTTCTGCCCCTGCAGCAGCGGGGTGATCCGGCGCAGGGTCACGCGACGGTTTTGCTGCTCGGGGGCTTCCGTGGCCACCTTCAGATACTGCTCGCCGTAGCCCTGGGTCGTCAGGTTTTCGGCCGGGATCTGGAAGCGCTCCGTCAGGGTCGTCGCGATAGTCTCCGCGCGGCGGTCCGAGAGGGTGAGGTTGTCCTCGTCGGCACCGACGGCATCGGTGTGACCTTCGACCAGGAAGATCTCGTTCGGGTTGCGGGAGATCGCCTCGCGCAGGCCCTCTGCGATCACTCTCAACTGATCGATCTGATCCGGGGGCAGCTCCCAGGAGCCGAATTCGAACGTGATCGTGTCGAGGTCGACGCGTGGCATGCGCTGGCGCAGCGGCTGGCTGCGGCGGATCTCGTCGAGGGTGTAGGCCCGCTCGACACGCTCCACCGGCGGCGCCGTGAAGGCTTCGACGATATCGGCGCGCGAGGCCCGCTCCGTCTCGACGATGTAGCGCTCGCGAGGGATGCGCACGGTTGGGGGCGGCAGGCGGACGACCTCCTCCTCCATATAGCCGTAGCCCGGACGGCGCTCGATGCCGCTGCGCCGATTCTCGATCAGCACGACCTCCCGTCCGGCGGGCTCGCGCCTCACGCGGCGGATGAGGTTTCCATCCTCGTCGCGCACGGTGAGGATCTCGGAGCCGTCGGGGCGGCGCACGATCGTGACCTCCTCGTTCCCGCCGCGCCGCTCGACGCGAATGTCAGCGTCGCGATAGTTCCGTCGGAAGCGCTCCGTCTCGTCGCTGCGGATGATGACTTCGTTGCCCTGGCGGATGATCGTGCGGTTGCCCGGCTCCTCGATGATCACCCGTCCGCCTTCACGACGCTCCCGGCGGTCGCGGCGCAGGTCTTCGATGCGGACGCGGGACGCATCCAGCGGCTGGGTCGTGGCAGGGGCCGCCTGCTGAGGCGCAATCTGGCCCGGTGCGGCCGGGGATGGGGCCGTGGGTTGGGCACGCGTTGCCGGGGCAGGAGCAGCGGGAATTGCCGGAGCCGGCTGGGTCCGCGTCGCCGGAGTTGCGGGCGCAGGAGCCGGAGCGGCAGGTGCCGCCGTTGGAGCGGCAGGCGCGGGAGCCGCCGGGGCTGTGGTCGTGGTGGGCGCGTCCTGACCGGGACGCTGGCCGCGCTGACGGTCCGGTCGCTCGGTGTCACCCGATCGGGCGGGGCGTTCCGCATCGGTCGGGCGAGGGGCTCCTGCGGCCGGCCGCTGCTGGGCCGGGGCCGGGGGCGTTGCGGGCTGAGCCGCCGGAGCGGGCGGGCTCGGAGGAGTTTCGGCGGCAGGCGATTGCTGCCGGGGACGCTCGCGCTCCTGAGCGGCCGGGCGAGCTGGTCGCTCAGGCGTCTCGGCTGAAGGACGAGGCCGTTCCACAGGGGCCTGCTGTGCCGGACGAGCCGGCGTTGCAGGCGTCGCGCCGATGGGAGGCGCGGGGCGTTCGGTGGGCTGAGCTTGGTCACGGCGTGGGCGAGGAGATTCGGGCGCCTCCTCCTGAGCGGTTGGACGGGGGCCTCGCGGTCCATCGGGACCGCCGCGCTCCGCCGGGCCTGCGCCGCGCGGCGGGCGCTGACCGCGCTCCTCGGAGGCGCCGGGGCCGCCTGCATCCTGGCCGCCTTGTCTGCGTTCTTGCCCCTGGCGTCCGCCGCGGGGCGAATCCCCGTCCTGCTGGCCCTGTCGCCGCGGACGGGCGCCGGGTGGCAGTTCCTCCGGAGCGGCCGGTCCAGCCTGCGCGACGACAAGGGGCGTCGCGGCTTCCGGCTGGAGGGCCGACACGCTCGCCGGCAGCAGCATCAGGGGAAGGGCGGTGCTCGCAAGAAACAGACTGGAAAGCTTCATGATCCTCAAACTCATCCTCGCACACTAAAGTCATCGACAATGTGAAGGCGCCGGTTTGGTTCCGACGCAGGCCAAATTCCGCTTTTGAAACAGAATTTTAGAACTTGCATGATATCCTTGGAAAACATGGCTGAATGGCCGCTGAATGCTTACATCAGGATCCCGATCAACTCTCTCGCCGAAGGCCGCTGGAACTGATGCACTGGACTGACGAAGGCGTCGTTATCGGCGTCCGCAAGCATGGGGAATCGAGCATCATCCTCGAGCTGATGACGCGCGAGCACGGCCGGCATCTCGGCCTCGTCCATGGCGGCCGCTCCAAGACTCTCCAGGCGGTCCTTCAGCCCGGCAACACGGTGCAGGCAACCTGGCGGGCGCGGCTCGACGAGCATCTGGGCACCTATCAGGTCGAAGGCATCAACTTGAGGGCCGCACGCCTCATGGGTTCCTCCATGGCGCTCTACGGACTGGCGACGCTTGCTCATCTCCTGCGCTATTTCCCCGAGCGCGACCCCCACTTCGCCCTCTTCGAGACGCTTATCGTCCTGGTGGACCACCTGGACGACCCCGATCTCGCACCGGCGCTGTTCGTGCGCTTCGAACTTGCCATGCTCACCGAGCTCGGGTTCGGGCTGGACCTCACGAGCTGCGCCGCCACCGGTACGGAACGGGACCTGACCTATGTCTCGCCCCGGAGCGGGCGGGCGGTCTCCGCTGCTGCAGGCGAGCCCTACAAGGACCGGCTGCTCAAGCTTCCGGGCTTCCTGATCGGCCAGACAAGGGAAAACCGACCACGGGAGGAGGATATCCAGGCCGGATTTGCGCTCACGGACTTCTTCCTGCATCAGAACGTCTTCGGCCCCCAGGGGCAGCGGGCGCCGGAAGAGCGGGCGCGTTTCGTCGCACTGGCCACGGCCGGAGACGAATGAGGTTTGTTTCTGTTATGTTCTCATTTCAGATGATAAGAAGCGATTCGCAGTTGAGGATTTCGAGTTATGGGTAAACCGGTCAATCCGCCGTCAGGGGGCGAGATCGAGAACATCAATCTCAAGGACGCCCTGGAGGAGCGCTATCTCGCTTATGCGCTCTCCACGATCATGCACCGGGCGCTGCCGGACGCGCGCGACGGGTTGAAGCCCGTCCACCGCCGCATCCTGCACGCCATGCGGCTCCTGAAGCTCGACCCGAAGTCGGCGCCCAAGAAATGCGCCCGCATCGTCGGCGACGTGATGGGCCAGTACCACCCGCATGGCGACCAATCGATCTACGATGCCCTGGTGCGCATGGCGCAGGATTTCGCCCAGCGATATCCGATGGCGGACGGTCAGGGCAATTTCGGCAACATCGACGGCGATGGCGCGGCCGCCATGCGCTACACCGAGGCGCGCCTGACGGAGGTGGCCCGGCTCCTGCTGGAGGGGATCGACGAGGACTCGGTCGATTTCCGCGAGACCTACGACCAGGCCAACGAGGAGCCGGTGGTGCTGCCGGCCGCCTTCCCGAACCTGCTGGCGAACGGCTCGCAGGGCATCGCGGTCGGCATGGCGACCTCGATCCCGCCGCACAACGCCGCCGAACTCTGTGACGCCGCCCTGCACCTGATCGGAAAGCCGAACGCCACGTCCGAGCAGCTGATGCAGTTCGTGCCGGGGCCGGACCTGCCCACCGGCGGCATCATCGTCGACACGGCTTCCTCCATGGCCGAGACGTATCGGACGGGCCGCGGCTCGTTCCGCGTGCGCGCCCGCTGGGCCAAGGAGGATCTCGGCCGCGGCAACTGGCAGATCGTCGTCACCGAAATTCCCTATGCGGTCCCGAAGTCGCGCCTGATCGAGAAGATTGCGGAGCTGCTGCAGGAGAAGAAGCTCCCGCTGCTCGCCGACGTGCGCGACGAATCGGCCGAGGACATCCGGGTGGTGCTCGAGCCCCGCGCCAAGACGGTCGACCCGATCATCCTGATGGAATCGCTGTTCAAGCTCACCGAGCTCGAAAGCCGCGTTCCGATGAACGTGAACGTGCTCGCCGGCGGCAAGGTGCCGAAGGTGCTGAGCCTGGCCGAATGCCTGCGCGAATGGCTCGACCATCGCCGCGAGGTGCTGATCCGCCGGTCGAAGTTCCGGCTCGCCGCCATCGACAGGCGCCTGGAGATCCTGGGCGGCCTGCTCATCGTCTATCTCGACCTCGACCGGGTGATCAAAATCATCCGCGAGGAGGATGAGCCGAAGCAGGAGCTGATGCGCGTCTTCAAGCTCACCGAGATGCAGGCCAACGCCATCCTCGACACGCGCCTGCGCTCGTTGCGCAAGCTCGAAGAGATGGAGCTCAAGCGCGAGCAGAAGAATCTGCAGGACGAGAAGGCCAAGATCGAGGAGCTGCTCGGCTCCGAGAAGGTGCAGTGGAAGACGATCTCGGCCGAGATCAAGGAGGTCCGCAAGACCTTCGGCCCCGACACGCCTCTGGGCCGCCGCCGCACCACCTTCGCCGAGGCGCCGGACACCTCCGACATCGATTTCGCGGAGGCCATGATCGAACGCGAGCCGGTCACGGTCATCGTGTCCGAGAAGGGCTGGATCCGCGCCATGAAGGGCCACCAGGCCGATCTTTCGGGCGTGCAGTTCAAGGGCGACGACGCCTTGAAGACGGCTTTCTTCGCCGAGACCACGTCCAAGATCGTCGTGGCGGCGGATAACGGGCGCTTCTTCACGCTCGAGGCCTCCAAGCTCCCCGGCGGCCGCGGCTTCGGCGATCCGATCCGCCTCATGGTCGACCTGGAAGAGGGTGCCGACTTCATCGCCGTCTTCCCCTACAGGGCGGGCGGGAAGCTCCTCGTCGTCGGCACGGACGGGCGCGGTTTCGTGGTGCCCACCGACGAGATCACGGCGAACACCCGCAAGGGCAAGCAGATCCTCAATCTCGACGCGCCCTCCAAGATGGTGGTCTGCGCCGAGGCCGAGGGCGACCACGTCGCGATCATCGGCGAGAACCGCAAGCTCCTGATCTTCCCGGCGAAGCAGGTGCCGGAGATGACCCGCGGCAAGGGCGTGCGCCTCCAGCGCTACAAGGACGGCGGCGTCTCCGACGCCAAGATCTTCAAGCTGAAGGAAGGCCTGACCTGGAAGGACACCTCGGGCCGCACCTGGACGGTGGCCAAGGAGGACCTGCGCGACTGGCTCGGCGACCGCACCGAGGCCGGCAGATTGCCTCCGAAGGGCTTCCCGAAGTCGAACAAGTTCGGGGAGTAAGAACGACCAATGTCATCCCGGACGGCGTAAGCCGATCCGGGATTGCTTCCTTTAATCCCTACGTCATGGCCGGGCTTGTCCCGGCCATCCCGATTGGAAGGGTGCTATTTCTCGATATCGAGATCACCGGCACAAGGCCGGTGATGACGTGTTGAGAGTCAGATGACGTGCGCGGGCTTACTCCGCCCGTGTCCAACCCTGCGCAAGCAGCCGCTCCTGCGGCTTGAAGCGGGCCTTGTAGCCCATCTTCTTCGAGCCCTCGACCCAGTAGCCGAGATAGAGATAGGGCAGCCCCATCGCCTTCGCGCGGCGGATGTGGTCGAGGATGATGAAGGTGCCGAGGCTGCGGTGCTGCATCTCCGGATCGTAGAACGAGTAGACCATGGAGAGGCCGTCGTTCATCTCGTCGGTGAGGCAGACGGCGATGAGATCGCCCGATCCCTTGCCGGTGATGCCGCTGTCGATCCCGCGCCGGCGGTATTCGATGATTTTCGTATCCACATGGCTGTCCTCAACCATCATGGAATAATCGAGCACCGTCATGTCGGCCATGCCGCCATCCGCGTGGCGCGTGTCCACGTAGCGGCGGAAGAGGGAATACTGCTCGGAGGACGGACGGTTGGGCAGCGCGGTGCCGATCAGGTCGGCATTGTCCTTCAGGACGCGCCTGAGATTGTCGGAGGGCTCGAACTCGTCCACGAGAACCCGCACCGACACGCAGGCCCGGCAGGTATCGCAGGCGGGCCGGTAGGCGATGGTCTGCGACCGGCGGAAACCGCCCTGCGTCAGGATCTCGTTCAGCTCCCGTCCCCGTCGTCCGACGATATGCGTGAAGACCTTGCGCTCCTCCTTGCCCGGCAGATAGGGGCATGTGGACGGGGAGGTGAGGTAGAACTGCGGTGCGTCGCGGGGCTGGCTCGTCAATCGGGAAAGCCTTGTGCAGAAACCTTGAGCGCTTCGTCAACGCTTGAAGGATAACATTGGTGTCCGCAACGTCCAGCAAAAGAGAGCGAATGTCACAGGGGTGTGTCCTCCATTCTGAGAGGCCGGCTCGCAAGCTGACGTTCGCTTCCATGTGAGACGTAAGCGCTTCTTCCCTCCCCCTTGCGGGGAGGGGCAGGGGTGGGGGTGGTGTGACCGGGTGAGACCTCTCCGTCATGGCCGGGCTTGTCCCGGCCATCCCGACAGGAAGAGTGCGGTGCTCAAGACAATCGGGATCACCGGCACAAGGCCGGTGATGACGAGGTAGAGAGCATTGCCTGTGCTCATCATGAGCAGCGCTCTGACTTCGCGACCCCCACCCTTAATCCCTCCCCGCAAGGGGGAGGGAAACAGCGCCATGCTCGTCGTGACAGCCTAAGCCCGCACGACCATCATGCCCGTGAGCAGGTCGCGGATGAAGCGCCGGTCGTCGCGGACAAAGCCGACGAACACGTCGCAGGCCCAGAGCAGGAAGGTCGAGATCGCGACGTAGAAGAACAGCGCATGCACGGCCGCCGACAGCGGGGATGGTCCGCGGCCGGTCTTCGGATCGATCACGCGCAGGCCCATGTATCGCATGCCCACCGTCGCCTGGGAGGCGCCGCCGATGGTCACCGCATTGTAGACGATGAAGATCAGCGCCGTGAGCGGAAGCGCAAAGAACAGCCCCCAGCCCAGGCCGAGCGTGATGATGCCCAGGAAGAAGATGCCGATGGAGATCAGCACGACCCAGAGCGCGATCACGACCAGATCGATCAGGTAGGCCCAGAAGCGCCGGGAGATGACGCCCTCCGTCACCCTGTCGACCTCATAGGACGGATAGCTCAGGGTCGGCGGGTAGGGTCGGTTGACCATCGTTGTCTCCTCAGAAGGTGGTCTCGGGCAGGCTGCGGGACACGATCCGCTTCGGAGCGAGCCCCTCGGCCGCCAGGGCCTCGAACACCTCCAATGTATGTTGTCTGTCGCGCGTTTCGATAGTGATGTCGATGGAAACGCCCTTGGCGGGCACGTCCAGGAACAGCCGGCCGTGCGAGACCTCGAGGATGTTGGCGCCGAGCTGGCCCAGCAGGCTCGCCACGCGCCCGAGCAGGCCCGGCCTGTCGTTGGAGGTGATGCGGAACGAGGTGATGCGGTCGTCCCGCTCAAGCTCGCGCACCATGACGGAGGCGAGAATGCGTGCGTCGATGTTGCCGCCGCAGAGCACGAGGCCGACCCGCTTGCCTTGGAAGCGCTCGGGCTGCGCCATCATGGCCGCCAGGCCCGCGGCGCCCGCGCCTTCGGCCATGGTCCGCTGCAGGGTGGCATAGGCATTGACGGCACGCTCGATCAGAGGCTCCTCGACGGCGATGATGTCGGAGACGAGATCGCGCACGATGGGCAGGGGCAGCTGCCCGACCGTCTTGACCGCGATGCCCTCGGCGAGGGTCGCGCCGCCGATCGGCCGGTCCTCGCCCCGGATGGCGTTAGTAAAGGACGGGTAGAGCGCGGCCTCCACGCCGATGATCTCGATGGAGGGCTTCAGCGCCTTTGCGGCGACCGTGATGCCGGAAATCAGCCCGCCGCCGCCGATGGGCACGACGATCTGGTCGAGATCGGGCGCGTCGGCGAGCATCTCGATTCCGATGGTGCCCTGGCCGGCCATGACCTTCGGGTCGTCATAAGGGTGAACGAACACAAGGCTTTCGGCCTCGGCGATCTCGCGGGCGCGGGCGGCGGCTTCATAGAGCGTCTCGCCGAAGAGGATGACCTTAGCGCCGTAGGAGCGGGTGTTCTCCGCCTTCACCAGGGGCGTTCCCTCGGGCATGACGATGGTCGCTGGGATGTTCAGCCGCCGCGCGTGGTAGGCGACCGCCTGGGCATGGTTGCCGGCCGACATGGCGATGACGCCGCGCGAGCGCTCGTCAGGCTTCAGGCTCTCCAGCTTCGTCACAGCGCCGCGCTCCTTGAACGAGCCCGTGGGCTGCATGTTCTCGTGCTTGACGCAGACGGTGGCTCCGGTGAGCTGCGACAGGCGCGGGGCCGGAACGAGCGGGGTTCGCAGGACCTGGCCGCGAATCGTCTCCGCGGCGCGCTTCACGTCGTCGATGGTGATGGCGTAATCGGCCACTGTGTCCTCCGGCATTCTTAATTATACGCCCTTAAACGGGTCTTGGCGTTGGATCTTGGAAGCCCAGCAGGCCGCCGGGCCGGAAGATCAGGAATATGACGAGGGCTGCGTAGAGCGCCATGTCGCGCACCTCGATGGGGAGATACGCCGACCACAGGGTCTCGAACAATCCTACGGCAAAGCCTCCTAGCATTGCGCCGGGGATGGAGCCAATCCCGCCGATGATGGCGGCGATCAGCGCCTTGAGACCATACTGAAAGCCTCCGGCAAACCCGAGGCCCCCATATTGCGCGACGATCAGCATCCCCGAGAGGCCGGCCATGGCGCCGGCCAGCGCAAGGGTCTGGATGAGCAGGCGATGGCCATCGACGCCCATGAGCGCTGCCGCCCTGGGGTCATCGGAATAGGCCCGCCAGGCCCGCCCGAAGCCGGTTGCCTGCACGAGCCACAGAAGGCTCAGGGCTGCAATCAGGCCGATTCCAGCCGTGATCGCAGTGATCGGCGTCAGGCTGACGAGAAAATCCTGTGCACGAAGAAGAGGCCAGGCCTCCGACCAGATCGGCGGCAGCCAGACGGTCACGGGACTCTGCACGAGACGCAGGTATTCCATCAGGAACAGGGAGAGCCCCACCGTCGCGATGAGGCTGGGCTGCGGGCTCTCCGCCGTGATACGGCCTATGGTGAAATAGCCGCCGACCGCGCTGTGAATGGCACCTGCAAAAAGAGAGGCGGCCAGGCCGGCCGCGAGGCCGAGCACGGGCGCGCTGATGCCGGAGGCCAGGACGATCGAGGCTCCGGCAATCGTTGCCGCCGAGCCGATGGCCGCAAGCTCCCCGAAAGCCAGATTGATTCTCCCGCTGAGGCCGAAGACCAGGGCGAAGGCCACCGAGAGGAGTGCGTAAATGGCGGTCCTCGGCATACTCACCAGGACCTGCTGCAGCCAGTAGGCCGCTGCCATCGGGATCTCCGCCACATCGGCATCGGCCCGGCTGCCGGGATCGCCGGCCGCTCCCTCCGGCGTATCGAGATAGTAGCGCTTGAGCATAAAGAGGCTGGCGCCGGAGAGCGGACCCTCCTCGGTGCCGAGGCCCGTCAGCTCCGCCTTGTTGGGGGAGAGACCCTCCGCCGCGAACTGGCAGACGGCGAACCGCTGGAGCACGGGTCGATCCGGATACTGCGCGACGTAATCGATGCGCAGGCTTCGCGCGACGGGACCCTCCCGCACCCGCTCGACGGTGATGACCGCGCCGGGGTTGAGAGCGGGCAGGGCCAGGCGGCAGACCCGCGCCTGCTCCGCATCGATGGAAATGCCGCAGGCGGCCAATAGACCGAGGCCCAGCACGAGAGATGCGAACCGGGCGACACTCAGACACCGGCCCGTGAAAGACATGCGCTGTTTTTCCCCTCCCCCTTGCGGGGAGGGGCAGGGGTGGTTCGACCGGGTGAGACCTTCCGTCATGGCCGGGCTTGTCCCGGCCATCCCGATCATGTGAAGCGTTGCGCTCTTAGAATCGAGATCACCGGCACGGGGCCGGTGATGACGGGGTAGGGAGCATTGCCGGGGCTCATCAGGCACAACGCTCCGACTTTGCGACCCCCACCCTTCATCCCTCCCCGCAAGGGGGAGGGAAACACGTGCGGCTCCCTTTGTGAGCCAGCCTCTAGAGAGCCTTGAACCTGACACGCAGCGGAGCCTTGGCTGTTTTTGCCGGCAATCAGCCCTGGCTTTTCAGCTTCTCGGCGACCCGGGGGGCGAAATAGGTGAGGATGCCGTCCGCGCCAGCACGCTTGAAGGCCAGGAGGCTCTCCATCATCGCCCGTTCTCCGTCGATCCAGCCGTTCGCGGCCGCGGCCTGGATCATGGCATACTCGCCGGAGACTTGGTAGGCGAAGGTCGGGACCGCGAAGGTGTCCTTCGCCCGGCGCACGATGTCGAGATAGGGCAGGCCGGGCTTGACCATGATCATGTCCGCGCCTTCCTCAAGGTCGAGGGCGACCTCGCGCATGGCCTCGTCGGAATTCGCCGGGTCCATCTGGTAGGTGCGCTTGTCGCCGACGAGGCAGGCGCTGGTGCCGATGGCGTCGCGGAACGGACCGTAGAAGGCGGAAGCGTATTTGGCCGCATAGGCCATGATCTGCACGTCCTGGAACCCGGCCTCGTCGAGGCCTGCGCGGATCGCGGCGACGCGCCCGTCCATCATGTCGGACGGCGCGATGATGTCGGTCCCGGCCTCGGCCTGCAGCACGGCCTGGCGCACCAGCAGGGCCACGGTCTCGTCGTTGAGGATGCGCTCGCCGTCCATCACGCCGTCATGGCCGTGGCTGGTATAGGGATCGAGGGCGACGTCGCAGATGATGCCGATGTCCGGCACCGCCTGCTTGATCTCGCGCACCGCGCGGCAGACGAGATTGCGGCTGTTCAGCGACTCGGATCCTGTCGGATCGCGCAAGGATGGGTCCGTATAGGGAAAGAGCGCGATGGCCGGGATGTTGAGGGCGGCGGCCCGCTCGGCCTCGCGCACGGCCTCGGCGATCGTCAGCCTCTCCACGCCAGGCATCGACGTCACCGGCGTGCGGCCGCTCGCGCCCTCGACGATGAAGATCGGCCAGATCAGGTCGTTTGCCGTCAGCACGTTCTCGCGCACCAGCCGCCGCGCCCACTCGGCCTTGCGGTTGCGGCGCGGGCGGTGGGACAGGCTCAAGGAGGAAGAAACGGCTTCCTCTGAAGCGGGGCGGCGGAACGGCGACAGCTTTGACATGATCCTCTTCCCAGTGCCGGCTTCGATGCGCCGGCGGATCCTCAGAGGGTTAGCACATTTAAATAGCTCTAAAAAAGGGTTCGCGGTCGCAGTTCGGCCGGATCCGTGGAAGATTGCCTCAACCCTGCCCTGCATTGACGGCAGGCCCCCGCCTCGTGTTAAGCCGCCGTGAAGCGAAGGAGTGTGCCATGGACGAGAGCGTCGACATCGTCTGCGAGAAGCGGGGGGAGGCCGGTCTCATCACGCTCGATCGCCCCAGGGCGCTCAATGCCCTCAACCTCGCCATGGTCCGCGAGATGCGCCGGGCGCTCGATTCCTGGGAAAACGATCCGGCCGTGACGCGGATCGTCGTCCAGGGCGCCGGCGAGAAGGCCTTCTGCGCCGGCGGCGACATCCGGCAGCTCACCGAGGACCTGAAGGCCGGCAGGCGCGAGGAGGCGCTCGCCTTCTGGCGCGAGGAATACCAGCTCAACATCCGCATCAAGCGCTACCCCAAGCCCTATATCTCCCTCATCGACGGGATCGTCATGGGCGGCGGGGTCGGTGTGTCCCTGCACGGCTCGCACCGGGTGGCGGGCGAGCGCTACCTCTTCGCCATGCCGGAGGTCGGCATCGGCTTCTTCCCCGACGTGGGCGCGACCTATGCCCTGCCGCGCCTGCCCGGCGAGACCGGCATGTATCTGGCCCTCACCGGCGAGCGGGTGAAGCGGGCCGACGCGGTCATGCTGGGCCTCGCGACCCACGCGGTGGCGAGCGGGAGCATTCCGGGCTTGCGCGAGGCGCTGATCGCCGGCGAGCCGGTGGAGGAGGCCCTGAGCCGGGCCGCAGTCGATCCAGGGCCCGCGCCGCTGGAGGCCCATCGGGCGGTGATCGATTCCTGCTTTTCGGCTGAGAGCGTCGCCGCCATCCTGCAGCGCCTTGAGAGCGCTGCCGGACAAGGCTCTGAATTCGCGGCCAAAACCGCCGCGGGCATGCGCACCAAGTCGCCGACCAGCATGAACCTCGCCTTCGAGCAGGTGCGCCGGGGCGCCTCCCTCGATTTCGAGGAGGCCATGAAGGTCGAGTTCCGAATCGTCTCCCGGATCGGCGACGGTCACGACTTCTACGAGGGCGTGCGGGCCGTCATCATCGACAAGGACAACCGGCCCCGCTGGCAGCCCGACACCCTGGAGGCCTTGGACCCGGCCGTCATCGAGCGCCACTTCGCCGGACTGGGCGCCCGTGAACTGGAGACCGCGTAATGCCCCGTAACGGCAGCCAGGGGCCGTCCACCCACGCGGCGCGCGAATACCTGTCCGACCGGATCGAGGAGCGTCCCGCCGCTCACGGCTCCCTGCGCTGGAGCTTCGTTCTCACGGGGTTCATGCGCATCCTGGCGATCGTATGGATCATGAAGGGCTTGAGCGCCTGGGCCGTGATCCTCGGCATCTGGACCCCCATCGGCCAGTTCGAGGCGCGCTCCATGGGTTATCAGGCCACGATCATCTACTTCGCCCTGATCGACCTGATCGCCGCCGTCGGCCTCTGGATGGCCAGCACCTGGGGTGGGGTCATGTGGCTTCTCGCCATCATGAGCCACCTGATCCTGGCGGCCTTTTTCCCAGGAATCGTCTCCAGCGGCCTTTTGACCTTGGCGTTCTTCCTCACGCTCATGACCATCTATCTCGCCATGTCCTGGCTGGCCGTCCGCGAAACCCACTAACCAGGCGGCACGGGCGGCCATGCGAACGGCCAAGCTCCTCACGCAGAAGTGTATCCTCAGCACAACAGATCAAGGCTACATCGGCCCTCAGGAGCGGTTCTGAAGCCCGAGGGGCGGCCGGTCGGCCGCTTTGCCATAAAACGGCCCCGATGTTCCTCGCTTTCGATACCGTTCTTTAATCCTATCCCGGCACTTATCGCTGGGAGAGGGAGTGAGCCGGGCGTCCGTCCGCCGCTCCTGCCACGACCACTTCTAACCGGGAAGAGCCTGCGCTCATGTTGTCTCGCCGTAACCTCCTGACTGGATCGCTCGCCCTGATCTTCACGCCTGCCACCGGAGCTCTGGCCCAACAGTTCGCTCAGAGCCAGGCCGAGTGGTCGCAGAACTATGAGGCGGTGTCCCGCACCCGCGTGCAGCGGACCTCGACCCCGATGGTCTCCGCCGAGTCACTCGCCGCCACCGAGCAGATGATCGAGTACTACCGCAACATCGCCGCCCGCGGCGGCTGGCAGCCCGTCCAGGGCGTCCAGGGCCTGCGCGTCGGCTCGAAGAGCCCGGCCGTGGTCACCTTGCGCCAGCGCCTCATCATCACGGGCGACCTCGACCCGGCCGCCGGCGAATCGCCGATCTACGATTCCTACGTTGAGGCCGGCGTGCGCCGCTTCCAGGCGCGCCACGGCATCAGCTCCACCGGCACTGTGACGGCACCCACGGTGGCTGCCATGAACGTGCCAGTCGAGATGCGCATCCGGCAGCTCGAGATCAACGTGGGCCGCCTGCGTACGCTCGCCAGCGGCCTGACCAACAAGTACATCGTCGCCAACATCCCGGCCGCTCTCGTGGAGACGGTGGAAGGCGGCACGGTGCATACCCGCCACGCCGCCGGCGTCGGCAAGATCGACCGTCAGTCGCCCCTGCTGAACTCGAAGGTGGTCGAGGTCAACTTCAACCCGTTCTGGACGGCTCCGGCCTCGGTGGTCAAAAAAGACCTGATCCCGAAGATGCAGAAGGAGCCGAACTACCTGAGCGAGAACAAGATCCGCATCTTCAATGCGGCCGGCCAGGAGGTTCCTTCCAGCCAGATCAACTGGTTCTCGGACGAGGCGACCCGCTACCGTTTCCGTCAGGATCCGGGCGGCGACCTGAACTCCATGGGGTTTGTCCGCATCAACATCCCGAACCCGCACGGCGTCTACATGCACGACACGCCGTCCAAGGGCATTTTCGGCGACGATTTCCGCTTCGTCTCCTCGGGCTGCATCCGCATTCAGAACGTGCGCGACTACATCGAGTGGCTCCTGAAGGACACCCCCGGCTGGACCCGCGAGCAGATCGACGCGACCTTCAAGTCCGGCGAGCGTATCGACGCCCGCCTGGCTCAAGCCGTTCCGATCCACTGGGTCTACGTTACCGCCTGGGCGACCCCGGACGGCCTCGTGCAGTTCCGCGACGACATCTACAACAAGGACGGCCTCGGCAACGCCATCCCGGTGGCAAGCCGCACCCCGACCGAGCCGGACCAGGAGATGTTCCTGCAGAACTGAGGTTTCTTCAAACCTGTCTCAAACTCCACGTCATCACCGGCCTTGTGCCGGTGATCTCGCTTCTGAGAGGCGCGGCGCTTTTCCGATCGGGATGGCCGGGACTGGCCCGGCCATGACACGAGGAGTGTTCCGCACATTGTCATTCCGGGGCCGCGCAGCGGAGCCCGGAATCCATAATCGCTAACGGTGCAGAAAGGCGTGTGACGCCAAGAGCTTCTTTCTGAGCTGTGGTGTTTATGGATTCCGGGCTCGCCTTTGGCGCCCCGGAATGACGCTGGAATAGGTCCCCGCCCGCCCTCCGGCGGGCTGTTGCATTTCCAAAGCAGCGTGGGAATGTCCTGTGAGCGGGTTGGCGCGGCGAAGCCTGCCATGATAAAGGCCTGGGCAACCAGGATCGAGCAGCCCGTGTCCAGCCGGGCTCACAGGAAGGCGAGGGTACCCATGAGCGCGAGTGAAGCGGCACACACCCATCTCTCCAACAGCTTCTTCTCGGCGAGCCTCGCCGACAGCGATCCCGAGATCGCCCGCGCCATCGGCCTGGAGCTCGGTCGCCAGCGCGACGAGATCGAGCTGATCGCTTCCGAGAACATCGTCTCCCGCGCCGTCCTGGAAGCGCAAGGCTCGGTGATGACCAACAAGTATGCGGAGGGCTACCCGGGCCGCCGCTACTATGGCGGCTGCCAGTTCGTCGACATGGCCGAGGAGCTTGCCATCGAGCGCGCCAAGCGCCTGTTCGACTGCCGCTTCGCCAATGTCCAGCCGAACTCCGGCTCCCAGGCCAACCAGGCCGTGTTCATGGCGCTGATGAAGCCCGGCGACACCTTCATGGGCCTCGACCTCGCCTGCGGCGGCCACCTGACCCATGGCTCGCCGGTCAATATGTCGGGCAAGTGGTTCAACGTGGTGAGCTACAAGGTCCGCGAGAGCGACCAGATCATCGACATGGACGAGGTCGCGCAGCTCGCCCGCGAGCACAAGCCGAAGGTGATCGTCGCCGGCGGCTCGGCCTATTCGCGGTTCTGGGACTTCGCCCGTTTCCGCGAGATCGCGGACGAGGTCGGCGCCTTCTTCATGGTCGACATCGCGCATTTCGCCGGGCTTGTCGCCGGCGGCGCCCATCCGTCCCCGTTCCCGCACGCCCACGTGGTCACCACGACGACCCACAAGACCCTGCGCGGCCCGCGCGGCGGCATGATCCTCACCAACGAGGAAGATCTCGCCAAGAAGATCAACTCGGCCATCTTCCCCGGTCTTCAGGGCGGTCCGCTCATGCACGTGATCGCCGCAAAGGCCGTGGCCTTCAGCGAGGCCCTCCGTCCCGAGTTCAAGCTCTATGCCCGCTCCGTGGTCGAGAACGCCAAGGTGCTGGCCGACACCATGCTGGCGGGCGGCTACGCCATCGTGGCCGGCGGCACGGACAACCACCTGATGCTGGTGGACCTGCGCCCGAAGAAGCTCACCGGCAAGGCCGCCGAGGCGGCGCTCGGCCGCGCGCACATCACCTGCAACAAGAACGGCGTGCCCTTCGATCCCGAAAAGCCGATGGTCACCTCCGGCATCCGCCTCGGCACCCCGGCGGCCACCTCGCGCGGCTTCGGCGTGGCCGAGTTCAAGAAGGTGGGCGAGCTGATCGTCGAGGCCCTGGACGGCCTGGCGCATAACGGTGACGAGACCAATACGTCGGTCGAAGAGTCGGTGAAGCAGCGCGTTCACGAGCTGACCCGCCGCTTCCCGATCTACGGGTAAGAGGGGCGTCGTGGCGAGGCCGGAACATTTTCCTCAGCCGGGAATTGGTCGGCTTATCCTCGGTTTTGTGATGGCGCCCTTGTGCGCGACGCTGGCGTTGGGGCTGTTGTCCCGTGTTGACTCCCCTCCTAATTCCTTTCCTCCTTCCTTGGCGCTGATAAGCCTTCTCTTCGCCCTGACCATAGCGGCCGCGTGTACCATTCTTTTCGGGATCCCCGTGTATCTGATTCTCCGTCGGCGTGTCCGTCCGACGCTGCCTCGCATCGCGCTGACAGGTAGCCTCCTGGGTTTGGCGTCAAATGTGATTTTTCCAAGTCCCGGAATGTGGATCGGAATTTACGAAAACTGGGAACAGCTGCCACCTGGGATAATGATTGCGCAATTCCGAACCTTCAGCCTGACTGCGGCTTCCGGCCTGATTGGCGGAGCAGTCTTCTGGGTGTGTGCCGTCTGGCGAGACCCGAATTTCTCAAGACCGGTAAGTTCATAATGCGTTGCCCCTATTGCGGGAGCCTGGACACCCAGGTGAAGGATTCCCGCCCCACGGACGATTCCTCGTCCATCCGCCGCCGCCGCATCTGCCCGGATTGCGGCGGCCGCTTTACGACCTTCGAGCGCGTGCAGCTGCGCGAGCTGACGGTGGTGAAGCGCTCGGGGAGGCGCGTGCCCTTCGATCGCGACAAGCTCCAGCAATCCGTCGAAGTCGCCCTGCGCAAGCGCCCGGTGGAGCCCGATCGGGTCGAACGCATGATCAACGGCATCGTGCGCCAGCTCGAGAGCATGAGCGACGGCGAGGTGGCGAGCGAGCAGGTAGGCGAACTCGTGATGGAGGGGCTCAAGGGCCTCGACGACGTGGCCTATGTGCGTTTCGCCTCCGTCTACAAGAACTTTCGCGAGGCCAAGGATTTCGAGGAGATTCTTGGCAAGCTGGCTGAAGGCGAGGGCGAGGAGGATCTGCCGCCTCCGCCCAAGAAGAAGCGCGCTTCGAGCGAGCCATGAATGCCGCCGGCGCGGGGGGGCAGCCGCCTGAGAGAACCAGCCACGACGAGCGCTTCATGCACCTCGCGATCGCGCTCGGGTCTCGCCATCTCGGGCTGACATGGCCGAACCCTTCGGTCGGGACCGTGCTGGTCGATGAGAGCGGAGACGTGCCGGTCATCATCGCCCAGGGCATTACCCAGGCGGGCGGCAGGCCCCATGCCGAGCGTGTGGCGCTGGAAGCGGCGGGCGAGCGTGCCCGTGGAGCCACTCTTTACGTGACCCTGGAGCCCTGCGCTGCCCGCAGCAGCCGGAACCATGGCCCGTCCTGCACTGATCTCATCGTCTCTGCCGGAATCGGCCGGCTCGTGGTCAGCGTGCCCGATCCCAGCCCTTTCGCCGCCGGCCAGGGGCCGGAGCGATTCAGTCGCGCCGGGATCCCGATCTCCGTCGGCTGCTTGGCGGAAGAGGGTGCGAGGCTCCACCGGGGCCACATCACCCGCGTCGCGAAGGGGCGGCCCGCCGTGACGGTGAAGCTCGCCCGGAGCACGGAAGGCTTTGCCGGATCCCGGCAGGGGCCGCGCCTGATGCTCACCGGAGAAATCGCGAACGCCAAGGTCCATCTGATGCGGGCCCATGCCGACGCCATCATGGTCGGGGCTGGCACCGTGCTGGCGGACGATCCGCTCCTGAACGTGCGCTTGGCCGGCCTGGAGAATCGTTCGCCCGTTCGCATCGTCATCGATTCTCAGCTGAGGACGTCCCCAGCCTCGCGGGTCGCGGCCGGGGCGCGGGAGATCCCGACTTGGATCGTGACCACGGCGGATGCTTCTGTCGACGCTGAGAGGGCTCTCTCGGCGCTCGGCGTCGAGGTTCTGCGGGTCTCGGCGGACGGTTCCGGTCGCGTCTCGCTGCCGGAGGCCATGCAGCTTCTCGGCACCCGCGGCCTGACTCGGATCTTCTGCGAGGGCGGCCCGGAACTGGCGGATGCCCTGGCAGAGGCCGATCTCATCGACGATCTCGTCCTGATCACGGGCCGCTCCGCGAGGGGTCTCGGCGATGTTCCGGCCCTCGGCCCGGCGCTGCAGGACCGCATGGATCATCTTAGCTTATGGGCCGAGGAACAGATCGGCCCCGATCTTTTCATGTCTTGGGAGAGACCCTGATGTTTACGGGTATCGTCACCGATGTCGGTGAAGTCGCAACGGTGGAAGGGTCTCAAGGTACCCTGAAGCGCCTGCGCATCCATTCAGCCTTCGATCCCGCCACGATCACGCTCGGCGCCTCCATCGCCTGCGGCGGTCCATGCCTGACGGTGGTGGGCTTCGGTCCGCGCGATGGCGGCTGCTGGTTCGATGTGGATGCCGCGGCCGAGACCCTCGAGCGCACCACGGTCGGTGAATGGCAGGCGGGCACGAAGGTCAATCTGGAGCGCTCGCTCAAGATCGGCGACGAGCTCGGCGGGCACATGGTCACCGGTCATGTAGACAGCGTCGCCGCCATCGTCGCCAAGGAGGCGATCACGTCGGGCGACGATCCCTGGGGGCCGACCGCCCGCTTCACGATCAAGGCGCCGCACGCGCTGGCTCCGTTCATCGCCGAGAAGGGCTCCGTCTGCCTCGACGGCACGTCGCTCACCGTGAACTCGGTCAACGACGACATGTTCTCCGTGCTGATCATTCCCCACACCCTCGCCGTCACCACCTGGGGCGACCGGCAGGTGGGCGACAGGCTCAATCTCGAGGTCGATCTCATGGCGCGCTACGCGGCGCGGCTTGCGGACGCGCGCCGGGGGGAGTAGTGGAACGCCCAGCATTTCCCTCTTTGTCAGGGCTCTTTCCTCATCCTGAGGAGGGCCGCAGGCCCGTCTCGAAGGAGATTCCAGCGCTCTCTGGATCCTCCTTCGAGACGGCGCTTCGCGCCTTCCTCAGGATGAGGACGGAAGCTCACGAAGGTCTTGAAAGTCGTCACTCATGGTCGCCCCTTCCGAAAAGCCGAAAAGTTCCCGCCCGCCGGTTCCCGGCGCTCGCATCCTGGTCGTCGAAGCCCGCTTCTATGACGAGATCGCCGATGAGCTTCTGCGCGGTGCGCAAGGAGCCGTCGAGGCGGCGCAGGCCGGCATGGACGTCCTGACGCTGGACGGTGCGCTCGAGATCCCGGCCGCCATCGCCATCGCGCTCGATGCGGCAGAGAAGGCCGGCAGGCCTTACGATGCGGTCGTGGCTTTGGGCTGCGTGATCCGCGGCGAGACGGGCCATTACGACATCGTCGCCGGCGAGAGCGCCCGCGCGCTGATGGATCTCTCCGTCGCGCGCCGCATTCCGCTGGCCAACGGCATCCTGACCGTCGAGAATGAGCAGCAGGCCTGGACCCGCGCGAGCGTGAATGAATTGAATAAGGGCGGGGGCGCGGTGGAAGCGGCGCTCGCCGTCCTGCGCATCAAACAGAAACTGGAGGCCTGATCATGACGAAGCCAGCAGAGCGCTCGGCCGCTCGCCTCGCTGCCGTCCAGGCCCTCTACCAGATGGACGTGTCGGGCAAGTCCGTCATCGATGCCCTGGCCGAGTTCGAGGCCTTCTGGATCGGCCGGGAGGTCGAGGGCATCACGTTCCAGCCATCGGACAACGCCTTCTTCCGCGACATCCTCTCGGGCGTGGTCAAGAACCAGCGCGAGATCGACCTGAAGATCGATGGCGCGCTGGCGACGGACTGGCCGCTGAAGCGCGTCGAGGCGGTTATCCGCGCCATCCTGCGCGGCGGCGGCTACGAGCTGATGTTCCGCAAGGATGTGCCGGCCCGCGTCGTCATCACCGAGTACGTGGACGTCACCCACAGCTTCTACGGCGAGGACGAGCCCGGTCTCGTCAATGCGGTTCTCGACAAGGTGGCCCGCGAGGCTCGCCCCGGCGAGTTGGAAAAGAAGGCTGCGGGGCAGGGAAAACGATAAGGCGTGCTGGGAACTCTCCTCCCCCCTTGTGGGGAGGAGATGGAGGTGGGGGTGTTGGCGCCATAGCCAAATAGGTTATCACTCACACCTCCACCCTGGCCCTTCCCACAAGGGGGAGGGAAGGAGCCGCGTCTGCCCATGAGTGTGCAACGACCTTCGGAAGACAGCCTGATCGCCCGCTTCTTCGCCCCCATTGCCGGCGAGGGAGCCTTGAACCTCAAGGACGATGCAGCGTGCCTGACGCCGGAGCCCGGCCACGACCTTGTCCTCACCATGGATGCGCTGGTGGAGCGCGTGCACTTCCTGCCCGAGGATCCTCCCGGCTCCATCGCCCGCAAGGCGCTCGGCGTGAACGTTTCGGATTTGGCGGCCAAGGGTGCCGAGCCCTCGGGATTCCTCCTGAGCCTCGCATTGCCTGATGACTGGTCTGAGAACTGGCTTTCCGGTTTCGCTGCTGGCCTGGGAGAGGCCTCTCGCGACTTCGCCTGCCCGCTCCTCGGCGGCGATACGGTGAGGGCGAGGGGGCCGCTGACCCTCTCCGTCACGGCCGTCGGACAGGTTCCCACCGGCCGGATGGTTCTGCGCACCACGGCCCGGGCGGGCGACGTCCTCTGCCTCACCGGCACCATCGGGGATGCAGCCTTCGGCCTGAAGCTGCGCTCCAAGCCGGGCTGGGCCGAGAACCTGTCGTCGGACGAAAGAGCGCATCTCGCCGACCGCTATCTCCACCCGCAGCCCCGCCACCGGCTTGCTGCCGCCCTGCGCAGCCATGCCAGTGCCGCCATGGACGTTTCGGACGGCCTCGCCGGCGACCTCGCCAAGATGATGCGGGCGAGTGGCGTCGCGGCCGTGGTCGAGGCGAACCAGGTGCCGCTCTCGGTTGCAGCGGCCAAGGCCGTGCAGGCCTCGCCTGACCTCCTGGACCTCGCCCTGACCGGCGGGGACGACTACGAGATTCTCTGCACCGTTCCGGAAAAGAATCTCGACAGCTTCAGCAAAGATGCCGATAGGGTAGGGGTCGCCCTGTCCGTCATTGGCCGAGTCGTCTCAGGACATGATCGGCCGGTCTTTCGGATGAACGGACTCGAAAGACGCTACGATGTCGGCTCCTACCAGCATTTCTGATACCTCCTTCCAGACGCCTGCCAGCAGCGACGCCATCGCCAAGCACAATGCCGTGGTGCTGGCGGTCGCCATGGCGCTGGGCGGGTCGAGTCCTTCTATCGTGGTGTCACTCGGCGGCCTCGTGGGGCAAGCACTCGCCACGAACAAGGAACTGGCGACGCTCCCGGTCAGCCTTCTGAACCTCGGCCTCGCGCTCGGCACCATCCCGGCCGCGATGTTCATGCGCAAATCGGGCCGACGCATCGGCTACATCGTCGGCGCCGGGATCGGCCTGTTCGGCGGCGGCATAGCGGCCTTCGGCATCGCCTCATACAGCTTTGTGCTCTTCTGCCTCGGCACTCTGATCATCGGCAGCTACGGGTCCTTCAACCAGAGCTACCGGTTCGCCGCGACCGATGCTGCTTCTGAATCCTTCAAGCCGCGGGCGATCTCCTGGGTGATGACGGGAGGCCTGATCGCCGGCGTCGTTGGTCCTCAAACAGTGATCTGGACGCGAGATGTCGTTCAAGCCGCTCCCTTTGCCGGAGCCTTCCTGGGGCAAGCGACTCTGGCCTTTCTTTCGATGATCGCCGTGTCCTTCCTGCGGCCGGCACCCGTGAGCATCGCCTCCACCAATGCCGGCGGCGGCAGGCCCTTGCTGGAAATCGTTCGGCAGCCGCGCTTTATCGTGGCCGCGGTCACCGGCCTGGTCTCCTATAGCCTCATGACCTTCATGATGACGGCCGCGCCTCTTGCGATGATCGGCTGCGGCCATTCGGTCGGAGCGGCGGCGCTCGGCATCCAATGGCATATCCTGGCCATGTTCGGCCCGAGCTTCTTCACCGGCCGCCTGATCACCCGCTTTGGCAAGGGCCGGGTGACGGGGGCCGGGCTCGTGCTGATTGCCCTCTCCGCCGTGATCGGCCTGTCCGGCATCACCATCGCTCATTTCTGGACAACGCTGATCCTCCTCGGCCTCGGCTGGAACTTCGGGTTCATCGGAGCGACGGCCCTCGTGACCGACTGCTACCGCCCCGAGGAGCGGGCGAAGGTGCAGGCGGCCAACGACTTCCTGATCTTCGGCTCGGTCGCCCTGGCTTCCTTCTCCTCTGGAAAGCTCCTGAGTGCCGGCGGCTGGGAGAGCGTGAACTGGCTGGTCTTCCCGCCCGTCGTCATCGCGCTAGTTCTGCTGGCTTGGCAGCAGAAGACCAGGGCTACATTACCCGCTTAAAGTATGAAGGGCTTCCCTGTGGGTTGCGCCGAGGGGATTATTGCGAACCGCCTAGTTTTTTGCCACCAAGTATAAAGTTCGCTGGGGGTAGGGACCGGTCAAGGCTAGAAAACAAGCCTTGATGAGCGGTTTTCCGCTTTCCCATAACAAGGATGGCATGATGGCACTGACCCTAATTATCTTGGGCGGGCTTCTTTCGATCGCGTATGGCTTCTGGGCCATCAGCGATGTGATGAAGCGGGACGCCGGTTCTCAGCGTATGCAGGAAATCGCCGGGGCGATTGCCGAGGGCGCAAAGGCCTATCTCCGCAGGCAATACCTCACGATCGCAATCGTAGGCGTGGTCCTGTTTGCAGTGATTGCGTATTTCCTGGGCATTCGGGTTGCCATCGGTTTCGCCATCGGCGCCATTCTCTCGGGCATGGCCGGCTTCATCGGCATGAACGTCTCCGTCCGCGCCAACGTGCGCACAGCCCAGGCTGCGACCCAGTCCCTCGGGGGCGGTCTTGATGTGGCCTTCAAGGCAGGTGCCGTTACGGGAATGCTCGTGGCCGGTCTCGCGCTGCTCGGTGTGGCTCTTTACTACGGCTATCTCACCCGCATCGCCGGCCTGAACCCGGCTGATCGCGTCGTCATCGACAGCCTCGTCGCCCTCGGCTTCGGCGCATCGCTCATCTCGATCTTCGCCCGTCTCGGCGGCGGCATCTTCACCAAAGGCGCCGACGTGGGCGGCGACCTGGTCGGCAAGGTCGAAGCCGGAATTCCGGAAGACGATCCGCGCAACCCGGCCACCATCGCCGACAACGTGGGCGACAATGTCGGGGATTGCGCGGGCATGGCGGCCGACCTGTTCGAGACCTATGCGGTGACCGTGGTCGCCACCATGGTTCTCGCGGCGATCTTCTTTGCCGGTCAGGCGAACCTCGACACCATGCTGATGTACCCGCTCGGCATTGGCGCGGCTTGCATCGTAACCTCGATCATCGGCACCTTCTTCGTGAAGCTCGGGCAGAACGAGTCCATCATGGGCGCGCTCTACAAGGGGCTGATCGTGACGGGCATTCTCTCGGCGATCGCCATTGGCCTTGTGACCTGGCAGATGATCGGCTTGGGACCCATCGCGGGAGCGGAGTTCACGGGGCAGAGCCTGTTCTGGTGCGCCGTCATCGGCCTCGCCGTGACGGCTCTCATCGTCGTCATCACCGAGTACTATACTGGCGTCGGTTTCCGCCCCGTGCGGTCCATCGCACAGTCCTCGGTGACCGGCCATGGCACGAACGTGATCCAGGGCCTTGCGGTCTCGCTGGAATCCACCGCGCTGCCGACCATCGTCATCATTGCGGGCATCATCGTGGCCTTCAAGCTGGCCGGCCTCTTCGGCATCGCCATCGCCGTGACGGCCATGCTGGGCGTTGCAGGCATGATCGTGGCTCTCGACGCCTTCGGTCCCGTGACCGACAACGCAGGCGGCATTGCCGAGATGGCAGGCCTGCCGAAGGAGGTCCGCAAGTCGACGGATGCTCTGGACGCGGTCGGCAACACCACGAAGGCCGTGACGAAGGGCTATGCCATCGGCTCTGCTGGCCTCGGTGCCCTAGTTCTCTTCGCGGCGTATACCTCGGACCTGAACTTCTTCACCCAGAATGCGGCACGCTACCCGTACTTCCAGGGGGTGGCTCCGAACTTCTCCCTCACCAACCCTTACGTGGTGGTGGGGCTTCTGTTCGGCGGTCTCATTCCCTTCCTGTTCGGCGGCATCGCCATGACGGCAGTGGGCCGGGCAGCCGGCGCCGTGGTCGAGGAAGTGCGGCGTCAGTTCCGCGAGAAGCCGGGCATCATGGCCGGCACGGACCGTCCGGATTACGGACGCGCCGTCGATATGCTGACCCGGGCGGCGATCAAGGAAATGATCGTGCCCTCGCTCCTGCCGGTGCTGGCGCCGATCGTGACCTATTTCGTGGTCTACTGGGTGGCGGGCAAGTCCGAGGCTTTCTCAGCCGTGGGCGCCATGCTGCTGGGTGTGATCGTGACGGGCCTGTTCGTCGCCATCTCCATGACCTCGGGCGGCGGCGCATGGGACAATGCCAAGAAGTCCTTCGAGGATGGGTTCACGGATGCGTCCGGCACGACCCACCACAAGGGCTCTGAGGCCCATAAGGCTTCCGTCACCGGCGATACCGTCGGCGATCCCTACAAGGATACGGCAGGCCCTGCCGTGAACCCGGCGATCAAGATCACCAACATCATCGCCCTGCTTCTCCTCGCCATCCTGGCGCATTCGTAAGAAGCGACGGCCTCAGAAACAGTCAAACCCGCGGCATGTCCGCGGGTTTTTCTTTGCTGCCCAAGGCTTCCGACACGAAAATGGCCGGGGCGAGCCCGGCCATCGTAGAACCCGAGAGATAGATCGCTTAACCGAAGGGGTTGAAACTGGTCATGCCGCGGAAGATCTGGCCGAGGAAGCTCGACTCCTCGCCGCCGGCGGGTGTGGTGCGGCTGATGAAATCGAAGACCCTGCCATCCTGCAGGCCGTAGAGGGCAATGCGCTCGACGCGCAGGTTGTTGTCGAAATAGACCGCCGTCACTTGCTGGTCCACCACCTGCTCGCCCATGAACCGGAGAGTGCGACGGGACTTTTGGCTGATGTAGTACCAGTTCCGGTTACCGACGGTGGAGACGGTGGAGGGAGTTCCGAGCGTCTGGAGAACCTGCTCGGCACTCATGCCCTTCCTGACCTGCGAAATAGCACGCTCATCCACGACGTAGCCACGTTGAAATTCCTCGCCTACCGTGCAGGCGGCCATGGACGAGGCGAGAAAGGTAACTGTAGCCAGGCGCACCAAAACAGGATGATATCGACGCATCGTACGGTTCTTCCAGAAATGCGGCGCGGATAAGCTTGCGCCTATGGACGGTGATGGCGTAACCCGAGGCTACGATTTTGACAAGCTTGGAAGGGCAAGGCCGTGATCTTCAGTCTCTTCCGCAAGGACCCCCGGCGCATGACCATAGCCTCCCTCTACAAGAGGGTGGCGACGGCCTCGCGCGAGCCGGGGCTCTATGCGTCACTTGGCATCCCGGACACCCTCGAGGGGCGGTTCGAGGCCCTGTCACTTCACATGATCATGCTGCTCCGTGCGTTGCGCGAGCTGCCGCCGCCTGCCGATGAGGTCGCCAAGGACCTGACCGACGCCTTTTTTCAGGACATGGACGCGTCCCTCAGGGAGATGGGGGTAGGCGACACCGTCGTTCCGAAGCGGATGAAAAAGATCGCCGAATCCTTCTATGGACGGGCGCATGCCTATGACGGGCCGCTCAATGAGGGCGATGAGGCGGGGTTCGCACTGGCGCTTGGCCGCAACGCCTATGGCAGCGAGGCACCCGCCACCCCCCTTGCGCGTTATGCACTTGCTGCCGATCGAGGGTTGAAGTCCGTCAAGCTCGATGCCCTTCTGGAGACAGGGCCGGCCTTTCCCAAGCCTGAAGAGTTCGCATTAAGGAGTGAACCTGATGACACCTGAAACCGTGGGCCCCTTGTCCCGGCTCGTCGACGTCATGAAGATCCCTCCACGGGGGCAGGATGTGCATGTTGAGGCCACGGCCGAGGAATGTGCCGCCCTTGCCAAGGATTTTGGACTTCCGGCAATTCAAGCGCTCGCGGGCGACTACCACCTGAAGACCTCGGCCAAGGGCATTCACGTCACGGGAACGGTCAAGGCATCGATCACTCAGATCTGCGTCACGACCCTCGATCCCTTCGATTCCATGATCGAGGAAGAGGTCGAGGTCGATTTCGCGGAGCCGTCGGGTATGCCGGCCGAGCCCCCCACCGACATCCATGAATACGAGCCGCCGGACGAGATCGTGAACGGCCAGATCGACTTGGGAGCCCTCACGTCAGAGTTTCTGGCGCTTGGGCTTGACCCTTACCCTCGCAAGCCGGGTGTCGACTTCAACTATCGGGATCCTTCGGATGAAAAGGATTCACCCTTTGCGGCGCTGAACAAGCTGAAGGAAGGCGGATAAAGGAACTTCCGAGGTCCCTACGTCACCCCCGATCACACCCCATCGACGGCTTCTGAGCCCTTCAGAATTCAGTTGCGGAGCCTTCGCAAACCGCTATTTTCCGCCCCCTGTCGAATGACTGAAAAGAAAGAATAATCGTTCATGCCGAAGCCGGTGCGTATATCGCTTGATGCGATGGGGGGCGATCATGGTCCGTCCGTCGTAGTCCCGGGCGCAGCTTTGGCCTTGGAGCGCCACCCTGACCTGCGCTTCCTGATGTTCGGCAATGAGACGATGGTAGCGCCTCTTCTGAATGCCCATCCCAAGCTGAAGGCAGCCACCGAGCTGCGTCACACGGAGATGGCCATCGCCATGGACGAGAAGCCCAGCCAGGCCATCCGTGTGGGGCGGGGCAAATCCTCCATGTGGCGTGCCGTACAGGCGGTCCGCGACGGGGAGGCGGATGCGACGGTTTCGGCCGGCAACACCGGCGCCCTCATGGCCACAGCCAAGGTCTGCTTGAAGACCATGGCTCATATCGAGCGCCCGGCCATCGCCGCCATGTGGCCGACCATGCGCGGTGAGAGCATCGTGCTCGACGTCGGCGCAACGATCGGAGCCGATGCAGGGCATCTGGTCGACATGGCGATCATGGGGGCAGCCATGGCCCGGATCGTGTTCGACCTGGAACGCCCGACGGTCGGGCTCCTGAATGTCGGAACGGAAGAGATCAAGGGCATCGAGGCGGTCAAGGAAGCCAGCCGGATCCTCCGGGAATCGAACCTCCCGAACCTCGACTATCGCGGCTTTGTCGAGGGCGACGACATCGGCAAGGGCACCGTCGACGTGGTCGTGACCGAAGGGTTTACGGGCAACATCGCCCTGAAGACCGCCGAAGGCACCGCCAAGCAGATCGGCGAGTACCTCCGCTCCGCCATGAGCCGGACCCTGATGGCGAAGATCGGCTACCTCTTCGCGAAACAGGCTTTTAACGCTCTCCGGGACAAGATGGACCCCCGCAAGGTCAACGGCGGCGTCTTCCTGGGCCTGGAGGGGGTTGTGGTGAAAAGCCACGGCGGCACCGACGATCTCGGCTTCGCCAGCGCCATCGATGTCGCCTATGACATGGCGCACTTTGAATTGATGAACACGATCCGGAGCATGCTGGAGCATGATCCGGTCGGGCAGACTGCTTAGAGCATGTACATGCTCTTAACTTTTTGGAATAGCATGATCTTTTCGGGCTCCCGGTTCCCACTTGTCCGGATCATGTTGTAGGAAGGCGCATCTTGAAACGCACCCGTTCCATCGTACGCGGCGTCGGCTCCTATCTGCCGAGGCGCAAGCTGACGAACCAGGATCTTGAGAAGCTCGTGGATACCTCGCACGACTGGATCGTGCAGCGAACCGGCATTGAACAGCGGCACATCGCCGAGGATGACGAAACCACCTCGGTTCTCGGCATCAAGGCGGCGGAGGCGGCTTTGGCGGATGCCGGGCTGACGGCCAATGACATCGATCTCGTCATCTGTGCGACCTCGACGCCTGACTATACGTTCCCGTCGACGGCGACCATGATCCAGACCGGCCTCGGCATGACTCATGGAGCCGCCTTCGATCTGCAGGCGGTCTGCACGGGGTTCGTCTATGCCGTGGCGACTGCCGACAAGTTCCTCCAGTCCGGTTCGCACAGGCGCGCGCTTGTGGTGGGAGCCGAGACTTTCTCCCGGATTCTCGACTGGAACGACCGCACCACCTGCGTGCTCTTTGGAGATGGCGCAGGCGCCATCGTGCTCGAGGCCCAGGAGGGGGAGGGCACCTCCGCCGATCGCGGGGTTCTGACGTCCCACCTCAGATCCGACGGGCGCTACCGGGACAAGCTCTATGTCGATGGCGGCCCAGGTTCCACGAAGACCACCGGCGTCTTGAAGATGGAAGGTCGCGAGGTCTTCAAGTTCGCCGTCGGCATGGTGGCCGACGTGGTGCAGGATGCCTTCAAGGCCACCGGCACGAGCGCCGAGGAGCTGAAATGGTTCGTTCCGCACCAGGCGAACAGGCGTATCATCACGGCGAGCGCCGAAAAGCTGGGCATCGCGCAAGAGAAGGTCGTCATCACCGTCAACAAGCACGGCAACACCTCGGCCGCATCGATCCCGCTCGCTTTGGATACGGCCCGCAAGGATGGCCGGATCAAGGATGGCGACCTTGTCATGATCGAGGCCATCGGCGGCGGCTTTACCTGGGGAAGTGCCTTGATCCGCTGGTAGGTTCAAGGCAATTGAACTCTGGTGGTACCCGGCAGTTGCACCTTGGCAGTTGACCGTAGGGAGCCATCTGCATAGCGTCGTCAGGGACGATAAGACCAACGAATTCAAGTGCGCTGGGGAGTTCAATGGCTGGCAAGACGATAACAAGAGCGGATCTGAGCGAGGCGGTTTACCAGAAAGTTGGCCTCTCCCGAACCGAATCGGCTGAACTCGTGGAGCGGGTCCTTGCGGAGATCTGCGACAGCCTTGCCGCCGGAGAAACCGTCAAACTCTCGTCCTTCGGCTCCTTCATCGTACGCAGCAAGGGCGAGCGCGTCGGCCGCAACCCCAAAACCGGGGTCGAGGTGCCGATCGATCCGCGCAGGGTCATGGTGTTCAAGCCTTCAAATGTCTTGAAGGCTCATATCAACGGTGAGACCTTCGAAGGCGAGGATTGATCCCGACATGGCGAGCGGCGTCATGGACAAGAGCCCCGACGCATTCCGCACGATCAGCGAGGTCGCGGACGATCTCGATGTGCCCCAGCATGTGCTGCGCTTCTGGGAAACGCGCTTCAACCATATCAAACCCCTCAAGCGTGGGGGCGGACGCCGCTACTATCGTCCTGACGACATCGATCTTCTCAAGGGCATTCGCCATCTCCTCTACGGAGAGGGCTATACGATCAAAGGCGTCCAGCGGATCCTGAAAGGGGAGGGAGTCCGGTTCGTCCAAGCGGTTGGCCGCGGTGAGCAGACTCTCGCCACGCTCCATCCCGAACGGGATGACGACCACCTTGAAGAGGACGCCGCGGCTCCCGAGGTTTCATCGCTCGAAGGAGATGATCTTCCGGTTGGCCCGATCCGGCAGGAACTGTCTCGGGAGGCCGTTCGTGGTCTGAAGGCTGCTCTCGAGGAACTCTATGAATGCGACCGGGTGCTTGTCTCGTTAAGAAGCGCCGGCGAAGCTTCAGGAGTCGAATGACCACTGCCCTGACAGCCCTGCACTCCGGTTCTATACAGATTTTATCTCGATCAGGCAGGTTTCGGGAAGGCGTTCGAAAATGAACGCTTTGCACCCTTGACAGGGGGCTGGGGGGCTCTTAAACCGCAGCCACACCGCTTCGGCGGTCAATGCGCGGGCGTAGCTCAGTCGGTTAGAGTGCCGGCCTGTCACGCCGGAGGTCGCGGGTTCGAGCCCCGTCGCCCGCGCCACTTTCCCCAAAAACCGATTTGATAATGCGCCAAGTGCCAGCATCTGGCGCGAGGCCGGTTGGCGGCTGTACCGCTGACTGAAGGCAGCACTTTTATCCTCAAAGTACATTTGTATCCTAATTTTGGAATGATTTGGGGAAGCTGGACGTTATCAGGGGGAAAATACGAGGTCTGCCCTTTCGGCTTCTCGGATACCTGGCAGCTGATCGTGAACACCGGGACAACCATCATCACCTTTCTGATGGTGTTCCCGATCCAGAACACCCAGAATCGGGACGGTGCCGAGATCCAAGCCAAGCTTGACGAGCTGATCCGGGTCAGCACCGCCCAGAATGTGTTCATCGGCATCGAGCATCTGACTCAGGAGGAACTCGACGAGATTCGGGCCAAGTGCGAAGCCAAGGCGGAGACGGCCGCAAGCCGGGCCGAGGCTGCCGCTAACCGCAAAGCAGCCAAAGCAGCGGAAGAGGCCATATCCTAGTTTGGAATGGTTCTTTTTGCGGCAGTGCAAACACTTGTCATGGAAGGGGAACTCGGCTAAGGCTCCGGCGCAATCATCGCGATGTCGCAGGGGGGTGTTTTAGGCCTTTCTGAGGCTTAAATGCGTTGCAGATCGCCGGCCCCGGGCCGGATGCTTGTCCTTCTAGGTGTCGTATGACGAATCTCCTCGCCGACTACCTGCCTCTCGTAATCTTCATCGGCGTCTCGCTCCTGATCGGGGTGGCACTGCTCGTGGCACCGTTCATCGTCGCCTACAGCCGTCCGGACCAGGAAAAGCTGTCGGCCTACGAGTGCGGCTTCAACGCCTTCGACGACGCCCGCATGAAGTTCGACGTGCGGTTCTACCTCGTGGCCATTCTTTTCATTATTTTCGACCTCGAGGTGGCGTTCTTGTTCCCTTGGGCCATTACGTTCGGGAATCTCGGCTGGTTCGGCTTCATCTCCATGATGATCTTCCTTGGGGTCCTGACGGTCGGCTTCATCTACGAGTGGAAGAAGGGAGCCCTCGAATGGGATTGATCTCCGATAACCAGTCGACCCTGGTCGCTCCTGCCCCGCGCGGCCTTATCGACCCGAACACCGGCAAGCCGGTTGGATCGACGGATCCTTATTTCGTCTCCATCAACGAGGAACTGTCCGACAAGGGCTTCCTCGTCACCTCGACCGAGGATCTCATCACATGGGCCCGCACCGGCTCGCTCATGTGGATGACCTTCGGCCTGGCCTGCTGCGCCGTCGAGATGATGCAGATGTCCATGCCGCGCTACGACGCGGAGCGGTTCGGCTTCGCACCTCGAGCCTCACCGCGCCAGTCGGATGTCATGATCGTGGCCGGCACGCTCACCAACAAGATGGCTCCTGCGCTCCGCAAGGTCTATGACCAGATGCCGGAACCCCGCTACGTCATCTCCATGGGCTCGTGCGCCAATGGCGGCGGCTATTATCACTTCTCCTACTCCGTGGTTCGTGGCTGCGACCGCATCGTGCCGGTCGACATCTATGTGCCGGGCTGCCCTCCGACGGCTGAGGCGCTCCTCTATGGTGTGCTCCTTCTCCAGAAGAAGATCCGCCGCACCGGTACCATCGAGCGCTGAGCAAAGGTCATTGCATGAGTGCTGAGCTCCAAGCCCTGAGCGATCATATCGCTTCGTCCCTTGGCGAGGTGATCGAGGACCGCGCCATTGCCTTCGACGAGCTGACGATCGTCGCCCGCCGCGAGGACATCGTGCGGGTGGTGACCTTCCTGCGGGACGATCCGCAGTGCCGGTTCGTCTGCTTCATCGATATCTGCGGCGCGGATTATCCGGCCCGCGAGCGTCGGTTCGACGTGGTCTATCATTTCCTGGCGCCGCACCATAACCGCCGCATTCGCGTTAAGGTGCAGACCGACGAGGTGACCCCGGTTCCTTCGCTGGTCAGCCTCTTCCCGGCTGCGAACTGGTATGAGCGCGAGGCTTATGATCTCTACGGCATCCTGTTCTCGGGCCATCCGGATCTGCGCCGGATTCTCACCGATTACGGGTTCGAAGGGCATCCACTGCGCAAGGATTTCCCGATGACCGGCTATGTCGAGGTCCGCTACGACGACGGCCAGGGCCGCGTGGTCTATGAGCCGGTGAAACTCAGCCAGGAATTCCGCAACTTCGACTTCCTCTCTCCCTGGGAAGGCACCGATTACGTGCTGCCGGGCGATGAGAAGGCTAAGGCTTAAAGGAGCGGAAAGGGCAACCCATGGGCGAGCATAATATCCGCAACTTCACGATCAACTTCGGGCCGCAGCACCCGGCGGCGCACGGCGTGCTGCGTCTGGTGCTTGAGCTGGACGGCGAGGTGGTCGAGCGCGTCGATCCGCATATCGGCCTGCTCCATCGCGGCACGGAGAAGCTGATCGAGTACAAGACCTACGTCCAGGCCAACCCCTATTTCGACCGGCTCGACTACGTCGCGCCGATGAATCAGGAACACGCCTACTGCCTTGCCATCGAGAAGCTCCTCGGCATCCAGGTGCCCCGGCGCGCTCAGCTGATCCGCGTGCTCTTTTCTGAGATTGGGCGCCTACTCTCCCACCTCCTCAACGTGACCACGCAGGCCATGGACGTCGGCGCACTCACGCCGCCCCTCTGGGGATTCGAGGAGCGTGAGAAGCTGATGATCTTCTATGAGCGCGTCTCTGGCTCCCGGATGCATGCCAACTACTTCCGTCCCGGCGGCGTCAACATGGACATTCAGCCGGAGCTGATCGACGACATCGAAGCGTTCTGTGACCCGTTCCTGCAGGTGCTCGACGACCTCGACACTCTCGTGATCGGCAACCGCATCTTCAAGCAGCGCAACGTCGATATCGGCACCATCACCCTGGACGACTGCTTCCGCTGGGGCTTCTCGGGTCCGATCGTCCGCAGCTGCGGCGTCGCCTGGGACCTGCGCAAGTCGCAGCCCTACGAGTGCTACGAGGAGATGGAATTCGACATCCCCGTAGGAAAGAACGGCGACAACTACGACCGCCAGGTCATTCGCATGGAGGAGATGCGCCAGAGCGTCCGGATCATGCGCCAGTGCATCGACAAGCTGCGGGCACCGGACGGACAGGGACCTGTGACGACCCTCGACGGCAAGGTGGCTCCGCCATCTCGCAAGGACATGAAGCGTTCCATGGAAGCGCTGATCCACCATTTCAAGCTCTACACGGAAGGCTTCCACGTCCCCGCGGGCGAGGTCTATGCCGCCGTGGAGGCTCCGAAGGGCGAGTTCGGCGTCTATCTCGTGTCGGACGGTACCAACAAGGCCTATCGCTGCAGGATCCGGGCTCCGGGCTTCGCCCATCTTCAGGGTATGGATTTCATGTGCCGCGGCCACATGCTGGCCGACGTGGCAGGCGTTCTGGGATCGATCGATATCGTGTTCGGTGAGGTCGACCGCTAAGGAATACCTGCTCCGGTTCGGGAGCAGGAAGCCACGCTCTTTGAAGCGTGCTGAAATGGTTCAAGTCGTATGGCCGGGCGAACGCCCGGCCATGACGATGAGGAGAAGAGTGTATGGCCGTTCGTAAGCTCGCGCCTGAAGACATGCAGCCCGAGAGTTTCGTTCTCTCCCCAGAGACCGAGGCTTTTGCGGACAAGGAAATCGCCAAGTATCCGCCGGGCCGCCAAGCCTCGGCGGTGATCGCTCTCCTGGGCAAGGCTCAGGAGCAGGCGGGCGGCTGGTTGCCGCGCAAGGCCATCGAGGCCGTGGCGGCCAAGCTCGACATGGCGGTCATCCGCGTGATGGAGGTGGCGACCTTCTACACAATGTTCAACCTCGAGCCGGTTGGAAAATATTTCATCCAGTTCTGCGGCACGACGCCCTGCGTTCTGCGCGGGGCCGGGGACATCAGAAAAGTCCTGGAACGCCGCATCGGCGATCAGAACCACGTCACCACTGACGGCACTTTCTCTTGGCTCGAGGTCGAGTGCCTGGGCGCCTGTTCCAACGCGCCCATGGTGCAGATCAACGACGACTATTACGAGGATCTGACCACCGAGAACTTCGAGAAGCTTCTCGATGATCTCGCCTCTGGTCGGCCGGTGAAGAAGGGATCCCAGATCGGCCGCAACCGCTCCGAGCCTTTCGAGGCCGTCAACACCCTGCAGGACCCGGTGCTCTACGACGGCTCGCTCGTTGGCGCCTGGCGCAAGCGCTTCGATGAGCAGGCGAAGGCCGCCGAGACTGGCGAGGCTGCGGCTGCCACGGCCAGCGTTCCGCAGGACGCCAAGGCTGCTAAACCTGCCGCCGGCCGTGCTATCGAGAGCGATGCCGCCGACACGCCGGCCAAGCGCGCCAAGGAAGGCGAAAAGCCGATCAATCCGACTGATCGGAAGGAAGCTGCCGATCCATCGAAGGCGACCAAAGTTGAGCCTAAGGAAAAGGGTACGCAGCCCGCTCCCCAGAGCGGCAAATCCTACGTGGCATCGCCCACGAAGGGTGGCGAGGCCGTGCCCAATAGCCCGACGACTCCGGTCGCCGGTACGCCGCCGGCCCAAGCCGAGACACGCCGCGACGGCAGCGAGAGCAAGCCGGACGTGGTCGTGACCAAAGACAACAAGACGTCCTGATGGAGTGATCGGGAATGCTTCAGGACAGAGATCGTATCTTCACCAACCTCTACGGCTTCCACTCGCCTGACCTGCAGGCCGCGAAGATGCGTGGCGCCTGGGACGGAACCAAGTTCCTCCTGGAACAGGGGCGAGACTGGATCGTCAACGAGATGAAGGCATCCGGCCTGCGTGGCCGCGGCGGTGCAGGCTTCCCCACGGGCCTGAAATGGTCGTTCATGCCTAAACAGTCGGACGGCCGTCCTCACTATCTGGTCGTGAACGCCGACGAGTCGGAGCCGGGCACCTGTAAGGACCGCGAGATCATGCGGAACGATCCGCATCTTCTCGTTGAGGGTTGCCTCATCGCCTCCTTCGCCATGGGGGCGCATGCGGCCTACATCTATATTCGCGGGGAGTACGTGGCCGAGCGTCATGCACTCCAGCGGGCGGTGGACGAGGCCTATGAGGCCAAGCTCATCGGCAAGGACAACATCCACGGCTATCCCTTCGACCTCTACGTCCACCACGGCGCCGGTGCTTACATCTGCGGCGAGGAGACGGCGCTCATCGAGAGCATGGAGGGCAAGAAGGGCATGCCGCGCCTGAAGCCGCCGTTCCCGGCCAATATGGGCCTCTACGGCTGCCCGACCACGGTCAACAACGTCGAGTCCATTGCCGTCGCCGGCACGATTCTGCGCCGCGGCGCTTCCTGGTTCTCCAGCATCGGCCGTCCGAACAATGTCGGCACCAAGCTCTTCTGCGTGTCAGGCCACGTGAACAAGCCTTGCAACGTGGAGGAGGCCATGGGCCTCACCTTCCGCGAGCTGATCGACCGTCATTGCGGCGGCATCCGCGGCGGCTGGGACAACCTGCTCGGCGTCATCCCCGGCGGCTCCTCCGTGCCGATCGTTCCGGCCGAGCAGATCGCCGACGCCCATATGGATTTCGACACGCTGCGGAACCTCAAGTCCGGTCTCGGTACAGCCGCCGTGATCGTGATGGACAAGTCCACCGATATCGTCCGCGCCATAGCCCGCCTCGCGTACTTCTACAAGCACGAGAGCTGCGGTCAGTGCACCCCATGCCGTGAGGGCACAGGCTGGATGTGGCGCGTGCTCACCCGCATGGCCGAAGGCCGCGCCCAAAAGCGCGAGATCGACATGCTTCTTGAAGTTTCGACCCAGATCGAAGGCCACACCATCTGCGCGCTCGGTGACGCGGCGGCATGGCCGGTTCAGGGTCTGATCCGCCATTTCCGTCACGAGATCGAGAAGCGGATCGACGATTACGCGGCGAACCCGCATTCCGAATCCGTCATGATCGCGGCGGAGTGAGATTGAAGATGGCGAAAATCATCGTTGATGGCGTCGAGGTCGACGTTCCCGCGGAATACACCCTGCTCCAGGCCGCCGAGGCGGCCGGGGCGGAAATTCCGCGCTTCTGCTACCACGAGCGGCTCTCGATCGCCGGCAACTGCCGCATGTGCCTCGTCGAGGTGAAGGGCGCACCGAAGCCGGTTGCCTCCTGCGCCTGGGGCGTGCGCGACTGCCGTCCGGGCCCGAACGGCGAGCCGCCGGAGATCTCCACCAAGTCGCCGACGGTCAAGAAGGCACGGGAAGGGGTAATGGAGTTTCTCCTCATCAACCACCCGCTCGACTGCCCAATCTGCGACCAGGGTGGCCAGTGCGACCTGCAGGACCAGGCCATGGCCTACGGCGTCGACACGAGCCGCTTCCACGAGAATAAGCGTGCGGTCACCGACAAGTATCTCGGCCCGCTCGTGCGCACTTCCATGAACCGGTGCATTCACTGTACCCGCTGCGTGCGCTTCACGGCTGAAGTGGCCGGCGTGCCGGATCTCGGCGCCCTGTGGCGCGGTGAGGACATGGAGATCACGAGCTATCTCGAAAAGGCCCTCGGCTCCGAGCTGCAGGCCAACGTGGCGGATCTCTGCCCGGTGGGCGCTCTCACCCACAAGCCGGAAGCCTTCCACTATCGTCCGTGGGAGCTCACCAAAACTGATTCCGTCGACGTGATGGATGCGGTCGGCTCCTCGATCCGTGTTGACTCCCGCGGCCGCGAGGTCATGCGCATTCTGCCGCGTGTAAACGAGGCGGTGAACGAGGAGTGGATCACCGACAAGACCCGTCAGATCGTGGATGGACTGCGCCTGCAGCGTCTCGACCGTCCTTTCGTGCGGGAGAACGGCCGCCTGCGCCCTGCCTCCTGGCAGGAGGCTTTCGCCGCCATCGCCAGCCGCGTGAAGGGCACGGACCCCAAGCGCATCGGCGCCATCGTCGGCGATCTCGCCGCGGTGGAGGAGATGTATGCCCTGAAGCTCCTCATGGAGAGCCTCGGCGTCACCAACATCGATGCTCGTCAGGACGGCAGCATGGTGTCGCCGGTCTATGGCCGCGGCTCCTACCTGTTTAACACGACCATCGCCGGCATCGAGGATGCGGACGCGATCCTGATCGTAGGTTCGAACCCACGCATCGAAGCCTCGCTCGTCAATGTGCGGATCCGCAAGCGCTGGCGCGCGGCCCCGCCGCCGATCGCGTTGATCGGCGAGCATTCGGATCTGACCTATCCTTACGAATACCTCGGAGCCGGCCCCGATACACTCTCGGAGCTTGCCGGCGGCCGCCACAGCTTCATCGAGAAGCTTCGCGGCGCCGAGCGTCCGCTGGTTATCGTGGGGCAGGGGGCTCTCTCCCGTCCGGACGGTCTGGCGGTCCTCTCCGCTGCGGCTCAGCTCGCCCGCGACGTCGGCGCCGTGAAGGACGGCTGGAACGGTTTCTCGGTTCTGCACACCGCCGCCTCCCGCGTCGGCGCGCTTGATCTCGGTCTCGTGCCGGGTGAGTGGGGCCTCAACGCGCAGACCATGGCGCAGGGTGAAGTGGATGTGCTGTTCAATCTCGGCGCAGACGAGATCGAGATCGCTCCCGGCGCCTTCGTGATCTACCAGGGCACCCATGGCGACCGCGGCGCTCACCGTGCCGACGTGATCCTGCCGGCCGCGACCTATACGGAGAAGTCCGGCACCTACGTGAACACGGAAGGCCGGGTCCAGCTCGCCAACCGCGCAGCCTTCGCCCCCGGCGAAGCTCGCGAGGACTGGGCGATCCTACGGGCTCTCTCCGACGTGTTGGGCCACCGCCTGCCCTTCGACTCGCTGAACGCCCTGCGGGCGAAGCTCTATTCGCAGTATCCGCATTTCGCAGCGATCGAGATGGTTCAGCCGGCGGACGGCTTCGCCGCGATCCAGGCGCTGGCGAACATTGGCGGCACCCTGGGGCGCGAGCCCTTCGTGAGCCCTGTAAAGGACTTCTATCTGACGAACCCGATTGCCCGCGCCTCCGGCGTCATGGCCGAGTGCTCGGCGCTCGCCCGTGAGCTGAAGCTCGAGGCGGCTGAGTAAGAGGAGCGGATCATGGAATTTGGTGACATCCTCCTCGCGGTCGCGATCATGCTGGGCAAGAGCCTGCTCATGCTGGTCGCGCTTCTCATCTTCATCGCCTACGCGCTCTATGCCGACCGCAAGGTCTGGGCGGCGGTTCAGCTCCGCCGCGGTCCCAACGTGGTCGGTCCCTGGGGTCTGCTCCAGTCCTTTGCCGACCTGCTCAAGTTCGTGCTGAAGGAGCCGATCATCCCGGCTCCGGCCAACAAGGGCATGTTCCTGCTGGCGCCCCTACTGATGTGCACCCTGTCGCTCGCGGCCTGGGCCGTCATTCCGTTGAATGCCGGTTGGGCGATTGCCGACATCAATGTGGGGATCCTGTACATCTTTGCGATCTCGTCCCTCGGCGTCTACGGCGTCATCATGGGCGGCTGGGCTTCGAACTCGAAGTATCCCTTCCTCGGCGCGCTCCGCTCTGCGGCCCAGATGGTGTCCTACGAGGTGTCCATCGGCTTCGTGATCGTGACGGTGCTCATGTGCGCCGGCACCCTGAACCTGTCGGCCATCGTGGAGTCGCAGAATACCCGCCTCGGCATCCTCGGCTGGTATTGGTTGCCGCTCTTCCCGATGTTTGTAGTGTTCTTCATCTCGGCCATGGCCGAGACGAACCGCCCGCCCTTCGACCTGCCGGAGGCCGAATCCGAGCTCGTGGCTGGCTACATGGTGGAGTATTCCTCCACCCCGTACCTGCTCTTCATGCTCGGCGAGTACGTGGCCATCATGACCATGTGTGCGCTCGGTACGATCCTGTTCCTCGGCGGCTGGCTGTCGCCGATCCCGTTCGCGCCCTTTACCTGGGTGCCGGGTGTGATCTGGTTCGTGCTGAAGGCGAGTTTCCTCTTCATCCTTATCGCCATGGTGAAAGCCCTGGTGCCCCGCTACCGCTACGATCAGCTCATGCGCCTCGGCTGGAAAGTGTTTCTGCCACTCTCCCTAGCCATGGTCGTTATCGTGGCGGCTGTCCTGATGGTCACCGGCAATGCGCCGGGTGTCCGATAAAGGAGATCGGCCTATGCAGCTCGATCGCATCGCCCAATCCCTCCTGCTGAAGGAGTTCATCTCGGGCTTTGTCCTGACGGTGAAATACTTCTTCAAGCCGAAGGCGACTCTCAACTACCCGTTCGAGATGGGTCATCGCGGACCTCGCTTCCGCGGTGAGCACGCCCTGAGGCGCTATCCCAACGGGGAAGAGCGCTGCATCGCCTGCAAGCTCTGCGAGGCCATCTGCCCGGCCCAGGCCATCACCATCGAGGCCGGACCACGCCGTAACGACGGCACCCGCCGCACGACCCGCTACGACATCGACATGGTGAAGTGCATCTATTGCGGCATGTGCCAGGAGGCCTGCCCGGTGGATGCCATCGTAGAGGGACCAAACCTTGAGTTCTCCGTGGAGACCCGCGAGGAGCTTTACTACGACAAGGCCAAGCTTCTCGAGAACGGGGAGCGCTGGGAGCGCGAGATCGCGAAGAACCTCGCGAAGAACGCCCCCTATCGCTAAGAGCGCCTCTGGCCCGGCGAGGGCAGGGGGCTAGCAGCTCCGGCGGGTTGTCCCCGCCGGATTCGGAATTTATAGACAGGTCCCCGGGTTGTCCGGGGCTATGTCGGAAGGGGCCGCCTAGGGCGGCTTGAGCTGAACATGACGGTTACCGCCGCCTTTTTCTATCTGTTCGCGACCATCACGATCGCCTCCGGCTTCATGGTGATTGCCTCCCGCAATCCCGTGCAGTCGGTGCTCTTCCTCATCCTGGCCTTCGTCAACGCGGCGGGCCTGTTCCTGTTGATGGGGGCCGAGTTCCTCGCGATGATCCTGGTGATCGTCTACGTGGGCGCGGTCGCGGTGCTCTTCCTCTTCGTCGTCATGATGCTCGACGTGGACTTTGCAGCTCTCCGCCAGGGCTTCCTGCAGTACCTGCCGATCGGCGGCCTGATCGGCCTGATCCTCTTGCTCGAGCTGATCCTGGTGGTCGGGACCTATACCATCGACCCTGGCTTGGTCCGCTCGCCGGCGGTGCCAATTCCGTCCGCCGACGTCATGACCAACACCGAAGCCCTCGGCCAGGTGCTCTATACCCGTTACTTCTATTTCTTCCAGGCGGCCGGCCTGATCCTTCTGGTCGCCATGATCGGCGCCATCGTCCTGACCCTGCGCGAGCGGGTCGGCGTGCGCCGCCAGGACATTTCCAAGCAGAATGCCAGGACGCAGGAAACGGCTGTCGAGATGCGGAAGGTCCCCTTCCGCCAGGGCATCTAGGGAGGCACGCCATGGTTATCGGACTGGGCCATTATCTCACCGTCGCCGCCGTGCTCTTCACGCTGGGCGTGTTCGGCATCTTCATCAACCGGAAGAATGTGATCGTCATTCTGATGTCCATCGAGCTGATCCTGCTCGCCGTGAACATCAACATGGTCGCCTTCTCGACCCACTTGAACGACATCGTCGGCCAGGTCTTCGCCATGCTGATCCTCACGGTTGCGGCGGCGGAGGCGGCCATCGGGCTGGCCATTCTGGTGGTCTTCTTCCGCAACCGTGGCTCCATCGCGGTTGAAGACGTCAACATGATGAGGGGCTAAAGCATGATTCAGAAAAGTGGGAACCGGTTTTCTGAACAAAATCATGCGGCCATAAGCCAAGCACGATCGGTGAAGTAAACGCACATGTATCACGCAATCGTCTTCCTGCCGCTCGTCGGCTTCCTCATCGCAGGTCTCTTCGGCCGCGTCCTCGGCGCCCGGCCGAGCGAGATCATCACCACGGCGCTGCTCTTCGTGGCGGCGGTCCTGTCCTGGCTATCCTTCATCCAGGTCGGATTTGGCGATGGAGCCACCCGGGTCCAGGTGGCCCAGTGGATGTCGGTCGGCGACCTTCAGGTCGACTGGGCGTTCAGGATCGACACGTTGACCGCCATGATGCTGGTGGTAGTGAACACCGTTTCGGCTCTTGTGCACCTCTATTCAATCGGCTACATGCACGAAGATCCGCACCGTCCGCGCTTCTTCGCCTACCTGTCGCTCTTTACCTTCACCATGCTCATGCTGGTGACGGCCGACAACCTCGTCCAGATGTTCTTCGGCTGGGAAGGCGTGGGCCTCGCGAGCTACCTGCTCATCGGCTTCTGGTACCAGAAGGACTCCGCCAATGCGGCGGCCATGAAGGCCTTCATCGTCAACCGCGTCGGCGATTTCGGCTTTCTGCTCGGCATCTTCACCGTCTTCGTCCTGTTCAATGGCGTGACCTTCGATGCAATCTTCCCGCGTGTGGCTGAGTTGGCGAATGCCAATTTCACCTTCCTCGGCATCGAATGGCATGCCCTAACCATCGCCTGCCTGCTGCTGTTTATGGGCGCCATGGGCAAGTCGGCGCAGTTCCTGCTTCACACCTGGCTGCCAGACGCGATGGAAGGCCCGACCCCGGTCTCGGCCCTCATCCACGCCGCCACCATGGTGACCGCGGGCGTGTTCATGGTCGCGCGCCTGTCGCCGATCTTCGAGTACGCCCCGGCGGCTTTGACGGTCGTCACCGTCATTGGCGGCATCACGGCCTTCTTCGCGGCCACCGTCGGTCTGGTTCAGAACGATATCAAGCGCGTCATCGCCTATTCGACCTGCTCGCAGCTCGGCTACATGTTCGTCGGCCTCGGCGTCGGGGCCTACGGCGCGGGCGTGTTCCACCTTTTCACCCATGCCTTCTTCAAGGCCCTGCTGTTCTTAGGCGCCGGCTCGGTGATCCATGCCATGCACCATGAACAGGACATGCGCCACATGGGTGCCCTGCGCCGCTACATTCCCATCACCACGGCGATGATGGCGATCGGCACGCTGGCGCTCACCGGCTTCCCGTTCACCGCAGGCTATTACTCGAAGGATGCCATCATCGAGGCGGCTTATGCGGCCCACTCCTCGGCGGGCTCCTTCGCGTTCCTGGCGACCGTTGTCGCCGCCTTCATGACGTCGTTCTATTCCTGGCGGCTGTTCTTCCTCACCTTCGAGGGCACCGCGCGCTGGGGCCATGGCCACCACGGCCATCATGCCCATGCCGCGCATGTCCACGAGGGCGTAGAGCATGATGATCACAACCGCGATGTCGAGCCTGCCACGCACGCCCAGCACGAGCATGGTCACCATGGGGATCATACGCCTCATGAGAGCCCGCTCGTGATGCTCCTGCCACTCGGTGTGCTCGCCCTCGGTGCGGTCGTGGCCGGTTTCGTCTTCCACAACGCTTTCATCGGGGAGGGCTATCAGGAGTTCTGGAAGGGTGCGGTGTTCACCCGGCCCGAGAACCACATCCTGGAAAATATGCACCATCTCCCAGGCTGGGTGCCGCTCCTGCCGACGATCATGATGATCCTGGGCTTCCTGCTGGCCGTCTACATGTACATCATCGACGCCAAGCAGCCGGCCAAGCTCGCGGCCGATCACCCGATCCTCTACCGTTTCCTGTTGAACAAGTGGTATTTCGACGAGCTGTACGACGCGATCTTCGTGCGTCCCGCGATAGCCATCGGCCGCCTCTTCTGGCGCACGGGCGACCAGCGGATCATCGATGGGCTTGGGCCTGACGGCATCTCTGCCCGCGTCCTCGACGTGACGCGCGGCGTGGTGCGGGTGCAGACCGGCTACGTCTATCACTATGCCTTCGCGATGCTGATCGGCGTTGCGGCTCTCGTGACCTTCTATCTCTTCAGGGGAGCCCACTAATGCTCGGCTTCGGCATCCTCTCCGGCCTTCTGGTCCTGCCGCTCGTCGGAGCGGCTTTCATTCTGACCCTGCGTGGCGACAGCGAGGCTGCTCGCTCCAATGCCCGCTGGGCTGCGCTGGCCACGACGATTGCGACCTTCCTCCTGTCCCTCGTCGCCTGGGCCCGCTTCGATACGGCAACGGCGTCCTTCCAACTCGTGGAAAGCCATGTCTGGCTGACCGAGACCATCCGGTTCAAGCTCGGCGTCGACGGCTTCTCCATGCCGCTGATCCTGCTCACGACCTTCCTGATGCCGTTCTGCATCCTAGCTTCCTGGGATTCCATCGGGCACCGGGTGAAGGAATATTTCGTCGCCTTTCTGGTCCTCGAGACCACGATGATCGGCGTTTTCTGCGCCCTCGATCTGGTGCTGTTCTACCTGTTCTTCGAGGCAGGCCTGATCCCGATGTTCCTCATCATCGGCATCTGGGGCGGCAAGCGGCGCATCTATGCAAGCTTCAAATTCTTTCTCTACACACTGCTCGGCTCGGTGCTGATGCTGCTTGCCATAATGGCCATGTACTGGCAGGCGGGCACCACGGATATCCCGACGCTGCTGGCGTTCAAGTTCCCGTACAGCCTGCAAATCTGGCTGTGGCTTGCCTTCTTCGCCTCCTTCGCGGTGAAGATGCCCATGTGGCCGGTTCACACCTGGCTCCCGGATGCTCACGTGGAAGCGCCCACGGCAGGTTCGGTGATCCTGGCGGGCGTTCTGCTGAAGATGGGTGGCTACGGCTTCATCCGTGTGTCGCTGCCCATGTTCCCGGAGGCATCCGTCTACTTCGCGCCGCTTGTGTTCGCCCTGTCCGTCATCGCGATCGTCTACACGTCGCTGGTGGCCCTCGTGCAGGAGGATATCAAGAAGCTCATCGCCTATTCCTCGGTGGCGCATATGGGCTTCGTGACCATGGGCCTGTTCAGCATGAACGAGCAGGGCATCCAGGGCGCCATGTTCACCATGATCTCCCATGGCCTCGTGTCCGGAGCGCTCTTCCTCAGCGTCGGCGTAATCTACGACCGGATGCATACCCGCGAAATCAAGGCCTATGGCGGCCTCGTGAACCGGATGCCCATGTATGCGGTGGTGTTCCTGATCCTGACCATGGCCAATGTGGCCCTGCCGGGCACCTCGGGCTTCATCGGCGAGTTCCTGACCCTGATGGGAACCTTCCGCTCCAACACCTGGGTCGCCTTCTTCGCGACAACCGGTGTGATCCTCTCGGCGGCCTATGCACTCTGGCTCTACCGTCGCGTGGTCTACGGAGAACTCGACAAGCCCGCTCTCCAGACGATCACCGACCTGAACCGCCGCGAGATCATCACCTTCGCGCCTCTCGTCCTGCTCATCATCTACTACGGCGTGCAGCCCGGTCCAATTCTCGATGCCTTCGCGGTGCCGACGGAGTCGCTTCTCAACAACGTTCAGGCCGCGCTTGCCACCGTGAAAACGGCAGCTGTCGCTGCACACTGAGGTCACGATGAACCCCGCCCTCACCATTCCCGCTTTCGGTCCCCTACTGCCAGAGATTCTCATGGCGGCCGGAGCCCTCGTCATGGTCCTGTTCGGCGCCATTCGCGGCGAGCGCCCGGGCTACGGCATGAACATCATTGCCCTGGCGCTTCTGGCCGTTACCTTCGTGGCGGTGCTGATGCTGCCCTCCGAGCGCGTCGAGACCATGGGCGGCTCCTTCGTGATCGACGGGTTCGCCAAATTCATGAAGGCCCTGACGCTCATCGCTTCCGCGGGCGGGGTCATCCTCTCGCTGGACTACATGCGCCGCGAGGGTATCAGCCGCTTCGAGTATCCGATCCTGATCATCCTTTCGACCATCGGCATGATGATGGTGATCTCGGCCAATGATCTGATCGCCCTCTATATCGGCTTGGAGCTGCTGAGCCTGTCCTCCTATGTTATCGCCGCCTTTGATCGGGATAACGTCCGGTCGACCGAAGCCGGCCTGAAATACTTCGTGCTCGGCTCACTCTCGTCCGGCATGCTGCTCTACGGCTCGTCACTGGTTTACGGTTTCTCTGGCAGCATCTCGTTCCCGGCCATCGCCACCATCCTGCAGGGCGATGTGGGCATCGGCGCCATCGTCGGCTTGGTGTTCGTGGCCGCCGGCATCGCCTTCAAGATCTCGGCAGTGCCGTTCCACATGTGGACTCCGGACGTCTATGAAGGCTCGCCGACTCCTGTGACCGCCTTTTTCGCCGCCGCGCCCAAGATGGCCGGCATGGCCATGGCCACCCGCGTGTTCATCGATGCCTTCCCGGGTATCTTGGTCCAATGGCAGCAGATCATCGTCTTCATCTCGATCGCTTCCATGGCGCTCGGCTCCTTCGCGGCGATCGGCCAGCGCAACATCAAGCGCCTGATGGCCTATTCCTCCATCGGCAACGTGGGCTATGCGCTCATCGGCTTGGCGGCCGGCACGGCCGAGGGCATTCAGGGCGTCATCGTCTATATGGCGATCTATCTCGCCATGACGCTCGGCACCTTCGCGGTGATCCTCGGCCTGCGCCGAGGGAATGTGATGTACGAGACCGTCGATGACCTCTCAGGTATGGCACGCACCCATCCAGTGCTCGCCTTCTGTCTCGGCATGATGATGTTCTCGCTAGCGGGCATCCCGCCGCTGGCAGGCTTCTTCGCCAAGTTCGCAGTCTTCAACGCCGCCATCGAAGCCGATCTGGTAGCTCTTGCCATCATCGGCGTCGTGACAAGCGTGATCGGTGCCTATTACTACCTGCGCATCGTGAAGGTCATGTACTTCGATGAGCCGGCCGAGCGCTACGATGCCATGCCTGCAGGGGTGAAGCTGGTGCTTGCCCTCTGCAGCATCTTCGTCGTTCTCTTTGGCATCGTTCCAGCGCCGCTGGTGGCAGCGGCGCGGGCTGCCGCAAGCTCTCTGTTCTGATCGTGCACCTGTCGCCCGAGACCGAGTCCGCCGGATACAGGCTGCTCTCCCTCGAGGCGACAGGCTCGACGAACGACGACGCCCTTGAGGCAGCCCGGTCCGGCGATCCAGGTCAGCTCTGGATCACCGCCGCCGAGCAGCTTGCGGGAAGGGGGCGGCACGGCCGGCAATGGTCGTCGCCTCAAGGCAACCTTTATGCGAGCCTTCTGCTGATCGATCCGTGCGACGTCGCCTCTGCGCCGCAGCTCGGCTTCGTGGCCGGGCTTGCCCTGCACGAGGCGGTCGAGACAGTCACGGGCCTTGGTGCCCCGCGCCTCACCCTCAAATGGCCGAACGACCTCCTGCTCGACGGCGCCAAAGTATCCGGCCTTCTCCTTGAAGGTCACAGGCTTCAATCCGACGGGCCGCTTGCCATCGTAATCGGCTTCGGCGTGAACGTATCGTTTGCTCCGCCTGGTACGCCATATCCAGCAGCGAGCCTACAACAGGTGAGGGCGAACCTAACCCGCGACGAGGTTTTTCGTGCTCTCTCGTCAGCCTTTGCCAAGACCTTCGCGGCTTGGCGGGCATCATCCCGCATGAATACGTCGGATCCGTTCGGCGCCGTTCGCAGACTCTGGCTCGAGCGGGCTGCCGGGGTCGGGCAGGAGGCCACGCTCCGGCTGCCCTCGGGCGAGAAACGCGGCGTGTTCGAAGGACTCGACCGGTTCGGGCGTCTGCAGCTCAAGAGCGCCACTGGTGTGGAACTCATTGATGCAGGCGACCTTTATTTTCCCAATTTGATGCACGATATAGCCAGGCCCGCCGCTGGCACGAAAAGGTCTCAACATTAATGGCTTCCCATCAGGACGAATTGGTCTTTCTGCCCCTCGGCGGCCTCGGCGAGATCGGGATGAATGCCGCTCTCTATGGCTTCGGGTCGGAGGATGACCGGCAGTGGATTCTCGTCGATTGCGGCATGGGATTCGGGGGTGAGGAGAACCTGCCAGGCATCGATCTCGTTTATCCTGATCTGCGCTTCATCGAAGAAGAGCGCCACAATCTATTGGGGATCTTCATCACCCATGCCCACGAGGACCATATCGGTGCTCTCGTCGAGATGTGGCCTCGCCTCCAGGCACCCGTCTACGCCACGAAGTTCGCTATCGGTCTGTTGGAAACGCGCCGCTTGTCGGAACCCAACGCGCCTAAGGTCGACCTCAACGAGATCGCGCCCGGCCAGCGCCTGAAGCTCGGCCCTTTCGATATTGAATACGTGCCGGTCGCACACTCAATTCCGGAATCGAATGCGCTCGCTATCCGCACTCCTCATGGTCTCGTGGTGCACACGGGCGACTGGAAGCTCGACAATACGCCTTATCTCGGCAGCCTGACCTCGGAGGAAACCTTCCGTGCTTTGGGGGACGAGGGAGTTCTCGCCCTCATCTGCGATTCTACCAATGTGGTGCGTGAGGGGACCAGCCCCAGCGAATCCGACGTCTCCCGGAATCTTGCCCAATTGATCAAGGACTCGCCCCACAGGGTCGCAGTCACCACTTTCGCCTCGAACGTCGCCCGCATACGCTCGGTGGCGGAGGCCGCTCGTGAGTGCGGGCGTGAAGTCATCGTGGTCGGTCGCGCCATGGATCGCGTCGTCGAGGTGGCGAAGGAATGCGGCTATCTGGAGGATCTGCCCGAGTTCCGCTCGGCTGAAAACTTCGGCTACATGCCGCGCGACAAGGTCGTTGCCATCCTCACCGGCTCCCAAGGCGAGCCGCGGGCTGCCTTGGCACGCATCGCCCAGGATGAGCACCCGGATATCGCGCTCTCAGCTGGCGACCGGGTGATCTTTTCATCACGCGCCATTCCCGGCAACGAGAAAGCTGTCGGCTCCATCATCAACAGCCTGATCGAGCAGGGGATCGAGATCATTACCGATCGCACGGAGCTGGTGCACGTCTCGGGGCATCCCCGTCGAGGCGAACTTGCCCAGATGTATCAATGGACCCGGCCCCGCATCGCGATCCCTGCCCATGGCGAGCCGCTGCACTTGAGCGAGCATGCGAAATTCGCTCGGCAGCAGGGCGTGAAGGAGGTCATCCGCGCCAAGAACGGATCCCTGGTTCGCCTTGCGCCCGGACCGGCCGAGATTGTCGACAACATCCCTGCCGGTCGTCTCTACAAGGACGGGAACATCGTCATCGGAGCCGGAGAGCGGGCGCTACCGGAACGCCGCAAGCTGGCCTTTGCAGGCATCGTCACTGTCGCGATCGCCATCGATGACAGGGGAGAGCTTGTCGGCGATCCCGTGATCGATGCCATGGGCCTGCCTGACAAGAACCGGCAGGGGCGGGATCTGACCGACATCATTGCCGATACGGTGGCGGATCTCCTCGATGGGCTGCCAAAGGCCAAGCGTCGGGATCCCGAGGCGGTCGAGAACGCGGTTCATCGTGCTGTCCGTGCGGCCGTGAACCAGGAGTGGGGTAAGAAGCCGGCGTGCCATGTGCTCGTGATTGAGGCATAAACGGCAGAGCCTTAAGAGGGACTAGGATGATCGGACGTCTCAACCATATCGCTATCGCCGTGCGCGATATCGCTGCAGCCTCGGAGGTCTATCGCACGACACTCGGCGCCGAAGTCTCCGCACCCGAGCCGCTCGAAGAGCATGGCGTCACAGTCGTCTTCATTACGCTTCCCAATACGAAGATCGAGCTGTTGGAGCCTCTAGGAGCGGAATCTCCCATCGCCCGGTTCCTGGAGAAGAACCCCGACGGCGGCATGCATCATATCTGCTACGAGGTGGACGACATCGACGCGTCGAGGGATCAGCTTGTGAAATCCGGGGCAAGGGTGCTTGGCTCGGGTGAGCCCAAAATCGGAGCTCATGGAAAACCGGTGCTTTTCCTGCACCCTAAGGATTTCAACGGAACTCTCATCGAACTTGAACAAGCCTGAGGACAAGCTGTTGACAAAACTTGTAAAAGTCCTCGCCGGATCGGTCTGGTCCACTCTTGCCGTAGTTGTAATCGTCTCCGCCATTGCCGTTGCTGCGGTCGTCGGCGGCTTTGGCCTTCGGATCAGTGGCGGCCTGGCCCTGTATTTCGTGATCTGGTGGATCCTGCTCTTTGCCGTTCTGCCCTTCGGTGTTCGCAGCCAGGCGGAGGCTGGGGAGGTTGTCCGGGGAAGCGAGCCGGGAGCGCCTGCGCTTCCCGCCCTGCGGGAGAAAGCCATTTGGACGACGCTCTTCGCTTCGATCGTCCTGGTGGCGGTGGCTGCCGTTTTCCCCCTGGCCGGGCTCTGAAAGACCGTCGAGAGATGCCGAAAAAGAAAAAGCAAGGCTTTCGCCTTGCCTAAACTGCCTTTTGGCAATTTTTATCCCTGGCTTTCTTAGGCCAGCGCCTGCTTGGCGCTTGGGAACCTTGTTCCTCCCGAAACTCGGACCGTAGCCTCTGACCTTGAGGGTCTAAAGACGTTAGCAATGTGTTTATAGTCACCTTCCCCTAGGGTGTCACCTTTTGTAGGCGTTCCTGATGCAATTTTCGGCATTTATTGTATTCATCTTTGGTCTAATCCGCTTCGCCGCAGGCCCCGGAAAGCGATGACAGCTTGTCTTTTGCCCGGGGCCTGTGTTGTGTGCTGGAAACGAGTCGCATCCATTTTCTGTTCTGATTGAGACCTTAAAGGCGTCCCATGCGTTTGAGCCGCTACTTCCTTCCCACTCTTCGCGAAACGCCGAAAGAGGCGGAGATCGTCTCCCACCGCCTGATGCTGCGCGCCGGCATGATCCGCCAGGAAGCGGCGGGCATTTACGCCTGGCTGCCGCTGGGTCTCAGGGTTCTGAACAAGGTCAATGCCATCGTCCGGGAGGAGCAGAACCGCTCCGGTGCTGTCGAACTCCTCATGCCCACGATCCAGTCGGCGGATCTCTGGCGCGAGTCGGGCCGTTACGACGCCTACGGCAAGGAGATGCTGCGCATCCAGGACCGGCACGAGCGCGAGATGCTGTTCGGCCCGACCAACGAGGAGATGATCACGGAGATCTTCCGGGGATATGTGCGCTCTTACAAGGACCTGCCCCTGAACCTTTATCACATTCAGTGGAAGTTCCGCGACGAGGTGCGCCCGCGATTCGGCGTCATGCGCTCGCGAGAGTTCCTGATGAAGGATGCCTATTCCTTCGACCTCGACCAGGCCGGCGCCGTTCACTCCTACAACAAGATGTTCGTGGCCTATCTTCGCACCTTCGCCCGGATGGGCCTGAAGGCGATCCCGATGCGCGCGGACACAGGCCCCATCGGCGGGAATCTCAGCCACGAGTTCATCATCCTGGCTTCAACGGGCGAGAGCGAGGTGTTCTGCCACGCGGATTATCTGAACTTCGACATTCCGCCGACCGATACCAATTTCGACGACATTTCCGGTCTCCAGAGCACTGTCGACAAGTGGACCTCGCTCTATGCGGCCACCTCCGAGATGCACGATGCGGCGGCCTTCGACGCGGTGGCTGCCGACAAGAAGATGTCGGCTCGCGGCATCGAGGTCGGGCACATCTTCTATTTCGGCACCAAGTACTCAGAGCCGATGGGCGCGAAGGTCATGGGACCGGACGGGCAGGAGAGGCCGGTCCACATGGGCTCCTACGGGATCGGCCCGAGCCGCCTGATCGCCGCGATCATTGAGGCGAGCCATGATGAGAACGGCATCATCTGGCCCGAGGCCGTGGCGCCCTTCGACGTTGCCATCCTGAACCTGAAGGCAGGGGATTCCGCCACCGACGGTGCCTGCGAGCGTCTCTACCGCGAGCTCTCTGCCGCCGGCCGCGACGTGCTCTATGACGACCGCGACGAGCGTCCCGGCGGCAAGTTCGCCACCGCCGACCTCATTGGCGTGCCGTGGCAGGTGCTGATTGGGCCGAAGGGGCTCGCGGAGGGCAAGGTGGAGCTGAAAAGCCGTGCCACGGGCGAGCGCGAGATGCTGACGCTCGAAGATGTGGTCGCGCGACTGAGCAGCGATAAATAAGATCCCATGGCCAAGGCACCGGAAGCCAAAGCGGCACCTGCAGGGACAAAACCGTTCTCGCTCTTCGAGTGGATGCTCGCCGGGCGCTACCTGCGCACGCGGCGGCGTGAAGGTTTCGTCTCGGTCATTGCCGGCTTTTCGTTCCTCGGCATCATGCTCGGCGTCGCCACGCTCATCGTGGTGCTCTCGGTCATGAACGGCTTCCGCAAGGAGCTGCTCGACAAGATCGTGGGCATCAACGGCCACATCTTCGTGGCCCCCCTGGAGAGCCCGCTCACCGATTACCCCGAGGTCGCGGCGCGCATTGCCGCCGTGCCGGGGGTCAGGCGCGCCATTCCCCTGGTGGAGGGCCAGGCCTTCGGCTCCTCGCAGTACAACGGCAGCGGCGTTCTGGTGCGTGGCATCCGCCCCGAGGATCTGCAGAAGATCGAGCATATTGCCGGAAATCTGCGCCAGGGTACGCTGGAGGATTTCGCAGAAGGAGAGGGCGTCGCCATCGGGCGGCGTCTCGCCGATGCGCTCTCGCTCCAGGCCGGCGACACCTTCACGCTGATTACGCCGCGTGGCGCCTCCACGCCTTTCGGCACAGCGCCGCGGGTCAAGGGCTATCCGGTGAAGGCGATCTTCGAGATCGGCATGTCGGAATTCGACTCCACCTTCGTCTTCATGCCGCTGACCGAAGCGCAGAACTACTTCAACCGCCAGGGCGACGTGCAGTTGATCGAGGTCTATCTCGATAATGCCGACCGGGTGGATCAGGCCCGCGCCGCCATCGACGAGGCAGCGGGCCGGCCCATCCTGATGACCGACTGGCGTCAGCGCAACCGAACCTTCTTCGGCGCGCTCGAAGTCGAGCGGAACGTGATGTTCCTCATTCTCACGCTAATCGTGCTGGTGGCGGCGCTCAACATCATCTCCGGCCTCATCATGCTCGTGAAGGACAAGTCGGAGGACATCGCGATCCTGCGCACTATGGGCGCCACCCGCGGCGCCATCATGCGGGTGTTCCTGATCACCGGCGCCTCCATCGGCATCGTGGGAACGATCGCAGGCTTCGGCCTCGGCCTGCTGCTCGCGCTCAATGTCGAGACCATTCGCGATGTGATCTCACGACTCACGAGCACTAACCTCTTCCCGGCGGAGCTCTACTTCCTCAGCCGCCTGCCGGCCGATGTAAACCCGACCGAAGTGGTGACCATCCTCGTCATGGCGATGGTGCTGTCGCTGCTCGCGACCCTCTATCCCTCCTGGCGGGCCGCGAAACTCGATCCTGTCGAAGCGTTGCGCTACGGTTGAGTATGTCGCCAGCCCAGTCCCAGCCCGCCCTCCACCTGTCGAAAGTCGAGCGCCGCTACCCGCAGGGCGACAGCTTCCTTGAGGTTTTGCGCGGTGCCGATCTGGCGATCTGGCCGGGCGAGATCGTGGCACTCGTCGCGCCCTCCGGCACGGGCAAGTCGACCCTGCTCCATGTGGCAGGCCTGCTCGAAAAACCTGACGGCGGCGAGGTCTTCGTGGGTTCGAAGCCGACCGCATCGATGACGGATCAGGAGCGCACGCGGGTGCGGCGCGAGGAGCTCGGCTTCGTCTATCAATTCCACCATCTCCTGCCGGAATTCTCCGCCCTGGAGAACGTGGTCATCCCGCAGCTCATTCGTGGCCTGTCGAAGGCGGAAGCGCAGGATCGCGCCACGCAGCTCCTGGCCTTCTTAGGATTGGGCAAGCGCCTCGTTCACCGCCCCGGCGAACTCTCCGGCGGCGAACAGCAGCGCGTCGCCATCGCCCGCGCGGTGGCCAATGCCCCGCGCCTTCTCTTGGCGGATGAGCCCACCGGCAACCTCGATCCGCACACCGCCGACCGGGTCTTCCAGACCCTCGTTGCTATCGTTCGCGCGTCAAAGCTCGCGGCGCTCATCGCGACGCACAATATGGAGTTGGCTGCGCGCATGGATCGGCGGGTGACGATACGGGATGGGCTGGTGGTGCAGTTGCCGTAAGGCCAATACTGTCGACTGACAAGCAGTGATCCGCGCAAGAAAGGGGTTATGCCCCTAGGATACGAAGCTCGCCTGAGAAATTACTTTCCTCGAAGTTGCGGCTAGGCTTTCCGTACGAAACAATGCCCGGACGGTTACCGGAGGCATCGAGGCCTCAACGATATCTTCCAGCCGCTGCGGGTTCCGCGAGTCATCCTCACGCGTAGGCAGCGGTCGACAGACTGTCGCGCACGAATGCGTTGGCGGAACATTTTAGCGAGATGCAGTAGGTGTTTGGACTAACAACCTGCCAAACGGATACAACTTCTAGATTGTTTTCCGTATCGTAATTTTCACCTTTAAGTAAAGTATTTGGTCAGAAAATTTTAGTAAACTGAAATAAAACTATATGAATCGATAGTTCATGCCGAAATTATTTAGTAGCAACATCGTAGCTTGGCGGTGATCGACATCAGCTCAAATCCTTCTCAGTTGTGTTTGACGAGAATTGCGCCGGGAAGCTACAGGAGGCTATCATGTATATGGGCGGAGGCTTCTCACTTCAGGACGAATGGGCACGTCACTATTATGAGCATGGTGGAAGCGTTAGAACAACTTATGGCGGAGGTTATGCCGGTAGCGGACCTGGTGGCGTTGGTGGCGCAGGGCCGATTGGTATTGACGCAAACGGCAATGTCAGGACTGGGAATAGATCGTTCCAGGAGACTTTCGCCGATGGATCCACACTTGATGTTGCTATCCGCTCTGACGGATCCAAAACATTAACAGTGAAGGATCTCACTCGAGGGTTCATAACGACTTATACGGAAATTCCTGGGTCGCATCAAAGGTGGGATATCTCCTACCTAAATGGCGATCCCAAAATAACGTATACAATCGATTTTTATCCCGGCAATCGAAAGATTGTGACCCTCGATGACCACGTAATGGAAACGACGGTCCTCGAGGAGTACTCTGGCGATGTCCTCCTTTCGAGAGTGGAAGATACCGGCGATGTCAATGTGACCACTCACTTCTTCGGTCCAAGAACTCTGGAAAGAGAGACGACGACGACAGAAGGTATTTCAGGGCAAAGCAAAGCCTATGAGTATAGATATACAAACGAAAAATTTGAGGTGGGCACGTGGTATCGGCATGATATCGACCGACTGACGTCGTCGGATAATGTAGTCGATTATCGCGAGCAAACTTCTACAGCGCTCTTATATAATGGTCGTCCTGCTTTGGATGTCATAACAATCAATAGAACAGAGAGGCCAGGTGAAGATCCCGATGTAAGCTCAACACGGGAAATCGTGTATTTCGATGATCGCCTGCCGCCCGAAGGAGAGTTTGAGGCGCCCGCCCCCCTAATCCTCTGGGATGTTGGCGCGTTCAATACGATGGCTGATGCTTTGATCGACAGCGGCGGGCCACAAAAGCACGGCATGATGACAGTTCTGTCGGGGATTGGAACGCATTCCGTCGAAGCTCACGTCGGTACCAGCGGAGTAGATTATCTTGTTGGCCACGGCTTTTTGTATGCGGGAGGGGGCCAGGACACTTTGATCGGCGGGCGTGGGGCTGACCTGTTGGATGGAGGCGAGGGCTTGGACATTGCCTCTTACGAACAGGCCACGAGCGGGGTAGCGGCGAATCTGGGAGCCTGCCAGAGCGCAGGCGAGGCGGCGGGCGATGTCTATGCCTCGATCGAGGGGCTGGCCGGATCGGCTTACGCGGATCGGCTTACAGGTGATGGGGACGACAATATCCTGATCGGTCATGGCGGCAACGACGCGCTGGCGGGCTATGCGGGCTATGATGTGCTACAGGGCGGCACCAGCGCCGACCAGCTCGATGGCGGCAACGGCTTCGATATCGCGAGCTACGAGCATGCGGCCAGCGAGGTGGTGGCGAACCTGTCCAATCCGGCCCTGAACACCGGCGAGGCGGCGGGGGATACCTACATTTCCATCGAAGGGCTAAGGGGGTCTAAGTTCAACGACGCGCTGACCGGCAACAGCCTGGGCAATCTTCTCGACGGTAATGCCGGCGATGATGTTCTCGAGGGCGGCCTGGGAGACGATACCCTGCAGGGCGGCGCTGGCTACGACTATGCGAGCTACTCCACGGCTAGGATCGGCGTCGTGGCGAACCTGTCCGATGCGTTGCAGAACCTGGGCCAGGCCCACGGCGACCGCTATGACAGCATCGAGGG
>NZ_JAFEMD010000002.1 GCF_016892765.1 Microvirga arvi
GGTCCACCAGCGTCATCTGACGCCATCATGCGGAAGGCCTGTCCTTACCGCGGAGAGAACCCTGGACCCGGCAAGGATGCTCACAGAGAGCTTGACCCCAAACCCGGAATTAGAGAACAGCCTGGGCCTCCTGTCGGTGGAGCGTGCGAGGCCGCACCACAGGACCGTGTCTGCTCCCGCACTGCGACGCCTCGCGAGCGCACCCCTCGACAGGAGCAGATCTACACAACCTTATAGCCAAGATTGGGATTATTGTCAAGAACAAAGTGAGAACACACGCGCTGCGATCCCTCTCTCCCTGTGCGGGAGAGGGTGGCCCTTGCGTCAGCGAGGGTCGGGAGAGGGGCTGTGCTCGTGCAGTGACGCCCCCTCTCTCCCGGCTCACTTTCGTTCGCCACCCTCCCCCGCAGAGGGGGAGGGAGAGACCACTGAAGCCTGCTTCGAGACGCAGACTTCGTCTCCTCCTCAGGATGAGGGGAAGGGAAGACAAAGACGGGGATGACGGTAGAGGGTGTTAAACACGCGCTTACCGGTAGGGGTAGCAACGGCTTCGGTCGAGCGAGAGGCCGAAATGGGCGCCGAGCTTGCGGATCGCCTCGTCATGCTTGGAGTAAGGGTCGCGATTTCCAGGCCCCACGATGATGATCCGGAACGTTGGATCGCTCCTCCCGCCCGGAGGCAGCATGGCGGTGGCAAGCGCGTCTCCGTTCGCATCGCGCAAGGTCAGGAACATCGGCATGGCCTGCCGGACGTGATCTTTGAGGCCGATGTTCTGTTCGACGAAGGACCGCGAGGTCGACCGATAGCTGTTCGCTGCGGCGTCCCACGCTTGGCGAAAATGCTTCTCGACCGCATGGCTCATCGCATCGGATTCCAGCGCGGCCTCACCCTCGGTCTCGATCCGGAACCAGGTCTTCGATCCCGGCGCATCGCAGATGTATTGCATATCGATCAACGCGGGAACGCGGTGAAGGTTGTGCGTTTATCCTGTCACACCCAGCGGTAATGGCGCCCCTCGATGACGAGCACCCTTCCCTGCCAGATGTCCATGCTGGCGGCCTGACGCGAGGAGACGCCGCAGGCGATGGAGAGGAAGGCGCGGGCGACGCCGCCATGGGCGACCACCGCCGTGTCGCGGGTAAGGTCGTCGAGGAAGGGGCGGGTGCGCTCGACCAGCATGGCGTAGCTCTCGCCGCCGCCCGGGGGGGCGTAGTGCCACTTGTCCTGCTCGCGCAGGGCCGCAAGCTGCGGCTCGGCCTTGCGGACCTCCTTCCAGGTCATCCCCTCCCAGATTCCGAAGGTCAGTTCGACGAGGCGCTCGTCGAGCTTGTAGGATTCCGGGTGCAGCCCCAGGGTCCGGCGCAGGATCTCCATGGTCTCGCGGGTGCGGGTCATGGGGCTCGCGATGTAGGCTAGGTCCTCATAATGCGGCACGAGGGCGGCGAGGTGGCGGGCCGCCTCCTCGGCCTGGACGCGGCCGACATCGTTGAGCGGAATGTCCTTCTGCCCCTGGAGCCGTCCTTCGAGGTTCCAGTCCGTCTCGCCATGGCGAATGAAGTAGATCGTGGGGCGGGACGGGGTCACGGCAGGGTCCAGATACGCTTGAGACAGGTTACTCTTTGTCGAGGGAGAGATCCGGCGCTTCCGGGTTCTTCATGCCGACCACGTGATAGCCCGCATCCACGTGCAGGATCTCGCCGGTCATGCCGCGGGACATATCGGACACGAGATAGGCGGCCGTCTCGCCGACCTCCTCGATGGTGACCGTGCGGCGGAGCGGCGAGTTGTACTCGTTCCACTTGAGAATGTAGCGGAAGTCCCCGATGCCGGAGGCCGCCAGCGTCTTGATCGGGCCGGCCGAGATGGCGTTGACGCGGATGTTCTTGGGGCCCAGATCGGCCGCCAGATAGCGCACGGAGGCCTCGAGCGCGGCCTTGGCCACGCCCATGACGTTGTAGTGCGGCATCCACTTCTCGGCGCCGTAATAGGTGAGCGTGAGCAGCGAGCCGCCCTCGTTCATCAGCTTCTCGGCGCGCTGCGCGATGGCCGTGAAGGAATAGCAGGAGATCAGCAGCGACTTGGTGAAGTTGCCCTCCGAGGTCTCCACGTAGCGGCCGGTGAGCTCGTCCTTGTCCGAGAAGGCGATGCAGTGGACCACGAAGTCGATGGAGCCCCAGAGGCGCTTCACTTCCTCGAAGACGGCATCGATGGTGGCCCCGTCCGTGACGTCGCAATGGCCGACGACGGCGGCGTCTAGCTCCTTCGCGAGGGGCTCCACCCGCTTCTTGAGAGCATCGCCCTGATACGTGAAGGCGAGCTCCGCCCCGTGCTGGCGGGCTGCTTGCGCAATGCCCCAGGCGATGGACCGGTTGTTCGCCACGCCCATGATCAAGCCGCGCTTGCCGGCCAGGATGCCGGGGGCCTTAGTCTCCGCCATAATTCACCTAGATCGTCGCTGGAGAGTTCAAATAAGGAACGGCCTCTTTAGCCGACCCGGCAGCCACGGGGAAGCCCTCTTGGGAGCCGTTTAGGTAATACGGCTGCCTGAGTGCTGTGCCGCATGACATCCCACCACGTCATCACCGGCCTGGTGCCGGTGATCCCGATGGTGTGAAGCGATGAGCCTCATAGAACCGGGATGGCCGGGACAAGCCCGGCCATGACGTAGAGAGGCGGCACACCCACTGTCATTCCGGGGCGCCGAAAGGCGAGCCCGGAATGACAGTGGAGAGTTACGCAAACGGAGAACGAAGGCTCAGACCGGGATTTGACGCTACTTCGCCTTGGCCGAGCGGCGCTTGCGGGCGTAGTCCATCAGGTCCTCGTCCACGATCTCGGGCAGCTTGATCTCCGTGGTCGCAAAGAGGTCTCCAGGCCCGGTCTTGCCCGGCAGGCCCTTGCCGCGCAGGCGGAAGGTGCGGCCGGAACTGGTCATGGGCGGGATCGTCATCTCCACCGTGCCGGTCAGGGTGGGGACCCGCACCGTGCCGCCGAGAACAGCCTCCTCGATCTCCACGGGCAGCCGCAGCCGCAGGTTCGAGCCCTCGGGCGTGAAGCGCTCATGGGGCGCGAAGGCGATGGTCAGCAGCGCATCGCCCGGATCGATCCCGGGAGCGCCCTGGCCTAAGCCCCGCAGCCGGATCACCTGGCCGTCCGCCACGCCCTTGGGAATGACCACGTCCACGTCGCGGCCGGTGGGAAGCCTGACCCGCTTCTTCGCCTCGGCGGCGACCTCCTCGAGGGTCACCGTGAGCGTGGCCTCGACGTCCTCGCCCTTCTGCTGCCGGGGACGGGTGCGGGATTGGCGCGGGCTCTCGCCCGCCGATTTGAAGGCGTTCTCGAAGATCTGGGAGAAGAAGTCGTCGCCCTGATCGGCACCGAAGCCGCTCCGGCTGCTGCGCCGCCCGCCGAAGGGATTGCCGCCCCCGAAGCCGGCAAAACCCTCCGCCCCGGCCCCGCCCCGTCCGCCGCCGCCGAACCCCTCGAAGCCCTGGAAGCGCGGCTTGCCCTCGGCATCGATCTCGCCCCGGTCGAACTGGGCGCGCTTTCCCGCATCGCCCAGGATCTCATAGGCCGAATTCGCCTCGGCGAACTTGTCCTTGGCCTTGGGGTCGTCCTTGTTGCTGTCTGGGTGGTAAGTCTTGGCGAGCTTGCGGAACGCCTTCTTGATGTCCGCTTCGCTCGCAGAGCGGGACACGCCGAGAACGTCATAGGGGTTGCGCATCGTGGAATCCTGAACCGTCGGATTGGGAGCCTCGAGCATCGGACCCAAAAGTGGACTTGCACTTTTGGGATCCATCCGATGCTCAATTTAGAGCTGGCGCATCGTTGGAAGCGGAAAACCGGATCCACTTTTCCGCACGATGCGCTAGCTCAACGGGTTTGACGGTCATATGGGCAAAGTGTTGCCTGCTTGCAACGCCTGAACCGGTGAAAGCTAGACCTTGGCCGAGCCCTTCAGGGGCTTGACCTCCTTGAGGGTCCACTCGCCGCCGGAGGGGCGGCAGGCCGTGCCCTGCAGGGAGGACGAGGATGGACCGCTTACGTTGGCCGAAAAGCTGCGGCAGATCTCGTCGTCCTTCACGAAGGGGGCTCCCATGGGGGTGAAGGTGCCCTTCCGGCTGGTCGCGGGGTTGTCCCAGGAGACATGCGTGCCGGGGCCCTGCGGATCGAGGGCCACCGCAAGCGCCGCCTTGGCCCGCCGCCAATCCTCATCGTCCAGATCGGAGGACAGGGCAACGACCGCATTGGAGGCAATGGCGCCGGTGGCCTTCGGCCCGTCCTCGTCCAGGGCCGAAAGCCCAAGCGACATGCCGCAGGCGCTCGTGGACAGGGCGAGCAGCCCAACCGCGAGCACTTTCAGCGCTTCGCGGGCGCTAGCAACTGATCTATAACGGCGCGGATTGATCCACGTCACGCGTCGGGTCCCCCAGAAGCTAAAGTTATAGAACGAGATAAAACAGTGAACGCGTTAACAACCGGTGACTTCACTGAATCAGCAGAGCCCTTCGCCCTCTTCCAGGACTGGATGACGGAGGCGGAGGCCTCGGAGCCCAACGATCCCAACGCCATGGCGCTCGCCACCGTGGACGAGACCGGGCTGCCGAATGTCCGCATGGTGCTGCTCAAAGGTTTCGACGCGAACGGCTTCGTGTTCTACACCAACACGGAATCCAACAAGGGCCGCGAGCTTCTCGGGCAGCGGAAGGCCGCCATCGTGCTGCACTGGAAGAGCCTGCGCCGGCAGGTGCGCGCCCGCGGTCCGGTGACCCTGGTGAGCGACGAGGAGGCCGACGCCTATTTCCAGAGCCGCCCCCGCGACAGCCGCATCGGCGCCTGGGCGAGCCAGCAGTCGCGCCCGCTCGAGAGCCGCTTCGCGCTGGAGAAGGCGGTGGCGCTCAACACCGCCAAATATGCCGTCGGCGAGGTGCCGCGCCCGCCCTACTGGACGGGCTTTCGCATCGCGCCGGTTTCCATCGAGTTCTGGCAGGACAAGCCCTTCCGCCTACATGACCGCGTGGTCTTCACCCGCGACGGCGAGGGCTGGCGGAAGGTTCGGCTTTATCCCTGACCGGCATTCATGGCCGTAGACCGGGATTCCGAACCGGGATAAGGCTCTGCCCCGCTTACGAGAGATCTCCCGATGTCCTCTTCGCCCAGCAATTCCCGCCGCATCATGCTGCTCACCGGCGCCAGCCGCGGCATCGGGCATGCCACGGTCAAGCGCTTCTCCGCGGCCGGGTGGCGGGTCATCACCTGCTCGCGGCACGGCTTCCCCGAGAACTGCCCGTGGGAGATGGGGCCGGAGGACCACCTGCAGGTCGATCTGGCCGATGCGCAGGACACTCGCCGCGCCATCGCGGAGGTGAAGGAGCGCCTCGCGGCCGAGGGCGGCTGCCTGCACGCGCTCGTCAACAACGCGGGCATTTCGCCCAAGGGCGAAGGCGGCTCGCGGATGGGAACCCTCGACACCCGCTACGAGGATTGGCTGCGGGTGTTCCAAGTCAATTTCTTCGCCTCGATTATGCTGGCCCGCGGCCTTCAGGACGAGCTGACCAAGGCCAAGGGCTCGGTGGTCAACGTCACCTCTATCGCAGGCTCGCGCGTGCACCCCTTCGCGGGCGCGGCCTATGCCACCTCCAAGGCGGCGCTCGCCTCGCTGACCCGCGAGATGGCGGCCGATTTCGGCCCGCTCGGCGTGCGCGTGAACGCCATCTCGCCGGGCGAGATCGACACCGCGATCCTGTCGCCGGGCACGGAGAAGATCGTCGAGCAGCTGCCGATGCGCCGTCTCGGCACGCCGGACGAGGTGGCCAAGGCCATCTACTTCCTCTGCACGGAGGCGAGCTCCTACGTCACCGGCGCGGAGCTCCACATCAACGGCGGTCAGCACGTCTAAAGGTGATCCATGCCCCTGCGGCTTTCCCAGCATTGGGCGCAGAGAGTCCTGACCGCGCTGCTGATGCTCGGCTCAGTGGCGGCATCGGGCCAGGAAAGCCCTGAGAAGAACCCCTTCGCCGATCCGGACATGCATCCGTCCTATCAGGCGCGCTGCCCCGAGGTCCGGGAGCTGACGAACGGGCGGGAAACGGGCGCGACCCGCGTGGATTTCAGCGTGACGGGTCCCCTCGCCCTCGTGCATTTCGACGGCACGCTCGCCTATCTCGGCCTGTGCGGCACGGGATCCGAACCGAAGGTGCTCTGCGTCACCTACCAGACCAACGACATGAAGGTCGGCGACGTGGTGACGGTGGCCGGCGGCTACAGCCGGCCGAACGAGGACTTCATCGTCTTGGATCCCTGCCTTGCGCAGCGGCCGGACGAGCCGGCGCAATAGACAGCATCACGGCGCTGGCGCGGGCCGGGCCATTGCCGCATCACGACGACAGGCCCGCCTCCCTCCGGTCTCTTGGACAGGGAGGGGGATGAGATGCGCCTCCCCCAGCTTACAGGTTGTGCGGATATGATTTGATAGCGAACTTACTCTCAGCGCCCCTCGGCCGCCTTGAGCGCAGTTGACATCGTCTTCGCTAACCTTTGCGTCGCTTCACTGAAGTCAGTGACTGAACACGATCCGCTTTCAAGGCGTTGGGTGCCTATGGAGTCAGTATCGACTTCGGTTACTGCCCTTAATGTCGGGCGATCTACAAAAAAACGAACGTTGTAAAATTTGTGAGTTACCCGAGGGGAGTCAAATTCCAGTTCGCCAGCGCAGCCGCCATAGTAACCGTTACCTAAGAGCCTAGCTCCTAGAAAGAAATGCGCAGTTGAGTCTCGTTCGCGCATAGTCCCTGACCTGACGCATATTGTATTCAGGTTTTCACCAGCAGCGAAAGTCACTGTGTCTGTTGATGCACGGCCAATTATCGAAGCATCTTTGCTCTTAGCTGCAATCACAAGCGCAGCGAGTGCCTTGGATCTTACAATCGTCATTGCAGCTGCTGGGCTATTACGAGAAGGGCCGAAAGGGCAGTTGAATGCGAAGTCGCCAGGTTGCTTTTCGACAGACCTCATTGAAGATACGAAATCTTCAACGGTGTGCATTGCTGGCGCACCAGTCTGCGCGCCGACTGCTGTAAAGGCGAAGCTCCCAATGACAAATACGAAACACCCATAAAAAGTCTTGCCTTCCAATGCTGCCCCCATTGCGTAACGCTATCCAGTCTGGATTTGCAAAGTCCAAGGTAGCTAACCCACCAAGGCTTGATGGACTAATAATACCATCGTCATGAGAGGAATGTCGTTATCTGAACAACTGAACCGGTAGGCGTTAGTCTCAACCCTCTCTTCACCCCTCCACGCTATAACCTTCCCCATGACCTACTCCCGCGACACCCCCCTTATGATAGGAGTGCTCGCACCTTTCCAGTGGTGATCCTATGCTATAGGCCGGTCGAGGACGTAGTTCTCTAAGACCCATAGACGTAGGTGACGAAGTGATATTGGATTGGTTTCAGAAGAGAAGTTTCCTGAAAAATGTAAACGCGGCGATAGATCGGCTGACAGCTGAGCGAGGTTTTGCATTGAGAGTCGCCGCAGTAATTCCGAAAGTTGAAACGCTTTTTGTTGAGTGGCGGAAAGAGGGATTAAGTCCAGAGCACTGTGCGACAATGCTTGTTGCGGACCTCTATCCAAGTTTATTGTCTGCGGATCTGAGTGACGAAAAGCGCAAGGTGATCATTCAGGAGATTAACCACTACTCGACAACGCGCATCATGCCGCAAGGTCATCCAGAGTTTGTCACACTCAAGTATATCCATCAGGACATGATCCTTACGGACTGGGTCAACCGAAATTTGCTTCCTCCAGCAACGGCATTGCATGCACGCCTTGAGTTTACAGGACAACTTGCGGGACTCACTAAGGAACAGCGTAGAACTATGGGTGACAAGATCATCGCGAATGCAGCGAGTCGATCGTGACCTACTCCCGCGACACCACCGCCATCTCCGAGCTCACCGGGGTTGATGCGGCTTGCATGCTAAGATCTCCAAGCGTTTGATCTCAAATGGATCAACGAAGAGGTCAGGCGCTCGCTGGCTCAAAGCCACAGCGACCTTACCGGCAAGATGAGCATTCCGGGCCTCTTCATCCGGGAAAGCGTCAAAAATCGCAAACGTATTGTGGTCAAACCGCACGGCATACCAAGTTGTCGTGCCTGGCTCCTCCTCAACGAGCGGCAAGGCCGAACGGAGAAACTCCGCAGCTTCTTCCTCTTTGCCTGATTTGGCTTCTAAGGGTACATACAAAGCAAGCTTGGTCATGCCGGGATCACTTTCGGTGCAAGGTTGGGAACCGCTGGACCGGATATGGAGCGATCACCAGCAATACCTAGGCTGGCCTAGCCTCTGCCGCTGCGACACCCGACGCAACCTTCCGTTCACCGACCTCAGGCTATACCCTTTCCATGACCTACTCTCGCGACACCACCGCCATCTCATTGAAAGGCGATCTATGAAGCGGTCGCTGCCAGTTTAGGTGCCTAGATAGAGCCGCTTATGGCCTACTGAACAGTGATATACACGTAGCGCCATTCCCAACGGTTTGAATTACTGAAGTGTACGCAGGTAGTCCAATCACCTGTCGGGGTCTGCTTTTGGAAGGTCCGCTGATTATTGTCTGTTGTGATGTCGCCTGAGCTGCACTCCGGACACGGCTGACAATTAAATCCAAGGCCGGGCCCGCACGGGTACCATGGCTCTCGATCTCGGGTCCATGCACAGTAAACGTTGGTCGGTCGAGAACTGGTCGTTACACACGCCTGAGCGCCAGTTGGTGTACCGTTCTGTGGCTTGGGGTTAAGGGTCTTGCCCGGCGATGCCACTCCAGCTGCCGGCGGTCGATGGGGAACACACCAATTCACTACTAGATCGGCTCGTGGAGTCGGCGGCGGATCTGCAGCCCACGCTGGAGATAGACCGCTTAGTGCCATCAGAAGCGCGAGGTATCTTCCCATAACAACCTCACAAAGAAGTTCCCTTAGGTCATTGTAGTTCTCAAGTTAAGCGTGGCAATAGCTCCCCAGAATAGGTCGATTCCACGACTGAACGGGATATCTTCTTCAACGGCCGGAAGGACGAGAACGCGAAGACCATCGACGGAGTCCGATCGGCATCCGGGGACTGAAGTCAGGCGTGGTTTGCCGGGAACGGCAGATGAGCCACCGCATAGCCGTCCTGGTCATGAACGCTGACCTGCCATTCTGACCAATCCACCTGAGGCGGGGCTTCCTGCATGAACTGGCGGGCGTAGCAGAGCGCCTCGGGCTCGACCTGCTTCCTGGACCGGGAACGACGACCCTGCCTGTCCACGATCAGGGCCATGCCATCCGTCATGTGGTAGAAGTAGCGGCGTCCCATTGCGCCCCTCCTGTGCCATCACGCCCCATCCGGGAAGCAAACTCCGGAACCTGTGACAGGTTTTCCTTCCCAAAGGCCGAACTGCGGGTTGCCCCCGCTATCCACTGTCTCCACAGGGACTGAAGTGCATACGCTGGTTTGACCCAACGTCTCGACTCTTTCGCGAGGGCAATAGGCCGTCGTCACGCCGCCTGCGCGGGCCAGGCTCCCACATAGCGCGATTTCGGCCGGATGATGCGGCCTAGGCGGGTCTGCTCGATGGCATGGGCCACCCAGCCCGCCGTGCGGCCGGCCGCGAAAAGCGGCGTGAAGCCTTCGCGGGGGATGCCGAGCGCATCGAGCAGAATGGCGGTGTAGAACTCCACATTGGTCTCGAGCCGGCGTCCGGGCTTGCGGCGCTCCAGCACCTTGAGGGCCGTCGCCTCGACGGCTTCCGCGAAGGCGATGCGGTTGTCCTTGTCCCGCAGCCGCCCGGCGGCGGCCTTCAGCACATCCGCCCGCGGATCGCGCACCCGATAGATGCGGTGGCCGAAGCCCATGAGGCGCTCGCCCCGGGCCATGGCGTCGTCGAGCCAGGCCTCCGCATTCCCGATCGGGCCGATCGCATCCAGCATGTCGAGCACCGGGCCCGGTGCCCCGCCATGGAGTGGACCTTTGAGGGCGCAGAGCCCCGCCACGACGGAGGAGAGGATGCCGGCCTGGGTCGAGGCGACCACCCGCGCCGTGAAGGTGGAGGCATTGAGCCCGTGGTCGATCACCGTCACGAGATAGGTGTCGAGCGCCTTCGCCTCGCTCTCGCCAACGGGTGCATCGCGCATCATGCGTAAGGTATCGGCCGCGTGGCTCAAGGAGGCGTCGGGGGCGACCGGCGCGAGGCCGCGAGCGCCCCGCACCGCCATGGCGGCGGCAACGCCCGCGGCCCCGACGGCCAGGGCGGGATGGTCCTCATCGGCGTCCGGAAGGCTCGCAAGGAGCAGCCGCATGCCTTCGACCGGCGTCAGGGCGGAAAGCTGCGGGGCGAGGGGCGCAAAATACCCGTACGCCCTCTCCCGGGCTCGGCCGAGAAGCGCGCGCGGATCGGCTGCGCCGTGCGGGACGAGCCCCTCCCAGAGGATCGCCACGACATCCTCGAAGGGCACCCGGCCGGCAAGCTCCTCCAGGTCATAGCCGCGAATGATCAGACGGCCCGCTTCGCCGTCCACATGGCTCAGCACGGTCTCGGCCGCCACCACGTCGTCAAGTCCGATCGTCATGAATGCTCTCCTTCGTTACAGGAGCATCACGCCAGGCTTGCGGTACGGTCAATCTTGAATCAACATATCAACATATGAGCGCCGCATCCCTCGATCTGACATCGGCCGAAGAGGCCTCGTCCCGCCTCGGCATCAGCCGGGCGAGCCTCTATGCCTATGTGAGTCGGGGCCTGATCCGCTCGTTCTCCTCGCCGCACGATCCGCGCCAGCATCTCTACGCCCTCGAGGACGTGGAAGCCCTGGTGGAGCGCAAGGCGCGGTTCCGCCGCCCGACCGTCGCGGCTGCGACCGCTCTCGACTGGGGCCTGCCCGTGCTGGAGACGAGTATTACGCAGATCCGGGACGGACGGCTCTTCTATCGCGGGCAGGACGCCATTGCGCTCGCCCGCGCCGCCGCCCTCGAGGACGTGACGCGCCTCCTGATCGGCGCCCTGGACGAGAATGCTTTCCGCAGGCCCTCCCGGATGCCGGCCCCCCTGCCCGCTCCGGCCTTCGGACCCCATGCCTTCGTGGCACAGGCCATCCGCCTCCTGGCGGAGCCGGCTCCCAGGGAGACCCGGGCGGCGGAGGTAGCGGCGATCCTGCGCCTGACCGCTGCGGCGGCCAGCGGAGGGGATCCCGGCACCAGCCCGCTCCACCGGCATCTGGCCTCGGCCTGGAAGGCTCCCCCGCAGGCCGTCGACACGATCCGGCGCGCGCTGGTGCTGTGCGCCGACCACGAACTCAGCTCCTCGGCTTTCGCGGTGAGGGTCACGGCTTCGACCGGCGCATCCCTGCGCAACGCCGTCATCACGGGCCTTGCAGCCCTGAGCGGCCCCTATCACGGGGGCATGACCGAGCGCGTCCGGACCTTTCTGGACGCACCCGGCCTGCTGCCCCATCCGAGCTTCCGGCACCGCCTCTACCCGGAGGGCGATCCTCGGGCGCGGGCCCTGCTGGAGAATGTGCCCCTGCTCGCCTCGGATGCCACAACGCTGCAGGCCGTCGCGAACGCCTCCGGCGACAGGCCCAACATCGATGTGGCCCTGGTGATGATGGAGCGGGCCTATGGACTGCCGGTGGGGGCTGCGTTTACGCTCTTTGCCATCGGACGCACGGCCGGGTGGCTCGCCCACGCCATCGAGCAGCGCAGCCAGGCGACCCTCATCCGGCCGCGGGCCCGCTATGTGGCGGCCGAAGAAAAGCTTTCTTCATGACGAGCGACCGCTTCTATCCCTCCCGTCCGATCCTCGCCGCTTCCGTGGCCGTCTTCCGCGAGGGGCGGATCCTGCTCGCCGCGCGGGGCAAGCCGCCGAGCGAGGGGCTGTTCTCCCTGCCCGGCGGCATGGTGGAGGCCGGCGAGACCCTGGGAGAGGCCGCTTTGCGGGAACTTCGCGAGGAGGTGGGGGTTGAGGCCAAGCTTATTGGCCTGATCGCCCCTGTCGAATTCATTGAAAGGGATGAGAAAGGCCATATAAGACACCATGTCGTCATCGCCGCCCATGCTGCCCGCTGGGTTTCGGGCGAACCCCAGACAGGTCCGGAAGCAAAGGAAATCCGTTGGATCACGGAAAGGGACATCGCCGCTCTGCCCATGACGGCAGGACTCGCCGGGATTCTGGAGCAGGCCTTCCGGATCGCGCGGCAGGATTGCGCGCCATGAGGCGCGCCGCCGTGGTCCTCGCAGTCCCCGCAATGCTGCTGGCGGCTCCTGACCCTGCCGCAGCTCAAGGCTTCTTCGAACGATTGTTCGGCCCTCCCCAGGGTCAGCAGCCAGGCCAGCAGCCGGGTGTCCCGCCGCAATACCGGCCGCAGCCGCAGTACCGTCCCCTGCCGCAGCCCCAGCCTGGTGTCCCGCCTCAGTACCGGCCGCAGCCTGCGCCTCAGCCGCAGAGGCGGCAGCAGCCGCCGCAATCCCAGCGTCCGGCACCTCAGCAGCCGCAACAACAGCCGCAGCAGCAGGCGGAACCCGCTCCGGCGGTCGAGCCGCCGCCTGCCCCTTACGAGAAGGAGCTGCTGCGGCTCGCCGAGATCATGGGTTCGCTGGCCCTGCTCCGCCCCCTCTGCACCACCCCCGATGCCCAGGAATGGAGCCGCCGCATGCAGGTCCTGCTCGAGGCGGAAGGTTCGACGCCCGGCCGGCGCGAGCGGCTCGCCGGCGCCTACAACAAGGGTTATCAGGCCTATGCCCTTACCTATCGGGTCTGCACCCCCTCCGCACAGGAGGCTTCCCTGCGGTTCCTGGCCGAGGGCGAGCAGCTCGCCCGCAACATCACCGGGCGCTACGGCGGGTGATCCGAAACGGGTTTGATCGTTCGAAGGGCCTCATCCTGCGAGGCTGTCTGGAAAAGCCATACGCCGCTTTTCCCTCCCCCTTGCGGGGAGGGGCAAGGGTGGGGGTGGAGCGACCGGGTGAGACGTATCCGTCATGGCCGGGCCTGTCCCGGCCATCCCGTTGCTGTGAGCCTCAGCACGTCAGATCATCGGGATCACCGGCACAAGGCCGGTGATGACGTGTAGCAACCTTTAGGCCCTCTGAACGAAGCGCAGCGCTCTGACTTTTCGACCCCCACCCTTAATCCCTCCCCGCAAGGGGGAGGGAAGAAACGCAGGCTCCTCAGGATGAAACTGGGAATGCCGGTTTCCTTGGATTGAGACAGGTGTTGCAGCCGTGCCTCTTATCCACATTTTTCGAGCAGCAGCCCTCTCGCGTTAACCTCCTTGCAAGGTGATGCTGGCGGCGGGTCGGCGCGATGTCTAGAAATGATTCAACCGAACTCGCGCGCCGCCCCTCAAAGGGGCCTGGATCATGAACGACAACGACGTCCCTCTCGAAGAGCTGCCCGAACTCAGCGCCCTCAAGCAGGCGGCCCTGAGCTATGTGACCGACGCCTTCGCCGAGGCGGAGCTCGACGGGGTCGACGGCGACTGCATGGCCCAGGCCGCCCTTTTCGCGGCCTTCACCGAGCTCGTCGCCACCTATGGCGAAGATGCCGTTGCGGAATATGCTGCCACCCTGCCGGACAAGATCCGCACGGGAGCGTTCTCGATGGCGATGTCGCTGAAGCATTGAGCGACGAGATCTTCGCGCAACATGATGCGAACCTGGCGTTCGTCAGAATATTTTGCATGATCAATCCTTCGCACGTTGATGCGGAAATCATGGGGGCGGCTGCAGACTGAGGCAGCGCCCTCCGCTTGACGCGAAAACGACGCGCGGGAGTCTCTATCGTGCTGGATCTGCCAACCTTTCTGACCTTCTACACAGCTGTGCTCGCGCTCCAACTCGCCCCTGGACCCGACATGGTTCTCCTGCTGAGTCGCGGGGTGGGACAGGGACGCCGCACGGCTGTTCTCACGGCCATTGGCATGACATTGCTGGCGGCCCTCGTTCAACTGCCGCTTCTGGCTTTGGGCGTGACCTCACTCCTTCAGGCGTCGCCCTTGGCCTTCGATCTCCTGCGCTGGTCGGGCGCGGCCTATCTCGTCTGGCTGGGAGCCAAGCTCCTCATCGGATCCTTCGGCTCCCATGAACTCAAGCGGAAGGCGTCGCAGCCGATTTCGGATGGTGCCGCCCTGCGCCAAGGCATGATCAACAATCTGACCAACCCGAAGGCGATGGTGTTCATGCTGGCGTTTCTGCCGCAATTCGTCGATCCGACGAGCAACTGGTCCGTGACGGCGCAATTGCTGTTTCTCGGAGCCGTGCAGAAACTTTCAGGCTTCTTCGTTCTCGGAGGCGTTGCGCTGGGCACGGGCACGATCGGCGATTGGCTCGCGCGTCGCCCGGGCCTCATCGCCTGGCAGGAGCGCTTCGCCGGCATCATCATGGTCGGCCTCGGCCTGCGCCTCGCGTTGGGTGGCGACGCATCTGCGATGCGCCGTTAACGCCCCACCGTTTCTTCGAAACGCACCACCTCGCCCTGCGACGGCGTCTCCAGCGAACCGTCCCACATCACCACGTTGCCGCGCACGATGGTGCCGATGGGCCAGCCGGTCACCTTCTTGCCATCGTAGGGCGTCCAGCCGCATTTCGACGCTATCCAATCGTTCGTGATCGTCTCGGTGCGCTTGAGATCCACCACCGTGAAATCCGCGTCGTAGCCGACCGCAATGCGGCCCTTGTTCGCGATGCCGAAAAGGCGCTTGGGGCCGGCGCTCGTCATGTCGACGAAGCGCTCCAGCGTGAGCCTGCTCGCATTCACGTGGTCGAGCATGATCGGCACGAGGGTCTGGACGCCGGTCATGCCTGATGGCGTGTTGGGATAGGTCTTGTCCTTCTCCTCGCGCGTATGGGGCGCGTGGTCGGAGCCGAGGATGTCGGCGATGCCCTCGTCCAGCCCCTGCCAGAGCGCGGCGCGATGCAGCTCGTCGCGCACGGGCGGGTTCATCTGGATATAGGTGCCGAGGCGCTCGTAATCCTCGGGTCCTGTCAGCGTCAGGTGATGCGGCGTGACCTCCACCGACACGAGATCCTTGTGATCCTTCAGCAGCGCCATCTCCTCGGCGGTGGTGATGTGGAGCACATGGATGCGCGCGCCGGTGTCGCGGGCGATGCGCACGAGGCGCTGCGTGCAGGCGAGCGCCACTTCCGCCGAGCGCCAGACGGGATGCGAGCGCGGATCGCCCTCGACACGCAGGCCCTTGCGCTCGCGCAGCATCGCCTCGTCCTCGGAGTGGAAGGCGGCGCGGCGGCGCGTGTGGCGCAAGATGTTGGCGATGCCTTCGTCGTCCTCAACGAGGAGCGATCCAGTCGACGAGCCCATGAACACCTTGATGCCGGCAGCGCCCGGCAGGCGCTCGAGCTCGGCGAGGTCGCCCACGTTCTCATGGGTGCCGCCGACCCAGAAGGCGAAGTCGCAATGCATTCGGTGATGGCCGCGCCGGACCTTGTCGGCAAGCGCCTCCGCGCTCGTGGTCTGCGGATCGGTGTTGGGCATCTCGAACACCGTCGTCACACCACCCATGACGGCCGAGCGCGAGCCCGATTCGAGATCCTCCTTGTGGTCGAGGCCCGGCTCGCGGAAATGCACCTGGGTGTCGATCACGCCCGGCAGGATGTGCAGGCCCCGGCAGTCGATCTCCCGCGCGGCGGATCCTTGAGACAGGTCGCCGATGGCGGCGATCCGCCCCTTACGCACGCCGACGTCGCGCTCAGCGCGTCCGTCGTGATTCACGACGATGCCGCCTTTGAGGATCAGGTCGAAGGTCTGGGGCATGGCAATCTCTTCCCTTGAGGCCGCTGCGGAACGGGCATATGTCACAGCTCTATCTAGAGCAAGGGGAGCGGTCACATGCCGTCAGTCCATCTGGCCGACCGGGGCGTGGTACGGGTTTCGGGCGAGGACGCCAAGACTTTTCTCGACAACCTCGTCACCTGCGACCTGGACCGGGTCTCTCCGCAAGCCGCGCGGTTCGGCGCCCTGCTGACGCCCCAGGGCAAGATCCTGTTCGACTTCCTCGTCTTCCAGTCTCCGCAGGAGATCGGCGGCGCCTATTTCCTCGATGTCCTGAAGGTCCACGCGCCCGATCTCGCCAAGCGCCTCGGCTTCTACAAACTGCGGGCGAAGGTCGCCGTCGAGGACCTGTCCGATGCCCTCGCCGTTGTCGCCGGCTGGGATGCGCCGCCGCCTGAGGATGAAGCCGGGCTCGTGGTCGAGGACCCGCGTCTGCCGGCGCTCGGGTGGCGCGCCATCGTGGCGACGCAGGATGCGGCGGAGTTCTCAGGCGATCCGGCCGAAATCTATCACGCCCATCGCATCGCGCTCGGCGTGCCGGAGGGCGGGCGCGACTTCCTGTTCGGGGATGCCTTCCCGCACGAGGCCCTGATGGATCAGCTCAACGGGGTCGATTTCGACAAGGGCTGCTATGTGGGCCAGGAGGTGGTCTCGCGCATGCAGCACCGGGGCACCGCCCGCACCCGGTTCGTCCCGGCCCTCTACGAAGGCGGCTTTGCGGCCGATCTCGGCGTCGAGGTCATGGCCGGGGACAAGGTCCTGGGCAGGACCGGAACCGGCGCCGAGGGTCGCGGGCTCCTGATGATCCGTCTCGACCGGGCGGAGGATGCGCTGAGATCAGGCGAGACCATCAGAGCCGGCGGCATTCCCGTGAAACTGGAAAAGCCTGCCTGGATCGGGTTTGCATTCCCCGGAGAGCAGGGCACCGCACCCTGAGCCGGCAAAAGGCCAAGCTTCGGCAGGAACGAAACCCTCACGAAAACGTTACATTTGATCGATCTGCAGAAGGCGCAGAAGCATGCGCACGGACGGGTCGACTGGGGAAACCTGATGAATGCAGTGCAAAGTCTCGGGACAACGTCCCAGGAGGGGCGCTTCCAGCTTCTCGTCGACGCGGTCACCGACTATGCGATCTATATGCTCGACCCGACCGGCATCGTCTCGAGCTGGAATGCGGGCGCCCAGCGATTCAAGGGTTACACGCAGGACGAGATCCTCGGCAAACATTTCTCCCAGTTCTACACCGATGAGGATCTGGCCACCAACCTGCCCAAGCGGGCCCTGGAGACGGCAGCCCGCGAGGGCAAGTTCGAGGCTGAGGGCTGGCGCCTGCGCAAGGACGGCACCCGGTTCTGGGCCCACGTGGTCATCGACCCGATCCGCAATTCAGACGGCAACCTGCTCGGCTTCGCCAAGATCACCCGTGACCTGACCGAGCGTAAGAAGGCGCAGGATGCCCTGAGGGAGAGCGAGGAGCGCTTCCGGCTGCTGGTCCAGGGCGTCACGGACTATGCCATCTACATGCTCGATCCGACCGGTCATGTGACTAACTGGAATGCCGGAGCGCAGCGGATCAAGGGCTACACGCAGGACGAGATCGTCGGCAAACATTTCTCCCAATTCTATACCGAGGAGGACAAAGCCACCGCCCTGCCCCGGCGGGCGCTTGAGACGGCTGCCCGCGAGGGCAGGTTCGAGGCCGAGGGCTGGCGCCTGCGCAAGGACGGCACCCGGTTCTGGGCGAGCGTCGTCATCGATCCCATTCGCAATGACTGGGGCGAGCTCATCGGTTTTGCCAAGATCACCCGCGACATCACGGAACGCCGGCAGGCGCAGGAAGCCCTGGCTCAGGCCCAGGCAGCCCTGTTTCAGGCCCAGAAGATGGAGGCGGTCGGGCAGCTCACGGGCGGTGTGGCCCACGACTTCAACAACCTCCTGACGATCATCGTCAACAACCTGGATCTTCTGACCCGCAACACGCGCGATCCCCGCGACATGCGGCTGATCGAGAGCGCGCAGCGTGCGGCCGAGCGCGGGGCGAAGCTGACTCAGCAGCTGCTCGCCTTCTCCCGCCGCCAGCCCCTGCAGCCGGCCCTGCACAATCCGAACACGCTGATCGAAGGCTTCGAAGCGATTCTGCGCCGGGCCTGCGGCGAGCTGATCAATCTGCAGCTCGCGCTGGCGCCCCGTGTCCGGTCGATCTCGGTCGACGGCCCGCAATTCGAGGCTGCTCTCCTCAACCTCATCGTCAATGCCCGCGATGCCATGCCGGAAGGCGGATCACTGAGGATTGCGACAAGCAATGTGACCCTGGGCGAGCAGGAGCATGCCCTCACCGAGGCGAAGCCCGGCCCGTATGTCTCGATCACCGTGGAGGATACGGGTTCCGGCATGGCGCCCGAGATCCTCAACCGTGTCTTCGAGCCCTTCTTCACCACGAAGGAGATCGGCAAGGGCACGGGATTGGGCCTGAGCCAGGTCTATGGCTTCGTGACGCAGTCCGGCGGCGACATCAAGGTGGAGAGCACCCTGGGCCAGGGCACCAAGCTTACCATGCTGCTGCCGGCCGTGGACAACGGGGAGGAGGCCGTGGAGGACGACGACGAGACGGTGCGGCCGGCACGCGACAGCGCCGGAACGGTCCTCATCGTCGAGGACGAGCCTGCCGTCCTGGAGGTCGCGAGCGACATCTTCGACAGCCTCGGCTACGATGTTCTCACGGCCACCGACGCCAATGAGGCCGTCGCGGTTCTGGGCGGCGACGCCTCGATCGACGTGATGTTCAGCGACGTGATCATGCCCAACGGCATGAACGGCGTCGAGCTGTCCCGCAAGGCCCGCGAGATGCGGCCGGATCTCAAGATCCTGCTGGCGTCGGGCTATCCCATGTCCGCCCTCCCCGCCGAGGGCCTGGGGGCAGGCGTCTCCTTCATCAGCAAGCCTTACCGATGGACCGAGCTAGCCGAGAAGCTGCGGATGCTCAGGACCGGAGGCTGAAAGGCCATTGCCGAGCTTGATAGGCGGCATTGGGATTTTTGATTGGTTTGCCCGAGCGCTTGACGCTAGCATCCCGGCAAAATCGAGCCGGGAATGCCATGTATCAGCCGCCACACTTCCGCGAGGACAGCCTCGAGGTTCAGCACGCCCTCATCAAAGCCCATCCGCTCGGGCTCCTGGTGACGCTGGGCGGAAGCGGGCTCGTGGCCAATCCGATCCCCTTCGTGCTCGACGCCTCCGCCTCGCCGCAAGGAACGCTCAAGGCCCATCTCTCGCGGGCCAATACCCAATGGCAGGATTTCGACCCGGCCCTGGAAGCCCTCGTCGTCTTCCAGGGCGCTGAGACCTACATCACCCCGTCCTGGTACGCGGCCAAGCGCGAACACGGCAAGGTGGTGCCGACCTGGAACTACGCCATCGTGCAGGCCTATGGCCGCATGCGGATCATGGACGATCCCGCATGGCTGCTGCGGCAGATCACAGCGATGACCGATGTGCATGAGGCCGCACAGCCCAGACCCTGGGCCGTGAGCGATGCGCCGGCTCCCTTCGTGGCGGCGCAGCTCAAGGGCATCGTCGGCATCGAGATCGAGATCACGCGGATCGAGGGCAAGTGGAAGGTGAGCCAGAACCGGTCGGAGGCCGACCGCCAGGGCGTCGCGGCGGGCCTGCGCCTTTCCCCGGACGACGCCTCGCAGACGATGGCGGATCTGGTCGATGCGCGAGGGGCCGTGCCCGGTGTCTGACAATCCTGCACCGCGGGTCGAGCCCTGCAGCCTGCAGTCGCTCGAGGATTGGATCACCCTGCGGCATGCCCTGTGGCCGGAGGCGCCGGAGCAGGACCATCGCTCCGAGGCGCAGGCCATGCTCTGGGAGCAGAGGCAAGCCATCGCGCTGCTCGTCCGCCTGCCCGACGGCACGCCGGCAGGCTTCGCGGAAGCGGCATTGCGCCACGACTACGTGAACGGCTGCGCCACCTCACCGGTGGCCTTTCTCGAAGGCATCTACGTGCAGCCCGAGCACCGCAAGCAAGGACTTGCCCGGCTGCTGTGCAAAGCCGTCGAGGATTGGGCCAGGAGCCTCGGCTGCACCGAATTCGCATCCGACGTCCTCCTGGAAAACACCGCTTCGCAGGGCATGCATGCGGCCCTCGGCTTCGAGGAGACGGAGCGGGTGGTCTATTACCGCAAGCCGCTGGCGCTCGACTGACGAACTCCCGAAGTCTGGCTCATAGAGAATCGCGCGTTTCCCTCCCCCTTGCGGGGAGGGATTGAGGGTGGGGGTCGAAAAGTCAGAGCGCTGCGCTTCGTTCAGAGGGCATGAAAGCTGCTACACGTCATCACCGGCCTTGTGCCGGTGATCCCGATTGACTGAAGCGCAGAGTCTCACAGCATCGGGATGGCCGGGACAAGCCCGGCCATGACGGATACGTCTCACCCGGTCGCACCACCCCCACCCCTCCCCCTCCCCGCAAGGGGGAGGGGGAAAACAGCGTATGGCTTTTGTCGGCGAGACTTCGGGGGAGCTCTCTTCCCGTTTGCGCACTCTCCCGCTACACACGTCGCATGAGCGACGGACTGATCCTGCATCCTGACAACAAGACCCGCTGCTGGTGGCCCGGCACCGATCCCTTCTATGTCGCGTATCACGACACCGAATGGGGCGTGCCGGAATTAGACGACCGCGCGCTGTTCGAAAAACTCATCCTCGACGGGTTTCAGGCAGGCCTGTCCTGGATCACGATCCTGCGCAAGCGCGAGAACTTCCGCCGCGCCTTCGCGGGCTTCGATCCGGCGGTGATCGCCCGGTTCGATCAGGCGCAGGTGGAGGCGCTGATGCTCGATCCCGGCATCGTGCGCAACCGCGCCAAGATCGAGGCGACGATTGCCGGCGCCCGTGCCTGGCTCGTCATTCAGGAACGCGGCGGCTTCTCGCGCTTCCTGTGGGATTTCATCGACGGCCGGCCGGTCCAGCCGAAGCTTAAAGTCCGCAAGGATGTGCCGACCGAGACCGAGGTCTCGCGGAAGATCTCGAAGGCCCTGAAGGCGGAAGGCTTCAATTTCGTCGGCCCGACCATCGTCTATGCCTTCATGCAGGCGGTGGGCATGACGAACGATCACCTGACCGGCTGCTACCGCCATGCGGAATGCGCCGCTCTCGCCGAGAAACGTTGAATGGTGAAGGAACCGCGCGTCTGGCAGCGGATGCTCTCCGGCCGCCGCCTCAACCTGCTCGATCCCTCGCCGCTCGACGTGGAGCTCGACGACATCGCCCATGGCCTTGCCCGCGTTGCGCGCTGGAACGGGCAGACGGTGGGCGGGCACATTTTTTCGGTCGCGCAGCACTCTCTGCTTGTCGAGTCCATCGCGAGCCACCTCGATCCGGGCATGTCGCGCGAGTGGCGTCTTGCCGTGCTGCTGCACGATGCACCGGAATACGTGATCGGCGACATCATCTCGCCGTTCAAGGCGGTGATCGGCGACGCCTACAAGGCCATCGAGGCGGGGTTGCTTGCAGCCATCCACCTCCATTTCGGCCTGCCCGCTCAGCCGGCTGCTTCCCTCAAGCGCTTCATCAAGCAGGCGGACCGTCAGGCGGCCTTCCTCGAAGCGACGCATCTCGCCGGCTTCGGGCGCGAGGAAGCCATCAAGTTCTTCGGCCGGCCCGAGCCCCTGCCCCGCTCGGTGCTGGCTTTGTTGGAGCCCTGGCCCGTTGCGGAGTCTGAGGCGCGCTATGAGGAAAAGGTGACGGTGGCGCTTGCGGGTTGAGGCCTGAGCTAGATGCAGCGCTACCCCCTCTCCCGGGCGGGAGAGGGGCAGGGGTGAGGGCGTGCGGCTTCAGAACGAGGCGCCGGCTTTGACGCCTGCGATGCATGAACCCTCAGCGCCTTATCCAGCATCGGCCTGCCCTCACCCCGACCCTCTCCCACACGGGAGAGGGAGTATCATGCGCGTGTTGTTGGCCCGAATCGTGTAAGCCTGCCCGACAGTCCCGAGACGAACATCATGCCGACCCTCCACGTCTGCCCCCTCTCCCGCCTGCACGACACCGTGGCCCAGACCCGCGCCAGCCATGTGGTGAGCCTCATGGGAGCGGGCGCCGAGGTGCCGCGCCCTGCGGGGATTGCGGCCGAGCGCCATCTCTTCATCGGGGTCAGCGACATCGTGGAGCCGCTCGACGGGCACGTGCTGGCGGGTGCGGAGCACATGGAGCAGCTGCTCGCCTTCGTCATGGCCTGGGGCCGCGAGAGCCCCCTCGTCTTCCATTGCTGGGCCGGGATCAGCCGCTCGACCGCCGCCGCGTACATTGCGGCCTGCGCCCTCGCGCCGGAGCGGAATGAGGCGACCCTTGCCCTCGCCCTGCGTCAGGCCTCCCCCAGCGCCACCCCGAACGCACACTTCGTGGCGCTCGCCGACGATATTCTCCGCCGCCGGGGGCGGATGGTCGATGCGATCCGCGGCATCGGCCGGGGCGCCGAGGCTATGGAGGGCACGCCCTTCATGTTACAGCTTAACGGCAGCTAGCCCGATTCCGCTTCGGACGGTCTGCCTGACACGAAAGCCGAGATCGTCCCTTGGAAATGCCCTTCCTCGTCCTGCTCGCCCTCAGCATTCCGGTCTGCGCCATTGCGGGCCTCGTTCTTGGCCTTTCCGCACGCGGCAAGCTCGACGCCCTGAACCGCCGCATCGAGACTCTCGAAAGAGAGTTGCGGCTAATCCGCTACGGGCAGGCGGACCAAGCGGCTCCTTCATCGGCTTCTTCGGCGACACCTGCCCCTGAAGCCACCGTCGAGGAGTCGCCGGCGTCGGAGGCCGAGGCCCCACGTCCGGCGGTCTCCGTCCCCACCATCCAGGCTGCGCCGCCGCAGCCGCCGCGGGGGCAGGACCTTGAGGAGACGCTCGGCTCCCGCTGGGCCGTCTGGGTCGGCGGCGTGGCGCTTGCCCTCGGCGGGATCTTTCTCGTCCGCTACTCCATCGAGCAGAACCTGCTGAGCCCCTCGACCCGCATCGCTCTCGGCGGGCTGTTCGCTCTCGCCCTGATCGGAGCGGGCGAATGGCTGCGCCGCCGCGAGCGCAGCGTCGTCCTGCCGGGCCTGCCCGACGCGAACGTGCCGAGCATCCTGACGGCGGCAGGAACCTGCAGCGCCTTCGCCTCGGCCTATGCATCTTACGCGCTCTATGGCCTGATCGGCCCGGCCGCCACCTTCGTGCTCCTGGGGCTCATCGCCGTCTCGACCATGATCGCCTCCACCCTGCACGGCCCGGTTCTGGCCGCGCTCGGCCTGCTCGGCGCCATGGGAAGCCCGCTCCTCGTCTCCTCCGACAAGCCGCAGCCCTGGGCGCTGGTAATCTATCTCGCCTTCGTGGCAATGCCCGCCTATGGCGTCGCCCGCTTTCGCCTATGGCGCTGGCTTGCCCTGGCCACCGCCGCAGGGGTGCTGGCCTGGACATTCCTGGTCTTCGTTCTGGACCCGTCGGATGCTCTGCCGGCCATGGTACACCTGGTGCTCCAGGCGGGCCTCGCCGCCTTCTTCCTGGTCGCTCTTCCCTATCGCCACGTTCCTGACGCCGAGACCGTGATTGATCGGGCGGCGGCCGTCATTCTCCTGGCCTTCGCCCTGGCCGGCATCGCGGTGTCGGGATCGGTGGCGGCGGGCGATGGACGTCCGCTCTTCGTCGCCGCCATCGTGCTCGTCCTGCTGGCGACGGGCATCCGATTCGCGCCCGCAGCCCCGGCCTCCGCCTGGGCCGCCCTGGCGGCTTTCGGCGCCCTCCTGGTCTGGCCCATCGGAACCGAGCTCGGCGGCACGCCCGAGAACCTCTTCTATCAGAGCGGCGATGCTTTCGCGGTGAGGCCCCACGCCCTCAATGCCTATCTGGCGCTTGCCCTCCTGGCTTCCGGCGCCATCGCCGGCGCTTCCCTGCTGAGGCTGGCCCGCTCACCCGGCCTTCGCCTCTCCACCGCCGCCTGGTATGCGGGAGCGGCCACCATCGGCCCGCTCCTTGCCCTCCTGGCCGCCTATTGGCGGGTTGCGGAGTTCGAGCGGAGCCTGTCCTTCGCTCTTGTCGCCGGCGGGCTGGCCCTGGTCTTCATCGCCGCATTTCGCTGGCTCACCCGCCAGGAGGGTGCGGAGGGCACTCCCCTCCGCCTCGCGCTCGGCGCGGTCGCTTCGGCAGCCCTGGCCGCCCTTGCGCTTGGCCTGACCTTCGCCCTCGACAAGGGCATGCTCACGGTCGCCTTCGCCCTGTCGGCCCTGGGAACCGCCTGGGTTGCCGAGAGAATAGCCCTGCCTGCCCTGCGCTATGCCGTCGGCGCCATCGGTCTCATCGTCCTGGGGCGGCTCATCTGGAGCCCCACCATCGTGGGCGGAGATCCCGGCCCAGTTCTGGTCAACTGGCTCCTCTGGGGCTACGGCGTTCCGGCGGCGGCCTTTCTCGCGGCAAGCCGCCTACTGGAGAGGTCCGGCCGCGACCGCATCGTCCAGCTGACCGAGAGCCTGGGGATCGTCTTCGCGGCCTTTCTGGTCTTCTTCGAGATCCGCCATGCGCTCCGGGCGGGAGACCCGCTCGCCGCGACGACCGATCTTCTGGAGGTCGGGCTCGTTGCGACAGAAGGCCTCGTCTTCTCGATCCTCCTGACGCGCCTCGACATCGGACGGGCGGATCCGGTCTATCGCTGGGGCTCGCTGATCTTCAAGATCTTGTCCCTCGCCCTCTGCGCCGGCGGACTTCTCCTCTTCGCAAATCCGCTCCTGACGGATGACCCGATCCCCGGCGGCCCGCTCCTCAACGCCCTGATCCTGGCCTATCTGCTGCCGTCCCTGCTGGCTGCCGGATTGGCCTTGGTCGAGCGGAATGCCCGGCCCCGCTTCTATGCTCTGTCCTCGGCCGTCTTGAGCCTTCTCCTGTTCACCGGCTATGTCGGGCTGGAGATCAGGCAGGTTTTCGCAGGGCCCGAGCTGGGGCTCTGGCGCGGCTTCACGCAGGGCGAACAGTGGAGCTACTCCGTGGCCCTCCTCGCCACCGGCATCCTGCTTCTCGGCCTCGGGCTCGTCCGCCGCAACCGCTTCGTCCGCCTCGCTTCTGCGGCCTATCTCGTGCTGGCGGTGCTGAAGGCCTTCCTCGTCGATATGGCCAATCTGGAGGGCGTCATGCGCGCCCTGTCATTTATCGGCCTCGGCCTTGTTCTCATCGGCATCGGTCTCGTCTATCAGAGACTCCTTGCCAACCGACCCAGCAATGCCGCAATCCCATCGTGACATTGCTCATTGCCAGATAGCGACGGACCAGCCGCATGACCGACACCGCCTCCATCAAGACCCTCCCCTTCGAGAAGGCCCTCGCCGAGCTCGAGGAGATCGTGCGGCGCCTCGAGCGCGGCGACGTGCCGTTGGAAGACTCGATCGCGATCTACGAGCGCGGCGAGGCGCTGAAGAAGCACTGCGAGCAGCTCCTGAAAAAGGCCGAGGCGCGGATCGAAAAGATCACCATCGGCCCCGATGGAGCCGTCTCCGGAACGACGCCGCTCGACGTGGCGGAATAGCTCAGCTTCCACGGAAAGCCCCTGCCTCAGGTTTGACCGGGGGCCTCCCTGACCTTATCTCCAGGATATGACTTCCAGCTTAAAGCTAGGCGAGTAAACCATTGTCCACACCCCTTCTCGACACCATCAGGACCCCGGACGATCTGCGGCACCTGCCCGAGAGCCAGCTCCGGCAGGTGGCGGACGAGCTGCGGACCGAGACGATCAGCGCCGTCTCCGTCACCGGCGGACATCTCGGGGCGGGACTGGGCGTCGTCGAGCTGACGGTCGCGCTGCACTACGTGTTCGACACCCCCCGCGACCGTCTGATCTGGGATGTGGGCCATCAGGCCTATCCTCATAAGATCCTCACCGGCCGGCGCGACCGGATCCGCACCCTGCGGCAGGCGGACGGCCTGTCGGGCTTCACCAAGCGCGCGGAGAGCGAATACGACCCCTTCGGCGCGGCGCATTCCTCCACCTCGATCTCGGCCAGCCTCGGCATGGCCGTGGCGCGGGATCTCGATGGCAGGCAGAACAACGTCATTGCCGTGATCGGCGACGGCGCCATGTCGGCCGGCATGGCCTATGAGGCCATGAACAATGCCGGCGCCATGCATTCGCGCCTGATCGTTATCCTCAACGACAACGACATGTCGATCGCGCCGCCCACCGGCGCCATGTCGTCCTATCTCGCCCGCCTCGTCTCCGGCGGCACCTATCGCGGCATCCGCGAGACGGCCAAGCAGCTGGCGAAGAAGCTGCCGAAATTCATCTACGAAAAGGCCCAGCGCGTCGAGGAATTCGCCCGCGGCTTCTGGACCGGCGGCACCCTATTCGAGGAGTTGGGCTTCTACTATGTCGGCCCGATCGACGGGCACAACCTCGACCACCTGTTGCCGATCCTGAAGAACGTCCGCGATTCCGAGACCGGGCCGATCCTCGTCCATGTGGTCACCAAGAAAGGCAAGGGCTACGCGCCGGCGGAGGAAGCGGCCGACAAGTATCACGGCGTCGTCACCTTCGACGTGGTGACCGGGGCGCAGGCCAAGGCGAAAGCCAATGCGCCTGCCTATACCAAGGTGTTCGGCGAGAGCCTTGTGAAGGAAGCGGCGAAGGACAACAAGATCGTCGCCGTCACGGCCGCCATGCCGTCGGGCACGGGCATCGATCTCTTCGGCAGGGAATTCCCCGCCCGCACCTTCGACGTGGGCATCGCCGAGCAGCATGCGGTGACCTTCGCGGCCGGCATGGCCACGGAAGGCTACAAGCCGTTCTGCGCCATCTACTCCACCTTCCTGCAGCGCGCCTACGACCAGGTGGTGCACGACGTGGCGATCCAGAACCTACCCGTGCGCTTCGCCCTCGACCGGGCGGGCCTCGTCGGCGCGGATGGCGCGACCCATGCCGGCTCCTTCGACGTCGCCTATCTCGGATGCCTCCCGAACATGGTGGTGATGGCAGCGAGCGACGAGGCGGAACTCGTCCACATGGTGGCGACCGCAGCCGCCTATGATGCAGGCCCCATCGCCTTCCGCTATCCGCGCGGCGAAGGCGTGGGCGTCGACATGCCCGAGCAGGGCGTGCCTCTTGCCATAGGCAGAGGTCGCATCGTCAAGCAAGGCAGCCGCATCGCCATCCTGTCGCTCGGCACACGCCTCGCCGAAGCCCTGAAGGCGGCGGAGGAGCTGGAAGCGCGCGGCCTCTCGACCACCGTGGCCGATGCCCGCTTCGCCAAGCCCCTCGACGAGGAGCTGATCCTGCGGCTCGCCCGGGATCACGAGGTGCTCATCACCGTGGAAGAAGGCTCCATCGGCGGCTTCGGCTCCTATGTGCTGCAGCTGCTTGCCGAAAAGGGCGCACTCGACCGCGGCACCCTGAAGGTGCGCTCCATGGTCCTGCCCGACATCTACCAGGATCAGGACAAGCCGGACCGCATGTATGCCAAGGCCGGGCTCGACGCGGTGGGCATCGTGACCAAGGTCTTCGAGGCGCTGGGCCAGGAAGAGAGCCGCAAGGTGCGGGCTTAAAGGCCTACCACTTGTCATTCCGGGGCCGCGCAGCGGAGCCCGGAATCCATAAACACGACACTTATCGAAAAGACCCTTGCAAGCCGCTGCATTCAATTCTGCAGTGTTAGCAGTTATGGATTCCGGGCTCGGCTCTTCTGAGCCGCTCCGGAATGACAGTAGCGCTTAAATCGTCAGCGTCCCTGCCTTCGCGGCGGCATAGCGCTCGCCGATCCGGTTCCAGTCGAGCACGTTCCACCATGCCTTGAGGTAGTCCGGCCGGCGGTTCTGGTACTTCAGGTAATAGGCGTGCTCCCACACGTCGTTGCCCATGAGAACGCGCTGCCCGTCCATGAGCGGCGTGTCTTGGCTGGGCTTCGCCACGAGGGCGAGCTTGCCGTCACGGGCGACCGTGACGAAGACCCAGCCGGAGCCGAACTGCCGCGTCCCGGCAGCATTGAAATCCTCCTGGAACTTCGCAAAACCGCCGAGATCCCGGTCGATGGCGCTCTTGAGATCGCTCGAAGGCTCGCCGCCCGATCCGCCCATGATCTGCCAGAACATGGTATGGTTGGCATGCCCGCCGCCATTGTTGCGCACAGCCGTGCGGATCGACTCCGGCAACTCGCCTATCTTCGCCAGCATCTCATGAAGCGGTACCTTGGCCGCCTCCGTGTTCTGGGTGAGAGCCGCGTTCAGATTGTTGACATAGGCTGCGTGGTGCTTGCCATAGTGAAGTTCCATGGTCTGCGCGTCGATATGCGGCTCGTTCTTCGATAGCGCATAGGGCAAGGGATCGAGCTTGAAGGGACCCGCGGGGGCTTGCGCCCAGGCGCGGGACGCGACAGAGCTGACGCCCAGAGCGGCAGCTCCGATCATAAGGTTGCGGCGACTGATGACTGGCATGTTTCCTCCAAAATGGTTCAATTCAGGGACTAAGCTGAGCTGTTTCCCTTGCGATACGCCTAAGCAGATAGAGAGGAATGCGCCGTGACAAAGCGCACATTTGAGTCATGACCCGCAAACGCGCCGATGTGGTTCTCGTCGAGCGCGGCTTCTTCGCAAGCCGCGCTCGCGCGCAGGAGGCGATTGCGGCCGGTCTCGTCACCGTGAACGGCGCCGTCATCCGCAAGGCATCGGATTCCGTGCCGGAGGAGGCGGTGATCACCGCCGAGCAGCCTCACCCTTACGTCTCGCGCGGCGGCGTGAAGCTCGCGGCAGCGCTCGACGTGTTCCAGATCGACCCGAAGGACAAGGTCTGCCTCGACATCGGCGCTTCGACGGGCGGCTTCACGGAAGTGCTGCTCAAGCGCGGCGCGTCTCATGTCTATGCCGTCGATGTGGGACACGGCCAACTGCATCCGAAAGTCGTCGGCAATGCACGCGTGACGAATCTCGAAGGCACGGATGCCCGCGCGTTGAGCGACGAGCTTATCCCGCGCAAGGTCGATCTTCTGGTATCGGATGTAAGCTTCATCTCGCTCAAGCTCGTCCTGCCGCCTGCGCTCGCCTTTCTAAAGCCGGACGCGGAACTCGCCGTGCTCGTGAAGCCGCAATTCGAGGCGGGCCGCGATCATGTGAAGAAGGGAATCGTGCGCGATGGCGCCGTGCATCGCGCGGTCTGCGAGGACATGACAGCCTTCATCGCCTCGCTCGGATTCGAGATCATGGGGCTCATCCCTTCGCCCATCGAGGGCGGGGACGGCAATCGTGAGTTTTTGTTGGGAGCCCGCATTGGCTGAACAGGTCACCATCAAGCGCCTCGGCGCGAAAGCCGACGGCACTGCGGAGGGCGCCTCGGGTCCCGTCTTCGTTCCCAAGGTGCTGCCCGGCGAGACCGTGACGGTCGAACCCGAGGGATCGCATGCGCGCCTCATCAGCGTCGATGTGGCCTCGCCCGAGCGCGGGACGCCGTTCTGCCCTTATTTCGATGCATGCGGCGGCTGCGCGACGCAGCACATGAAGCACGGCTTCTATCAGGCCTGGAAGCAGGACATTCTCGCGCACACCCTGCGCCAGGCGCGGATCGAAGCGCCGATTGCGCCCATCGTCGATGCCCATGGCGAGGGACGCCGGCGCGTGACGCTGCACGTGCGCTTTCCCGACCGTGCCATGCATGTGGGCTACATGGCTCCACGGAGCCATCAGATCGTCGAGATCGCCTTCTGCCCCATCGCGGAACCCGGCCTGAAGGATCAGGCGCCCGCGATCGCGCGTACCATCGGCGAGCACATGAAAGGCCCGCGCAAGCCGCTCGACGTTCAGATCACGCAGACGCAGACCGGCTTCGACGTGGACGTGCGCGGGCATGGTCCCCTGAAGGATGCGGACCGCCTTAGCTTCATCGATCTCGCAGGCAGGCTCGATCTCTCGCGCCTGTCGATCCATGGCGACGTGATCGTGGAGCGCCGCCCGCCTGCCATCCTCATGGGCCGTGCCCTGGTCGTGCCGCCCGCAGGCTCGTTCCTGCAGGCGACGAGACTCGGCGAGGAGGTGCTTGCCGGCTTCGTGACGGAAGCCTGCGCGAAGGCCAAGCGCGTCGCGGATCTCTTCGCCGGATCGGGGCCGTTCTCATTGCGTCTTGCGGAGAAATCTGAGGTGCATGCGGTCGAGTTCGACAAGGGCTCGACGGCAGCCCTCGACAAGGCCTTTCGCGCAACGCCCGGCCTGCGGCGCATCACGACGGAGGCCCGCGACCTCTTCCGCCGTCCGCTGCTGACGCCGGAGCTCAACGCCTTCGATGCGGTGGTGCTCGACCCGCCTCGTGCGGGCGCGGAGGCGCAGGTGAAGCAGCTTGCCGTCTCGAAAGTCCCGCTCGTGGTGAGCGTCTCCTGCGATCCCGCCACCTTCGCACGGGATGCAGGCATCCTGATCGCCGGCGGCTACCGCCTGGAGCGCGTGTTCCCTGTCGATCAGTTCAAGCACTCGCCGCATCTGGAAGTCGTCGGCATCCTGCGCCGCGACGTGGCGAAGAAGCGGCGGTAACCGAGGCGTCATCCCGGACGGCGAAGCCGATCCGGGACCGTGTGACGATTTTGGCACCTGAAACTCCACTGTCATTCCCGCGCAGGCGGGGATCCATAACCGCTGGCGGTGCCGAACTGGACCAAGGTCGTGGTTATGGATCCCGGGCTCCGCTGCGCGGCCCCGGGATGACGGTGCTTTACTGGTCTGGCGATCCCGGATCGCCTGCGGCGTCCGGGATGACGCCATAGGAAAAATCTAAAACAAGCTCCCCTGATCATCCTCGTCGCTGGAGAGGGGCTTCTTGGCCTTGGGTTTTCTCTCCTTCACCGGCGCGGGCTCCGGCTGGGCGAGAGGTTCCATCAGGCCGGCATCGTCGTTCTCGACCTTGTTCACGCGGCTCGAGACCGGCACCAGGTCGAGCCAATCGTCCGGGCATGGCCGCACGAGGGGCATCACGTCGGCGCGCTCGTCGCGGACATCGAGCCACGCTCCGACATCATCGGGCGAGAGGATCACCGGCATGCGGTCGTGCACGGCGGAGAGCGTGCCGTTGGCGTCGGTGGTGACGATGGCGGCGGTGTCGATCTCGCCTCCGTCGGGACTGCTGTAGGTCTCCCACAATCCAGCAAGCGGCATGGGCTTGCGGTCGCGCGGGCGGATCAGGAACGGCGTCTTCTCGCGCCCGTGCCGCTGCCATTCGTAGAAGCCGTCCGCGAGGAAGATGCAGCGCCGACGCTTCAATGCCGCCTTGAAGGTCGGCTTCGTCTGCAGGGTCTCGCCGCGTGCGTTGATCACGAGGGGAAAGTCCTTCGGGTCCTTCACCCAGGACGGCAGGAAGCCCCAGCGCACCAGCATGAAATGCCGCTCGCCCCGATCCTCCAGCACGATGGGCACGGGCTGGGTGGGGGCCACGTTGTAGCGCGGAGGAAAGTTCGGCTGCTCGGGATAGCCGTACAAGTCCCGGTAGGTCTCGGGTGGGAGCGTGATTGCATAGCGCCCGCACATGGTTTGCCTCTCCCTTTACTTATCACTGTCATTCCGGGGCCGCGTAGCGGAGCCCGGAATCCATAACCGCTGACGCTGCAGAATGAGGTGTAACGCTACTCGCAATTCTTGAAACGTCGTGTTTATGGATTCCGGGCTCGGCTCTTGCGAGCCGCCCCGGAATGACATCACTGTGTATCAAAGCCACCGCTTCCAGCGGAAGTAGAGATACGGCAGCGCCGCGGCGAGGATCATGAGGGTGATCGCCCAAGGGTAGCCGAACGCCCAATCAAGCTCCGGCATGAGCTTGAAGTTCATGCCGTAGAGCGACGAGACCAGGGTCGGCGGCAGGAAGATCACGGACATGACCGAGAAGATCTTGATGATGTCGTTCTGCTCGATGGTGACGAGGCCCAGCGTTGCATCGAGCAGGAACTGGATCTTGTTGGACAGGAACGTCGCGTGCTCCTCGATGGACTGCACGTCGCGCAGGGCCGTGCGCCATTCCGCCTGATAGCCTGCCGTCTTCTGCGGCCGCGGCATGCTGGCCGAAAGGAAGAGCAGCATGCGCTCCACAGAGACCATGCTCTCGCGCACGTTGGAGATGATGTCGCCCTTACGTCCGATGGACTTCAAGGCAACCCGATAGGATGCGGCGCGGCGCGCACCCTGCCGCTCGTTCTCGAAGATCGCCTGCGACAGGCGGTCGATGCGTGATCCGACGGTGCCGAGGATCTCGGCGGCACGGTCGATGATGGTCTCGACCAAGCCATCGAGCACGGCCTCCGGCTGATGCCGGCACCCGCCCGGCTTCCCCGCGCGGGTCATGAACATACTGAAGGAGCGCGGCTCGCCGTAGCGCACGGTCACGAGCGCCTTCTCCGTCAGGATGAAGGACACGTCGATGAGCTTCGGTTCGTCCGTATCGGAATTGCACAGAACCCGCGCCGTCATGTAGCGCGCGTTGTTCTCATGATAGAGGATCTCGGAAGGCTCGATATCGGCCATCTCCTCCCGGGTTGGGATCTCGATGTTGAGATGGACCTCGACGAGCCTGTCCTCATCCCGGCTCGGCTCGACCAGGTCGATCCACAGGGCGTCGCCGGGGATCGGCTCCCCCGGCGGCAGAACGGAACGGTCGAGGGATTGACCTGCCGGTCCCGTCAACCGCGCTGGCCTGTGGATCACAATCATGCGTGTTCTTGCCCCTAGAAGGTCCTATTCTCTCACTCGGGTCGTGACCTTGTCACCCCTGCTTGTCGTCATGGCCGCACTTGGTTTACGGCCATCCACGTCTTGGGGACCGCCACGTGTCAAAGACGTGGATCCCCGGGACAAGCCCGGGGATGACGGAGGGAGTGCTTGACCCTTAACGCAAAGACGACAAGGGCGGCGTGTCGTCGGGCACGAAGAAATCGGGCGCAAGGGGCTTGGTCGGATCGACCCGGTACTTCTCGAAATCGGTCACGCCCTCCCCGTGCAGGAAGACGTCGTCGATGAGGAAGTGGCCCGAGAAGCTTTTCGAGGGCTTCTGGAAGATCGCATAGGCGGCATCCGACAGAATATCCGGCGTGCGGCTGGCCTGCACGATGGCATCGCCGCCGAGCATGTTCCTGACGGCGCTCGTGGCGATCGTGGTGCGCGGCCAGAGCGCGTTGACGGCGATGCCCCGCCCCCGCAGCTCGCCGGCCAGTCCCAGCACGCAGAGGCTCATGCCGTATTTCGCCATCGAATAGGCGAGATGCGGAGCAAACCACTTCTCGCTCATGTCCAGTGGCGGCGAGAGCATGAGGATGTGCGGGTTTTCCGCCTTCTCCAGATGCGGGATCGCATATTTCGAGACCATGTAGGTGCCGCGCGTGTTGATCTGGTGCATCAGATCGAAGCGCTTCATGTCGGTCTGGGGCGTCGGCGTGAGGCTAATGGCGCTCGCATTGTTGACCACGATGTCGAGGCCGCCGAAGGTCTCAACCGTTTTTGCGATCGCGCCCTTCACCGCCTCCTCGTCGCGCACGTCGACCACCAGCGGCAGCGCCCTGCCGCCCGCCGCCTCGATTTCCTCCGCCGCCGTATAGATCGTGCCGGGCAGCTTCGGATGCGGCTCGGCGGTCTTGGCCGCAATGACCACGTTCGCTCCGTCCCGGGCCGCACGAAGGCCGATGGCGAGGCCGATGCCGCGCGAGGCGCCGGTGATGAAGAGGGTTTTTCCGTTGAGGCTCATGGGATCAGCTCGCGAGTGCCAGGGTTGCGTCCTGCAGGAAGCCTGCACCGCTCATGACCGTTTCTTCCAAGCCCTTCGCGCCGACCGCAATGTTTTCGGCAAAGAAGCGGCAGAGTGCGATGCGGCCGGCATGCGCCGGATCGGTATCGCCGCCGGCGGCCTGCGCATTCGCAGCCAATGCCATCTCGGCGAGAGCGGCTCCGCCCTGCGCGAGAGCGAAAAGCCGCAGGTAGGGCGTTGCGCCGGCAAGCGCCTCCCCCTGCGCGTTGGAGGAGAGCGTCTGCAGCAGATGGCTCGTCGCCCGGTCGAGGCTCTCGATGGCATCGCGCAGGCGCGGCGCGGTGGCGCCGAAAGCGGGCGTGTTCTCCTTCAGGAGGCGCGCGAGCGTGGCGCGCATGGCGGCAATCTGCGCCCGCACGGTCTCGCCGCCGGAGAGCGGCAGCTTGCGGGTGACGAGATCGATGGCCTGGATGCCGTTGGTGCCCTCGTAGATCGGCGCAATGCGCGCGTCGCGGAAGTGCTGCGCCGCGCCGGTCTCCTCGATGAAGCCCATGCCGCCATGGACCTGAACGCCGAGGGACGCCACCTCCACGCCGATATCGGTCGAGAAGGCCTTCGCCACCGGCGTGAGCAGCGAAGCGCGCTCGTTCGCTTTCTTCCGGCGCGCCGGGTCGTCTTCCAGATGCGCACGGTCGATGGCCTCGGCGGTCATATAGCAGATCGCCCGCGCTGCCGCAGTCAGCGCCTTCATGGTGAGCAGATTGCGCTGCACGTCCGGATGCACGGCAATCGGGCTCATGCCTTCCGCGGCACCGATGGCGCGGCCCTGCCTGCGCTCGTTGGCATAGGCGAGCGCCTGCTGATAGGCGCGCTCCGCAATCGCCACGCCCTGCAGACCGACCGCGAGGCGGGCGTTGTTCATCATCGTGAACATGCAGGCGAGGCCGCGGTTCTCCTCGCCGACGAGCCAGCCGACGGCGCCGCCATTGTCGCCGAAGATCATGGTGCAGGTGGGCGAGGCGTGGATGCCGAGCTTGTGCTCGATGGAGTGGCAGCGCACGTCGTTGCGCGCGCCGTCGGGCAGGAATTTCGGCACGAGGAACAGCGAGATGCCGCGGGTGCCGGCGGGTGCATCCGGCAGGCGCGCCAGCACGAGGTGGATGATGTTGTCGGTGAGATCGTGCTCGCCGTAGGTGATGAAGATCTTCTGGCCCGTGACCCTGTAGGTGCCGTCACCCACCGGTTCGGCGCGCGAGCGCAGGGCGGCGAGATCGGACCCCGCCTGCGGCTCCGTGAGATTCATCGTCGCCGTCCACTCACCGGAGACGAGCTTTTCCAGGTAGCGGCTCCTGAGATCCTCCGTGCCGTGCCGAACCAGCGCCTCGATGGCGCCCATGGTGAGCACGGGCCCGATGCCGAAGGCCATGGAGGCGGCATTCCACATCTCGACGCAGGCCGAGTTGAGCAGGGTCGGCAGGCCCTGGCCGCCGTATTCCACCGGGCCGGGCAGCGCGTTCCATCCGGCTTCGGTCCAGCCCTTGTAGGCCTCCTTCCAGCCGGGAGCGGTGGTGACGGCGCCATCCCTCAAAGTCACACCATGCTTGTCGCCCTCCCGGTTAAGGGGCGCGATCACGTCGTTGGCGAACCGGCCCGCCTCCTCCAGGATGGTCTCGGCCAGGTCCGTGGAGAGGTCGCCATAGACGCCGTCCGCCACGGCGCGGTCGAGCCCTGCCACATGCCGCATGGTAAAGATGATGTCGGGGACGGGCGCGCGGTAGGTCATCAGCGGTTCCTCTCAGGGCCAAGGGCTTTTCATGTTGACGCGTGTTCTCGCGCCGTTAAACCCGCCCGGCAAGGGGATTTTCCCCACGGGCAAGGGATAGTTTAGACGTGAACGATCTTGGGTCAATGCGCCAAACGCAGCGTCTGACGTCGGATGAGACCGGTCTTGCCCATGCGGCCGGGATCCTGCGCCGCGGCGGCCTCGTGGCCTTCCCCACGGAGACCGTCTATGGCCTCGGGGCAGATGCGACGAATGCCGAAGCGGTCGCCGGCATCTATGAGGCCAAGGAGCGCCCGAGCTTCAACCCCCTGATCTCCCATCTGGACAGCTTCGAATCCGCTCAAGGGCAAGGCATGTTCGACGAGACGGCCCGGCGCCTGGCGGAGACGTTCTGGCCCGGCCCGCTGACCTTGGTGGTACCGGCGGCGCCCACCTGCACGATCTCCGATCTCGCCCGCGCAGGTCTCGACAGCGTAGGCCTTCGCGTGCCGGCCCATCCGCTCGCCCATGCGCTCCTGCAGCGGACCGGCCGCCCGGTCGCCGCGCCCTCCGCCAACCGTTCCGGCCGGGTGAGCCCCACCGATGCGGATCACGTCCTCGGCGATCTCGACGGGCGCATCGATGCGGTGCTCGACGGCGGAGCATCGCAGGTGGGCCTGGAATCGACGATCATTGCCTGCCTTGGCGGCACGCCCCGCCTGCTCCGCCCGGGCGGCGTGCCGCGGGAGGCGATCGAGGCGCTAATCGGCATGAGGCTTGAGGACGGACCGGAAGGCGGCCGCAATCCGCTCGCCCCCGGCATGCTCGCCTCCCATTACGCACCACGGGCGCAGGTGCGCCTGAATGCGGCGAGCGTCGAGGCCGATGAAGCCGTGCTGCTGTTCGGCTCGGAGGCTCCGCAGGGCGTCGAATCAGCGCGCACCGTGCTGAACCTCAGCGAAAACGGCGACCTCGTGGAGGCCGCCGCTCATCTGTTTTCCTATCTGAGGCAGCTCGATGCGTCAGGAGCCGCCACCATTGCCGTGAGCCCGATTCCCGAGAAGGGCCTGGGCGAGGCCATCAACGACCGCCTGAGACGCGCCGCGGCGGAGCGGTAGATCCCGCTCTCATAGACCGAATGTCATCACCGGCCTTGTGCCGGTGATCCCGACTGCATGAGGCGCGGCGTTCTTCCAATCGAGATGGCCGGGACAAGCCCGGCCATGACGTGAGAGACTCTTACTTCGCGGCGAGCTTCGCGGCGATCTGGGCGACGTGCTTGCCCTGGAAGCGGGCGCCGTCGAGATCGATCTCGGTCGGCTGGCGCGAGCCGTCGCCACCAGCCACCGTCGAAGCGCCGTAGGGCGAGCCGCCGCGGATCTGGTCGACACCCATCTGGCCCTGGAAGGAGTAAGGCAGGCCGACCACCACCATGCCGTGGTGCAGGAGCACCGGCAGCGTGGTGAGGATGGTGGCCTCCTGGCCGCCGTGCTGGGTGGCGGTCGAGGTGAAGACCGAGCCGACCTTGCCGATGAGCTTGCCCTGCGCCCACAGACCGCCCGTCTGGTCGAGGAAGTTCTTCATCTGCGCGGTCATGGTGCCGTAGCGGGTCGGCGTGCCGAAGATGATTGCATCGTATTCCGGCAGTTCCTCGACGGTCGCGATCGGAGCCTTCTGGTCGGTCTTGTAGTGGGCCGCCTGAGCGATCTCGGCGGGCACGAGCTCCGGCACGCGCTTCACGACGACTTCGGCGCCGGCCTCGCGGGCGCCCTCGGCCGCGGCATAGGCCATCTGCTCGATATGCCCCCAGGACGAATAATAAAGAACCAGAACCTTGGCCATGTGAACTCCGATTGCTTGGGTTAAGACGCAGACCAGCTCTCCCGAGCCTCTTTTCACAAGAGACTGGGACTATACTGCTCCGCAGGTGATGACCTCCAAGAGGATAAGCTTTCTTCCCTGCAAAACCAGTGTTAGATGTGCAGGAGTTCTCTTGCGTGAATGCAAACCCATGAGCAAGCAGCAGCATCTCGACTGGGACGATTTCCGGCTCGTGAAGATCATCGCGGAAGCAAATGGCCTCGCCGGCGCCGCCGAGCGTCTTGCGGTCAATCACTCGACGGTTTTCCGACGGCTCGGCCAGATGGAGGAGAACCTCGGGGTCAAGCTTTTCGAGCGGCACCGGACCGGCTACGTGCTGACCGCGGCCGGCGAGGAAATGATGGCTCTCGCCGAGCAGATGGACGAGAACGTCACCGCCTTCACCCGCAAGCTCGCGGGCCAGGCGGTCGCTCCCGCGGGCGAGTTGCGCGTCACCACCAACGATACCCTGCTCGTCCACCTTCTGACGCCGATCTTCGCCCGCTTCATCAAGGCCTGTCCCGAGATGCGGCTCGACGTCGTTCTCGCCAACCAGGCGCTGAATCTCTCGAAGCGGGATGCGGATGTGGCGATCCGGGCCACGGACGATCCGCCCGAGACGCTGGTCGGCCGGCGGGTGGCGACAATCGCCTGGGCGATCTATGGCCGGGTGGCGGACTTTCCGGATGTGAAGGGCCCGGAGGATGTCACCATCGCCGATCTCTTCGACCGGCACTGGGTCGCGCTGGGGGACAATCTGGCGACGCTCAAAGCGGCGCGCTTCGTGCGCGAGCACGTGGCGCCGGAGAACATCGTCTACAAGGTCAACACGGTGCTGGGCCTCGCCGAGTCGGTGGAGGCCGGGACCGGCATCGGTCCCCTGCCCTGCTTCATCGCCGATGCAAGCCCCAATCTCGTGAGGCTGGCGGACATCAACCCCGATTTCGCAGCCGGTTTGTGGCTCCTGACCCACCCGGACCTACGCCAATCAGCCCGCGTGCGGGCCTTCATGGACTTCATGGCCGCTGAGATCACCAAGCAGAAGAAGCGGATCGAGGGCGGCGGAGCGAAAATCGCCCTGCTCAACGGGGCCGGCTAGACGTTTGATACTTCGCGTCACCCTCCACGTCATCACGGGCCTTGTGCCGGTGATCCCGATTGGTGACGCGCCGCGCTTTTCAGCATCGGGATGGCCGGGACAAGCCGGCCATGACGTACGAGGGTTAGCTAGCCGATCTCCACCACCACCCGGCCCTTGATGCGGCCGGACACGATCTCCCGGCCCGCCTCGAGCACCCCATCGAGCGGGATGGTCGAGGTCATGGCCGCGAGCTTGCCATGATCGAGCTCGCGGGCGATCCGGTTCCAGGCCTCGAGCCGCAGCGCCTTGGGCGCCATCACCGAATCGACCCCGAGCAGGGACACGTTGCGCAGGATGAAGGGCGCGACGGTGGTGGGCAGGTCCATCCCGCCGGCCAAGCCGCAGGCCGCGATGGCGCCACCGTACTTCGTCATCGACAGGACATTGGCCAGCGTCGTCGAGCCCACCGTGTCGACACCCGCCGCCCAGCGCTCCTTGGCCAATGGCCGTCCGGGGCCGGTGAGTTCGCCGCGGTCAAGGATCTCGGCGGCTCCCAGGCCTTTCAGGTAATCCGCCTCCTCGGGCCGCCCGGTGGAGGCGATCACGTGCCATCCGGCCGTGGCGAGCAGCGCTACGGCCACCGAGCCCACCCCGCCGACGGCGCCGGTGACGATGGCAGGCCCGCGATCCGGACGGAGGCCATGACGTTCCAGCGCCATGAGGCAGAGCATGGCCGTATAGCCGGCCGTGCCGATGGCCATGGCCTGCTGCGGGGAAAGGCCTGCGGGGAGCGGGATCAGCCAGTCGCCCTTCACGCGGACCTTTTCCGCATAGGCGCCGAGATGGGTTTCCCCCAGGCCCCAGCCATTGAGGACGACGGCGTCGCCTGGCTTGAAGTCGGGGTTCGAGGATGCCTCGACGGTGCCGACGAGATCGACACCGGGGATCATCGGGAAGCGGCGCACCACCGGCGCCTTGCCGGTCAGCGCGAGCCCGTCCTTGTAGTTCAGTGTCGAATGCGACACGCGGACGGTCACGTCGCCGTCCATGAGATCCGCCTCATTGAACGCGCGGATCCCGACGCTCTGACCGGCTTCGGTCTTGTCGATGACGACAGCCTTGAATGCGCTCATTCCGATTCCTCCCGCACCCATTTGTGGCGCGGCGGAGGACGAGGGCAAGCGCCGGGCCGTTAGCCCTTCGCAGCAGATGTGCGCCTATTCTGCCGGCTGCAGCGCCGGCTCGCGCACGACCGGCTGCTCCTTGATCGGCAGGTTGATGAGAGCCGAGGCCAGTCCCAGCACGATCGAGAGCCACCAGACGGCACTGTAGTTGCCGTTGATCTCGTAGAGCAGCCCGCCGAGCCACACGCCGAGGAAGCCGCCGACCTGGTGCGAGAAGAAGGCGAAACCGTAGAGCATGGCCATGTAGCGGGTGCCGAACATCAGCATGACGAGGGACGATGTCGGCGGCACGGTCGAGAGCCAGAGCACGCCGATGGAGATGCCGAACAGGATCGAGGTGACGGGCGAGGCCGGGATCAGGATGAAGGCCGTGATGGCCACCGAGCGACCGAGATAGATCCAGGCGAGCAGCCAGCGCTTCGACATGCGGGTGGACAGCCAGCCCGAGGCGAGCGAGCCGACCGCATTGGCGAGACCGATGGTGGCCAGCGTCCATCCGCCGACGGCGGCCGAGAGGCCGGCATCCTTCAGGTAGGCCGGCAGGTGCACGGTGATGAAGGCGAGCTGGAAGCCGCAGGTGAAGAAGCCGAGCACCAGCAGCACGTAGGAGCGGTGCTTGAAGGCTTCCGCGAGGGCCTGGCGGATCGACTGGTTCGGCACTGCCGCCGGTCCGGCCTGAGGGGAATCGCCGGTGGCCCGCGTCGCAAGAGCCAGCGCCAGGGGCATGACGAGGAGGACGCTGGCGGCGAAGACCAGCAGCGCCTGCTGCCAGCCGAAAGACTCGATCAGCACGTTGCCGATGGGCGGAAACAGGAACTGGCCGAAGGATCCCGCTGCGGTTCCGGCGCCGAAGGCCATGGGCCGCCACTTCTCCGGCAGGAGCTTGCCGAAGGCGCCGAGCACCAGGTTGAACGAGCAGCCGGAGAGGCCGAAGCCGATGAGCACGCCGGCGCCCACATGCAGCAGGCCGGGCGTGGTCGCATAGGCCATGACGACGAGGCCGAGGGCATAGAGCAGAGCGCCCACGCAGAGCACCCGGAACGCGCCGAACCGATCCGCCACGGCACCTGCGAAGGGCTGCCCGACGCCCCAAAGCAGGTTCTGGATCGCGATGGCGAAGCCGAAGGTGTCCCGGCCCCAGCCGTATTCCGTGATCATGGGCAGCTGGAACAGCCCCGACGATGCCCGGGGCCCGAAGGTGATGAGGGCAATGAGGCAGCCGCAAACGACGATGATTTCCGGGGAGACGCGGGAGCGGGCGGGCGATGCGGACATGGTCACGGCCTCAAGGCGGACGATTGGGAGCGCACATTATCCCAAGTCCCGCATCAGCAGAATTGAAAGTTTGTCGCCTTTGGTATGAGGCTTTGTGATGGGTTCGGAGGACTCGGAGCCACCATCGGCCTCTGTTCCATGCTTCAGATGACGAAGATATCGGCCGCGCTCATCTTGGTCTTGTTCGTCAGAACGGCGATCTCGACCGCGCTCCTTTGCCCCGACCCGTCGGCATCGTAGTAGAGAATGCCCTTGGACTTGTTATAGATCAGGTAGTCGTCCCGATCGTCGGCCCTGCTCCCGACTTGGAAGTGCTTGCTTTTCAACGTCCCGGCCTTGCCGATCTTCGTGAAGACGGCATTCTCCAGGTGGATGGCATCGTATGTGCCGTTGAAATCGGAGATCCGGTCCAGATTTGTCGTCTTGCTGGGTTTCGCATTGAAGACGAAGGCATCGCTGCCCATGCCTCCACTCAAGGTGTCGCTTCCTGCTCCACCCATGAGAATGTCGTTTCCGGAATATCCCGACAGGCTGTCCTTGCCGGCATTGCCCTTCAGCGTGTTGGCTGCGTCATTGCCGTAGAGCTTGTCGTTGTAGCGCCCGCCTGCGGCGTTCTCAATCACCACCCCGTTGGCAATCGTGTAGCCGCCGGCGACATTCGCTTCGCGCGAGACGAACCCTCCCGCGTTGGGATCTCCAGTCCTCAAGGTGGCAGCCCGCAGATCGATCTGCACGTTTCCTGAAGCATTCGGGGCCGTAATGGTATCCTCTCCGCCGGCGTCCCAGATGCAGAACCAGCCTCGTTCATCGGCGAACAGGTTCCATGTCGGCAGGGTGTAGACGTTTTTGCTCGCACCTGTCGTCGCGTTCTTTCCATAGAGTGCCTGCAGGGCCGCAATGTCGAAGGCCCCGAGCCCCGCCTGATTACCGTAGGTCACATCGTAGGTGGCCCGGTCCCAGCCGGTATTGTACGACATGACAGTCCAGATCCCCTGGTTCAGGCCGTAGGTGCCCGGCGAGGAAGGGTCCGTGACACCGGGGAATTTCGTGCCACCCTCATCCCCGCCATCGTGTGGATGCGCCAGTCCCAAGCCGTGTCCGAGTTCATGCAGCACGGTGTTGAGGCCATCACCCCCGAAGTTCATATTGCTCCAGGAGGGCGTGGAGGGATCGAAATACCCCCAGGTCTGACTGCCGCTTGGCAATTCATGGATACCGAGCGTGTCGTCGCCGATAGCGGTCTTCCACCAGACGATGTCGGCCTCGCTTACTGAACTGGCGCGTTGGAACCTGAGGCCACAGACTCGCTCGTAGATAAAGGTCGCGTAGTCGAAGACGTCCTTTTCCGCGTCAGTCCAGTTCTGCGCCTGCGCTCCGCTGGTGAGGATTTCGCTCGGTCCATGGCGGCCGCTGGCTGCGTCGAAGTCACCGCTCTGGCCGAAATAGACCTTGATCGGCTCGCTGGTCGTATTCCAGGCCGTTCCGCCCCAGATCAGGGAATCCACATAGATATTTCCGTAGCCGGCACCCGGCACAGCGTTTCGGATCGTCGCCATCATTCCCTCGCCTTGGGACCTCGTACCCCAAGCTTTTAATACTTTATTACGTCTCTCCTAGTGCCGAAACGCACAGGCAAGGGATTTTTCAGGTCTGTCCGGGCTTGAGCTTGTAGAAGATGTGCCGGCCGATCACGTCCATCTTCTTCAGACGCCGTGCCCAGTAGGGTTTGACGTAGTCGGCGTGATAATGCGTGGCCCCACCCACATCGGCGAGATAGGTCTTGCCTTCGAGCACGGCGCTCGCCACGCGTGTTGCCCGGTTCCAGGATTCCGCATCGCGGATGCGCAGGGCCTTGCCTTCGCAGGCGAAGGTGAACTGGCAGGCGAGATGGCGGTGGCGGTTCTGATAGACCACGCCGCAGATACTGGACGGATAAAGCCCGCTCTTCACGCGGTTCAGCACCACCTGGGCGACCGCCGCCTGTCCTTCCACAGGCTCGCTGCGGGCCTCGTAATAGACCGCCTCCGCCAAGCAGCGCTGCTCCTTGCTCAAATTGTCCGGATCGATCAGGTCGGCATAGCGGGGCCGGTCCGGATCATCGCTCTTCGGCAGGATCGTCAGGTCGCTGCCGCCCCGATCGAGACGGAGCGACTGCAGGGAGACAGGGGCGGCAGCGATCTCGATGGGCGTAGCATCCATGGGAGCTGGCGTCGTCGAGGACAGGGCGACGGCGCGCTTGACCATGGGAGTCGTCGGGCTCGCCGAGGCCCCGGTCGAGCCGGCCGCGGCGGCGGCCGGGGACTGGACCGAAGTCGCCTGCTGCGTGGTGGTGTATTCCGGTGCCTGCCAGGGCTCGAACGCCTGCTCCATCTCGAACGCTTCGAGTTCGCCCTCCATGAGAACGGTCGGGGGCAGGAGGTTCTCATCCCGGCTGTAGAGCAGCTTGGCGCCTCCGGCCTGGTCGAGAGCCGGGCGCAGCTGCTTGGCGCGGCGGGAAAGGGTCGCGTGGGGCGGGACCAGCGGATTGCTCTTGAGGGAGCGATCGATGACGGCATCGGCCCCGGCATTGGCCTTGCGGTCTGCCTTGAGGGGCTCGGAATCAGCCGATTCATCCGGCAGATCGTAACGCGGCAGGGAGCGGAGAATATCGCGTTCGATCCCGAACTTGCCGCCCGTGATGGAGGCGCCGGTTGGCGGAACAAGCGCCGTGTCGGCGATCCGGGCGGTTGCGCTGCGAGGGGCGAAGCTCACGCCCGAATAGAGATCGTTGCTCGCCGATGCCGTGAACGAGATCAGCAGGCCGGTCGCCAGGGCCCACGGAGCCGTCGTGGCGCAGATCCATTTCACCCGAGATCGACGATATGGAAGACGCACGCGCAACACCTGCAAAAAACTCGTGACCATTGCGGAGCATCCAGCAGGAGGGCTCCGATGGCTTAAAGTTATCGGGGGTTAAGGTTGATGGGTGGTTAAAGGCGAGCGTCGGACCCAAAAGTGGACTCGCACTTTTGGGTCCGACGCTCCTTCTTTGATGAGGGCCTCGTTCGGAGCGGAACCGGAGGTCCGCGTCACTGACGCAGCCCTCCGGATCCGCACGACGCGGCCCGGCCTATCCGGCGACTGCGGCAGCCCGACGCTTTTCGGCCAGGCGCCCCAAGGCGGCGACCGTTTCCGGATCGGCCGGGAAGAAGGCCTCGATGGCGAGTTCGGACAGGGTCACGTCCACCGGCGTGCCGAAGATCGTGGTGGTGCTGAAGAGAGTCAGCACGCCTTCCTCCGTGAGGAGCTGGAGCGGCACGACGATGCCGGCATAGTCGTGGCCGGCCTTGGGACCTCGCGCGGCGGCATCCGGCGTCGGATAGGAGCGCAGCTCTTCAATCAAGGCGGCGAGCGCTGCATCCCCCGTTGCATCGACCTGGCCACGCAGGCGATGGACCAGATGGTTGCGCCATTCCGTGAAATTGACGATGCGCCGCGCGAGGCCCGCGGGATGGATGCTCAGGCGCAGCACATTGACGGGCGGTTTCATCAGGGCCGGATCGACATCGCCGATGAGCGACACGAGCGCATCGTTGGCTGAGACCAGCGACCAATGCCGGTCGACGGCGAGCGCCGGATAGGGATCGTGCCCTCTCAGGACGAGATCCACCGCCTGGCGCATGCTGGCGAGAGCCGGATCATCGAGGGAGCGCTGAGAATAGACCGGTGCATAGCCGGCCGAGACCAGCATGATGTTGCGCTCACGCAGGGGCATGTCGAGCTTCTCCGCAAGCAGCAGCACCATCTCGCGGCTCGGCTGCGAGCGGCCCGTCTCGAGGAAGCTCAGATGCCGCGTGGAGATCTCGGCTTCGAGAGCGAGGTCCATCTGGCTCATGCGCCGGCGCTGGCGCCACTCGCGCAGGAAATCGCCGAGATGCGGAGTGCTGTTCACGGTTTGGGGGCTCGCGGTTTTCATGAGCGGACCATAGCGCGAGACGAGTGCATCTTCCATGACCTCGGAGGTAATCGACGGCGCTCCCTGCTCACGCGATCCTTCATCCACGGTTGAGGCAATCAGCCGGTGAATGACAAGGAGCTTGCCATGTTGACGATCCATTCCTCCCCGCTTCTTCGCCAGGCTCTCGTGGCCGATGCCGCCACCAGCGCCGCCTTCGGCCTGCTGGTGCTGATCGGCGCCGGCCCCTTAAGCAGCATCCTCGGACTGCCGGAGATGCTGCTGCGCATCGCAGGCGTCGCACTCCTGCCCTATGCAGGCTTCATCGGCTGGCTCGGCGTGCGAGAAGAAATCCAGAAGCCCATCGCCTGGGCCGTGGTGCTGGGCAACGCCCTCTGGGTGGCGGACAGCATCCTGCTCCTGGCGAGTGGCTGGGTGTCGCCGACGAGCGCAGGCTATGCCTTCGTGGTTGCGCAGGCAATCGTGGTGCTGATGTATGCGGAGTTCCAGTATGTGGGCCTGCGGCGGTCGCAGGAAGCGGTGGTTTGATCGCACATACATCGCGCTTCATCCCGGATCTGCGCTGCGCTTCGTCCGGGATGACGCCGTAGGTCAGCCGCGCAGATCCCGCCCATTGAAGGGCACCGGCTTGATCGCCGAGAGGTCCACCGCCTCCAGGCAGCGCACGTTGATCGCGGCCATGGCCTCGCCCGTCGGCTGCTTGCCTTCACCGAAGGTCGACGTGCCGCAGGTGGAGCAGAAGCGGTGCTGGATCGTATGGGTGTTGAAGGTGTAGGTGGCGAGGTCCTCCTCGCCCCGGATCATGGTCAAGGCTCCGCGCGGCACGAAGGTCAGGAGATAGCCGTTGCGACGGCAGATCGAGCAGTTGCATTCGATGATCTGTTCGAGATCCGTCTCGACCTCGTACGCGACCTTGCCACAATGGCAGGAGCCCTTGTGCAGCGCCATCATTCCCCCCGTTTATTGTCAGGCCGCGAACGCTACCATCGCCGTCACGATCAGGCCAGCGCCGAGCACGGCCACGAAGCGGTCGCCCATGGTCAGCGGCTCCACCCTGCCCTGCGCCGCCATCTGGCCGATGACGAGATCGAGCACCAGGGAAACGGCGAAGGGCCAGGCGGCAGGCGGTACGGCGAGCTGCTGCAGATGGGGCTGCCGCGCCACGATGAGGCCGATCACGATGCCGGAGACCAGCACCGCGGCGATGTAGAGCAGGCGCCCGCGCGACAGAGCCATTTGTTTCAAGCCTGACTCGCGGCCTTGCTGCCGAGCGCCGCCTGCGCAGCGGCAAGGCGCGCGATCGGCACGCGGTAGGGCGAGCACGACACGTAGTCGAGCCCCGTCGCTTCGCAGAAGTGGATCGAGGCCGGATCGCCGCCGTGCTCGCCGCAGATCCCGAGCTTGATGTTCGGCCTCGTTTTCTTTCCGCGCTCCACGGCGAGCCTGACGAGCTCGCCCACGCCCTCCTGGTCGATGGTGACGAAGGGATCGGCGGGCAGGATGCCCTTCTGGGTGTAGGGACCCAGGAACGAGGCTGCGTCGTCTCGCGAGATGCCGAGCGTGGTCTGGGTCAGATCGTTGGTGCCGAAGGAGAAGAACTCCGCCGATTCCGCGATCTCACCGGCGCGCAGCGCCGCGCGCGGCAGCTCGATCATCGTGCCGACCTGATACTCGATGGCGACGCCGCTTTCCGCCTTCACGGCTTCCGCCATGGCGACGATGCGCTCCTTCACGAGGTCGAGCTCCGGCTTCGTCATCACGAGCGGCACCATGATCTCCGGCACCACGGGCCGGCCGGTCGTCCTGCCGGCTTCCACCGCCGCTTCGAACACGGCGCGCGCCTGCATCTCGGCGATCTCGGGATAAGCCACCGCGAGACGGCAGCCGCGGAAGCCGAGCATCGGGTTGAACTCGTGCAGCTCGCGGGCGCGGTGCCTGAGCTTGTCGACGGAGGCGTTCATGGCCTTCGCCACCTCCTGCATCTCCTCTTCCGAATGCGGCAGGAACTCGTGCAGCGGCGGATCGAGCAGGCGGATCGTGACCGGCAGTCCGCTCATGATCGTGAACAGCTCGACGAAGTCCTTGCGCTGCATCGGCAGCAGCTTGGCGAGCGCCGCGCGGCGGCCCGCCTCGTCGTCGGAGAGGATCATCTCGCGCACAGCGACGATGCGATCGCCTTCGAAGAACATGTGCTCCGTGCGGCACAGGCCGATGCCTTCAGCACCGAAGGAGCGCGCGGTCTTGGCGTCGAGCGGCGTCTCCGCGTTGGCGCGCACCTTCATGCGGCGCACCTTGTCGGCCCAGCCCATGAGGGTGGCGAACTCGCCGGACAGCTCCGGCTGCAGCATTTCCACCTGGCCCAGCAGCACCTGGCCGTTGGAGCCGTCGATGGTGACGATCTCGCCCTTCTTCAGCGTCTGGCCCGCCACCATGAGCGTCTGGGTCGCATAATCCACGCGGATCTGGCCGGCACCCGACACGCAGGGCTTGCCCATGCCGCGGGCGACCACCGCCGCGTGCGAGGTCATGCCGCCGCGGGTGGTGAGGATGCCCTCGGCCGCATGCATGCCGTGGATGTCCTCCGGCGAGGTCTCGACGCGCACAAGGATGACCTTGTGACCGGCCTTCTTGGCCGCTTCCGCATCGTCCGAGTTGAACACGATCTCGCCCGAGGCCGCGCCCGGAGAGGCCGGCAGGCCCGTGGCCAGGATCCTGCGCTCGGCTTTGGGGTCGATGGTGGGATGCAGCAGCTGGTCGAGGGCCGCCGGCTCCACGCGGGTGATGGCCTCCTCCTCGGTGATCAGGCCCTCGCTCGCCAGCTCCACCGCGATACGCAGCGCGGCTTTCGCCGTGCGCTTGCCGTTGCGGGTCTGGAGCATCCAGAGCTTGCCCTTCTCCACCGTGAATTCCATGTCCTGCATGTCGCGGTAGTGCTTCTCAAGAATGCCGTAGATGCGGCACAGCTCGCCATACGCATCCGGCATCGCGTTTTCCATCGACGGCTTGTCGGAGCCGGACGCGATGCGAGCCCTCTCGGTGATGTCCTGCGGCGTGCGGATGCCCGCCACCACGTCCTCGCCCTGGGCGTTGATGAGGAACTCGCCATAGAGCTCGCTCTCGCCAGTGGAGGGATTGCGCGTGAAGGCGACGCCGGTGGCCGAGGTCTCGCCCATGTTGCCGAACACCATGGCCTGCACGTTCACCGCCGTGCCCCAGCTCGCCGGGATGGCATGCAGCTCACGGTACTTGATGGCGCGGTTGTTCATCCAAGAGCCGAACACGGCCCCGATGGCGCCCCAGAGCTGCTCCTGCGGCTCCTGCGGGAAGGGTTTTCCCAGCTCCTTCTCGACCAGTGCCTTGTAGCGCGGCAAGATGGTCTTCCAGTCCTGGGCGGTCATGTCCGTGTCGAGGCTGTAGCCCTTGCGGTCCTTGAACTCGTCGAGGATCTCCTCGAAGTGATGATGCTCGATATCGAGCACCACGTTGGAATACATGGTGATGAAGCGGCGGTACGAGTCATAGGCGAAGCGCTCGTCGCCCGCGCCCTTGGCCAACGCTTCGACGGTCACGTCGTTGAGGCCGAGGTTGAGCACCGTATCCATCATGCCGGGCATGGAGGCGCGGGCGCCGGAGCGCACGGAGACCAGAAGCGGGTTCTCGGCATCGCCGAAGGTGCGGCCCGTGAGGCGGCCGACGTAAGTGAGGGCCTTCTCGACCTGGGCCTTGAGTTCGTTCGGATAGGAGCGGCCGTGGTCGTAGTAATAGGTGCAGACCTCGGTGCTGATGGTGAAGCCTGGCGGCACCGGCAGGCCCAGGTTGGACATCTCGGCAAGATTCGCCCCCTTGCCGCCCAGCAGGTTCTTCATCCCCGCTTGGCCCTCGGCCTTACCGTCCCCGAAGGTATAGACCCACTGCGTCATCGCTCGATCCCTTGGCTCAGAAAACGCCCTGCTGCAGCGCAGGTGTTGGCTTGAAACATGTGGAGCCCAAACGCAAGCTGAACAGCCGAGGTTCCGGGAAAATTCAGAGGGGCAGACATTTGGGTAGCCGGAGTCTCTTCCCTCCCCGTCATCCCCGGACTTGTTCCGGGGATCCACGTCCTAAAACACGACACAAGACGTGGATGGCCGGGGCAAGCCCGGCCATGACGATAAACCAAACAAAAATGGCCGGGAGATGCCCGGCCATCGTGATCTTTCATGAATCCGGGGTCACACCCGGTACTGCCCGTTGCGCTTCACGTAGACCGTGGTGCCCACGGGGACGCGCTCGTAGAGGTCAGCGACGTCCTCGTTGAGCATGCGCACGCAGCCGGAGGAGACCTGCTCGCCGATGCTCCAGGGCTCGTTGGTGCCGTGGATGCGGAACAGCGTATCGGCGCCGTTCTGGTGCAAGTAGAGGGCGCGGGCGCCGAGCGGGTTGTTGAGGCCGGCTTCCACGTAGCGCGGCAGTTCGGGCTTGATGCCGACCATGGTCTTGGTGGGCGACCAGTTGGGCCATACGCCCTTGCGGCCGACGGTCGCGACGCCCCGCCAGGAGAAGCCCTGCCTGCCGACGCCGACGCCGTAGCGGATCGCCTTGCCCTCGGGCTGGACGAGATAGAGCATGCGCTCGTCGATATCGACCACGATGGAGCCCGGCTTCTCGGAGCCTTTGTACTCCACCGTCTGGCGGGCGTATCTCGCGTCCATCCTGCGGCGGTCGACCAGCGGGATGTTGTGAGGCTGGTCGGGGATCGAACCGACATACCAATTGTCATCGTCCATCGAGGCGACGGGCTGTTGAGCGGTCTGGCAGGCGGCAAGAGGCGCGCCCAGGAGAGCGGCGATCAGGAGGCGTCGAATCATCATCGGTCTTCTGAATGGAATCGGTTGCCGTCTACCTAGGGCCTGAGAGCCGCGTTGGCTGTGCCCCTCAGGCAACACCTTAATCTGAATTAACCTATGAGGGCGGTCCCATGCGCGTGGTGCAACCCTCATCGGTTATGGCATCACATTGTCCGGGACCGTACGGGATTATCCCTCGATGCGAGAGAAGTCGGCTACCGTGCGGGTCGCCTCGCGGATGCTGTTGAGAAGCCGCAGGCGGTTGGCCCGAAGCGCCGGATCCTCCGCGTTCACGGTCACCTTGTCGAAGAAGGCGTCCACGGGCTGGCGCAGGCGGGACAGGGCGCGCATCGCCCCCTCGAAATCCTCCGCTTCGACCGCAGCGGCGGCTTCGCGCTTCGCCCCATCGAGCACCACGGCGAGCGCCTTCTCCTCGATCTGCCCCTGGTCGTTCACGATCTGGAGATCGGGCGCCTCGTTGTAGGCGCGCCCGTCCTTCTTCTCCTCGATGCGCAGGATGTTCGCGGCGCGGCGATAGCCGGCGAGCAGATTCCGCCCATCCTCCGTGTCGAGGAAGCGGCCGAGCGCCTCCACGCGGCGGACGATCATGAGCAGGTCGTCCTGGCCTTCGAGCGCGAATACGGCATCGATGAGATCGTGACGCGCGCCCTTGTCGCGGAGATAGACTTTCAGGCGGTCGGCGAAGAAGGAGAGGAGATCGAGCGCACGCACATACATGATGCGTGCAAGGCTCTCGGCATTCCCCAGCTGCCGTTGCCGGAAGATGGATTCGAGGTCCGGAAGGGTCGGGTGAGACACGAGCCCGGCAATGGCACTGTCGTCGATGGCCTCGACGAGTTTCTTGGCCTGCAGGAACTCCTCGAATAGGACGTCCTTCGCGTCGCGGGCGAATGGCTTCGCGAGCAGAGAGATCAGCGGCAGCTTGAGATTGTTCTCCAGCACCAGTCGGATCACACCCAACGCCGCGCGGCGCAGCGCATAGGGATCCTTCGATCCCGTCGGCTTGTCGTCGATGGCCCAGAAGCCCACGAGGGTGTCGATCTTGTCGGCCAGCGCCACTGCAACGGACACAGGATCGGTCGGCACGCGATCGGACGGGCCGAGTGGCTTGTAGTGTTCTTCGATGGCAGCTGCAACGGAAGTATGCTCGCCCTGCAACGTCGCGTAATAGCGGCCCATGAGGCCCTGCAGCTCGGGGAACTCGCCCACCATCTCGGTGACGAGATCGGCCTTGGCGAGGCGCGCGGCGCGCTCCGCCAGTGCAGGATCGGCGCCGACGATGGAAGCCAGTTCTTTGCTGAGCGCCGCGATGCGTTCCACGCGCTCGTATTGCGTGCCGAGCTTCTCATGGAACACGATGGTCTTCAGCTTCTCGAGCCGGTCTTCCAGCTTCACCTTCTGGTCCGTCTCCCAGAAGAACTTCGCGTCGGAGAGGCGCGCGCGCACCACGCGCTCGTTGCCGCCGACGATCGTCTTGCCGCCGTCGCTGGCGATGAGATTGGAGGTCAGCAGGAACTTGTTGGAGAGTTTTCCGGTATTCGGATCGCGCAGCACGAAGCATTTCTGATTGGCGCGGATCGTGGTGCGGATCACCTCCGGGGGGATGTCCAAAAAGGCTTCGTCGAAGGAGCCCATGAGCACCACAGGCCATTCCACGAGACCAGCGACCTCCTCCAGCAACCCCTCGTCCTCGAGGAGCTCGAGCCCCTGCGCGAAGGCGAGGTCCTTCGCGTCGTGCAGGATCATGTCCTTGCGGCGGTCCGTGTCGATCACGACCTTGGCGCGCTCCAGAGCCCGCGCGTAATCGTCGAAACGCTTCACGCGGATTTCGCCCGGCGCGAGGAAGCGGTGACCCATCGTGACGTCGCCCGATCCGATGCCCTCGACATTGAAGCGCACTACCTCAGGATCCTCGGTCTCGGGCCCGAAGGTGCAGACGATGGAATGGAGCGGACGCACCCAGCGCAAGCTGCCCGGCTCACGCGAGGCCGCGCCCCAGCGCATGGATTTCGGCCATGGGAATGTCTTGATGATCCCCGGCAGGATCTCCGCCAGCACGTCGGGCGTCGAGCGGCCGGGCTTCTCGATGATCGCGACGTAGAACTCGCCTTTCTTCGGATCGCTCTCGATCCTCGCCTGCCCGATGGAGGAAAGCCCCGCCCCTTTCAGGAAGCCCTGGATCGCCGCATCCGGCGAGCCGACGCGCGGCCCTTTGCGCTCCTCGCGCACGTCCTGGCCCTTCACGGGCAGGCCTGCGATATGCAGCGCCAGACGGCGTGGCGTCGCGAAGGCCTTGGCGCCCTCGTAGAGGAAGCCGCGCTCCACGAGCGCGTCGGTGACGAGCTTCTTCAGATCCTCCGCCGCACGGCGCTGCATGCGGGCGGGGATTTCTTCGGAAAAGAGTTCGAGGAGGAGATCGGGCATGGGAGAACTTTTTATCTGAGTGGCGAACGGGAGAGCGAAGCGGTCAAGCCGCCACGCCTCCGCCCTCTGTCTTCAGCCATGCCGCGCCGCAGGCTTTCGCCAGCTCGCGGACGCGCAGGATGTAGCTCTGGCGCTCGGTGACGGAGATCACGCCGCGGGCGTCGAGCAGGTTGAACATGTGGCTGGCCTTGATGCACTGGTCGTAGGCCGGCAGCGCCATGAGGTGGCGCTGGTCGTTGACGTCGGGCTTCGGCTCGCCGGCTTCTAGATACTTGCGGCAGGCCAGTTCCGCATCGCGGAAGTGCCGGAACAGCATGTCGGTATCGGCATGCTCGAAGTTATGACGGGAATATTCCTGCTCGGCCTGCAGAAACACCTCGCCGTAGGTGACCTTCTCGACGCCCTCGAGGCCGTTGAAGTTGAGGTCGTAGATCGACTCGACGCCCTGCAGGTACATGGCGAGGCGCTCGAGGCCATAGGTCAGCTCGCCCGCCACGGGAGAGCACTCGAAGCCCGCCACCTGCTGGAAGTAGGTGAACTGAGACACCTCCATGCCGTCGCACCAGCATTCCCAACCGAGCCCCCAGGCGCCCAGCGTCGGGCTCTCCCAGTCGTCCTCGACGAAGCGGATGTCGTGGAGCGCGGTGTCGATGCCGATCGCCTTCAGGGAGCCGAGATAGAGCTCCTGCAGGTTCGGCGGGTTCGGCTTCAGAATGACCTGGAACTGGTAATAGTGCTGGAGGCGGTTCGGATTCTCGCCATAGCGACCGTCCTTCGGGCGGCGGGAGGGCTGCACATAGGCCGCGCGCCAGGATTTCGGACCCAGAGCCCGCAGGGTCGTCGCCGGGTGGAAGGTGCCCGCACCGACCTCCATGTCGTAGGGCTGGAGGATGACGCAGCCCTGTTCGGCCCAGTAGCGCTGGAGCGTGAGGATCAGGCCTTGGAAAGAGCGCGCAGGGTTCATGTGCGCGGGTTCGCTCGTCATGTCAGCGTCCGGTTTGTCTCGAAAATGTCAGCCGAACCCTTGGGATGGCGGGCGCTTCAAGTCAAGCGTTGGGGGACGCTCTCGCCGTCATGGCCGGACTTGTTGCGGCCATGACGGCGCTCTTATAGTCCCAATCGCGCCCAGGCGGACCTCTCCTCCAGGGTGCCGACGATCTCGCCCGGATCGATCAGGCTGCTCTGGCCCAAGGGTCGGCGACCCAGCAGGCGGCCCAGGAGCGGTGGACGGGCCGGCTCGATCATGCGGAACCGCACCTTCTCGCCGAAGCGCTGACGCATGACGGAGCGGATGTCGCCGAGGCCGTCGACGAGGCCGAGATCGACCGCCTCCGCCCCGACCCAGAAGGCGCCGGAGAAGAGATCGTCGTAGGAATCGTTGAGCTTCTCGCCCCGGCGGCTGCGGACGAGATCGACGAAGACATCGTGGATCTTGTGCTGAAGCCCCTTCAGGCGCACCACGTCATCCGGGTTCTCGGGCCGGAACGGATCGAGCATGGCCTTGCTCTTGCCGGCGGTGTGCACCCGCCGCTCGATGCCGAGACGCTCGATCAGCTCATGGAAGCCGAAACTCGCGGAGACGACGCCGATGGAGCCGACGATGGAGGCCGGATCGGCATAGATCTCGTCCGCCGCGCAGGCGATCATGTAGCCGCCGGAGGCCGCCGCATCCTCGACGAAGGCGATGACGGGAAGCTTCTTCTCTTCCGACAGGCTGCGGATCCGCTTGAAGATCAGGTGCGACTGCGCCGCCGAGCCGCCCGGCGAGTTGATGACGAGGGCCACCGCCTTCGCGCCCGGCACGGAAAAGGCGCGCTCCAAGAGGGGCGCCACGCTGGACATGGCAAGCCCCGAGCGCAGGGGCATGATGGCGCCGATGGGGCCGGACAGGCGCAACACGGGCACGATGGGATGGGCGTATGTGCGGTACTTGGCCGGAAGAAGGAACTGCAGACGCGCGGGGAGCATGGAGAGGAGGGATTTTTGAGCCATGGCCTCTATGTAGGGTGCACGGCCCGGCTTCCCAAGATGAACATCCCGTTAGGGAATTCGTTGGCCTTCGTTCAGCTACGATGGGTTAAACCCTCATCATGAAGAAGAGCCCTGCCCGGCTCCGGATCAGCCGGAACCGAGGCGGAGGCAAGGAGAGAAGAATGCGTAAGCTGGTTTTTGGTCTTCTTGGTTTTGCGGCCCTCGGCTTCGGCGCCCTCTCGGCGCAACCGGCCGAGGCCCAGCCCTACTATCCGGGCTACGGCTATGGCTATCGCCCGGTGGTCGAGCGCTATTATGGCCGTCCGCGGCCCGTCGTGAGCGTGCAGTACCGCCGTCCCTACCGCGAGTACCGGCCTTATGGCGCCTATCGCCCGGTCCGCACGGCCCGGCGCTGCTGGGTCGAGCGCCGGCCGGTCCGGACCGCCTATGGTTGGGTGCGCCGTCCGGTGGAGGTCTGCCGCACGGCGGCCAGACCCTACTACCGCTATTGACAACAAGGGCGCCGGATGGCGCCCTTGTTTATAGGGGGTTCCTCGGGCGCCGAAAGGCGCCCTTCTTCATAGGAGGGTGGCCTCGCCCCGGTGCAGCGCCTCGGCTTCAGGGGTGAAGCGCCCATCGGAGCCATTGAGGATCAGGGGCGGCAAGACGGTCAACGGAGCCCGGCTGCCCTTGACGCCGGAGAGCAGGAAGCGGATCGCCGGCCGGTCGGCGCCAGGATGAACGAAGCGAAGCTCCACGCCGCCGAGCCCTTTTCCCAAGATTTCGAGGCATTCGGCCACCCTCTCGGCCCGGTGGATCATCACGAGCCGACCCTTGGGCCTCAAGAGCCCCGTGCACGCCTTCAGCCACGCCTCCAGCCCGCCCGCCGGCAGGGCATGCGCCGCCGCCCTCCCCTGGTCGGGCGAGATCCGGGCCTGCCCCTCCTCCAGGAAGGGCGGGTTGGTGAGGACGAGATCGGCGCTCTCCGGCATCAGGCCGGCGGCATGACGCGAGGCCCTGTCCAGCACGTCGGCGATGACGACCTCCCCGTGCACCCCGTTGTCTCGGCAGTTCCGGCGGCAGAGCTCGGCGAGGGCGGGGTCGCGCTCCACGAAGATGAAGCGCCCATCGGGCTCCCGGGCGGCGGCCATCAACCCGACCGCGCCCGTGGCAGCGCCCACATCCACCACGATATTTCCGGGCTTCACAGGAGCCGAAGCTGCGAGCAGCACCGCATCGGTGCCGGCGCGGTGCCCCTTGGCAGGCTGGATCAGGCGCACGCGCCCGCCGAGCAGTAAATCCTGCGTGACCTCAGCCATGGCGCAGCTCTGCAGCGAGACCCGCGTCGGCGATCAGGCGGCGGGCCTGCGCCAGATGATCGTCAGGCACAAGAATGCGGCGTGGGAAGACCCCGATCATACCTTCCAGGGCGCTCATATGCGTATCCGCCACCAGAACGGGGATATTGGCGTTTTCGAGCAGGGATTGTAGGAAGCCGACCAGAACGAGATCGTTGGTACGGACGATTTCGACCATCGGCTTGAGATCCTTCCCGTGCGGTAAGCGTTTGCATTGCAGCATGGAAAGTGCCATGCCAGTTCATATTCCTACCGGCCATCCCGGCCGGCAACCCGGGTCGTGATACGTGGGCGTCGTCGTTCCGTTCGAAGACAAGCATCCCGAGAAGAATGCGAGCATCGAGACGCTCGTGTCCCTTGTGGCCTCCGACATGGAACGGGTCAATGCGATGATTCTGTCGCGCACGGGCTCCGAGGTCACGATGATCCCGGAGGTGGCGAACCACCTCATCTCATCGGGCGGCAAGCGCCTGCGCCCCATGCTGACGCTCGCGACCGCCGGGCTCTCCGGCTACCGGGGCGACGGCCATGTGAAGCTCGCGGCCGCCGTCGAGTTCATGCACACCGCCACCCTGCTCCATGACGACGTGGTGGACGAGAGCGACATGCGCCGCGGCAAGATCGCCGCCCGAATCAAGTGGGGCAACGAGGCGAGCGTGCTCGTCGGCGACTTCCTCCTCGGGCAGGCCTTCCGCATGATGGTGGAGGTCGGTTCCTTGCGCGCCCTCGACATCCTCTCCGCCGCCGCGACCGTGATCGCCGAGGGCGAAGTGATGCAGCTCGCCGCCGCCAAGAACACAGAAACAACGGAAGACGAATACCTCGCCGTGATCCGCGGCAAGACGGCGGAACTCTTCGCCGCCGCCTGCGAGGTCGGCCCCGTGATCGCCGGCCGGCCCAAGGCCGAGCAGGCCGCCTGCCGCTCCTACGGCATGAATCTCGGCATCGCCTTCCAACTCGTGGACGACGCCCTCGATTACGGCGGCGAGGCCGCGACCCTGGGCAAGAACGTCGGCGACGATTTCCGCGAGGGCAAGATCACGCTTCCCGTCGTCCTCTCCTTCCGCCGCGGAACGGATGAGGAGCGCGCGTTCTGGAAGCGGGTGCTGGAGCAAGGTGAGATCGAGAATGCGGACCTCGAACAGGCCATCGCCATCATGCGCCGCCACCGGGCGCTGGAGGACACCGTCGAGCGCGCCCGCCACTACGGCGCCATGGCCCGCGACGCGCTGGCGCTGTTCCCGTCGGGGCCCATGAAGCAGGCGCTCCTCGATGCGGTCGACTTCTGCATCGCCCGCGCTCATTGAGCATAACAGATCTGTTCTTTTTACAGAACAGAATGATTGACAGAAAAATCATCTTCTATAGAAACACACCTGTCCTGAGGCGGTCCCCTCCACCTCAAGGCCGCGGCGATTTGAGACGAGCAGCTTGCCCCGCGTGACCAAAGGCTAAAGCGCCACGGGCGATTCCCGCCTCGTGGTTCACGAGGATCGACGCGTCATGATGCGCATGTGCCCCATCTCCGAACTTCGATGTCCGCAACGGCTCGCGCCGCTCTGCAGAGACCATCGCATCGCTGCCTGAAATCCAGATCAACCGATCAAGCAACCCGTCCGGCTTCGTGCTGAGGCCGCAATGACCCTTGTCTGAAAGAGACCTGCCATGTCCGTTTTCACCCGTCGCACTCTTCTGGCCGCCACCGTCGCACTTGGCGCGGCTCTGACCACCGCCCTGCCCGTGGCAGCCCAGCAGAAGAGCATCAAGGTCGGCGTCATGTCCGGCGCTGAGGAAGAGGTGGCGCAAATCGTCAAGAAAGTCGCGGCCGGCAAAGGCCTGAACGTCGAACTCGTGCCCTTCTCCGACTACGCCCTCGTCAACGAGGCGCTGGAGCGCAAGGATCTCGACGCCAACGCCTTTCAGCACAAGCCCTATCTCGACGCGCAGATCGCCGGCCGCGGCTACAGGATCGTGCCCGTCGGCTTCACCTTCGTGCAGCCGATCGGTCTGTATTCGACCAAGGTGAAGTCCGTCGCCGACCTGCCCAAGGGCGCCAGGATCGGCATCCCGAACGATCCGAGCAACGGCGGCCGTGCGCTCAATCTCCTTGCGGCTCAGGGCGTGATCAAGATCAAGGAGGGGCAAGGCCTGTCGCCGAGCCTCCTCGACATCGCCGAGAACCCGAAGGGTGTGAAGTTCTCCGAGCTCGACGCCGCGCAGCTGCCGCGCGCGCTGCCGGATCTCGATGCAGCCGTGATCAACACCGATCATGCGCTCAATGCCGGTCTCGACATCCGCAAGGACACCATTGCGACTGAAAAGCGCGAGGGCAATCCTTACGCCAACTTCGTCGCCGCCCGCCAGGGTGACACGCGTCCGGAAATCAAGACCTTCGTAGAGGCCTACCAGTCGCCGGAAGTCGCGAAGTTTCTTGAAGAGCGCTTCAAGGGCGCCATCATCCCGGCGTGGTAAGCGGCCTCTAACAAACTCTGAAGTCATGGCCGGGCTTGTCCCGGCCATCTCGATAGGAAGGGCGCTGCGCCTTACTGAAGAACGATCACCGGCACAAGGCCGGTGATGACGGAAGAGAGTCGGATTTACCGCAGAATCGTCGCCTTCACCCACCAGTCCGGGCGCAGGCGGCGGATCTGCCGTCCTGCCTTGGCGGCCGCATCGCAATCGTCATAGAGCCCGAACACCGTCGCGCCCGAGCCGGACATGCGGGCCAGACGGCAGCCTGGCGTCTCCCGCATCAGGCCGAGCGCCTCGCCGATCACCGGCTCGACCTTGATGGCAGGTGGTTCGAGGTCGTTGCGGGTTTCCCGAAGCAGGGCGAGGAGCGCGTCAGATGAGGGCGCCTGAAGGGCTGGGTGAGCAGCGGCTGACAGCCCTTGCCCCGGCTGCAGCCCGAGGGCTTTGAACACGACAGGCGTCTCCACCGGCACGCGCGGGTTCACCAGCACGGCGAACAGGCGCGGCAGGCTCAGCGCCGGCCCCAGCTCCTCCCCTGCCCCGCGCATCATGCGGGCCCTCGGCTCCAGGCAGACCGGCACGTCGGCTCCCGTCAGGCGGGCCGCTTCCCGTAGCGCCGGATGCGACAGGGTCATGCCGTTGCGGCGGGCCAGGAGCCGCAGTGCCGCGGCGGCGTCCGAGGACCCGCCGCCGATCCCGGCCGCCACCGGCAGGCGCTTCGTCAGATGAAAGGTGCCGACCTTCAGGCCCTCCACGCGCTCGACAAGCAGACGGGCGGCCTTCAGGACGAGGTTGTCGGCATCGCTCCCGGCGAGCAGGGCCGTCGGGCCGCCGACCTCGAGGGCCAGGGCTCTAGCAGGCTCGAGCCGCAGATCGTCGCCTGTCCCGGCGAACATCACGAGACTTTCCAGGTCGTGATAGCCGTCGGCCCGGCGCCCGAGCACGTGCAGGGTCAGATTGATCTTGGCGGGCGCGCGGGTAGCAAGCGGCTGAGGCATGGCGCTTCCATGCCCGAGTGCGGAGCGGATGGGAAGAGTGACTGCGGCACGTCCAATTCCCTAGCCCCTCATCCTGAGGAGCAGACACAGTCTGCGTCTCGAAGGAGGCTCCAGTTAGCACTGGAGACGCCCTCGTCCTTCGAGACGGTCGCTGACGCGACCTCCTCAGGATGAGGGCTTAGTGTGTAGCCAATCTGAAAAGCATATGGCCGGGATGAACCCGGCCATGTCGTTGAAACCATCATAGATAGACAAAGACCTTACCCGCCGTTCTGCTTCGGCGCTTCCGGCTGAGGGGCAGGAACGTTCTCCGCGGCTGTCGGCTTCGGCTCCTCTTCGAGGCCGTTGTCGATCTTCTTGAGGATCTTCACCAGCTCCTCGTGCTCCGGATCCGAGTTCTTGGCGTGGTCCCACTGGAACTTTGCCTCGAGCTTGCGGCCGATTCTCCAATAGGCATCGCCCAGGTGGTCGTTGATGGTGGCATCGCCCGGCTTCAGCTCGACCGCCTTCTCGAGCTCGCGCACGGCATCCTCGTAGCGGCCCATGCGATAATAGGCCCAGCCGAGGGAATCGATGATCATGCCGTCGCGGGGCGCGAGTTCCACGGCCTTCGTGAGCATCTTGAAGGCTTCGTCGATGTTCATGTTCTGATCGACCCAGGAATAGGCGAGATAGTTCATCACCTGGGCCCGGGCGGCCGTCAGGCCTTCGGGAGCGAGCTCCATGGCCTTCTTCAGGTCGGCCTCGGCCTTGTCCCACTGCTTCGCGCGCTCATAGGAGGTGCCGCGGTAGAAGAACAGGATCCAGTGGCCGCGCTCCGGCTGGCCGATCAGCTTGATGGCCTTGTCGTAGGTTTCGGCAGCCTCGGCGAACTTCTTGCGCGAGCGCTGCACGTTGCCCAGCGCCATGACGACATCCACGTCGTCAGGGTTCTCCTTCATGAGCTTCTCAAGGTGGGCGATGGCGTCTTCGCTCTGTCCCATCAGCTCGAAATTGTGACCGATGGAAATATCGGCGCTCGTGCGCACAGGCGAATCCTTGGGAATCCGCGCGAAGATCGCGTTGGCCTTGTCGTACTGCTTCAGCCGCTCGTAGACGTCGCCGAGGGTGACGAGGGCCAGTGCATGATCCGGCTTCAGATCGAGGCCGAGGCGCAGATAGATGATCGCCGTCAGCTCGTCGCCCTGCGTGTTGCCGACGACGCCGAGACCGTAGAGCAGCTCCGCCGCACCCTCCTGCGCATTGGTGACGAGCGGCATGAGGGGCTTGCCCTCCTCCAGCGTCTTCATGGCGGTCCGCACGATCGGGTGACGCGGCGCCACCTCGTCGAAAGCCTTGTAGACCTTCAGAGCCTCGTCCTTGCGGCCCCGCTTGGCGAGGAAGCGGCCATAGGCGTCGACCACCTGCAGGGTGTTGCGCTCACCCTCGTAAGCCGCCTTGAAGCGCTTCTCCGCCTCGGCCGGGTTGCCGGTCACGTCCGCGATCAGGGCGGCGTGGTATTCCCTGAACTGGTCGAAGGCGCGCTCGTTCTTGAGCCTGTCGACGGTGGCGAGCGCCTGCTTGCCGTCCTTGGATCCGGCATGGGTCCATGCGCTCAGGAGCGTCGCCGTTAGGTCAGCCTGGCGGCCGCGGATGCTCTTGGAGAGCCGAGTCCGGGCATCGGCATATTTCTGGTTCTTGATGGCGCGGACGCTCAAGGCGAACTGCGCGAGGTTGTTCGAGCCGTCCTGCCCTGACAGCCGCTCGGCCGCCCTGATTGCATCCGGCATGGAGCCGTTGGCGAGGAAGGCCACGAAGGCGCGCTCAAGAAGCTCCTGGTTGCGGGGATCTTCCTGGATAGCCTGGCGGAAGAAGACCGTCGCAGCCTCCGTATCCCGGGCGGAACCCGCGACATAGGCCGACAGGAAATTGCCCTCGAGGCTCAGAGCCGGCTGCAGAACTTCGTCACCGGCGGCGTTCGCCACGGCAGCGGGGGCCGTCAGCAGGCTGGCAGCCATCAACAGAGCAGGCAAGCCCTTGCGGGACTTAAGAATTTTCAATGTGGGCACGAAGCGCGGCTCCAATCATCGCGACATCTCTTCAAAAAGGGGATGTGCGCCAAATCAGGCCGGAGAATGGCGCCTCCCTCCTGTGGCCGCAAGGGGAAGATTGCCGCTGGGGCGTAAAAGGCGCGTGAGGGGGCTCTTCTTGCATCCCCAGGCGGAGAGGGATCGAGGCTGGGGGTCGGAACGTCAGGGCGCTGTGCTCGGTAATCTCGTCCACCACGTCATCACCGGCCTTGTGCCGGTGATCCCGATGCTGCTGAGCGCCATGCTTCTCCGTACCGAGATGGCCGGGACAGGTCTGGCCATGACGGAAAGGTCTCACCTAGCCCCTGCCCTCGAGGAGAAGAGAATTGAGAGGGATGCCCTCACATATTCACATAATTCGGCCCGCCACCGCCTTCGGGGGTGACCCAGTTGATGTTCTGGTTCGGGTCCTTGATGTCGCAGGTTTTGCAGTGGACGCAGTTCTGAGCGTTGATCTGGTAGCGCACGCCCCCCTCGCCCTCGACCCATTCATAGACGCCCGCCGGGCAGTAGCGCTGCGAGGGGCCACCGAACACATCGTGCTCCGAGCCCTTCTGCAGGCTCATGTCCTTGACCTTGAGATGGACCGGCTGGTCCTCCTCGTGGTTGGTGTTGGACAGGAACACCGAGGAGAGCTTGTCGAAGGTCAGCACCCCGTCCGGCTTATCGTACTTGATCGGCTTGACAGACGAGAGCGGCAGCAGGCACTCGTGGTCGGGCTTGCCGTGGCTCATGGTGCCGAAGGGCGACCAGCCGAAGATCTCAGTCAGCCACATGTCGAGCCCGCCGAGCGCCACGCCGGCCGTCGTGCCGTATTTCGACCAGAGCGGCTTGACGTTGCGCACCCGCTTGAGGTCGTAGCCGATGGGCGAGGCACGCCAGGATTCCTCGTAAGCTGAGACCTCGTCATGGGCCCGCCCCGCCTGCAGGGCCGCAAACACGTGATCGGCGCAGAGCATGCCCGACAGGATGGCGTTGTGGCTGCCCTTGATGCGCGGCACGTTCACGAAGCCGGCGGAGTCGCCCACGAGGCAGCCGCCCGGGAACGAGAGGCGCGGCACCGACTGCCAGCCGCCTTCCATGATGGCGCGCGCGCCGTAGCCGATGCGCTTTCCGCCCTCGAACACGTCGCGCACCATCGGGTGGGTCTTGAAGCGCTGGAACTCGTCGAAGGGCGACAGGGTCGGGTTCTTGTAGTTGAGGTGCACCACGAAGCCGACGGACACGAGGTTGTCGTCGAAATGGTAGAGCCAGGAGCCGCCGCCGGCATTGTTCGGCAGCGGCCAGCCCATGGAGTGGCGCACCAGCCCTGGCCGGAAGTGCTCGGGCTTGACCTGCCACAGCTCCTTGATGCCGATGCCGTATTTCTGGTGGTCGCGGTCCTGGTTGAGGCCGAAGCGCTCGACCATCTGCTTGGTGAGCGAGCCCCGCGCCCCTTCGCCGAAGATCGTGTACTTGGCGCGCAGCTCCATGCCGCGGGTGAAGTTGGCGTTGGGCTCGCCATTGCGGCTGATGCCCATGTCGCCGGTGGCCACTCCCACCACCTTGCCGTCGTCGATCAGGACCTCGGCGGCCGGGAAGCCCGGATAAATCTCGACGCCGAGCTCCTCCGCCTTGCGGCCGAGATAGCGGGCAACGTTGCCGAGCGAGCCGACGAAGTTGCCGTGGTTGTTCATGAGCTTGGGCATGAACACGTTGGGCAGCTTCACCCCGCCGGCATGGCCCAGATACATGAACTCGTCGGCGGTGACTTCCGTCTTGAGGGGACGGTCGGGATCGGAGCGCCACTCGGGCAGAAGACCGTCGAGGCCGATCGGGTCGATCACCGCGCCGGACAGGATGTGCGCGCCGACCTCGGAGCCCTTCTCGACCACGACCACGGAGAGGTCCGCTCCTGCCTCGGCCGCCTGCTGCTTGAGCCGGATGGCAGTCGCCAGGCCCGCAGGACCTGCGCCCACGACGACGACGTCGAATTCCATCGATTCACGGGCGGGCAGATCGGCCATGGCTTCCTCCTGATACGCAGTTCAACGCTTGAGCGGATGGATGGTTTACATATGAACTATCTGTCCGATTTCTCAAGCCGTTCTTATCAACTCACTCTCCTAGCTGCATTGCCGCGATGCTGAAAGTTCCCTTTCCGCATAAGGTTATGCTCAAACCCGATCATCGTCTGATTTGAGGGAGAATCGTCAGCTCGCTCTGGCGCACCGTGCGGACCCGAAGGGCCGCGCTCAACGATGCGCCGCTTAAGAATGAGCATCGGATGGATCCCAAAAGTGCAAGTCCACTTTTGGGTCCGAGGCTCAAGCAGGGCAGTTGTATCAGTGGGAAAAGACCATCTCGAGTTGTTCGACAGCGACGGGAGGTTTACAAAAGGGCATGCAGGATCAGCCGTCCCACCACGCAGCGTTCTATACGCTTTTCGAGACTTCCATCGGCCTTTGTGGGCTGGCCTGGAACGAGCGTGGCGTGGTCGGCTTTCAGCTCCCCGAGGACAGCCCATCCAAGACCCGTGCCCGCCTTGCCAGGCGCTTTCCCGGGATCGTCGAAGCCCCGCCGCCATCGGACATCCAGGGCATCACCGCCGATGTGACGGCCCTGCTCCAGGGCGATGCGCGGGATTTGTCTGCCGTGCCGCTGGACATGGACGGCGTGCCGGATTTCGACCGCCGTGTCTACGAGATTGCCCGCGGGATCCCACCGGGCCGCGTGCTGACCTATGGTGAGGTTGCCTCCCGACTGGGCATCAACAACGCTCGCGCCATAGGCCAGGCTCTCGGGCGCAATCCGTTTGCCATCATTGTGCCCTGTCACCGGGTCGTTGCAGCGGACGGCAAGCTCGGAGGTTTCTCGGCCAATGGCGGCGCCGCGACCAAGCGTCGGCTCCTTGCCATTGAAGGTGCCAGACGTGACGAGAACCCGACACTCTTCGATCTGATTTCGTGAGAATAGGACCCATTGGGTTCTTCGCAGACCTGAGTTGTCCACAGCCCCTTGAATGCTTACATACGGATCATGCAGGATCTCCCCTCCGACCGTGACGCTCTCCAGGCGCTCCTCGACTTCCATGTCGAGGCGGGGGTGGACCTTGCGCTCGACGAAACTCCGCACAACCGCTTCGCCGAGCCGAAATCCAAGCCTGCTCAGCCAAAGGTTTCCCCGCCCAAGGCCGAACCGGCCAAACCCACCTCTCCTCCCCGCGCCCTTCCGAAGGCGGCTGCGAGCGCTCCCGAGGAGGTGGCGAGCCTCGCTCGCGAGCAGGCGCGCCATGCACAATCGCTGGAGGAGCTTGAGGCGATCCTGGCGGGCTTCGACGGCTGCACGCTGAAGTTCTCCGCCAAGAACCTCGCTTTTGCCGACGGCAACCCGGAAGGCCGAGTGATGCTGGTGGGCGAGGCTCCCGGTGCGGACGAGGACCGGATCGGCAAGCCGTTCATGGGCCGGTCGGGGCAGCTGCTCGACCGCATGCTCGCCACGATCGGGCTCGACCGCTCCCAGGTTTATGTGGCCAACATCGTGCCCTGGCGTCCGCCTGGCAACCGCACGCCGACACCCCAGGAAATCGCCATCTGCAAGCCCTTCATCACGCGGCAGATCGAATTGGCGAGCCCGGAACTCCTGCTCTGCCTCGGCGGGCCTGCGGCTCAGAACCTGCTCGGCATCAAGGAGGGAATCCTGCGCACGCGCGGACGCTGGTTCACCTACAAGACCGAGGACGGACGCGAGATCCGGGCGCTTCCGACCCTGCACCCGGCCTATCTCCTGCGCCAGCCCCTGCAGAAGCGCCTTGGCTGGCGGGATTTCCAGGCCCTGCGGCGGGCATTGGACGGCAAGGAGTAGGCTACCCCATCAACCGTCTTCGGAACCGGTTGATATGCTCACGCCTTAAGATCCTGCGGCATCCTGTGCTGCGGCTGGAAGGTGAATCATGCGCTGGGAAGACTTTCGAACCTCGTCCAATGTGGAAGACCGTCGCGGCATGGGCATGGCGGGCGGCGGGGGCCTCGGAATAGGAGCGATGGTGATCCTCGGCCTCGTCGGCTGGGCCCTCGGGATCGACCCCCGCATCCTGATCGGCGGCGCCGAGATGATGACGGGCGGCGGCTCCGGCTACCAGCAGCAACAGCAGGGCCGGCAGGGCGCACCGCAGGACGAGGCCGGGCGCTTCGCCTCTGCCATTCTCGGCAACACGGAAGACGTGTGGAACACGGTCTTTCCCCAGCAGGTCAATCGGCAGTACCAGGCACCGAAGCTCGTGCTCTTCTCGGATGCCACCCGCTCAGGCTGCGGCGGCGCGCAATCGGCCATGGGGCCGTTCTACTGCCCGCTCGATCAGACCGTCTACATCGACCTTTCCTTCTTCCAGGAGATGCAGCGCCGCTTCCGCGCCGGCGGCGACTTCGCCTATGCCTATGTGCTCGCCCACGAGGTCGGCCACCATGTGGAAAACCAGCTCGGCATCCTTCCGCGGGTACAGGAGCGCCAGCAGCAGGTCAGCCGGACGGAGGGCAACCAGCTCTCCGTGCGCGTCGAGCTGATGGCCGATTGCCTCGCCGGTGTCTGGGCGCACCATTCCGACCAGCGCTGGAAATCGCTTGAGCAGGGCGACATCGAGGAAGCCATTCGGGCGGCGGAAGCCATCGGCGACGACAGGCTGCAGAAGCAAAGCCAAGGCCGCGTGATGCCCGATTCCTTCACCCACGGCTCGTCCGAGCAGCGCGTGCGCTGGCTGACGACCGGCTTGAAGAGCGGGACGATCCAATCCTGCGACACGTTCCGGGCAAGCCGGCTTTAAGAGCGCTGAACGAACCTATCTCCGGATAGAGCCGGAGCCGTGCGGGCAGATCTGCGGATCGCCCTTCCAGGATAGACTCTTGGACAACGTACCTCAGTGGAGGTGAGCCGGTGATGAGAACGGCTTGGTCGAATCCACCACGAACAGCGCGAACTCCTTCAGTTCGGCTGAGCCGCTGCTCGACACTTCCATAGGTACGTCGCCTCCATGACCCACCAGCGTCTGACCGCTGGAGACCCGTGCCACGCCGTGTGGGGTCTTCTGGGTCAATTCCCCGGAGAGCACGTAAAACGCCTCCGAACCCGGATGGGTGTGTACGGACGTGACACTGCCGGGAGGACCGCCTGCCTCGTTGATGCGGAGAAGATACTGCGCGGCATTGATCCGAGGGAGCGGCCCGATTTCGGCGACCCGCTTGCCGCCTTTGGGGTCTTCTCCTGCGCGGCCAAGTTCGAAGAGCCAAACCTTGCCTTCTGACTCGGCGACGAGTCCGAATGGACCTGCGGCCGCTTGCGCCTGATCCTTGCTCTCGAAGGTGTCGATGCGCCAGAACAGGTCGCCTGCCGGCAACTCCGCCACCTTCTTCTCGACCAGCGGCTTGACGGAGAAGGCTTGCTGCGCGGTTGCCGGTGAGGACAGAATGAACAACCCTGGGACCAATGCTGCGATGAGCTTGCGTTTCATCATACAACCTCTCCAATGCTGGACGTGCTGCGGCACGAGTTTACGGATGCCCGTCAGGGCTCCGTTCGACTAAGTTGTACGCAATCTTCTGGTCGCGTTGGGTCAACGACCGGATGGTTTTCACGATGCGCCTTTTAAACCTCAAAATCCAGATGAAATAGGCTGCCAGAGGCTCTGGCTTCTTGCTTCGCTCACGCCAAAATGACGAGGCGGCGCCAGGCGGATATTGGCGACCCGGCAGCAAGCCGGGTATGACAGGGACGCTAATGCCTCCCTTAAGAATAGGCCCTCTCCATGCCCGGCATCGACGACACACTCCCCTTCGTTCCGCTCGGCATCGCCGTGCTGACCGTTTCCGACACGCGCTCGCTCGATGAGGACAAGTCCGGCGCGACGTTGGCGGAGCGGCTGGCGAAGGCAGGACACAGGCTCGCCGACCGCGCCATCGTGACGGATGACGTGGAGGCGATCCGCGGCAAGGTGCGGGCTTGGATCGCAGACGCAACCGTGGATGTGATCATCACCACGGGCGGCACGGGCTTTACCGGCCGCGACGTCACGCCCGAGGCCATCGAGCCCCTGTTCGACAAGCGCATGGAAGGCTTCTCGGCCGTCTTCCATCGCATTTCGTATGACAAGATCGGCACCTCGACGATCCAGTCGCGGGCCACCGCCGGCGTTGCAGGAACGACCTTCATCTTCGTGCTGCCGGGCTCGCCCGGCGCCTGCAAGGATGCCTGGGACGGCATCCTGTCCACGCAGCTCGACTACCGCTACCGGCCCTGCAACTTCGTCGAGATCATGCCGCGCCTCGACGAGCACCTGAAGCGTGGCAAGCTGAAGCGTTGAGCAGACAAGCCCGCTGCCTCATGTCAGCGAGACGGTCTCCGCAATCATGGAGTCGAGAACAAGGTCGTCACAGGCTCCCATGAGCCAGAGATGATCGATGTCGAACTGTAGGATCGTGCGATCCCACCAGCTTTCGATCAGCGAGGCGAGCGCCGCAGTCTCGTCGGCATCGAGATCGTCCGTCATGTTGTAGAAACCGACGACATAGAGATCGGTTTCGCGGCAGCCCAGGATGCCCTGAATCCGGCGGAAGACGTTCTCTCCCCTTCGGCTTTCGGGATAGGCTCGAAGGTACAGCCGGCCGCGATTGACGCTGCCGGAAAACAGCCCTCGCAGCTCGACATGAACGGGGCCGAGCGCGGCCAAGTCCTGCCGTTGCGATGGAGCAAGCACGGGCGGCTCTCCGGTTGAGAGCGAACCGCAGATCGTCGCATGCAGCTTGTCCTGGCGTCTGCCCAGCAGATCCCAGGCGATCTTGCGGGCAAACGGCGATGCTCTCATGGCCTCGTCCAATTCGCGGTAGGAGGGAGATCGCAGGAGAAGATCGCCTGGGATCGGCAGCACGAGGGAGAACACCCGCTCGTGCCGGCCCATGACGTAGGATGAGCCCTCGCGCGTCCTGATAACGCGCGGATGATCGGGAGCGACGAGCGGCAGGTGCGCGAGCCGATAGGTTTCGTCGAGAACGAGCCCCTCGCCGGAGGTGAAACGCGTCCGGCTGCGCTCGTAGCCAAGCTCGGGATCCTGGCAGAACAGGCGTGCAGGAGGGGAATGATTCATGGAGGGCTCAGCCGAAGACGGGATCGCGTTCGATGGTGGCGGAGAGCCGCACGGGCATGCGCGCCCTCACCTCGTTCGTCAACACCTGACGATGCACGAGATCGCCGCCGCGCACCCGTGATCCGGCAACCAGAGCGTTGAATGCGCTCAACAAGCCCGCCTGCCGACGCCGCATCCGCGCGAGCCCCTGCTCGGGGCTGGACAGGGCCACGAACCGGTCGAGCACCCGGATCCAGCCCTCCTGCGGAATGTCGCCGTCGTCGAGGCACAGGAGCCAGTCGCGCCGCGCGACCCGCGCACCCTCCGTCCAGGAGCCGCGCTCGGCCACGACCAGGGTCGCGCCGACGGCGTCGGCCACCTTCGCCAAGGTGTCATCCGGCCTGTCGGCCAGAATGACGGCGTCGCCGACGAGACCGGCGGCAACGGCGGGCACAAGGGCGCTCAAGGTAGCGGCGAGGGCCTCGGGCCCATGGGTCACGCGGATGAGAACGGTAATCATACGAACAGTATAGCTCCAGTTTTCCGGTCCGTCGCCAGGGCATCGTGCTGAAAAGTGGATCCGGTTTCTGCGCGAGGCTCTCACACATTCATTCAGGCTCTCTTGATTTTGTTCCTGTTTTGTTCTTAAGCTTGCAGCCTCCGTCGACAGATTCGCTCGAGGCTGCCATGACTGCCCGCCCCAAGGATCAAGGCTATGATCCCGCCCGTTCCAGGCCTGCGAAGCGAACGCCCCTGGAGGCGGCGGAGGCTGCCCGGCGGCGCATGGACGATCCGGCTTACCGCGTCGAGGTGGATCGCCGCCGCGGCCGTGGCGCTTCGGCCAACCCGACGGGGCGCTACGAGCCGGCGCAGCGCGAGACCTTCGACGATGGCTGGACCATCGAGGAGGAGCTGCCCTCCCTCCCCACCGAAGTGATCGTCGAAAAGCCGCGCACGATCATCACCAGGAACGATTCGCCCGACATCCTCTTCGAGAAGTCGATCAATCCGTATCGCGGCTGCGAGCACGGCTGCTCCTATTGCTTCGCCAGGCCCACCCACGCCTTCCAGGGCCTGTCCTCGGGTCTCGATTTCGAGACCAAGATCTTTGCCAAACCCAACGCGGCGGAGCTTCTGGAGAAGGAGCTGCGGGCCGCGAAGTACCAGCCGACCACCATTGCGCTCGGCTCGAACACCGACCCCTACCAGCCGGTGGAGCGGCGCTTCCGCATCACCCGCTCCATCCTCGAAGTGCTGAACCGGATGAATCACCCGGTCGGCATCGTGACGAAATCGGCCCTCGTCACCCGCGACATCGATATCCTGAGCCAGATGGCGGCAAGGCAGCTCGCCAAGGTCGCGATTTCGGTCACGACCCTCGACCCGAGGCTCGCCCGCCGCATGGAGCCCCGCGCCGCCACGCCCGCCAAGCGGCTCGAGACGATCCGCAGCCTCACCGGGGCGGGAATTCCTGTGACGGTGCTGGTCGCCCCCATCATTCCGGCGATCAACGATCACGAGATCGAGGCCATCCTGAAGGCCTGCACGGAGGCCGGCGCGCAGGAGGCCGGCTATGTGCTCCTGCGCCTGCCGCACGACCTCAAGGACCTGATGCGCGACTGGCTCGTCGAGCATTACCCGGACAAGCTCAAGCACGTCTTTACGCTGCTGCAGGAGGCGCGCGGCGGCAAGGATTACGATGCCGAGTGGAGCACCCGCCAGTCAGGCGTCGGCCCCTATGCCTGGATGCTCGGCCGCCGCTTCGAGACCGCGGCCGAGCGGCTCGGGCTCAACAAGCGGTCCTTGAGGCTGCGCACGGACCTGTTCAATGTGCCGCCGAAAGAGACGGGTCAGCTGAGTTTGTTTTGAGGCTTCGCCCTTGCTGTCATCCCAGGGCTGCGGAGCAGAGCCCGGGATGACGCGGGAGGCTGCGACTCTTCTGAACGCTCCTAAGGGGTGACAGGGCGTCCGCCTTACCGCTTTGATCTGCCTATGACCGCACCGATTCGCGCTCCTCGACTTCCTGACCTCGGCCTCAGCCGCGAGCTTTGTGCCCGCGCTGAGGGCTACACATGCATCGCCGGGCTCGACGAGGTCGGGCGCGGGCCGCTGGCGGGGCCGGTGGTGTCGGCGGCGGTGGTGCTCGATCTCGACAATGTCCCTCAGGGCCTCGCCGATTCGAAGGTGCTCACGGCAGCCAGGCGCGAGGCGCTGTTCGCCGAGATTCTGGCGACGTCGCGAGTGGGCATCGCCTCGGTGTCGCATCAGGAAATCGATACCATCAATATCCGGCAGGCCTCGCTGCTTGCCATGTGCCGGGCGCTGGCGGCGCTCCCCTGCAAGCCGGATATGGCCCTCGTCGACGGCAACGACCCGCCGTGCCTTCCCTGCGCGACTGAAGCCGTGATCAAGGGTGATTCGAGCATCGCATCCATCGCAGCGGCCTCGATCGTCGCAAAAGTGGTCCGCGACCGCATGATGGCGAGGCTTGGGAACGCTTATCCTGCTTATGGTTTTGCCAGCAACGCGGGCTACAGCACCAAGGCGCATCTCTCGGCAGTCGCGAACGAGGGTCCTTGCCCCTTCCACCGCATGAGTTTTTCACCCTTGCGCCAAGGGTTACCGGACCTGTAACCGAACTTAACGCCCGTTAACTCAAAAAAATCCAATCTTATCAATGGGTAGGCAAGTTTTGCCGATCCAAAATATTTGGATTTCATCGGGTTTGGAAACCTCCTCTTTACCCTATCCCATCATGATCCTGAGTGTCAGTTGCGTAACCGGTGATCACCTATGGGTACCTTGCGTACCGGGGTTGCCGGCGCCGCCTCCCGGATCCATGTCTCGCGTACCGGGCGGTCTGCGCCGGCTCCTCGGACGGGGCGTAAAACGCCCCTCTCCGTTCTGCCTCCGTCTCTACCTCTCAATGAGATCCTTCTCGGCGATTGCATCGCCAATCTGGAGAAGCTCCCCCCTGAGAGCGTGGACGTGGTCTTCGCGGATCCGCCTTACAATCTCCAGCTCGAACAGGCACTCACGCGTCCTGACCAGAGCCTTGTCGACGCGGTCGACGACGACTGGGACAAGTTCGCGAGCTTTGCCGATTACGACGCGTTCACCCGCGCCTGGCTTCTCGCCGTGCGCCGCGTGATGAAGAAGAACGCGACGCTCTGGGTCATCGGCTCCTATCACAACATTTTCCGCGTGGGCTCGGCCCTGCAGGATCTGAACTTCTGGATCCTGAACGACATCGTGTGGCGCAAGGCCAATCCGATGCCGAACTTCAAGGGCCGCCGCTTCACCAACGCGCACGAGACCATGATCTGGGCCTCGAAGAGCGCTGATTCGAAGGGCTACACCTTCCATTACGATGCGCTGAAAGCCGGCAACGAAGACGTGCAGATGCGCTCGGACTGGTTCATCCCGATCTGCACGGGCGACGAGCGCCTGAAGGACGGGGATGGCCGCAAGGTGCACCCCACCCAGAAGCCGGAGGCGCTCCTTGCCCGCATCCTGCTCTCATCGTCCAACCCAGGCGACGTGGTGCTCGATCCGTTCTTCGGCTCCGGCACCACCGGCGCGGTCGCCAAGATGCTCGGGCGCAACTTCATCGGCCTCGAGCGCGATTCGACCTATGCCAAGGCGGCGCGCAAGCGCATCGATGCGGTCGAGCCGCTCTCCGACGTCTCGATTGCAGCAGCTCCCGAGAAGCGTACGGAAGTGCGCGTGCCCTTCCTCTCACTCATCGAGGCGGGCCATGTGAAGGCGGGCGAGACCCTGGTGGACGAGCGCCGCCGCCACAAGGCAGTGGTGCGCGCCGACGGGACGCTCGCCCTCGGCCCGATTGTCGGCTCGATCCACAAGATCGGTGCGCTGACGCAAGGGTTCCCCTCCTGCAACGGCTGGACCTTCTGGCATGTGGAGCGGGGCGGCAAGTTGGTCTCCATCGACGAGTTCCGGGCCAAGGTGCGGGCCGCGATGGCGGCTTAAGGCTTCACTGCGACATCGCAAAGCTGTGAAAGGGCTGGCCATGCGCTGGCCCTTTTCGCTATCTGCACTAGTCTTTTCGTCACGGAGGCGTCACTCAAGGCCGCTAGCGCAGGGACAGCCTTATCAGAAGCGAGGAACTGACCCGTGCCCATGAAGCGGATTCTTCTCACCCTGTTCGCCGCCCTCGTGCCTGCCTTCGCGCAGGCTCAAGGGGTTTCCGGCAACCTGGTGCTCTATACGAGCCAGCCCAACACCGACGCGCAGCAGACCATCGACGCCTTCAAGGCGAATCATCCGGGGGTCAACGTCACCTTCGTCCGCGACGGCACGCCGAAGATCCTCGCCAAGCTCAGCGCCGAGTTCGAGGCCGGCCAACCCCAGGCCGATGTGCTCCTGATCGCCGACAGCGTGACCATGGAGGGCCTCAAGAAGGACGACCGCCTGCTGGCGCATGAAAAGGCCGACACGTCCGCCTACCCCGCCGGCATGCATGATTCCAAAAAGTTCTGGTTCGCCACCAAGCTGATCACCACCGGCATCGCCTACAACACGAAGGCAGGCTTCAAGCCCTCCTCCTGGCTCGATCTCACGAAGCCCGAGGTCAAGGGCCAGCTTGTGATGCCGAGCCCCCTCACCTCGGGCGCAGCCCTCATCCACGCCGCGACTCTGACCGGCAATATCGAAGGCGGCTGGAAATATTACGAGGATCTCAAGGAGAACGAGGCGGTCGCCGGCGGCGGCAACGGCGATGTGCTGAAGCAGGTGGCTGGAGGCCAGAAGCTCTACGGCGTCATCGTCGACTACATGCCGATCCGCGAGAAGGCCAAGGGCGCGCCGATCGAGTTCGTGTTCCCGAAGGAAGGCGTTTCCGCCGTGTCCGAGCCCGTCGCCATCCTCAAGACCACGAAGAACCCCGACGCTGCCCGCGCCTTCGTCGATTTCATGCTCTCGAAGGAGGGGCAGGAGCTCGCGCTCAAGCAAGGCTACATCGCCGCTCACCCGGCCGTCGCGTTGCCGGCGGGCTACCCGCCGCGCGAGCAGATCAAGGTCATGGGCTTCGACGCGGCAAAGGCGCTTTCTGACGAGACCAAGAACAAGGCGGCCTTCGCCGATATCTTCGGACAGTGAGACAGCACATATCGACCAAGTCGTTCCTGGAGCGGGGAGGTTTCGGCCTCCTCGCTTTTGTCGCTCTGACCGTCCTCGCCTTCGACGTTCTGCCCGCGGCGCGACTGCTGCTGCAAGCACTGGCTCCGGGCGGCAGCTTCAATCCCGACGCGGCGCTCTCCGCCTTGTCGAGCCGCTCCGCCCTCAATGCCGCGCGGGCGAGCCTCGAGACCGCCTTCCTGTCGAGTCTGATCGCGCTGCCCCTCGGCGGCGCCGTGGCGCTGGCGCTCAGCGTCACCGACTTGCGCGGGCGGCGCATCGTCTCGTTCCTGTTCGTCCTGTCCGTGATGATCTCGCCGCAGGTGATGGCGCTGGCCTTTCTGCATCTCGCCGGTCCCGCCTCGCCGATCCTCAATACGCTGGGCCTCGCGCCTGAGGCCGGCAGCGCCAATCCGATGCTCGGGCGCGGCGGCATCGTCCTGGTCATGGGTCTTCACCACGCGCCCCTCGTCTATGTGGTCATGAGCGCCGGCCTGAAGCGCATCCCTTCCGCCGTCGTCGAGGCCGCCTGCATCGACGGCGCGCATCCGATGCGGATCGTCACCGATCATCTACTGCCGCTGCTGCGCCCGCATCTCGTCGGCGCAGCGCTGCTCGCCTTCGTCGCCGGCATCGGCAATTTCGGCATTCCCGCGCTGCTCGGCGCACCGGTGAACTACCTGACGCTGCCTGTTCTGATCTACCGCCGCCTGTCGAGTTTCGGCACCGGCGTTTTAAGCGACGTGGCGGCGCTCGGCCTCCTCGTGGCCATCATCGCCATCGTCTGCGTCGCAGCGAGTCAATTTCTGACGCGCCGCGGGGAAGTTCATCTGGAACAGGACGTGCCTCTTCAGCCCTTCTGGAAGCTCGGACGCGCGGGCGCGGCAGCCGAAGCTTTCGCCGGCATGGTGATTGCCGTCACCCTGATCCTGCCGATGCTGTCGCTCTTCACGGCCGCCCTCGTGCCGTCCTACGGCATGCCTCTGACCCTTTCGACGATCACCCTTGACAATTTCGTCGAGGTGCTGGCACGGCAGGACGTGACTGTCCGAGCCTTCCTGAACTCACTGCTTTACGCAGGCGGCGCGGCCTGCCTGCTGGCGACCTTCTCGATCCCGGTGGCCTACGGTCTCGTGAGGCTGATGGGGCCGGCGCGGATTCTGGCGACAGCGCTCCTCGAGATTTCCTATGTGCTGCCGGGCATCGTGCTCGCCATCGCCTGCATCCTGCTGTTCCTGAAGCCGCTGCCGCTCGTCGGCGTTTCGCTTTATGCGACCCCCTGGATCATCGTCTTCGCCTATCTGGCCCGCTTCCTGTCCGTGACGCTCAAGCCCGTGCTTGCGGGAATGGAGCAGATCGACATGGCGCAGGAGGAAGCGGCCGCCATCGACGGCGCCCGCCTGACGCAGCGACTCGTCGACATCGTCCTGCCGTCGCTGCTTCCGGCGGCCATTGCTGGCGGGTTGATGGCGTTCCTGCTCGCCTTCAGCGAACTGACCGTCTCGGCCCTGCTCTGGTCGGCAGGAACGGAAACCATCGGCGTCGTGCTCTACAACCTCGAAGAGGCGGGCCTTGGGAGCCAGGCCTCCGCCGTTGCTATCGTCACCGTCACCGTCGTCACGCTTGCCATGTTCACACTGAATGCATTGGGCCGGTACTTGCCCTCGGGAACCCTGCCCTGGCATTGCGAGACGGAAGGCGCGTTGGTCCCGGGCCACAGGCTGGGCCGAACCGGAATTCAGTCTGAGCCTACCGGACAAATTGAACCGAGGCCGGTTTTGAGCACATGAATTTTGACTTAGAGACCTGTCACAGCATCTTATCGTCGCCGGCTCGCTCCGACACGACGTGTGCGTCTTCATCGGTGCACCAACAGCAGCGGAAGATCGGGGCGGATCACATCTTATCCGTCTCCTGACGACCGAAGCGTGCTTGATGGCTGCAGAATACAAATCGACGATGCCAACTCTCTGCAGAGACTTCTTTTACTTCGCTCCGAGTGCAAAGGTGGCGATCGCGTCCACATGCAAAGCCGTGGTATCGAAAACAGGCAATTCGGGCAGATCACTCTGGTCAATCAGCAGGAAGATCTCCGTGCAGCCCAAGATCACGCCTTGGGCGCCGGCGCGGCGCATTTCGTCAACGGCTCGCAGGTATTCCCTCTTCGATTCAGGCCGCAGATCCCGCCGCACCAACTCGTCGAAGATGATCCGGTCGACAATCGTCATGTCCGCGGCGGAGGGGGCCACGATCTCCACTCCGAAGCGCTCCTTGTAGCGCTGCTTGAGTTCGGCCGAGCGCATGACCGACAGAGTCCCAAGCAGCCCGGCACGCGTGAGCCCCGCTCGCTTAATGGCCTCACCTGTTGGATCGGCAATGTGTATGAAAGGTGTTGCTCGGTCGGCCATGATCGGTTCGACAACACGGTGCATGGTGTTCGACACGCATGCGATCACATCCGATCCCGCCCGTTCCAGGCGCTCGATCTTTTCGGTCAGATAAGCCTTTGCTTCGTCCCAGAGATCGTTTCGGACGAAATGCTCGATATTTCCGAAATTGACCGAGACCATCACAATTTCTCCATTGTCCCAACCGCCGAGAGAAGCGTTCAGACGTTCGTTGAGGAGGCGGTAGTACTCGCCGGTGGCCTGATTGCTCATGCCACCGAGCACGCCAATGGTCTTCTGAGGGAGGGGCCGAGGATATGTCTGCGGCATCGCTAACCTATCGCTGAGAAGGGCTCATGGAGACGGCGAAGAGTCGGCCCAGAGCGGTCAAGCATGCGCATGAGCCCGCCCCATCATAGATATAGTGTATCATAATTTAGCTGAAGGCTAGTCTCGGCGGCCCTGCTCTCATCAGAACTGAAGAGGTCCCCTACGCGTCTGCCGGGCTGCCTGATGATGATATCTGCGCGATGGTGCGGCTTGTCCCCCAGGCCGGAACATTCCCCTATGCCGAACCCGGTTCAGCGATTTAGCATCCTCTCATGGCTCCTTCGTCTCTCGATCCCTTCCGCCTCGCCCTCACCGAACCATCCTGGGACGATCTGCGGATCTTTCTCGCCGTGGTGGCTCATGGATCGATGAACAGCGCCGCCAAGGCCCTGGGCCAGAGCCAGCCGACCATCGCGCGGCGCATCAAGGCGCTGGAGGAAACCTTCGGCCTATCGCTCTTCCAGCGCGGGCCCAACAACCTTGAGCTGACAGAAGCAGGGCACGCCGTTCTCGAAGCGGCGGCTCCCATGGGCAAAGCAGCCGCCATCGTGTCGCGCACGACCGCGGCCTACCGGCCCGATCCCGACGCACCGGTGCGGATCACGGCGACCGCCTCGGTCACCCTGTTCCTCTCGCTTCATTCGGCGGAGCTGCACGAGGCGGCGGCTCCCGTGGAGATCGCCTATATCCCGACCCGCCACAGGCTCGATCTCGCCTCCGGAGAGGCCGATATCGGCCTGAGGATGCGCACCTTGCCGGAGGGCACGGACGATCTCGTGGCGCGCAAGATCGGCCAGATCGCCTTCGCCATCTATGCCCGTACCGGGAACCCCACCGCTGTCATCGCCCCGCCGGAAGACCCGACCCTGTCGCGGCAGGCCGCCTACGTGGCCGAGTTCGCGCAAGGCCGCACCATCGCGGCCCGCATCGGCGACATGCCGATCCGCTATCAAGCCGCGAAGGCGGGTCTCGGAGCAGCCTTCCTACCGTGCTGGCTCGGCGACTCGGATCCCGATCTCGTCCAGGTGATGAAGCCGGAGGGCGACCTGATCGAGGATGTCTTCCTCGTCATGCACCGCCGCAGCCGAAACCGCCCTAACGTGACGCGGGTGGCGAATGCACTGGCGGCACTGTTCAAGCGAAATCAGAAGGCCCTTGTGGGCGGGTGAGACGGACATCTCTTCCCTCCCCCTTGCGGGGAGGGAATCTCAGCCGCTCAGCGGAATGGATTTCACGCACTCTCCGCCGGCTTCCACCCCGAAGCTTTCCCCTTTGCACCCGGCAGCTCGCCGAGCGCATGCGCCAGCACCTTCTTCATGGCGCCAGGCAGCGCTTCCTCGTGGAGTTGCAGGCGCGGCGTCCAGCGCATGTCCTCGGGGGCGGGCGTGCCCTTGGCGACCTTGGCGAAGAGCACCGTCAGCTCCAGCGGGAAATGGGTGAAGACGTGGCGGACCGTGCCGGGCAGGCGCTGCCAGCGGGCTTCGATCGGCGCGTCGAGGACGGCGCGGGAGGATGCGTAATCGGGCAGCCACTCGCTCGTCGGCGGCTCGGCCATGCCGCCGAGAAGCCCTTGCGGCGGGCGGGTGCGCAGCAGGATCGTGTCGTCGGCGCGAAGAACGACGAAGGCCGCGCCCTTGCGCAGCTGACCGGTTTCCTTCTTCTGCTTTTTCGGAAAGGTCTCCTGCAGGCCCTCGGCGCGGGCGCGGCAGGGCATCATCCACGGGCAGAGGGCACAGGCCGGGCGTTTGGGCGTGCAGATGGTGGCGCCGAGGTCCATCACCGCCTGGGCGAAGTCGCCTGGCCGATCGCCGGGCACCAGCTCCTCCGTGAGGGAGCGGATGAGGGGCTTTGCCTTCGGCAGCGGCTCCTCGACCATGAACACGCGGGACATGACCCTTTCCACATTGCCGTCCACAGCCGCCGCCTGCTCGTTGAAGGCGATGGCCGCCACGGCCGCAGCCGTATAGGCCCCGACGCCCGGAAGCTTCAGCAGTTCAGCCTCCGTCGCGGGAAAGCGGCCGCCATGCTTATCCACAACGGCCTTGGCGCAGGCGTGGAGGTTGCGGGCGCGGGAATAATAGCCGAGACCGGCCCAGGCATGCATCACGGCATCCGTAGGCGCCTCGGCCAGAGCCTCGACGCTCGGGAAACGCTCCAGGAATTTCAGGTAATAGGGTTTGACCGCCGTCACCGTCGTCTGCTGGAGCATGATCTCGGAAAGCCAGACGCGGTAAGGGTTTGCGGTCTCGCCCGGCCTGGCGCGCCACGGCAGGTCGCGCCGGTGACGGTCGTACCAGGCAAGAAGATCCTGCGGGTCGGGCTTGGTCGCGCTCGAAGCGGGCGTTAACATATGACGTGGAATAACGGTCCTGATCGCATATTCCAACGTGGCTTTTGGACATTCAACATGAGACGCCCGAGGCCCTTGGCCCGCCCCCTCGCCGAATTTCTCGACGTCTGCCTGTCCCCCAGCCTGGCGGCGCAGGGTTTTGCCACCGCCGATATCATCATGGCCTGGCCGGAGATCGTCGGCGAGCGGCTCGCCGCCTTCACCCAGCCGCTCAAGATCGAATGGAAGCGAAAAGCTCCCCATTCCGACCCGGAGGCGAGACCCGATCCGGCCACCCTCGTCATTCGGGTCGAAGGCGCCTTCGCCCTGGAACTCCAGCACCTCGCGCCCACCGTCATCGACCGGGTGAACACCTATTACGGCTGGCGCTGCATCGGGAAGATCGTGCTGAAACAAGGGCCCGTGCGGCGGGTTGAGAAGAAGCGTCCGACTTCTCCCGTTCTCACCCCGGCGGATCGGGAAAAGGTCGACAAGGCCGTCCAGCCCATCGAAGAGGAAGCCCTCAAGGCAGCCCTCGACCGGCTGGGCCAAGCGATCGTCAGCTCCGGTTCACGCACGAAAGCGTGAGATGGTGGCGCTTGCCTCGCAGGCCAAGGCATTCTACCGCAGAACGAAATCTCTTCAGGAGTTCCCTCACGATGATCACCCGGCGTCAGACGCTTCAGCTTCTCGGAACCGCAGCCGTCACCGCTTACCTTGCCGCGAGCCTGCCAGCCTTCGCCCAGAACGTGGCCGTCCAGGATCTCGCGGTTCAGGGTCCCCTCGGCGATGTGGCCTTAGGTCCCGAAAACGCCAAGGTGACCATCATCGAATATGCCTCGATGACCTGCTCCCACTGCGCCAACTTCCACAAGACCACCTGGCCGGAGCTGAAGAAGCGCTACATCGACACCGGCAAGGTGCGCTTCGTCCTGCGTGAATTCCCGCTCGACCCCCTCGCCACGGCCGGCTTCATGCTCGCCCGCTGCGACGGCAACGACAAGTACTACCCGATCACGGACCTGCTCTTCGAGCAGCAGCGGAACTGGGCCTTTGTGGACAAGCCGCTCGATGCCCTGCGCGGGCTCATGCGCCAGGCTGGTTTTTCACAGGAAAAATTTGATGCTTGCCTCAAGGACCAGAAACTATATGACGCAGTCAACGCGGTGAAGAACCGGGGTATGGAGCAGTTCCGTGTAGACTCCACGCCGACTTTCTTCATCAATGGTGAGCGTCATCCTGGAAGCCTGTCGATCGATGAGATTGAAAAGGTCATCAAGCCTCTGCTGGGAGAGTAAGTTCTCTCAACCTGCCCTCCCCGGGCGGGACGGGAAGGCGCGTCCATGAAGCTGACGCGCCTTCGCATCGCAGGCTTCAAGACCTTCGTCGAGCCCACCGACTTCCTGATCGAGCCAGGGCTGACCGGCGTCGTCGGGCCCAACGGCTGCGGCAAATCCAACCTTGTCGAGGCCCTGCGCTGGGTCATGGGGGAAAACTCCTTCAAGAACATGCGCGCCACGGGGATGGACGACGTCATCTTCTCCGGCTCCGGCGGGCGGCCCGCCCGCAACTGGGCCGAGGTGATGCTCACCATCGACAATGCGGAGCGCACGGCTCCAGCCGCCTTCAACGACACAGATCTCCTTGAAATCTCCCGCAAGATCGAGCGCGAGGAAGGCTCGACCTACCGGGTCAACGGCAAGGAAGTGCGCGCCCGCGACGTGCAGATCCTGTTCGCGGATGCTGCGACCGGGTCCCGCTCGCCGGCCCTTGTCCGCCAGGGCCAGATCAGCGAAATCATCTCCGCCAAGCCCCAGGCCCGCCGCCGCATCCTGGAAGATGCCGCCGGCATCGCGGGCCTTCATGCCCGCCGGCACGAGGCGGAGCTGCGGCTCAAAGCTGCCGAGGACAATTTGGTTCGCGTCGAGGACGTGATCCGTGAGCTTGAGAGCCAGATCGAGAGCCTCAAGCGCCAGGGACGTCAGGCCTCCCGCTACAAAAACCTCTCCTCCGAGATCCGCCGGCTCGAGGCGCTGATGTACGCCATCAGCTTCGCCGAGGCGCGGGAGCAGGCCGCGACCGCAGAACGCCAGGTCGCCGAAGACCTCAAGGCGGTTGCCGATGCCACCGAGGAGCAGACCCGGGCGGCCACCGCCCAGGCCGTTGCCGCCCACGCTCTTCCGGGACTGCGTCAGGCGGAGGCCGCAGCCGCAGCCGCCCTGCAGCGCCTGACCCATGCCCGCAACGAGCTCGAATCGGAGGAACGCCGCTCCAAGGAGCGCGTGACCGAACTGGAGCGGCATATCGGGGACCTCAACCGCGACATCGCCCGGGAGGCCGCCCAGCGCATGGACGCGGAGGCCACCATCGAGCGCCTCCAGGCCGAAGCCGCCGAGATCACGCTCACCACCGATGGGGCGGACGAGGCCCGCGCCGAGGCTGAGGAGAGGCTCCACAGCGCCGAGGCGGCGTTGCACGAGGCCGAGGCAGCCTTGAGCGCGCTCCAGGCCCAGACTTCCGATCTCAATGCCCGCCGCGCCGCCCTCGAGCGGGCCGTGCGCGAGGAGATGGAGCGCGCCACCCGTTTCCGATCCGAGAAGGAGCGGCTTGAGCGCGAGATCGCCGCCCTCTCCGCTTCACCCGAGGACGGCCCGTCCCTCGAGGACCTGCGCGAGAGCATGGCGATCGCCGAGGAAACCGCCCAATCCGCCGAAGAGGCTGTGATCGAGGCGCGCGAGACCCTGGCGGCGGCCCGCGAGGCCGAGAGCCGCCTGCGCCAGCCCCTCAACGAGGCCGAGCGCAAGGCGCAGCGCCTCGAGACCGAGGCCCGCACCCTCGCCAAGCTCGTCACCTCCGCCACCGGCGATCTCTGGCCGCCGGCAGTCGATCAGATCACGGTGCAGAAGGGCTACGAGACCGCGCTGGGCGCAGCTCTCGGCGACGATCTTGAAGCCTCGATCAATTCTTCGGCTCCCCACCACTGGGCCGAAACCACCTTGGGAGAGGGCGATCCGGCCCTGCCGGAGGGTGTCCGCTCGCTGGCGGATCTTGCCCAGGCCCCCGCTGCCCTTCAGCGCCGCCTGCGCCAGATCGGCGTGGTCGGCAAGGGCGACGGACTGCGACTGCGCAGCATGCTGAAGCCCGGCCAGCGGCTGGTTTCCATGGAAGGCGACCTGTGGCGCTGGGACGGCTTTACCGCCGCGGCCGAAGCGCCCTCGCCCGCCGCCCGCCGCCTCGTCGAAAAGAATCGCCTCGGCGACCTGGAGCGCGAAGCCGCCGAGGCTCGCGAGCAGGCCGAGCACCTGCGCCACGAGGCGGAAGCCGCGCTTGAATCCGTCCGCAAGGCGGCCGCGCACGAGATGCAGGCCAACGAGGCGGCCCGGCAGACCCGGCAGGCGCTCGATGCTGCCCGAACCCGTCTGACGGCTGCCGAACGCAAGGAAGCCGAGCTCGGCCAGCGCCGCTCAGCCCTGCAGGAAGGCCTGACCCGTCTCTCGGAGAGCGAGGCGGAGGCGCTGGAGCGTGTGCAGGATGCGCAAGAAGCCCTGCAGGATCTTGCCCCTGCGCCAGACCTCGAAAGCCGCCTGCTCGAAGAGCGCACCCGCGTGGCCGAGCGCCGGGCTGCCGCCTCCGAGGCGCGGGCCGCCCTGCAATCCCTCATGCACGAGGCCGAGCTGCGCCGTCGCCGGCAGGAGGCTCTTGCGGCCGATATCCGGCTCTGGACCGAGCGTGCCGCCCGTGCCGCCAAGGCCTTCGAGGATCTCGGCGAGCGTCTCGAGCGGGCCCAGGACGAGCACCAGCGCCTGCTGGAGGCTCCCGACACCTATCTCCAGCGCCGCCGCGCCCTCATCAGTGAGGTCGAGGAAGCCGAGGCAAAGCGCAAGGAAGCCGCCGACCGGCTCGCCGATGCGGAGACGAACCTGTCCGAGACGGACCGCGCCGCCCGCGCCGCCCTGGAGGCCATGTCCGCTGCCCGCGAATCCCGTGCCGGGTCCCAGGCCCGCCACGAGGCTGCCGTCGCGCGCCTGGCCGAAATCACCCGCACCATCGCGGAGAATCTCGAGACGACCCCAGCCGGGCTCATCGAGCTTGCCGGCTTGAAGGAAGCGACCGAGCTTCCCCCGCATGCGGAAATCGAATCGAAGCTCCATTCGCTCAAGAACGACCGGGAGCGCCTCGGCGCCGTGAACCTGCGCGCCGACGAGGAACTCTCTGAACTCGAAGCCAAGCACAACAGCATCGCCGGTGAGCGGGACGACCTCGTCGAAGCCATCAAGCGCCTGCGCCAGGCCATCGGCAGCCTCAATCGCGAGGGCCGCGAGCGCCTGCTCGCCGCCTTCGACGTCGTGAACGACCATTTCAAGCGCCTCTTCGCCACCCTCTTCGGCGGCGGCACGGCCGAGCTGACCCTGGTCGATTCGGACGATCCGCTGGAGGCAGGCCTCGAGATCCTTGCCCGCCCGCCGGGCAAGAAGCCTCAGAGCATGACCCTGCTCTCAGGCGGCGAGCAGGCACTCACCGCCACCGCGCTGATCTTTGCCGTGTTCCTCACCAATCCCTCGCCGATCTGCGTGCTCGACGAGGTGGATGCGCCGCTCGACGACGCCAACGTGGAGCGCTATTGCGCCCTTCTCGAAGACATGGCCCGCCAGACCGAGACCCGGTTCGTGGTCATCACCCACAACCCGATCACCATGGCACGGATGGACCGGCTGTTCGGCGTCACCATGGCCGAGCGCGGCGTCTCGCAACTGGTCTCCGTCGACCTGCAGAGCGCAGAGCGCATTCTTGAAGTGGCCTAGCGCGTCGTGCGGACCCGGCGGGCCGCGTCAGCGACCCGAAGGGCCACGTGAGTGAAAAGTGGTTTCGGTTTTCCGCTCCGAGCAATGCGCCAGCTTAGGAAATGAAGCATCGGATGGATCTTCAAAGGGGAATCCGCTTTTAGGTCCGATGCTGTAAGGGTTTCAGACCCTGCCATGCTTCAGCCTCAAAAACGTGTGCGCTTTCCGCCTCAGGCTGCGCAAAACCAATCATAAGATAACGATATCAATTACTTAGTTCTTTTCAGACGGTCCTTGACAGGGGGGACCCCCGCTCATATGGTGCGCCCGGCTTTCGGGGCTGGTTTTCCGGTCATTTTCCCGCAACGCTTTACAGGAGATCGCAATGGCGGACCCTCAAGAGCGGAACGGTGGAAATGAGCGGGAACCGGGCAGCGCCGATGATGCCGACCTGTCAGCGAGACTGAAGTCACTCGATGCGCGGATCTCTCAAGCATCCGTTCACCGAGCCGAGTCGGAACCTCGCGCCCGCCCGACGTCCAATTCCACTGCCCTTGGCCAAGCCTTCAGGCTCTCGGCCGAATTCGTTGCAGGGGTTGCCGCCGGCGTGATCCTGGGTCTGCTCGTCGACCACCTGTTCGGATCTTCCCCTTGGGGTCTGATCGTTTGTCTGATACTCGGCTTCTGCGCCGGGATGCTCAATCTGATGCGAGCAGCTGGGGTGGTCAAACCCGCCCGGCATGACGGCAAGCGGTGACGGACCGGACTTTCGAACGCCGAACGGCATTGGCAACAGCGAACTTTTGAGAGCGGATCATGGCGAGCCCGATCGAACAATTCCAGATCAAGCCCATCATTCCGGTCATCAACTTCACCAACTCGTCCCTGTTCATGATCGGCGCTGCCGCCGTGATCGTGGGCGGCCTCCTGTTGGCGACGCGCAGGCGTGCCGTCGTTCCCGGACGCGCCCAGTCGATGGCCGAGGTGCTGCATGACTTCGTGGCGAACACGCTGGTCGATGCCACAGGCAAGGAGGGGATGAAGTTCTTCCCCCTCGTGTTCTCCCTCTTCATGTTCGTGCTGACGGCGAACCTGCTCGGCATGATCCCGGGTTTCTTCACGGTCACCAGCCACATCATCGTCACCTTCGCCCTCGCGATGCTGGTGATCGGTACCGTGGTGGTCTACGGTTTCATCAAGCACGGCACCCATTTCCTCGGCCTTTTCGTGCCGTCAGGCGTGCCGGCTTGGCTCTTGCCCTTCATCGTCGTGATCGAGCTCATCTCCTTCCTCTCCCGCCCGATCTCGCTGTCCCTGCGTCTTTTTGCGAACATGCTCGCGGGACACATCGCGCTGAAGGTTTTCGCAGGCTTCGTCGTCAGCCTCCTGGCGGCCGGCGGTGCCCTGACGATCCTCGCTCCGCTGCCGCTTCTCATGGCGGTTGCTCTCATGGCGCTCGAGTTCCTCGTCGCCGCTCTGCAGGCCTACGTCTTCACGGTGTTGACCTGCATCTACCTCAACGACGCGCTGCACCCGGGCCACTAGGTCTGCGCTGAGTTACACCTTCCCTCCCGATCACGTTATTCCCAAGGAGATCACAATGGATCCGGTTGCTTTCAAGTTCCTCGGCGCGGGCCTCGCCTGCATCGGCATGGGTCTCGCCGCCATGGGCGTCGGCAACATCTTCGGCAACTTCCTCTCGGGCGCCCTGCGCAACCCGTCGGCGGCCGACGGCCAGTTCGCCCGCGCCTTCATCGGTGCGGCGCTCGCGGAAGGTCTCGGCATCTTCTGCCTCGTCGTCGCTCTCGTTCTGCTCTTCACCTAATCTCAAGACGGTGATCGGGAGGTCGGGGCGTCCAACCGCTTCGCCTCGACACGAGTGACGGCGGATCCACCGCCGTCATTCATTGTTTTCAGGATCGTTCTTCAGGATCTGCTCCATGGCTCAGGCTCAGACGACCCATGCCACAACAGAGGCCCCCGGCGGCGCTCACGAGGATATCGGCTTTCCGCCCTTCGAGACGGAAACCTATGCCGGTCAGCTCCTCTGGCTGGCAATCACCTTCGTGGCGCTCTACATCCTGCTCTCACGGCTGGTCCTCCCGCGCCTGAGCGGAATCATCGAGAACCGCCGCGCGATGATCGCCAGCGATCTCGACGATGCGGCGGCCATGAAATCCCGCGCGGAAGAAGCCGGCACCGCTTACGAGACCGCTCTCGCCGAGGCCAAGGGCCGCGCACAGGCTCTCGCGCAGGAAACGCGCGCCAAGCTCTCGTCTGAGAGCGACGTGAAGCGCAAGGCGCTCGAGGCCGACCTCAACCAGCGTCTCGCCGATGCGGAGGCGACGATCACGGCCAAGAAGACCGAGGCCATGAGCCACGTGGACGCCATCGCCCGCGACACGGCATCCGCCATCATCGAGCGCCTCACCGGCAAGGCTCCGGCCCCGCAGAAGGTCGAAGCCGCTCTCAACCAGATCAAGGCCTGATCAGGAGATCCGCATGTTCCAAAGCGCTGAATTCTGGGTTGCGGTCGCCTTCGTCATCTTCTGGGGCATCCTGTTCTATAACGGCGTCCCCGGGAAGATCCTCAACCAGCTCGACTCCCGCGGCAAGCGCATCGCCGATGAACTGGCCGAGGCCAAGCGCCTGCGCCAGGATGCCGAAAGGCTCCTCAAGGAATTCGAGGCCAAGCGCTCCGCCGCCGAACGCGAGGCCGCCGAGATCGTCTCCAACGCCCGCGAGGAGGCCGAGCGCCTGGCTCGCGAGGCCCAGGAGAAGATGGCCGACTTCGTGAAGCGCCGCACCGCGACGGCCGAGGCGAAGATCGCCCAGGCGGAGGTCCAGGCTTCGGCTGAAGTCCGCGCCGCCGCCATCGACGCCGCGATCAAGGCGTCCGAGCGCGTGCTGCGCGACGAGATCACAGGCCCCGCCGCCGCGTCCCTCGTGACGTCGAGCCTCAACGACGTGCGCACCAAGATGCAGTAAGAGCCTTCACAAGCTGAAAGATAGCAAAGGCCGCCCTCCGAGGCGGCCTTTTTGCTGGAGAGAGATATGCTGCTGATCTTCGATTGTGACGGTGTACTGGTCGATTCCGAGGTGCTCGCCTGCGAGATCGATGCCCGGATTCTCACACGCATAGGCCTGCCCTACTCGGCCCAGGACATTGCGCGAAAGTTCGTCGGGGTCAGCTTCAAGGACATGGTGGCGCGCCTCGAGGCGGAGCATGCCTGCACCCTTCCCGCCGATTTCGGCTCGCAGATCGACAGCGATCTCTTCGCCAGCTTCGAGACGGATCTGAAGCCGATCGCGGGTGTCCGCGAGGCGATTCTCTCCCTCCCCCATCCGCGCTGCGTCGCATCCTCATCCACGCTCGATCGCATCGCCCTGTCATTGCGCATCACGGGATTGTCGGACCTGTTCGACCATGTCTTCAGCGCGACGCAGGTCGCACGCGGCAAGCCGGCACCGGATTTGTTCCTCCATGCGGCCGCGCACATGAAAGCAAGCCCTGAGGATTGCCTGGTGATCGAGGATTCCGCGGCTGGCGTTCAGGCGGCGCTTGCTGCCGGCATGCGCGTCATCGGCTTCGTCGGCGGCGGTCATTGCGGACCGGAGCATGCGGAGAAGCTGAGGCAGGCAGGAGCGCCGCTGATTCTTCTGCGGATGGAAGAACTGACCGGCGCCGTTCGAAGCATGATGTGCGCCTAACCCTTTCCACTTTAGCGGGAGAGGGGCTGTGTACGGCACAAAAAAGCAGCGCTGCCAGACCATTCATGACTCTCCAAGGCTTCCCCTCTCCCGGCTTGCTGTCGCAAGCCACCCTCTCCCGCGAAGGGGAGAGGGTTAGGCGCTCTACTCCGCCGCTTCCGCCACCGGCGCCGGCGGCGTCCACTTGAGGACCGGGTTGCGAGCGGCACGGGTCTCGTCGAGGCGGCGGCGCGGAGCGTGATAAGGCGCGCCGATAAAGCGCTCCTTGTCGCCGTTCTTCGCAGCCATGGCGAGGTCGCGCAGCATCGCGATGAAGAGATCGAGCGACGCCTTCGATTCGGATTCCGTCGGCTCGATCAGCATGGCGCCATGCACCACCAGCGGGAAGTACATGGTCATCGGGTGGTAGCCCTCGTCGATCATGGCCTTGGCCACGTCCAGCGTGGTCACGCCCGTGTCCTTGAGCCACGCATCGTCGAACAGCACCTCGTGCATGCAGGGCTTGTTGCCGAAGGGCAGCGACATCAGGTCGGCGAGACCCGCACGGATGTAGTTGGCATTGAGCACCGCATCCTCGGAGGCCTGCTTCATGCCGTCCGAACCATGCGAGAGCATGTAGGACAGGGCGCGCACATACATGCCCATCTGGCCATGGAACGCGGTCATGCGGCCGAAGGGCTTTTCCGCCGCATCGCTTTCCTGCTCCACCAGCTCGAAGCCGTCCTGGCCAGCCCGCACGAACGGCACCGGCGCGAAGGGCGCGAGGCGTGCGGAGAGCACCACCGGGCCGGAGCCCGGACCGCCGCCGCCATGCGGCGTCGAGAAGGTCTTGTGCAGGTTGATGTGCATGGCATCGACGCCGAGGTCGCCCGGCTTCGCCTTGCCGACGATGGCGTTGAAGTTGGCGCCGTCGCAGTAGAAGTAGGCGCCTGCATCGTGGATCGCCTTGGCGATCTCCGCCACCTGCGGCTCGAACAGGCCGCAGGTGTTCGGGTTCGTGAGCATGATCGCCGCCACATCGGGGCCGAGGCGCTCCTTCACGTCCTCGACGTGCACCCAGCCGTCATCGCGCGCCGGCACCGGCTTCACCTTGAAGCCGATGAGAGCGGCGGTCGCCGGATTCGTTCCATGGGCGGAATCGGGCACCAGAACCACGTTGCGGGTCGCGTCCTCGCCCTTTGCCTCGATGGCGGCCTTGATCGCCATCATGCCGCAGAGCTCGCCATGGGCACCGGCCTTCGGCGAGAGTGCCACAGCCGTCATGTTGGTAAGCGTGATGAGATAGCGGCCGAGCTCGTTCATCAGCTCCAGCGCGCCCTGCACGGTGGAGACCGGCTGCAGCGGGTGCACGTCGGAGAAGCCGGCTAAGCGCGCCATGCGCTCGTTGAGCCGCGCATTGTGCTTCATGGTGCAGGAGCCGAGCGGGAAGAGGCCCGTGTCGATGCCGTAGTTCTGCTGGCTGAGGCGCACGTAATGGCGCATGGTCTCGGGCTCGGAGAGGCCCGGCAGGCCGATAGGCTCCTTGCGCCCAAGCCCGCCGAGGCGCGGCTTGAAATCCTCCGGCTCGTCGAGATCCACGCCGGTGGTGTCATAGCGCCCGATCTCGAACAGCAGCGGCTCGACCTGCGCCAGCGCCTTGTTGCCGGTGAAGGTCGGATGCGCGGTGGTGCCGGCCTCGCCGGCGGAAGAGGGGCGTCCCTGGCGGTTCAACATCACAGAACCTCCTTCAAGGCGGCGACAAAGGCCGCGCGGTCATCATCGGTGTTCACTTCGGTGGAGGCGACGAGCAGCAGGTTGTCGAGGCCGGCGCCGGGCAGGAGGCGCGACACGGGCACGCCGGCGAGCACGCCGTTTTCGGCAAGACGCTCCACCACTTCGGCCGCAGGCTTTGCGAGCTTCAGGGTGAATTCATTGAAGAACGTCTTGTTGAGCACCTCGACGCCCTTCACGGCGCTGAGCCGATCCGCCAGCTTCACAGCATTGGCATGGTTGATGCGCGCAAGCCGCGAGAGGCCCGCCTCGCCGAGCAGCGTCATGTGAATGGTGAAGGCGAGCGAGCAAAGCCCTGAATTGGTGCAGATGTTCGAGGTCGCCTTGTCGCGGCGGATATGCTGCTCGCGGGTGGAGAGCGTCAGCACGAAGCCACGGTTGCCGTCCGCATCCACCGTCTCGCCGCAAAGGCGGCCCGGCATCTGACGGATGTATTTCGACTGCGTGGCGAAGAGGCCCACATAGGGCCCGCCGAAGTTCAACGCGTTGCCGATCGACTGCCCCTCACCCACCACGATGTCGGCGCCCTGGCTCCCTGGCGAAGCCACGAGGCCGAGCGACACCGCTTCGGTGAACACGGCAATCAGTAGCGCACCGTGCTTGTGAGCTTTCTCGGCGATAGGCTTCAGATCGCGCAGGTTGCCGAACACATCCGGCGACTGCACCACGACACAGGACACGCTGTCGTCGATCTGGGACAGGATGTCTTCCGTGCCGCCCACGTCGGGCGCCATGGTGACGACGTCGTCGCTCGACATCTCGGACAGGGTCCTCACCACATCGGCGTAATGCGGATGCAGACCGCCCGAGAGCACGGCCTTGCGGCGCTTGGTGACGCGGTGCGCCATCAGCACCGCCTCGCCCGTGCCCGTGGAGCCGTCATACATGGAGGCGTTCGCCACCTCCATGCCGGTGAGCGCCGCCACCTGGGTCTGGAACTCGAAGAGATATTGCAGCGTCCCTTGCGCGATCTCCGGCTGGTACGGCGTGTAGCTCGTCAGGAACTCGGAGCGCTGGATCAGGTGATCGACGGTCGCCGGCACATGGTGCTTGTAGGCGCCCGCGCCGACGAAGAACGGCACGGACGAAGCCGAGATGTTCTTCGCGGACATGCGGGAGAGGATGCGCTCCACTTCCCATTCGCCCTTGCGGCGCGGCAGGTCGACCGGCTCCTTCAGGAGCAGGTTTTTCGGCACATCGGCGAACAGCTCATCGACGTGATTGACGCCGATCCGCGCGAGCATCTCGCTCCGGTCGGTGTCGGACAAAGGCAAATAGCGCATCGGCGAAAAGACCTTGGTTCAGTTAGTGCGAGGGGATGCCTGCCACCACGATCTCCGTCAGGACAGAGTTGGCGATGAAGCATTCCTTGTGGGCGAGGTGATGCATGTCGGCGATCTGCTCAGGCGTCGGGAGCTTGTCGCCTGAGAATTCGATGGCAGGATCCAGGGTGACCTTGGAGACGAAGAGCTTGCCGTTCCCGTTTTTCGTCATGATCCCAAGCGCCTTGTCCTCGTAAGCATCGACGACGAAACGCTTCTTGGCGGCGATCGACAGGAAGGTGAGCATATGGCAGCTCGACAAAGCCGCCACGAACGCCTCTTCCGGATCGACCGCGTCCTCCCGCGATTGAGGCAATGGCACGACGGAAGGTGACGCGGAGCCCGGCACTTCGACGCCGCCGTCGAAAGCCCAGATATGGCCGCGGCTGTAACGGTTGTCGGAGAAGCTTTCGCCCTCTCCCCGCGTCCAGCGGATCGTCGCTCTGTATTCGTGCGCCATGCCGTGTTCTCTCGCTTACGAGATCGACTTCACGAATTCCTGGTATTGCTCTTCGGTCATGAGGCCGTCGAGCTCGCTCTGGTCCGTGAGGCGGATCTTCATGAACCATCCGCGACCAGCGGCATCCTCGTTCACCGTGCCCGGGGAAGACTCGAGCTCGCTGTTGACCTCGACCACCTCGCCGGAGACCGGCGCATAGACTTCGCTTGCCGCCTTCACGCTCTCGACGACAGCCGCCTCGTCACCCTTCGACAGGGTCTTGCCGACGCTGGGCAGCTCCACGAACACGACATCGCCGAGCTGGCCTTGGGCGTAGTCGGAAATGCCGACGATGCCGGCATCGCCCTCGACGCGGATGTATTCGTGATCCTTGGTGTAGCGCGTGGTCATGATGAATTCCCTCTTGATAGTGATGTCAGCGCTTGTAGCGATGGGGAGCGAACGGCATGGCCGCGACCTTGGCCGGCAGCGGCTTGCCGCGAACGATGAGATGAAGGTCGGTTCCGACAGCGGACGCGTCCTTCGAAACGTAGCCCATGGCGACCGGGCCGTTGACGGTGGGGCCGAAGCCGCCGGAGGTCACGATACCGATCTCGCGTCCGTCGGGTGTGGTGATGACGCTGCCCTCGCGGGCGGGAGCGCGGCCCTCCGGCTTGATGCCGACGCGAACGCGCGCAGCACCGTCCTTGATCTCGCGCTGAACGCGCTCGGCGCCCGGAAAGCCCCCCTCTTCGCGGCGGCGCTTCTGGATCGACCAGATCAGGCCCGCCTCGATGGGTGACGTCGTGGTATCGATGTCGTGGCCATAGAGGCACAGGCCCGCCTCGAGCCGCAGCGAATCGCGCGCGCCGAGGCCGATGGGCTTCACCTCCGGATCGGCGAGCAGCGTGGTCCAGAGCTTGGCCGCATCCCCGGCGTGGCAGGAGATCTCGAAGCCGTCCTCGCCGGTATAGCCGGAGCGCGACACATGGCTCCAGATGCCGTCGATCTGCACGTCCGCGGACATCATGAACGGCAGATCGGCCGTCTCTGGCGCGAGCTTGGCGAGAACCGCGGCAGCCGAAGGCCCCTGCAGGGCCATGAGCGCCAGGCCGTCCTTGCGGTTGAGGGAAACGCCCTTGGGCAGGCGAGCCTCGATATGGGCGTAGTCGGCATCTTTCATGGAGGCGTTCACCACCAGATAAAGCCAGCCTTCATGGCCGGGGGCTCCGACGCGCGTGACCATGAGGTCGTCGAGGATGCCGCCGTCATCCGCCAGAAGCTGCGAATAGCGCTGCTGGTTCGGCTTCAGGTTCAGCACGTCGGCGGGGATCAGGGCCTCGAGGGCTCTCGCCACGGTCTCGTGGCTCTTGTCCTCGGCGACGAGGAAGGCCTGGCCCATGTGGGAGACGTCGAACAGGCCCGCATGCTCGCGGGTCCAGTTGTGCTCGGTCAGGATGCCCGTGGGATACTGCACCGGCATGTCGTAGCCGGCGAAGGGCACCATGCGGGCACCGACGGCCACATGCTCGGCATGAAGCGGGGTTTTCAGGAGCGGCTCGTCGCTATGCGCTGGCTCGGCCATCGGTGTCCCTCAAAGGTGCGCGTTCCATCGAGCCTTGCGGCCCGTTGCTCTGCGCCCCCTCTGTCCCGAGACCTGAGAGATTTCCCTTGGCGCCGAAGCCCCAGGTTACGCCCGTCGGTGGACGACGTTTGCAAAAACGTCGCCGCTTTCCAGAGTGCCAGCTCCCGCGCGGTCCTTTGGCCTGAGCGTTTCCGGGGCGGTTGCGCCTTCGGCGCCGGACGCTGAGGTCCGGTCTCTTCCGCGGGGATCATCGGCTGGGATTTAGCTCTGAAGAGGAATTGCGATCCTGTCAACAAAGCAGGTCCATGGAGCACAGCTGCTTGTTTACGCAACTCGCACAATTCATGGACCTTCCACCACCTGTGCGCGATCATATTGCAATTCCACACCTTATAGTAGTATAGATATAACGTACTGCTACTTCAATGAGGGTAAGTATGGCTGTCTATACGGTAAGCTTTGAACTCAAGTATGATGACGAATACCGCAAGCGGTATGATAGCTTTATGGAGCAAATAAAGAAAACCACGCCTTGGTGGGCAGAAAACACCTCATACGTTGTAGTAGAAACAACAGAGGACATCGATGCGTTTTGTAGCAGGATCTATACAAAAAGCCTGTTTAACGCTACTAAGGACCGATATTTGGTCCTCGACGCCGATGTGAAATCGGGTCGCGTAAGAGGACCAGTAGTTGATAACGACTTGTTCAAACTGCTCCCGTTCGTAAAAAAGCTCTGAGGATTTATTGTGCGTGGAGGTTGAAGAACTCCCACGCACAATCTCACCCTTTAATTGACGGCGGCCCCGCCACGCTCCATTTTAGGCGCATCTGTCACAGAAGGGGAGAAGCGCGGCCTGATCCGGTCAGCAGCTCCATGCATCGTTGCTCGAACTGATCATCGCTCTCGCTCTCGTCGCCCTCAACGGCATCTTTGCCCTCTCCGAACTTGCCATCGTCTCCGCCCGGCGGCCCCGTCTCAAGGCCATGGCCGAGCAGGGCCGCTCGGGGGCCAACACGGCCCTGACCCTCATGGAGGATTCGGGCCGCTTCCTGTCCACGGTCCAGATCGGCATCACCCTGGTCGGTATCCTGGCCGGCGCCTTCTCGGGCGCGGCGCTGGGCGGCAAGCTGAGGGACATCTTCCTGGCCCAGGGCATGCCCGCGGGCGCGGCCGAGCCTCTCGGCTACGGCATCGTCATCGGCCTCATCACCTACCTGTCCATCGTCATCGGCGAGCTCGTGCCCAAGCAGCTCGCCCTGCGCCATCCCGAAGGCATCGCCTGCGCCATGGCGCCGATGATGCTGATCGTCTCGAAGGTCGCGGCCCCCGCGGTCTGGCTTCTGAACGCCTCCACCACCCTGATCTTCAGCCTGCTCGGGACCAAATCCGACGACAGCGCGACCGTCACCGAAGAGGAGATCAAGATGCTCGTCGGCGAGGCCGAGAGCGCCGGCGTGATCGAGGAGGAGGAGCGCCGCATGATCTCGGGCGTGCTGCGCCTCGGGGACCGGACGGTTCGCGGTCTCATGACGCCGCGCACGGACGTGGACTGGATCGACCTCGACGATGACGAGGAGGCGATCCGCCAGCTGCTGATCGCGACGCCGCATTCGCGCCTGCCGGTCAGCGAGAAAACACCCGACAACGTGATCGGCGTCGTTCAGTCGCGCGAGATCCTGGCGGCCATGCTGTCCGGCCAGCCCCTCGACATCCGCAAGCACATGCAGCCCGCGCCGGTCATTCCGGACACGCTCTATGCCCTGGACGCGCTGGCGATCCTGCGCGACTCGGAGGTGCCGATGGCCCTCGTTCACGACGAGTACGGCCATTTCGAAGGAGTCGTGACCCCGGCCGATGCCCTGGAGGCCATCGTCGGCGCCTTCCGCTCCGACGGCGAGGCGCCGGAACCCGACGCCGTCCGGCGCGAGGACGGCTCCTGGCTGCTCGCGGGCTCCATGCCCGTGGACGAGATGGCCGAGATCCTGGGCGTCACCCTGCCGGAGAGCCGCAGCTATCATACGGTCGGCGGCCTCGTGATCAGCGAGCTGCAGCATCTGCCGACCACGGGCGAGCATGTGGAGACCTTCGGCTGGCGCTTCGAGGTCATCGATCTCGACGAGCGCCGGATCGACAAGGTCCTGGCCGCCCCCCTCAACCAGAGAGCGGGCGCTGCCGCTCTCTATTGAATTTTAGCCGCGACGCCCCGCGGGCGCGCGGCTGCCCAGCCCGACTTCGATCTCGAAGCTGTTGGCATAGGCCGCCGGAACCACGATGCCGTCCTCGATGATGGACACGTTCGTCTGGGTCTGACCCGCCGGGATCGCGGCCGCCACGCGGCGGGAGCGGTTGGCGAACACGGTCGAGCCGTCCTTCACCACGATCTGGACCGGGATGTCATAGCGGCCGGACGATCCGCCGACGCCCAGGAGCGCCCGGGCTTCGACCCCGATCTTGACCAGGGTCGAGCCGTCCGGCTGGCCGATGCATTCGCGGGCGACCTCACCTAGCGTAATCTGACTGCGGACGGAGCCGGCCTCGCCGCCGCCGCGAACCTGAAGCGCCGCGCCGCCATCGGTGACGTCGACGGTCGGGCAGTAGACGTCCTCGATGGCAGTGGATTGGGCCGGGGGCTGCGTGGTTCCCGCCGTGAGCAGCATGTCGCCCACGCCGAAGCCGCCCTCGCCCGGCGCGCCGCAGCCGGCCAGCGCCGTCACGCCGAGCACCGCGAGCGCCCGCGCGGCTCTGCCGTTCAATCCCTTGGTCATCATGTCCCCCACCTTCTTCATCGTTTATGGAAGAGCATCGAACCCGGTCGCGAACCCATTCAGGGATACGGGAATTCCGATGCCTTCCTCCGGCGTCTGGAACACGATGAAGGTGGCCTGCTGGCCTGTCTTCATCTGGCTGATCAGACTGTCCTCCATCACGACCTCCGCGACGCAGCCGGAAGCCAGGCAGCGGACGAATCCCGCCCGGCCGATATCCGTCTGGTCGATCTTGAGACCGAGACCCGAGGGCAGCAGAATACCCAGGGGCGCCACGACGCGAAGGAGGCGGCTTTTGCCGTCGGCGGTTTTCAACATGATAATCACGAGGGTGACGTTGGGGCGGTCCTCTGCAACGACGTTCTGCACCAGGGCGCATTGCTCGGCCGTTGCCCCCGCCGGCGTCTCACAGCGCATCTGCCAGTCGCCGAAGGTGTTTCTGACCATTCCCTGAGCATCGGCGCCGATGGCCCCGAACAGGGCCGACAGCCCCAGGAATGCGGCCGCGCCATGGCGAACCCACTGCGATGCGCCCATCGGTGTCTCCATTCGTTAACCCTCATGAAGGGTCGCGGCGTACCGCCGCTGCGATCCATCTTTGGCCCGTTGGGACCATGGCAGGGGGCGCAATGTCAAGCGAGAGCGGCGATTTGGGGACCTGAAACGGTTTTTGGCGGTTATGACGCATAAATTGCGACGACTGCACCGTTGCGCTTGGGGCAATCCTGTGGTCTTTGACGCAGATCAAAGGTGATGGCGCAAGCTGGGCGCCGCTATTCGCACGCCCGCGCCTTCCCCGATGCTTTCATGGCCCTGGGCCATCACATCTTTAGGAGCTTTGGAACACCGATGCGGATCGAGAATGCACGTCGATCGGTGACCGCCCTCTCCACGGCAGCGGTCGCACTTGTGTTGGGCATCAATGTGGCGTCGGCCGCCGCCGGGCAGCCCTCCCCCTGGGAAACCGGCATGCAGGAAATGGTGACCGAGCTGGGACAGAGCGTGTCCAGCTTCCACACCTACCTGGTCTGGCTGATCACGGCGATCTGCCTCTTCGTGCTGGCTTTGATCCTGGTGATCATCGCCCGGTTCAACGAGACCAAGAACCCGACCCCCTCGAAGACCACTCACAACACCCTGCTCGAAGTGGCCTGGACCATCGTCCCGGTCCTGATCCTCGTGGCGATCGCCATCCCGTCCTTCCGCCTCCTGCGCGAGCAGCTCGTGCCGCCGCAGGCTGACCTGGTGGTGAAGGTGACCGGCTATTCCTGGTACTGGGGCTACGAATACCCGGCCGATCAGGGCGGCGGCTTCAAGTTCGACTCGAACATGATCACCGAGGACAGCGCCCGCAAGCCGGATCAGCCTCGCCTGCTCGGCGCCGACAACGCGATGGTGGTACCGGTGGGCAAGGTGGTTCGCGTTCAGGTCACCTCCGCCGACGTGCTGCATGCCTTCGCTATGCCGTCCTTCTACATCAAGATCGACGCCACCCCCGGCCGCCTGAACGAGACCTGGTTCAAGGCCGAGAAAGAGGGCGTGTATTTCGGCCAGTGCTCGGAGCTCTGCGGCAACGGCCATCCCTACATGCCGATCGAAATCCGCGTCGTCAGCGAGCAGCAATATGCCGCTTGGCTGACCGAGGCGAAGCAGCGTTATGCTTCAACGGACAGCCCGGCTCCGACCAAGTTCGCGACCGCTCAGTAATCTGAAAGAAGGACCATAGAGGTCTCATCATGGCACATGCAGCTGATGCCGCTCACGCGGATCACCACGATCACCTTCCGAGCTTCTGGCGTCGGTGGTTCTATTCCACGAACCACAAGGACATCGGCACGCTCTACATGATTTTCGGCTTCACGGCGGGCATCGTCGGTGGCCTGCTCTCCATCGGGATGCGTCTCGAGCTCCAGGAGCCCGGCCTGCAGTTCTTCTCGAATCCGCAAGCCTTCAACGTCTTCGTGACCGGCCACGGCCTCATCATGGTGTTCTTCATGGTGATGCCCACCCTCATCGGCGGCTTCGGCAACTGGTTCATCCCGCTCATGATCGGCGCGCCCGACATGGCCTTCCCGCGGATGAACAACATCTCGTATTGGCTCACCGTCGCGGCCTTCGCCCTGATGCTCTGCTCGCTCTTCGTCGAGGGCGCTCCGGGCTCGCTCGGCTTCGGCGGCGGCTGGACCGTCTATCCGCCGCTCTCGACCGTGGGCCATCCCGGCCCTGCGCTCGACTTCGGCATCTTCGCCCTGCACCTGGCCGGTGCGGCCTCGATCCTGGGCGCGATCAACTTCATCACCACGATCCTCAACATGCGCGCTCCGGGCATGACGCTGCACAAGATGCCGCTGTTTGCCTGGTCGATGCTGGTGACCGCATTCCTGCTGCTCCTGTCGCTGCCGGTACTCGCAGGCGCGATCACGATGCTGCTCACCGACCGCAACTTCGGCACGACCTTCTTCGATCCGTCGGGCGGTGGCGATCCGGTGCTCTACCAGCACCTGTTCTGGTTCTTCGGCCATCCCGAAGTGTACATCATGATCCTGCCGGCCTTCGGCATCGTCAGCCACATCATCTCCACCTTCTCCAAGAAGCCCATCTTCGGCTATCTCGGCATGGCCTACGCCATGGTGGCGATCGGCGTGGTCGGCTTCGTCGTGTGGGCGCACCACATGTACACTGTCGGCCTCTCGCTCCAGACCCAGGCCTACTTCGTGTTCGCCACCATGGTGATCGCGGTTCCGACCGGCGTGAAGATCTTCTCCTGGATCGCCACCATGTGGGGCGGCTCCATCCGCTTCACGGCGGCCATGCAATGGGCGGTGGGCTTCGTGTTCCTGTTCACGGTCGGCGGCGTGACCGGCGTCGTGCTGGCGAACGCTCCCGTCGACCGCTACATGCACGACACCTACTACGTGGTAGCCCACTTCCACTACGTGCTGTCGCTCGGCGCGGTGTTCGTGATCTTCGCCGGCATGTACTACTGGTTCCCGAAGATCACCGGCTACGTGATGCCCGAGTGGATCGGCAAGCTGCACTTCTGGGTCGCCTTCATCGGCTCCAACATCCTGTTCTTCCCGATGCACTTCCTCGGCCTCTCCGGCATGCCGCGCCGCTACGCCGATTATCCGGATGCCTTCGCAGGCTGGAACATGGTGTCGTCGATCGGCGCCTACATCTTCTTCGCCGGTCTCTTCATCTTCATGTTCGGCGTGGTCTATGCCTTCATCCGCAAGGAACGGGCTGCCGACAATCCGTGGGGTGAAGGTGCAACGACCCTAGAGTGGACCCTGTCCTCTCCGCCTCCGTACCACCAGTTCGAGACCCTGCCCCGCGTCATCGACACGGGCCACTAAAAATTAGCGAGCCGGGCGGCTTTCGCCGCCCGCTCCTCCCCGGAAGGCTTGGGATGCCCAAGCCTTCCGGCGAGGAGCCGACACTCCTGAGGCCTTCTGGCCTCGTCCCGGCATTTCGGAAGTTTGTGATGAGCCCCATGTCGAACAGTTTGGTCGAACCCCAGGTCGAGAGCCTTGCCACGGCGGGACTGTCGCAGGGAGACGTGTCCGACTTCTTCGCGCTGCTGAAGCCCCGCGTGATGTTTCTCGTGGTCTTCACAGCGCTCGTCGGCATGGTCGTGAGCCATCCGGACGTTCACCCGGTCGTGGCCTTTGTCTCGCTCCTGATGATCGCCGTCGGCGGAGGCGCCTCCGGCGCCCTGAACATGTGGTGGGACGCGGATATCGACGCGGTCATGACCCGCACCCGCAAGCGCCCGATCCCGGCCGGCAAGATCCAGCCCGGCGAGGCCCTAGCTTTCGGCGTGACGCTCGCCTTCGGCTCCGTCATCATCCTGGGACTCGCCAGCAACTGGCTCGCCGCCGGCCTGCTCGCCTTCACGATCTTCTTCTACGTGGTCATCTATTCCATGTGGCTGAAGCGCTCGACGCCGCAGAACATCGTCATCGGCGGTGCGGCAGGCGCCCTCCCCCCGATCGTGGCGCAGGCGGCCGTGACCGGGCATGTGGCCTGGGACAGCGTCGTTCTCTTCGCTATCATCTTCATGTGGACGCCGCCCCATTTCTGGGCTCTGGCCCTCGTGAAGTCGAGCGATTACGAGCGCGCCGGCATCCCCATGATGCCGAACGTGGCCGGCCCCGACTCCACCCGCTTCCAGATCCTCGCCTACACGATTCTCCTGGCTCCCTTGGGGCTGGCCCCGGTGGCCCTCGGCTTCGGCGGCCTGGCCTACGCCATCATGGCGCTGATCGGCGGCTTCGGCATGCTGGCGCTCGCCGTTCAGGTCTACCGCTTGCGACAGGGCGAGCCTGCCATGCGGGTGGCTCAGCAATTGTTCGGCTTCTCGATTCTCTATCTCTTCCTGCTCTTCGCGACCCTGCTTGTGGAGCACGGCTTCGGCTTCTTCCGGCCGGTATTCAGGTGATCTGATGCTGGACCGCAAACCGCCCCAGAGCCTGACGCCCGAGGAACAGAAGCGCCGCCGCAAGCGTTCGCTGGCCCTGGCGCTCACCCTCGGCGCCCTCGTGCTGCTGTTCTATGTGGTCACGATCGCAAAGCTCGGACCGGGCGTCCTGCAGCGCCCCATGTGAGGTTTTGACATGGCTGAGAACCCGCACATCCAACGCAAGATGCACCGCACGGCTTTCGCCTGCGTCGGCATCGTCGTGGGTATGGTCGGCTTGGCTTACGCCTCCGTGCCCCTCTACGACCTTTTCTGCAAGGTCACCGGGTTTGGCGGCATGCCGGTCGCTGTCGACAGCAACGGTTCGCAGGTGATGGACAGGACCATCTCCGTCCGCTTCGACTCCAATGTCGCGCCCGGCCTGAACTGGCGCTTCGCTCCGGAGACGCCCGAGGTCAAGGTCAAGCTCGGCGAGACCACGACGGTCCTCTACAAGGTCACCAACAAGGGCGACAGGCCGAGCACGGGCATTGCCACCTACAACGTGCAGCCCGACCTCGCGGGCACCTATTTTTCGAAGCTCGAATGCTTCTGCTTCACCGAGCAGACCCTGCAGCCGGGCGAAACCCTGGAATCCGCGGTCGTGTTCTACGTCGATCCCCGTCTCGTGCAGGATCGCGACGTGAAGGACCTCACATCCATCACCCTCTCCTACACCTACTTCCCCTCCAAAGGGGGCAAGCCGGTGGCGGAAGTGACATCATCCACCAAACCCATCGCTCAATAAGGGACGTGACAACTTAAGCGGAAACGTCTTAAAGCGAGTTCACATTCGAGGCACGGAGACGACACGAAATGGCCGAGGCCCACGCCAAGAACCACGACTACCACATCCTTGAACCGAGCCCGTGGCCGCTGATCGGCGCAGTCAGCGCCTTCCTGCTGACATCAGGGTTCGTGACGTGGTGGAAGGATATCCACATCGCCGGGATGGATCTCGGTCCCTTCATCTTCGGCGCGGGCATCATCGGCGTTCTCTATACCATGCTGTCCTGGTGGACCGACGTGGTGAAGGAGGCAAATACCGGCTCTCACACCCGCGTGGTCCAGCTTCATCACCGCTACGGCATGATCATGTTCATCGCCTCCGAGGTGATGTTCTTCGCTGCCTGGTTCTGGGCCTATTTCGATGCGGCTCTCTATGCCGGCGACCCGCAGCTCTACTCGCGTGTCGAGACGCTCGGCGGCGTGTGGCCTCCGAAGGGGATCGAGACCTTCAACCCCTGGCACCTGCCGCTTCTCAACACCCTGATCCTGCTCACCTCGGGCACCACGGTCACCTGGGCGCACCACGCGCTCCTGGAGAACGACCGCCAGGGCCTCAAGATGGGCCTGTGGCTCACGGTGCTCCTAGGGTTCATCTTCACCTGCGTTCAGGCCTACGAGTACAGCCATGCGGCCTTCGGGTTCAGCGGCAACATCTACGGCGCCACCTTCTTCATGGCGACGGGCTTCCACGGCGCGCACGTGATCATCGGCACGATCTTCCTGGCCATCTGCCTGCTGCGCGCCTATCGCGGCGACTTCACGCCCAAGCAGCATCTCGGCTTCGAGTTCGCCGCCTGGTACTGGCACTTCGTCGACGTGGTGTGGCTCTTCCTCTTCGCCGCCATCTACGTGTGGGGCTACGGCGGACCGGTGGCCGGCGGCGGTCACTGACCGCGCCCATCGCGAAAAATCCGGCAAGGGCGGCTTCAAGGCCGCCCTTCGCTTTTCGGGAGACCGTCACCATGTGTCGGTCAGCCCCGCCGCCCCATTCTGGAGAAAAGCCGTGGCTCACGATCCTTCCGCGCCCTCGCCCATCACCACCGGCCTCAAGGGCCTATGCCCCCGCTGCGGCAAGGGACATGTGTTCGACGGCTTCCTCAAGGTTCGGCCGAAATGCGAGGTCTGCGGCCTCGATCTCGCCTTTACCGACACGGGCGATGGCCCTGCCTTCTTCGTCATGTCGTTCGTCGGTATCGTGGTGGTGGCTCTCGCCCTCTGGACCGAGTTCACCTACGAGCCGCCGATCTGGCTCCATCTCGTCATGTGGACGGTTCTGAGCATTGCCCTGAGCCTCCTCCTGGTGCGGCCGCTCAAGGGCGTTCTGATGAACCTGCAATACCACCACAAGGCCGAGGAAGGGCGCTTCGAGAAGTGACCGCCTCCGGCCTGCACAAGGGGCGCTCCCTCGTCCTCCCGGGACTCGCGACCCTGATCGCCCTTGCCATCCTGATCGGCCTCGGCACCTGGCAGCTCCAGCGCAAGGCCTGGAAGGAAGACCTGATCTCACAGATCGAGACCCGCGCCTATGCCGAGCCCGGCGCCATCCTGCCGGAAGCGGATTGGCCCACCTGGCGCGCCGACCAGGACGAGTTCAGGAAGGTGCGGGTGTCGGGCGCCTTCCTTCATGAGTTCGAAGCCCCGGTCTACGGCCTTGCCCGCGGCGAGCGGCAGGGCGCGCCGATCCAGGGCTATTATCTGATCACGCCGCTGAAACTGGCGAGCGGCGCCATCGTGATGGTCAACCGCGGTTTCGTGCCGACCGACCTGCGCGATCCGGCCCGCCGCTCCGAAAGCCAGCCCGCAGGCGGTGTCACGGTCACCGGCCTCGTGCGGGCGCCCGAAGTCCGCAACTCCTTCACTCCCAATGACGATCCGGCCCGCAATCAATGGTTCGCCCGCGATCCTCAAGCAATCGCGGCAGCCCATAACCTGGAGCGCGTCGCGCCCTTCCTGATCGATGCCGATGCGAGCCCCAATCCCGGCGGCTGGCCCCGCGGCGGGCAGACGCCGCTGACCCTGCCGAACAATCACCTGCAATACGCGATCACCTGGTACGGCATCGCGCTGACGCTTATCGGGGTCTTCGCGACCTTTGCCTGGCGTCGGCTGAAGGAGCCGGCTCAGCCGAGCTGAAACTGGAAGAATAGACCGAAGCCGAGGATGATCAGGCCCGCGCTGACGACCTTGGCGACGAACAGATATTTCAGGAGCGACTCATTCTCCGCCTTTCGCTCCGCCCTCTCGGCGCGAGTCATGTTCGCCTGTGCCTTGAACTGCTCAGCGTAGAGCGAGGTCGTCATGGTGTGGCCCACGGCGCCGTCCTTCTCCAGCTCGATGCGCTGGGCCATGACGCCGATGATGAGACCGAGAACACCCAGGCCGATGAAGCCCGCGAGCAGGAACGATCCCACCGCAACCCCTGCCAGCACGCCCACCAGGACGGGGAGCAGGATCCAGTCGATCCGTCTCATGCGCATGAACCCGGTCCTCTTTAGCGCGTCCTGCGGACCCAGAGGGCCACGTCAGTGAAAAGTGGACCCGGTTTTCCGCCCGAACGATGCGCTCATCCAAAAAGGGAGCATCAGATGGATCCTAAAAGTGCAAGTCCACTTTTAGGTCCGATGCTCTAGTGGAAGGCGAGCTTGGCTTGTAATCCTATCTATTGTACCATGCCTTCCATGTTCACGCTTCTCATGACCGTAACCCATCTCACGATGCGCCTTGCAGGGCGCACGGGAGAGGCTTTGCGCGTCTAGAACAAGCGTCGAGCATTCCCGGCAAGCCCTGCGGAGACGAGCAGGGCTTCTTCGCAGTTCCGTTCGCCTCCGCCTCATCCAGAGGAGAGCGACATGAACCTGCAATCAGCATCCGATCCACCCAATTCCGCGGCGGCCGACGAGATCGTCATCCGCGCGGCGCGGCCATGCGACTGCGAAGGCATCGCAGCGCTCGGTGACAACCCGGGTTACCGATGGGGCACCTTGCGCCTGCCCTATCGGACACCCGAAGCGATCCGGAAATGGCTTGAGAGCATCGATCCAGCCAACAACATCAGCCTCGTGGTCGAGCATTCCGGCCGGATCATCGGCAACGGCGGCTTCGAGCGCCAGCAAGGCCGACGCGCTCACGTCGCCTATCTCGGCATGGGCCTGCACGACGATTTTCACGGCCGGGGCATCGGCTCGCGGCTGATGCGCGAGCTCATCATGATCGCCGACGACTGGCTGAACCTGAGGCGGATCGAACTGACCGTCTATGTGGACAACAAGCCGGCGATCGCCCTCTACAAGCGCAACGGCTTCGAGATCGAGGGTACCCACCGGGATTTCGCCTTTCGGGGCGGCGCCTTCGCCGATGCCTATGCCATGGCGCGGATAAAACCATGAACTCTGCGACCGGATGCGGCTTGCCGTGTCCGGTCCATAACCATAATGTCCGGCCGAATTTTCCAGGAGATCGACTGTGCTCCATGTCTCGACCCGGGGGGAAGCCCCCGCGCTCGGTTTCGCCGATGCCTTGCTGACCGGTCTTGCCCGGGATGGCGGCCTCTACCTGCCGGCAAGCTGGCCGACCTTGGCTGCGGACACGATCCGGGGCTTTGCCGGGCAGCCCTATGCGGAGGTGGCGAAAGCCGTGCTCGGACCGCTGGTCGACGGCGACATCCCCGCGGCCGAGCTTGGGCGCATGATCGATGCCTCTTATGCATCGTTCCGCCATGAGGCCGTCTGCCCCCTGACCCAGCTTGGCGACAACCTCTTCGTGCTCGAGCTCTTCCATGGCCCCACCCTTGCCTTCAAGGACGTGGCCATGCAGCTGCTCGGCCGCCTGATGGACCATGTGCTCAAGGCCCGCGGGACGCGGGCCACCATCGTCGGCGCGACCTCGGGCGACACGGGGAGCGCTGCGGTCGAGGCCTTCAAGGGGCTCGATCAGGTCGACATCTTCATCCTCTACCCGCATGGCCGCGTCTCCGACGTGCAGCGCCGGCAGATGACGACGGTCGCCTCGCCCAATGTCCATGCGCTCGCCGTGGAAGGCACCTTCGACGATTGCCAGACCATGGTGAAGGGCATGTTCAACCATGCCCGCTTCCGCGACGAGCTGCAGCTCTCAGGGGTCAACTCCATCAACTGGGCGCGCGTCGCCGCACAGGCCGTCTATTACTTCACCGCCGCCGTAGCGCTTGGCTCCCCTCACCGCCCCGTCTCGTTCTCGGTGCCCACGGGCAATTTCGGCGACATCCTCGCCGGCTGGGCCGCCAAGCGCATGGGCCTTCCCATCGACCGGCTGATGATCGGCACCAATGCCAACGACATTCTCGCCCGCACGCTGGGCTCCGGCGCCTACGAGATCAAGGGCGTGCACCCCACGACTTCGCCCTCCATGGACATCCAGATCTCGTCCAATTTCGAGCGCCTGCTGTTCGAAGCCTACGGCCGCAATGGCGAGGCGATCCGCCGCCTCATGGCAAGCCTCCACCAGTCCCGCGCCTTCCTGATCGAGGCCGAGCCGCTGGCCCGCATCCGCGAGGAATTCTCGGCCCAGGCCGTGAATGAGGACAATGTCGTGGAGGAGATGGCCGAGACCTATCGCAAGACCGGATACGTGCTCGATCCGCACAGCGCCGTCGGCACCCGCGCCGGACGCGCCCTCCTGAAGCAAAACCCGGAAGTGCCCGTGGTGGCTCTCTCCACCGCGCATCCTGCGAAATTCCCGGATGCGGTCGAGCGTGCGACGGGCGTTCGCCCCGCACTTCCGCCGCACATGGGTGATCTGATGGAGCGCAGGGAGAGCTTCACGGTTCTTCCCAACGACCAAGCTGCGGTCGAGCGCTTCATCCGCGAGCGCGCGCGGGCGGTCAAAGGCGCTGCCGCATGAACCAGCATTTCGTCCGCGAGAAGCGGATCGACATCACCACCCTGCCGAACGGGCTGATGGTCGCCACCGAACGCATGCCCGAGATCGCGACCGCAACGCTCGGCGTCTGGGTCGGCACCGGCTCACGCCACGAGCAGCCGCATGAGCATGGGCTGTCGCATCTGATCGAGCACATGGCGTTCAAGGGCACGGCGCGGCGCTCGGCCCGCCAGATCGCCGAGGACATCGAGAATGTGGGCGGCGACATCAATGCCGCGACTAGCGTCGAGTATACAAGCTACACGGCGCGCGTGCTCGGCGAGAACGTGGACGTCGCCCTCGACGTGCTCGGCGACATCCTCATCCACTCGGCCTTCGATGCGGGCGAGCTCGCCCGCGAGAAGGGCGTGATCCTGCAGGAATACGCCGCTGTCGAGGACACGCCGGACGATCTCATCTACGACGCCTTCATGGAAACGGCCTTCGCCGGCCAGGCCGTCGGCCGCCCGATCCTCGGCACGCCCGACACCATCAAGAGCTTCGACGAGGCAACGATCCGGGCTTTCCTGGCTCGGGAATACACGCCCGGCAAGATGGTGCTGGCCGCGGCCGGCGACGTGGAGCACGCCCGGATCGTCGATCTGGCCGATCGCCTGTTCGGCGCCATGCCTTCCGTCGAAGCGCGGCAGCCTGAATCCGGGCGCTATACCGGCGGCGAACGACGGATTTCCCGCAAGCTCGAACAGGCGAATCTCGTGCTCGGTCTGCCGGGGCTCTCGTTCAAGGACCCGAACTACTATGCCGCGCACCTCTTCGCCCACATGCTCGGCGGCGGCCTGACCTCGCGGCTCTGGCACGAGGTGCGCGAGACCCGCGGCCTCGCCTATTCCATTGATTCCTTCCACTGGCCTTTCTCCGATTGCGGTCTTTTCGGAATCGGTGCCGGAACGGCAGGCTCTGACGTGCGGGAGCTGATGGACGTGACGCTCGCCTGCATGGGCCAGGCGACGCAGGACATCAGCGAGATCGAGCTGATCCGCGCCAAGGCGCAGATGAAGGTGGCCCTGCTCACGGCCCTGGAAACCCCGGGCGGCCGCATCGAGCGCGTGGCCCGCCAGCTCCTGTCCTGGGGACGGATCGTCGCCAGCGAGGAGATCGTCCGAAAGGTCGATGCGCTCGAGGTGGAGCATGTGCGCGAGGCCGGACAGCGTCTTCTCCAGGGCACGCCGACGCTCGCGGCCATCGGACCCATCAAGGACCTGCCGTCGCTGGAGAGCATCGCTTCGGGACTGCGCGGGTAGCGCATTGTGCGGAAAAGTGGCCCCGGTTTTCCGCTCCAACGATGCGCTCTTCAAAGAAGAGCATCGGATGGATCCCAAAAGTGCAAGTCCACTTTTGGGTCCGATGCCCTGTTTTTCCGCCGCGTCTGCCCCATGGGCATGGCGAATTCTCCTCAATCCCGCCGCAAACGGGCCGCATGGCGCGTGATAACGATAACAACCGAGTCCTGCGGACAAGTGGGAGCCTCTTGCGGCTCCACCTTGCTCTCAAGCCTCCTGACCGGTACCAATCCTGTTCCATTGTTTTAGTACCGGACGAAAGACCGAAGCATTGCGGATCGTATCTTTCGCCATAACCCTTCTCTTGGCGACTTTCCTGGGGCTCGCCTGGCCGACCTCCGGCTGGGCCGTGGAATCCGTGCGCGTCGACCCCAAGATGAAGGCGATTGACCTCACCCCGGCCATCGAGCGCTACAACTCGGATGGGGACGAGATCCGGATCTCGACCGCGCCCGGGCGCGACGGGATCGTCCGCCGTATCGCCGTGAAGGCCCGCGAGGCCGGCACCCGGCCCGACTGGATGGTCTTCGCGCTCACCAACGACACCGACGAGCAGATCGAGCGCCTTCTGGTTGCCCCCCATTTCCATCTCACCGGATCGGGCGTTCTCTGGCCGGACCTCGGTGCCACGCGCATCGCGGCGATTACCGCGAGCCAGGGCATCAGGCCCGAGCGCGACGACAGTGCCGATGCCGACATCTTCCTCATCACCCTCGATCCCGGCACGACCGTCACCTTCGTGGCGGAGCTGCGCTCCGAGAACATTCCCCAGCTCCACCTGTGGGATGGAGATGCCTACAAGGACCGGATCAACGGGCTGACGCTCTACAAGGGCATCATCATTGGCATCGCGGGCCTGCTTGCCCTGTTCCTCACCATCGTCTTCGTGGTGAAGGGTGCCCTGATCTTCCCAGCAGCGGCGGCACTCGCCTGGGCGGTGCTGGCCTATGCCTGCATCGATTTCGGCTTCTTCCAGCGCGTCTTTCCGATTACCGAAGGAACGGAGCAGATCTATCGTGCCGGTGCGGAAGCGGTGCTCGCGGCAACCTTGCTCGTCTTCCTCTTCGCCTATCTCAACCTCAACCGCTGGCACGTGCGCTACAGCCACGTCACGGCGTTCTGGCTCCTGTTCCTCGGGGCCTTGATAGCGCTCGCCATCGTCGACCCGCCGGTGGCATCGGGCGTGGCGCGCATGTCGATTGCGGCGGTCGCCGGCATCGGCTTCGTCCTTGTGATCCATCTGGCGACGCACGGCTACGACCGCGCCGTGATGCTCGTTCCCACCTGGCTTCTCCTGGTCGCCTGGGTCACGGCGGCGAGCTTCACGATCGTGGGCCAGCTCACGTCGGATCTCGTTCCCCCTGCCCTCGTCGGTGGCCTCGTTCTGGTGGTCATGCTCATCGGCTTTACGGTCATGCAGCATGCCTTCGCCGGCGGCGCCTTCGCGCGCGGCTTCGTGAACGACATGGAGCGCAGGGCTCTGGCGCTTACGGGCGCCGGCGACATCGTGTTCGACTGGGATGTGGTCTCCGACAACATCTTCGTCAGCCCGGAGGTCGAGCACCAGCTCGGTCTCAAGCGCGGCTCGCTCGAGGGTCCGGCCTCGGCCTGGCTCGATCTCATCCACCCCTTCGACAAGGACCGCTACAAGCTGGCTCTCGATGCGGTCATCGAGCACCGTCGCGGCCGCCTGACCCAGGATTTCCGCCTGCGCTCGTCCTCCGGCGCCCATCATTGGTTCCGCCTGAAGGCGCGTCCGGTGATCGGCTCCGACGGCGAGGTTCTGCGCATTGTCGGAACGCTCTCCGACGTCATGGAAAGCAAGACGGCGGAAGAGCGCCTGCTGCACGATGCCGTGCATGACAACCTCACGAGCCTGCCGAACCGGCAGCTCTTCTACGACAGGCTGGAGGCGGCCCTCACTTTCGCAGGCCAGGGCGACGCCTTACGCCCCACCGTCGTCGTCATCGACCTCGACAAGCTGAAGGACGTCAATGCCGCATCCGGCTACGCTGCCGGCGACTCGATCCTGCTCACCCTGTCCCGCCGCCTCAGCCGCCTGCTCAAGCCCCAGGATACGCTGGCGCGCATTTCAGGCGACGAGTTCGCGATCATCCTTCTCTCCGAGCGGGAGACGGATCGCATCATCTCCTTCGCCGACATGATCCGGCGCGTGGTCACGACGCCGTTCACTTACGCCGAGCGGGAGTTCTTCCTCACCGCCTCCATCGGCATCGCGCTCTATGATCCGCAGATCGCAGCCCGCCGCGGCGAGGTGCTCCGGAACGCCGAGATCGCCATGGCCCATGCGCGCCGCCATGGCGGCGACCGGATCGAGGTCTTCCGCCCGACTATGCGCTCGGACCGGAGCGACCACTTCACGATGGAAACCGATCTCCGCCATGCCCTCGACCGCGGCGAGATGAAGGTGCTGTTCAAGCCCATCGTGCGGCTTGAGGACCGGACCATCGCGGGCTTCGAGTCCATGCTGCGCTGGGATCATCCGAGGCTCGGCCGCATCGGCCCCGAGGACTTCATGTCGATCGCCGAGGATACGGGCCTGATCGTCAAGCTGAGCGTGTTTCTCCTTGAGCAGACGGGCCGCGAACTCGCCGCTTGGCAGAACGCGCTCGAAGTCGAGCCGCCGATCTTCGCCAGCGTCAACATGTCGAGCCAGCACCTGCTGCGGCATGACCTGCTGCAGGACGTGAAGACGGTCATCGCCCGCAGCGGCGTCATTCCCGGCTCGCTCAAGATCGAGATGACGGAAAGTCTCGTGATGGAGAATCCGGAATACTCGGCCCAGATGCTCTCCCGGCTGCGCGATCTAGGCGCCGGGCTGTCACTCGACGATTTCGGAACGGGCTATTCCGCCCTCTCCTATCTCCAGCGCTTCCCCTTCGACACGATCAAGGTCGACGAGTCCTTCGTGCGCCAGATGGCGGCCGGCAAGCCGGTGATCCTGCGCTCCATCGTCAAGATGGCGCACGAACTCGGCATGGAGATCGTCGCGGAGGGAGCGGAAAGCGAATCGGAGGCTATCGAGCTCTACCAGCTTGGCTGCGAATACGCCCAGGGCCCCGTCTTCGGCGAGCCGATGTCGACGCTGCAGGCGCGTCAGCTGGTCGGTGCTGCCCCCGCTGCCGCCTGATCAGGCGTGGCCGGCTTCCATGGACAGCATGGCCGGCTCGATGCCGATGCTGCGCAGGGCCATCTCGTAGCGCAGGTCGGCGGCGGTGTTGAAGACGAGCTCCGCATCGGCCGGCGTGTTGAGCCAGCCATTGGCCTGCATCTCCAGCTCCAGCTGGCCGGCGCCCCAGCCGGCATAGCCGAGCGCCAGCACCGCATTCTCCGGCCCATGGCCGGCCGCGATGGCGCGCAGGATGTCGATGGTCGCCGTCAGGCAGATGCTGTCGTCGATGGGCAGCGTCGATTGAGCGAGGTGGAAATCCGGCGAGTGGAGAACGAAGCCGCGACTCGTCTCCACGGGCCCGCCTATCAAAACCTGCATGTTCCCCACCTTCTGCGGCAGGCGGATGCGCTCAAGTTCCGGAACGATTTCGAGCTGCACGAGCAGATCGAGCATGTTCACGTTGGCGGCTGGCCGGTTGAGGACGATTCCCATCGCCCCTTCCGCCGAATGGGCGCAGATATAGATGACCGAGCGTGCGAAACGTTCGTCCATCATCCCCGGCATGGCCACAAGGATCTGACCATCCAGGTAAGGAGATTCGGTGCCGTACGGTGAAAGCTGAGAGCCCATATTCTACATTCTGCCTTGCCGGGCTTACCCGCCCGATCACAGGATCGTGGATGGCAGACCCGAGAATAAACGCATAAGGGAAGTGCCTCAGGGAGGCGTCAGTTCCATGGCATCCATGTTCCGCGCCGCTTCGGTCGCATTTTTTTTGATTTTGTCCTTTGCCGCCGCCGTCGCGCAACCCATCAAGCCATCCGCCTCGAATCAAGGATTCTATTCCCGAGCCCGCCTGATCGCCGGCGGCGAGCAGGGGGAGCATTGGCTCGCCGGGATCGAGATCACCCTCGACCAGGGCTTCAAAACCTACTGGCGCACCCCGGGCGATTCCGGTTTGCCGCCCCGGTTCGACTGGTCCGGGTCGGAGAACGTGGCCGGCGCCGAGATCCGCTGGCCGGCGCCCAAGCGGCATGAGGATGCGGCAGGGGTTGCCTATGTCTACGGCAAAAAGGCCGTGCTTCCGGTTATCGTGAAGGCCAAGGATCCGGCGAAGCCTATCAGGCTGGTCCTGGTGCTGGAATACGGGGTCTGCAAGGATATCTGCATCCCGGCCCATGCGGATCTTACCCTGGACCTGACCGGTGCTGCCTCCGAGCGCAAGGCCATCGAGGCAGCCCTGGCCAAGGTTCCCGCTCCTCAGGCTCTGGGAGACCAGGCCGATGTGTCGGTCCTCTCCATCGCTCCCCTCGCCCAGGACAAGCCGGCCTTCTCCGTGACCGTCCGCGCGCCGTCCGGCGCAAAACCTGCCCTCTTCGCCGAAGGGCCGGAGAACTGGTTTCTCTCGACCTCCCATCCTGACGATTCCAACCGCTTCACCGTGACGGTGGAGGAGAAGCCGAAGGATGCGTCGGGTTCCGTTCCCTTGCGCCTGACGCTGGTTGCCGGGGACAAGGCCATAGAGACAGAAGTCAGCCTCGACGCCAACGGAACACCGCGCTAGGAAAGAGGCACCTACCCGCACAGTTTGGAGACCCTGCCCATGCCCATCCAGGTCGGCGAACGCCTGCCCCAGGTCACCTTCCGCGTCATGACGGCCGACGGGCCTGTCGCGAAAACCACGGACGATCTCTTCAAGGGTCGCAAGGTGGTTCTTGTCGCCGTCCCCGGCGCCTTCACGCCCACCTGCCACCGCAATCACCTGCCGGGCTACGTGCAGAAGAAGGACGAGATCCTGGCCAAAGGCGTGGATGCGATCCTGGTGACGTCGGTCAACGACGTCTTCGTGTTAGAGGCCTGGGGCAAGTCCTCCGGCGCCGAGGGCATCGATTTCATCTCCGACGGCAATGCGGATTTCGCCAAGGCGATCGGCCTGTCCATGGACGGTGCCGGATTCGGCCTCGGCACCCGCTCGCAGCGCTATTCCATGGTGGTCGAGGACGGCGTGGTAAAGGCGCTCAACGTGGAGGACGCCCCCTCCAAGGCGCAGCATTCCGGCGCCGAGAACCTCCTGAAGGATCTCTGATCTTCTCAGGAAAAGTCGGAAAGCCGCCTGCTTGGTCATCACCGGCCTTGTGCCGGTGATCCCGATTAGGAAGAGCGCGACGCTTCACTTCATCGGGATGGCCGGGACAAGCCCGGCCATGACATCTAAGGTTTGTGCTGGAAGGTCAAACGCTGGCCCTCCGGCCTTGCTTCTTGAACGGCTGCATCGCCGCGACGGCCAGTTCATCGACGCGGATATTGGTCGGGTCGTCCGCGTGACCCTTGACCCAGTGCCATGCGACATCGTGGCGGGAGGCTGCCTCATCGAGCTCCCGCCAGAGATCCTCGTTCTTCACCGGCTTGTTGTCGGTGGTGCGCCAGCCGCGCCGCTTCCAGTTGTGCATCCATTGGGTGATGCCCTGGCGCACATATTGGGAGTCGGTGAAGAGATCGACGGCGCAGGAGCGCTTGAGGGCATTCAATCCCTCGATGGCGGCGCGGATCTCCATGCGGTTGTTGGTGGTGTGCGCCTCCCCGCCGGAAACCTCCTTCTCACGTCCGTTGAAGAACAGGATCGCCGCCCAGCCGCCCGGCCCGGGATTTCCCGAGCAGGCGCCGTCCGTGTAGATCATCACGCGATCGGATCCGCTCATGCCTCGAGCCCGTATTCGCGCGCGTGCCTCACATGCCGGTGGAAGTTGAGCTTGCGGTCGTATTCCAGCGGGTCCTTCGGCTTCACCAGCGCACCCGGCGGCACGTTGAGCCAATCCACCAGCCGGGTCAGCATGAAGCGCATGGCCGAACCGCGGCAGAGAATCGGCAGGGCCTCGGTCTCGTCGGCGTCAAGGCGCCGGACAGCCTGGTAGCCGGCCAGCATTGCCTGACCCTTTGTGAGATTGAACGAGCCGTCGGTCTCGAAGCACCAGGCGTTCAGGCAGATGGCGACATCATAGGCGAAGGAATCCGTGCAGGCGAAGTAGAAGTCGATGAGCCCCGAGACTTCCGAGCCGATGAAGAACACGTTGTCGGTGAAGAGATCGGCGTGGATGATGCCAGTGGGCAGGCCGCGCGGCCAGGCCTCCTGCAGGTTCACCAGCTCCCGCCGCGTCCGCTCGGCCAATCCCGGAGAGACCGTATCGGCCTGGGCCTCGGCCTGCGCGAAGAGCGGCGCCCAAGCCTCCAATGAGAGGGCGTTGGGCCGGTGCATGGCAAAATCCCGACCCGCAAGATGCAGCTTCGCCAGCGCGCCGCCGAGAGCCCCGCAATGCTGGGCCGTCGGGCGGCGAACGGCGATGCCCTCCAGGAACGTGATGATGACGGCAGGCCGCCCGGCCACTCTCCCCAAGGGCTCTCCCCGGCGATTGTTCACCGGCAGCGGGCAGTTCAGCCCCTTTCGGGCCAGATGCTGCATGAGGCCGAGAAAGAAGGGCAGATCGTCCTCCCGCACCCGCTTCTCGTACAGGGTGAGGATGTAGGAGCCCCTAGTGGTGTGGAGAAAATAATTGGTGTTCTCCACGCCCTCGGCGATGCCCTTGTAGGAGAGCACCGTGCCGATGTCGTAGGTTTCGAGGAACGCCGAGAGATCCTCGTCGCTGACTTCCGTATAGACCGCCACCGTTTACTCCGCCGCCTGCTCACGCAACTCGCGCGGCAAAGGAAAGAACACGCTCTCATCCGCTGTCGACACGCTCTCGACCGACACCTCGTAGCGCGCCGCAAAGGCGTCGATGATCTCCTCCACCAGGATCTCGGGCGCCGAGGCGCCTGCGGTGATGCCCAGGCTCCGGATGGTGCCGAACAAGCTCCAATCGATGTCCTCGGCGCGCAGGATCAACCGAACCAGGGGGCAGCCCTCCCGCTCGGCAACCTCGCGCAGGCGCTGTGAATTGGAGGAATTGGGCGAGCCCACCACGATCATCGCATCGACCTGCGGCGCCACGCGCTTGACAGCGCCCTGCCGGTTGGTGGTGGCGTAGCAGATGTCTTCCTTATGCGGGCCGACGATGGCGGGGAAGCGCTCCTTGAGGGCGTCCACCATGTCCTGGGTATCGTCGACGGAGAGGGTCGTCTGCGTCACGAAGGCGAGATTGTCGGGATCGGCCGGCTCAAGGCGGGCGATGTCGTCCACGGTTTCGACCAGGGTGACGGCCCCCTCGGGCAGCTGGCCCATGGTGCCGACGACCTCGGGATGGCCCGCATGGCCGATCAGGACGATGTGGCGGCCCCGCTTGTGATGGACCTGCGCCTCTCGGTGAACCTTGGTCACCAGCGGACAGGTCGCGTCGATGGCGAAGAGATTACGGGCATTGGCCGCCTCGGGAACCGACCTGGCGACCCCATGGGCCGAGAAGATGACCGGCGCCTGGGTATCGGGCACCTCGTCGAGTTCCCTGACGAACACCGCACCCTTACGCCTCAGGTTCTCCACGACGTATTTGTTGTGCACGATTTCATGACGCACATAGACCGGAGCCCCATGGATCGCGAGAGCCTTCTCGACGGCATCGATGGCACGGACGACCCCGGCGCAGAAGCCGCGCGGGGCACAGAGCAGAATGTCGAGGGGTGGCTTGGTCATGATCTGGCGATGTGGCGAGACGAGGCCCTTCCTGTCAAGCGGGAGCGACGCTTATTCGCGGCAGGCCGATGAGGCGCTCTTCCCTCCCCCTTGCGGGGAGAGATGAAGGGTGGGGGTCGAAAAGTCGGAGCTATGTGAATGATCCAGATAGCATGAGGCTCTAACAACGCATCCCCTCTCCCGAACGGGAGAGGGGTGAGGGTGTGGGGTTTAACCAGCTTGGCACTGTCGCCTCCGCCGCAACACGGACTCCGTCGCGCCTCCTCCGGCATTGTCCTGCCCTCACCCCAACCCTCTCCCGCCCGGGAGAGGGAGAAGCGTCATGCTGGTTTCAGGTTTCCTCCGGTCGCACCACCTCCACCCCTGCCCCTCCCCGCAAGGGGGAGGGAAGAGCGCGTGCGATGAGGCACGAGACGGGGCGGCCCCGTCAAGAAACACTCGCGCCTACGCCCAAGAATCCCTACAACGGTGCAACAGCCCCTTACCTCCCCTGAAAACCCATGGCATCCACGGCTTCCCACGTCAGCTTTCTCCCTCCCATTCTGACCTTCTGCGCGGCCGCGGTCGTGGCCGTGCCGGTGTTCAGGCTCATCGGCCTGAGTGCGGTTCTCGGCTACCTCGCAGCCGGCGTCGCCATAGGCCCGTCGGGCCTGAGCCTGGTGGAGGATCCGCAGACCATCGCCACCGTGGCCGAACTCGGGGTCGTGCTTCTTCTGTTCATCATCGGACTCGAGCTCAAGCTGTCCCATCTCTGGGAGATGAAGCGGGATATCTTTGGTCTTGGACTCGCCCAGCTGACCGTCACCGCGATCCTGCTCGGCAGTGCCGCCATGGCCATCGGCTTCTCGCCTCCGGCCTCCTTCGTCACCGGGGTTGCCGTCGCGCTTTCGGCTACGGCCATCGCCCTCCAGATGCTGGGGGAGCGAAACGATCTGCCGACACCCTACGGTCAGCGCTCCTTCGCAATTCTGCTCTTCCAGGATCTGTCGGTCGTCCCCCTGCTCGCCATCCTGCCGCTTCTCGCCTCAGGGGCCGCGGAACAGGATTCTCTCCTGGACCGCGTCCTTGCCGTCGGCGAGGCCCTCCTCGGCATTGCGGCCGTCGTCCTGATCGGCCGCTACGGGCTCAATCCGTTCTTCCGCATTCTCGCCCGCAGCGGCGCCCGCGAGGTCATGACCGCCTCCGCGCTGCTTGTCGTTCTCGGCGCGGCTCTCCTCATGCAGGAGGTCGGCCTGTCTATGGCCATGGGCGCCTTCCTGGCAGGGCTCCTGCTGGCCGAGTCCAACTTCCGGCATCAGCTGGAAGCCGATATCGAGCCGTTCCGCGGCATGTTGCTGGGTCTCTTCTTCATGAGCGTGGGCATGTCGATCGATCTTGCCCTCGTTCGGGAGCAATGGGTTCTGCTGGCGATTGCCGCGCCGGTTGTGCTTGTGGGCAAGACCCTCATCATCGCCGTCCTCTCAAGGCTGTTCGGCGCAAGCTGGCGTGACGGCCTGCGGTCCGGAACGATTCTGTGCACAGCGGGCGAATTCGCCTTCGTGCTGATTCCCGTTGCGGCGGGGTTGGGTCTCATGTCGCAGGCTGAGGCGCAGCCCCTCACGGCGCTTGCCGCCATCACCATGCTGCTGGGGCCGCTCCTGTCGACCTTTGTCGAGAAGCTCCTCAGCAACAATCGTGCTAGCGAAGACGAACCGGACCTGCATGGGCTTCATAGCCCTGAGGGCGAACTCGAAAGCCGCGTTCTCGTAATCGGCTTCGGCCGGTTCGGACAGATCGTGAACCAGGTCCTCCTGGCACAGGGCATTCAGGCAACCGTGATCGACAGGGACGTCGAGCGCATCCGTGATGCGGGGCGCTTCGGCCTTCAGGTCTATTATGGCGACGGCACCCGCCTCGACGTGCTCCGCGCGGCAGGCGCCGAGAAGGCCGAGATGATCTGCATCTGCATCGACGATCAGGAAGCGATGGTGAAGATCATCGAGATCATTCACGAGAACTTCCAGAACGCCCGCAGCTTCGTGCGCGCCTTCGACCGCATCCATGCAATCGAGCTCATGAATCGCGACGTCGATTATCAGATCCGCGAGGTCTTCGAATCCGCCATCGTGTTCGGACGTGCCGCGCTCGAGGAGCTCGGAACCGATCCGGAAACGGCAGCTGCCGCCGCCAGCGATGTCCGCAAGCGCGATATCGCCCGCCTCGTTCTGCAAAAGGAGGTTGGCGCGATGGGCGGAGCGGAACTCGTGGTGGGCTCCAAGATTACCCCCGAGCCGCTCACCGCTCCCGCCAGCAGGGCGAGAGCCCTCAGTCCCGAGACACGCGACATCCTCGGCGAAGGGGTCATTTAATGGACGCAAGTCCTTCGAAAGACGATTTAGGCAGAAGGGCCGACACGCCGCGTTTTGTCACCGGCTCCACCATGCGCCACGTTCTCGTGATGACGGGAACGGGAGCGGCCGGCCTCGTTGCGATCTTCATCGTCGATCTGGTGTCGCTTCTCTACATCTCCTGGCTCAACGACCCGAGCATGACGGCAGGCGTCGGCCTTGCTACCGTCGTGATGTTCTTCACGATCTCGATCAATGTGGGTCTGATGATCCCCGTCGGAGCGCTCGTCTCGCGGGCTCTGGGAGCGCGCCGGCCGGATGACGCGCGACGTCTGGCGACCTCATGCAGCATTCTCATGACCGCAATCGCCGCGGCGATCAGCGCGGTCGTCCTGGTCATGCTGCCTGTGATCCTGAAGGCCTTGGGTGCGCATGACCGGACCTATGACGTCGCTCTCAGCTTTCTCTGGATCGCCCTGCCGACCAATGCGGTGATGGCGCTCGGCATGGGCCTTTCCACCGTCCTGCGGGCAGCGGGCGATGCCAAGCGAAGCATGTATGCCACGCTCTCCGTTGCCGTCGTCACCGTGTTTCTCGACCCGATCCTGATTTTCGGCCTCGATATGAGGTCCGATGGCGCGGCGATGACCATCAATATCGCGCGGCTCGTCACGGCCTATGTCAGCTTCCGCTATGTTACGCGCATCCACAATCTTCTGGCGGCACCCAGCTGGAGCGGTATGCTCCATGATGCGCGTCCCTTCCTCGCCATTGCGGTTCCGGCCATCCTGACCAACATCGCCGCTCCGGCTGCGAATGCCTTCTTCACAGGCGTCGTCGCGCGGTTCGGCGATCAGATCATCGCCGCCTCCGCCATCATCGACCGCGTCACGCCGGTTGCCTTTGCCGGTTTGTTCGCGCTCGCAGGCGCCATCGGTCCCGTGCTGGGACAGAACTGGGGTGCGCAGCGCTATGACCGCATGAAGCAGATCCTGAAGGACGCCCTCAGTGTCACGGTCGTCTATGTCGCCTGCGTGTGGCTGATCCTGTTCCTCGTGCGCGGGCTGCTGACCCAGGCCTTCAACGCTCCCGCGCAGACGGCCGAGCTCGTGCAGTTCTTCTGTCAGCTCAGCGGCCTGATCTGGCTCTTCATTGGCCTTGTTCTTGTGTCGAACGCCTCCTTCAACAACCTGGGCTATCCCCTGCTCTCGACCTTCTTCAACTGGGGCCGGGCCACGCTCGGTATGATCCCCTTCGCCTATTTCGGTGCCCAGATCGCAGGCCCCAAGGGCGCCCTCGTCGGGATCGGGCTCGGCTCGGTGGCGTTCGGCATCGCCGCCGTCATTACGGCGTTCTGGACAATCCGGCGTCTTGAGAGGCAAGCTGTTCCGGTCGCCTGACATCCAGGCGTGCGCATCGTCTCGTACGATGCGTTAGAGAAAGGAACGAGCATCGGATTGCTCCCGGAAGTGCATTCCGCTTTTGAGTCCGATGCTCTGACATTTCGTTAGTGAGGAGGCTGCCATGTTCAACTGGTTCGATCTGATGCGGCAGGCCCAGACCAGTGCAGCGCTGGACGCACTCGCACGGCAGTTCCACCTCTCCGGCGACCAGCCCCAGAGAACCATGGCCGCCTTCATGCCGGCCTTTGCCATGGGGCTCCAGCACGCCATGGCATCGAGCGATCCGACCCGCGTGCTTCAATCCATGATGGGAGGGGCCTATCAGAATTTCTGGCAGGCTGCCGGAAACCCCTTCACGCCCCAGGCGCAACAGGAAGGCCGCCAGCTGCTCGACCAGCTCTTTGGCTCCGACGAGGTCAGCCGACGCGTGGCGCACCAGGCGGCGAGCTACGCAGGCATCAACGCCGATACCATGCAGCAATTGCTGCCGGTGCTCGCCGGGATCCTGGCAGGCGGCACATCCCAGTGGATGATGGCTCACACGCAGGTATTTCAGAATTTGGCGAATTCGAAGGATAGCCAGCAGGCTACGCCAGCAGCCAATCCCTGGGCCGATCTGTGGACAAACTGGATGAAGGCCGCCTCGCCCGAGAAGAAGCCTGCAAATCCGTTCGAGGAAATGTTCGCCGGCTTCTTCCAGATGCCTCCGCCGGCAGAGCCGCCGACGCCGGAACCGCAGATCCAGGCGCCGATGTCCTCGCTTGATGAGATGATGGAAAAGGGACGCGAGATGCAGATGCAGTATCTCACGTCCCTCCAATCGATCTTCACCGATGCCGGCAAGACCGACAGCGACAAGGCTTAGGCGCAGCGCTTTACCGGCGTCACGAATGGAACGACTGGTCGGGCCGGCTTAGCCGAGTGATCGACCATCTCACTCCGAGAATGTCGCTCCGCACTTCGAACCAACACCCAGGATGGGTTGTGGGTGAGCGGCTCGGACAAGGCGCTCGACACATCATTCCGGGTGAGTCCGATGTCCTTCAGCATGCGGTCGTCGAACTCGGCAAGATGCTTGATCTCGCGGCGATGCCTGAGAGCTTTGACAAGATTCGTGAGCGAGCGGACGAACTGCTGCAGAGCGGCCGCGCCAGAGAAGCTCACTGCGGATAGTATCGACCGGTTCATGATTAGATCTCCTTAATCTCACTCTCAAGCCGTCGGCTCCTGGAACGCCGTTCCAAGGCGTTCCAGGAACGTTTCACAGGAAGAAAACCATATAAATCATTGATTTTAATGAATTATTTTCATGTTTTCTTGGAACACTATACTTGGAACGTTTCATCACTTGAAACGATTGTTTGAGATATGTATCATCAACGGGATTGATGATGGGGTTTGCGCATGCACCTGCTCGACATTGACCAGCTGAGGACGTTCGTCGCCATTGCCGATACCGGGTCGTTCACCCGCGCGGCGGAGATCGTGCACAAGACGCAGAGCGCCGTCTCCATGCAGATGAAGCGGCTGGAGGACCGGGTCGGCAAGGCGATCTTCGAGCGCGACGGGCGCCTGTCGAAGCTCACCGACGAGGGCGAGCGCCTGCTCGACTATGCCCGCCGGATCGTGCGCCTGAACACGGAATGCATGGCCTCCTTCAACGACAACGAGCTCACCGGCCGCGTGCGCCTCGGCCTGCCCGACGATTACGCCGACCGCTACCTGCCGGAGATCCTGGCCCGTTTCTCGCGCTCCAACCCGAAGGCCGAGGTGACGGTGATGTGCGAGCCGACGCACAACCTGATCGAGCGGGTGCAGCACGGCGACCTCGATCTTGCGATCATCACCCATGTGGACCGGCGCGGCCCGTCCGAGATCGTGCGCATCGAGCAGTTGCTGTGGGTGACCTCCGCCCGCCACGGGGTGCACGAGGAGACGCCGGTTCCCCTGGCGCTGGGACGCCCCAATTGCGGCTGGCGCCACTCCGCCACGGAGGCGCTGGAGAGCGCCGACCGGCCCTTCCGCATCGCCTATGTGAGCTGGCACTCCACCGCCGTGGGCGCCGCGGTGCTGGCGGGGCTCGCGGTCTCCGTGCTGCCGGAAAGCGCCGTACGCCCCGGCATGCGCATCCTGGGGCCGTCCGACGGCTTCCCGGCCCTGCCCTCGTGCAAGATCGGCCTGATCCGCGCCCGCGGCGAGGAGAACCCGCTCGCGGACGCGCTCGGCTTCCACATCAAGCAGTCCCTCGACAACCTGGGTTCGACCCGCAATGTGCAGCCGATCGCGGCCGAATAACCCTTATTTGGCAGTGGGCCTGCGCAGAACCAGCACGTTGCCGACGAGCGCCAGCACGACGCCGATGACGGCGAGCCACGTCCACGCATAGCCCTCAATCAAGGTCGAGACGGTGAGCGCCACGATGGGAAACAGCACCGTGGCGTAGCCCGCCCGCGCGGCTCCGAGACGCCGCAGCAGGGTGAGATACGACATGAAGGCCAGCACCGACGCGCCGATGGACAGATACAGCAGCGACCCGACATATTTGACCGTCGGCTCGATGATGAATTCGTTGCCGCGCAACAGGTTCAGCGCCAGCAGCACCGCGCAGCCATAGGTCATGCCCCAGGCGGTGGCCGAGAGCAGCGGCACGCCGCGGCGCTGCACCATGGTCGAGATCATGTTGCCCGAGCAGAAGAACAGGGTGCCCATCACACAGAGCCCCAAACCTTTCAGCGCCGCCGCGTTGAAGCCAGCACCTGTGATTTCCGGCCAGAACAGGAACACGATTCCCGCAGCCCCGATCACGCCGCCCGCCGCCACCCGCGCCTCCGGCCTCTGCCGGAAGATCGCGAACCCGAGCACGAGGTTGAAAACGGAGGCCAGCGAGAACACCACCGAGAGCAGGCCCGACGGGATGCTCAGGCCGCCGTAATAGAACGACACGAAATTGCACGAGAACAGGCAGGCCCCCACCGCCGCAAAGCGCAGATGGTCGGACGCCGCGAAGCGCACCCTGTGGCCCGTGGCGAGCACCCAGCCCCACATGAGCAATGCCGCGAGCAGGAAGCGCCACAGCACCGACATCTCCGGCGCCACGACGCCCAGCTGCGCCCGGATCCCGATCCAGCTCACGCCCCAGAGAAAGACCGTGGCGGCGTAGAGGCCGAGGCTCGACCCGTCGATCCGGTTCAGGCTCTGCGCGGGCATGGCGGCGGTGGCGTGGCTCATGGCGTCTTCGTCCTCTTGGGACCACCCGAATACGCCCGCCAAACTATGAGGACAAATGATGATATCTGATCGTTTTCCCTTGGAACGGTGATGGAACACGCCGATTCCGGGCTCCCGCCCTGGAACGCCCTTGGAACAAACCCTGGAACAGCCTGGAACAGCGTTCCAAGCTGTTACATCCCCTAAGGGCACCACCATCAACCTTGACAATTATCCCATGAACGGCATAATGTTCTTCTTTTGTTCTAATTTGAAGAAACCATTGCGATGCCGTCTTTGCCCCCTCTCCCGGCCCTGCCCTCCGGCCAGAACCCCGCCTCCACCGCGCCGGATCCTGCCGCCAGGGAGCCGGTGCGGCTGCGCGACAAGCTGAGCCCCGATGAGGTGGCCCGGATGCGGGAGCTGGTGGAGGGCACCGACTGGCCCTACCGGCGCATTGCCGGAGAGCTCGGCCTGTCCATCGCCACTGTGTCCCGCTATGTGGCGGAGGGCGGCTGGCAGCGGCCGCCTGCCCCGGCATTCTCCCCGGCCTCGACGGCCCGGTCCCGGCAGCGGCTCACCCAGAGCCTCTGGCGCCTCGCCGAGCGCCACGCGGAGGAGCTGGAGCACCAGCCCATCGCACAGGCCCAGCGCGCCCTCCAGCCGCTCGCCCGCCTCACCCGGACGCTGGGCGAGATGGACAAGCACGCCCGCCCGCCTCAAGCCCCGCACGAATACGAGATCGACGCGCCCAAACCCCGCCGCAGCCTCAGCGAGCTACGCGACGAACTCGTGGCTCATCTGGAGCGCATCGAGCGCGAGGAGGGCCGGCACTGGGACATCCGGGAATGGTGGTTCAGCCATGGCGAAGGGATCTGAGGGGAAGGGATCTGAGGCGAAGGGATCAGAGGAACGACGAAGGTCGCCGTCGATGCCACCGGCCAGGGTCGAGGCGCCCTCGTGAGAAGCCGCCTTGGCCCGGCGAGGGTCTCCACCCTCGCCCCATCGACGGACGCTCGGCTCTACCGCACCGGGACCGGGATGATGTCGGGGGCGATGACCCGGATGCGCCGGCCCTCTCCAGGGGATGGCGGCGTGTTGCCTCCGATGCTCCCGGTGGTCTCCGGATCCGCCGGGATGGACGCCTGGAGGCTCGAGGCTGCCGTCACGATCGCGCCGTCGGCCTTGTCCCGTCTGGTTCTGGGCCGCTTCAGGGCGGCGTTCGTCATCTGCTGGGAGATGGCCGCCGTCACCAGGATGTCGCCCTTCTTGCGGTCGATCAGGCTTTCGGCCTTGCGCAGGGCCTGCGCCCAGCTCTCATCCGGCTTCTTGCACGAGCAGCTCGGATCATAAGCCTTCCGGTAGCGCAGCGCATTGGGCAGCTTCATGTACGGCTCGCCCGTCTGCGACACGGCCTCCTCGATGCCGCCTTCGCGGGGCGCAAGGAAGACCCTCACCTCCGTGTTCGGGCACAGGGCGCTGCACAGGGCCGCCTCGCCCCCATTCCGCTTCGGCTCGCCGTCCAGCGGGAAGTAGCTGCCGTCGCAGGAGCGTACGCACACGAGGCGAGAGTTGCCGTCCAGCTTGGCGGCTGGAAGGGATTCGGGCTCGGCGCCGTCGCAGGCGCGGCTGATGGCGGCCCTGAGCTGTCGCCGCCGCTCGGCGGCTGCCGACGGGTCCACGGCCTGGCCGACGAGGGATTGGTAGCTCGCCTGAAGGGCGCGGATCTGCCCGGCGATGGGGCCGCATTCCGCCGGCGCGCTGAAGAAGAAGCCGCTGCGGTCGCAGCCGATGGAACGATAGTAGCCCGCCAGGCGCTCGATCTCGCGCGCATGCCGCTGGGCATTGGCTTCGGCCTGACGGGACGAGGCGCCGCTGCGGTTCAGGGAGGCCAGTTCGGCCTTGTACCGCTCGCAGGCCTGGGCCTGGGCGAAAGCCGCCGATGGCCTGATGAACAGCAGCGGCAGGATCGCCATGCCGAGGATCAGAACGGATGCCTTGCGGCGGGTGATACGCATCGACGTCCTTCTCCTCCGGTGCTGAAGCATCGCATGGACGGAGCCCTGACCCTGCCCGGCGGCAGCCTATTGCGACGCTTGGTCGATCATCAAGCGGGCAACCGCTGCTCCGGTTCCAAACCTAATGCTTTTGCGTTCCCGGAAACGGGAGCGCCGGCGCAACCCCGCGCCCCGTGACGGGCGAGCGGCGCGAGGAGATCACAGAGAAGCTCTGGCGCCTCGCCGAGCGCCATGCGGAGGAGTTGGAGCACCAGCCCATCGCACAGGCCCAGCGCGCCCTCCAGCCCCTGGCCCGCCTCACCCGGACCCTCGGCGAGATGGACAAGCACGCTCACCCGCCCCTGCCCCCGGGAGAATACGAGATCGACAACCAGCCCCGCCGCAGCCTGCATGAGCTGCGCGACGAACTCGTAGCCCATCTGGAACGCATCGAGCGCGAGGAGAAGGAATACGACGAGCGCTATCGATGGACGTTCGAGAATGGGGCGGGGATTTGAGGAAGATCAAACGAAGGTTTGGAACAAGAACATCAGCGAACCTTAAACACTTATCGCGTTCCCGGGAGCAGTTGAGTTCGACATTGCGTTTGCTCTGCTGCGCCACTCCTGCCGTACATTGTGCTGCTGCATTGGCGCTGGCGCTGCTGACGGGTGCGGCGATCTACGAGTTCGGCAGCATTGATGTCTTGGGCATTGGCCAATCATCGTCATCCTCATAGCGATAAGGGCTGACGGAGCCATGAATCTGCAATCAAGCAGGGCCGGCCGATGCGGCCGGCCCCGTCAGGGAGCAATGCCCTGTCACAATCCGGCGACGCTCAATGGGCTGAACGGCTGTGCAGCGATCGAACCTTCACACCAGAAGGCGAGGCTTCACTGAAGAGAACATGCGCCATGATCTGAGTGAGGGCGATCGCGACGCCGAGCACCACGGCGTAGGCCAGCAGGATTGTGGTTGCCGGCACGACGAAGTTGAGCTGCGGCATAGCACCGAGAAGAAGCGGCACATACCACGAGGTGGCCGACACGACGCCGAACGTGATCAGCAATGAGCGCTGCAGGACGGTCATTCCCTCAAACAGGCTTTGGCCGACGCGCGCCCTGACGAGCGGCAGCACGGTCCTATGAATGAAGACCCCGTTGAGGGTGAGAACCCCGACGATCGCGATCTTCGCCCATACCTTCTCATTGCCAAGTTTGGCGGGATCGAAGGCATAGTAGTGGAGCAGGAAGGCTGCGCCCGATACCCAAAGCACGAGCAGTCCAGCGGTCACGACCTTCGAGCAGAACTCGATGATCGACGCATGCTCAGGGGCGATCTTGCCCGCCGCGACAAAGCGTAAAATCACCAGATCAAGGACCGTTGCAGCGCCAAGGCCGACGACAATGCCAATCAAATGAGAAAATTTGATCCCTGTCTTCAACAACGATGCTTGATCTGATGATAATAACACAAGGTAAAGTTGTTCCATCCCATAGTTCCCCTTTACTACGTGCCCCTTAATACTTGGTCACTTCTAAATGTGTTCATCCTGTGACGTCCGTAGTTGCTGACTTTGTGCCACATTTGACTGACGGAATATAATCTCTTGACTTAGGGGATTTTCCGGAGATTGGGCGGAAACTTGGCGAGTTGGTGTCGCGTCGGATCGCCGAAGTAAGGCGACTCACCCCTCCTCCCGCCATGCGGATCCTTGCCTCTCGGAGCCATTTGCGCTGCCAAGGTTAACCTTTGTAGCAGCCAGTCCTGCTTTGTGAGGTGCATGGCAATCCGCAAGCTCTACAACCCATTGTTGCGGGATGCTCATCCTTCAGGCACCGGGGCAGTCGTAGCGGGTGTCGGACAGATGCTCGGACCTGATTGTGAATTAACGGCAGGGCGGCAAGGACTTGCCATTTGCGTCTCGAGAGCCATCATTCTCAAGCTATGAGTCTTACTGATTGATGCAACTCCACTCATCGGGCACAGGTTCTGTGTGCCGCTGCCAAGGTTAACCTGAGCGTATAAGTGTTTTTCAAGCTATGTAGTAACCCCAGCCGTCTGATGTTTCGTTTTATTGTCATGTACATAGCCGTGGTCGAGGCCCTTCTTTTTGCCTTTCTCGGTGCCCTCTATTGGCTGGATGGCGCCTCGGCTGAGGTGACGAGCCCTCTTGCACGGTTCGCGGCAATTCTCTGCATCGTCGGAGTTGTGCCAGCACTGGTTCTTGTGGTGCTGGATCGCTGGCTGGCTGTCGCTCTGCTCCTGACGCTGGCCGTCTTGACCCTGGCTGTTTTTGGGTTCGCGTACCTGTAACCAAGCAATGGCTGCGCTCCATCCTGGACGCTGCCACGACCCGTTTATTGCCGTTCCTGCGCATCATGTCTCGCTCATCTCGAGGGCGGTATCCTGCTGGCGCATCGTGCGGGAAAAGCGGATCCGGTTTTTCCGCGCTCAAAGATGCGCAACCCCAGAGGATGAGCATCGGATCAATCCCAAAAGTGCAAATCTACTTTTCACATCCGATGCTCTAGTGGCACTCCTGCGACGTAAGCGCTTGGCCCGCGTCGGCGCTTAAGCGGCATTCGGCAGCAAAGACCACCAGACTTGATCCAGCCCGTCGGCTGATCTCCGCCTTCGTTCCTGGAGCCGGGACAACAAGCTGCCTTAGATTTCCGGAGTCCATCGATGGACTGTCGAGTATTATTCCGGGATTCCGGCCATTCTCAAAGCCGCGAAGATCCGCTCGCGAACCTGCGGATCTCGTACCGCGTGCTGGCGGTTGGCGAGTGTGATCGTCTGCTGTGGATCTTGGGCAAGCAGCCTCTGCCCGACCACTCGCGCCTCCTCCAACCGGCCAAGCTCTACCAAAGCCACTATGAGACCCCGCAGGGCTGCTCCATACGTAGGTTTTTCTTGGATGGCCTTCTGAACCCACGGCAATGCTTCGTCAGGGCGACCACCAACCAGCAGTGCGAAGCACAGTCCGGTTTCGATCCCATACATATCGGGGTCAAGAGGGTTCAGGCGGATCACCTTCTTAAAGTGATCGACCGAGACCTGCCAGTCACCCACCCACATGCGTACCCAGGCGCTATTCCTATAAGCAACCGCAGAGTTCGGGTCCAGCAAGAGTGCACGGTCGGTCGCGGCGAGTGCTGTCTCGTAGTCACGCGCCAGATACGCCAGCACGATCCCCACCCTGCCCAAGGTAGTCGGATCGTCGCCATGGTCCGCCCACGCCTCTCGGGCCAAGCGGATGCCCGTCTCGGCTTCCGTCTGGTCCCCCCAGTTCTGGATAACTCGAACATTATGGAGCAGTGCCGCCAAAGCCTTGGCCGAGGAATAGTTCGGGTCCAACTCCAGCGCGCGACCGAGCAGCCGCAGGGCCTCCTCATTCGCAGGTTTGGTGAGCGCATAAAAATGTGCCATTGCCTGCATGAAGAGGTCGTAGGCGTCGAGATCATGGGTCGGCTTCGCGGAGGACCGCTCGATCTCAGCCCGGCTGATGCTCGGCTCGATAGCTCCGACGACACTCTCCGTGATGCGGTCCTGCAAATCGAAGATGTCGGCGAGTTCGCCGTCGAACCTGTCAGCCCAGATGTGCCGCCCATTGGCCGCTTCGATCAATTGCCCCGTGACCCGCACCCTGTTCCCGGCCTTTCGGATGGAGCCCTCCAGCACGTAGCGCACGCCGAGTTCCCGGCCGACCTGTCTGATGTCCACGGACCGGCCCTTGTAGGTGAAGGACGAGTTCCGGGCGATCACGAAGAACCAGCGCACGCGGGACAGGGCAGTGATGATCTCCTCGACCATTCCATCGGCGAAGTACTTCTGCTCTGGGTCGCCACTCATGTTGGTGAAGGGCAAGACGGCCAACGATGGTCTGTCAGGAAGAGGCAAGGCCGGCCGTGTACCGGGGGCAGCAGTGTCCGTAGGAGCGGCCTGAAGGCTATAGATCCTCACCGGCCTGGCGATGTTCTTGACCTGCTGCTCGCCCCGGTCCTCGAAGGAATACGGCAGCTTGTCCCGGACCTCCTCGTAGACCTTGCCCGAAACCCAGATTCCTCCAGGCTCCGCCATTTGCTCCAGTCGGGCTGCGACATTCACCCCGTCGCCGTAGATGTCCCCGTCGGCTTCAATGATGATGTCGCCCAGGTTGATGCCGATCCGGAGCTGGAGGGCCTTGGGAGATTCCCGAGAGCCCGTGGCGGCAAGGCACTCCTGGATCTCTGTGGCGCATCGGACGGCCTCGACGGGGCTGGAGAACTCGACCAGGATGCCATCGCCCGTGGTCTTGACCACGCGCCCTTGGTGGTCATTGACCTTCGGCTCGAGCACCTCTCGGCGCAGGTCCTTGATCCTCGCCAGGGTTCCTTCCTCGTCCTGTCCCATCAGGGCGGAGAAGCCCACCACGTCAGCCGCGAGGACCGCCGCAAGGCGCCTTTGGGTCTTCTGATCCGCAGGAATCGCCATCCTCTACAGCCATGCAGGTGTCGAGCGACGATCGTGCTTCGCCGGACGCGCTCCGTCCAGAGGCAATATGGTGGCATCGCTCGGCGGCTTCGGGACGGTGAGGTTCGGAATCGGCCCCTGCCAGCGGTGCCTTGCAAAATCGAAATCTCTCTTCTATCCAAGCACTTACTGGCTGCCCGGTGGTCTGCTGCCGAATAGCGCGCTTAAGCGCCGACGTTTGTGAGGCGGTCAGATTGTAAGGGTATGAGCCGGAGCCGACTTTAGGCAATCCGAATCATACGGCTTATGTGCGGCACCATCGCTGGCAGCGGGGTTGGCGCCAGCGGCTCCTCAAGGGTTCTTCTACATTCGAGTGAACTTTTAAATTCATGCTCATATTGGGCCGAGCGGGTCGGCCATATAGGCTGACTCTTTACCGCCTCATGTCCCAAGCGCCCATAGAAGCTCCCTAAAAACATCCTTACGCGCAAATGATATCGCTTTAGCTGCACCTTGAATTGGCAGCGTTCAACCCGTCAGTATGACAACGACCACAGCCGAGGCGAAGAGAAGCATCAGAGCGCCGATGCCCAGTATTTGGCTTTGTTTGATGTTCATGGAGATCCCTTCTGCAGAAGCCGCCCATACCAAAAATGATCCCGCAAAGCGGCTGCGTTTGAGCCTCACAACAGGCTTTCCACGGCCATCGGGAGCGTGACTTGCAAGGGGTCATGTCCAACCTCGTCATTCACGATGTCCGGCAGGGCCTTCATGGCGTCAGCTTTCGCCGCAAGGCCCCCTTGTTCCACTTCCGCGTGGTCAGGCATAAGGTGGCCACCGTATGTGCCACCTCCCTGGTGATGGGTACCTTTGATCGGTCCTTCGCAGATTGCGCAAGGAGCGTGCATCCGCGCCGCGTTGTCGGCAGCCCGCGTTCTGCTGGCAACTAACGGGACCGGCTGACCATAGGTGAGACACCTGATGTGAGGTCACTATTCCCGGCTGTCGCGGCTTTTTCTGATCCGATGCGACACACCAGATCCGTGTTTCAGAAAGGGAGTTCTGCGAATTGCGAGAAAACTAGGCGAGAAAACCAGGAAGGTCTGCTCCCGGCAGTTTCCTTACCTGAACCCAGCGTCGCCGGTTGCGTGAAAACAGACATTGGGGAGGGAAGCGGAAGTCGAGGTCGATGGTTTTCCACTCCCGGCATTCAGCACTTCAAAAACGAATGGCGTCGAACACAATTTGGCTTGGCTCTGACAGAGTCTGCCTTTCGACAGTGACACCGAAGCGACGGCTCTGCGTTGGCACTTCGCGGGTTCCACACGGAATCCACCGCCTCCAGCCTGATCGGCCTTGCTCGACCGAAAGCCTTAAGGAAGCCCCCTGCCCCGCACCTTCTTCAACGGGCCTATCGGCGAGGGCGTCCTCGCCGATCCCGAGGGGCAGGATCGCCGTGATGCGGGTCGGAGCCGTCAGGCATCATGCCTTCCGCTGGCCGATGCGGCAACAGAGTTCAAGCGCATCGACCCATGCGAAGGGTCTCGGCTCGAACCAGGCTATCACCCGACAGCGTCAGCGCCCGTCAAGGCTTCAGCTTGTCACGATGGGGTGCGTATCCGCGCCCTGTTCGGCCGTAATCCGGCACGTCAGGTTCCCGGTTTCTCCTCTCCCCGTGGATCAGCCAGGCCAGGGCGTATCCGGCCGCTGCCGCCATGAACAGCGCGAGCAACGGGTTTCCCGTCACCTGCTGCGTCACGGCCCGCTGGCCCTGGCGAAAGTACCGCTCCGCCTCCGGATATCGCTCCCGTGCCTGTCGTGCGTATTGCTCGCCGCGATCGTACACGTCGCGGGCGACGCCCGACGCTTGATCCGAAACCTCGTGCAGGGCGTCCCGCACCTGATTCAGAATATGCTCGGTCGAGGCCTGCGGCTGACCGCTTTGGCGGTCACCCGCCGCCGGGCGGGCTTCCCGTTCGGGAGCGGGGCCTTTGGTGACGGTCACGGAGACCGGGTCGCTTGTCGGAAAGGTCTCCTCGATGGCGTGGTCGAGCCTTGCATCGAGGTTCTCCTGCGAGTTCTCGGCCAGATCGTTGTCCAAAGGCTGCCTTGCAGACTTGTTCCCGTCCCTTCCAGGAGCGGATGGGCTGCCAGCATGAGGGGGGTTCACCATGTGAGTTCTCCAGGACGCCCGGGCGGGTCCGTCGTTAATCGTCATCCTTGTAACGCCAAGGCTGCAAGGGCTGTTCCGGCACGGCTCAATCTGTGCCACCGTGGCGCCCGCATGGCAGGCTGGGGCTTGGGATCGGCGTTGACCTCTCCCCGGCTCCATGTAAGCTCAACCTCCATCAGAAAAGGACCGAAGCCTATGGCCGGCAAAGCGCGCACCAGACCCTCGTTCAAGAAACAGACCCGCCGCTACAAGGCGGTGGTCGCCCCGGCCAAGGTGCTCGAAGGGCAGAGGAACCTCACCAAAAAACGGCGCTACGCCAACCGCCACGGTTAGCCGGACACCAGGCACGAGAAGGAAAGCCGGTCGAACGGCTTCTTCAGGAACCGGGGCCATCGGCATCGTCCCGGGCTGCCGCCTCAATCCGTCTGCAACACCCGGCCGCGCGGGAACCGGGATCCGGCACGAGCGCTCGTGACGCGTCAAGGCGCGCTGCGTCGACGGGCCATTCCGGACGATTCAAGTCTTGCCAAATCCTCGCGAGCGCATGACAGTGCCCGCCCTGCCAAGGTGAGAGGCGGTTCATGCAAGAACGGGCAACCCTTGAAGACCAGCCGCTCGCGGGGCGTCGCGAGTGGATCGGGCTTTGCGTTCTGTCGACCGCCTGCCTGATCTATTCGATGGACCTGTCGGTCCTCTTTCTGGCGATGCCCGCCATCGTGGCGGATCTCGATCCGTCGGCATCGGAACTTCTCTGGATCAACGACATCTACGGCTTCATGGTCGCGGGCTTCCTCGTGACGATGGGCACGCTCGGCGACAGGATCGGGCGCCGGCGCGTGCTGCTCATCGGCGCCTTCGCGTTCGGCTTGGCCTCCGCGCTGGCGGCCTTTGCAGGCACGGCGCAGCAGCTCATCATGGCGCGCGCGCTGCTGGGCATCGCCGGCGCGACGATCGCGCCGTCGACCCTGTCCCTGGTGGTCAATCTGTTCTCGAACGAGGCCGAGCGGAACCGGGCGATCGGCATCTGGGGCACGGCCTTCGCCTTAGGGGGATTGGTGGGGCCTCTCATCGGCGGGGTGCTGCTGCAATCCTTTCATTGGGGATCGGTGTTTCTGATCAACATCCCCGTCATGGTCGCGCTGCTGATCGCCGCGCCCTTCCTGTTGCCGGAATACAAGAATGAAGGCGGCGAAAGGCTCGATCTCATCAGCGTGGCGCTGTCGCTCGGCACGGTCCTGCCGATCATCTACGGCTTCAAGCACATGGCGGCGGACGGCTTCGCGCCGCGCCAGCTCGTGGCCATCGCGGCCGGCCTGCTGGTCGGCGTGCTGTTCGTGCGCCGCCAGAAAAGCCTCGCACATCCGCTGATCGACCTGCGCCTGTTCCGTATTCCCGCCTTCACCGCCTCGCTGATCGTCAATCTCGCCGGCATGTTCTTCGTGTTCGGCGTGTTCCTGTTTCAGAACCTGTTTCTGCAGCTGGTTCTCGGCCTGTCGCCGCTCGAGGCGGCCCTGTGGTCCGTGCCGTCCGCGTTCGTGTTCACAATCATGTCGTTGCAGGCGTACCGGTTCACGAACCGGCTCGGGCCGGTCAAGACTGTTCTCCTCGGCCTTCTCGTCAATGCCATCGGAGTTTCCGCGATGGCAGCAGCAGCCTATGCCGAGAGCCTGGTCGGCGTTCTTGGGGCCAGCATGATCATCGGCCTCGGCTTCGTGCCGGTGGTCCTCACCACAACAGGCCTGATCGTCGGGACGGCGCCGCCGGAGCAGGCAGGCTCCGCCTCCGCCATCTCCGAGACGAGCGCGGAGTTCGGCGGAGCGCTTGGCGTTGCACTGCTCGGAAGCCTCGGGACACTGGTCTACCGCATGACGATGGACGGCGTGGACCTGAGCGGGCTGAATGCCGCTCAGCAGCTCGCTGTCTCCACCACGCTCGCCGGCGCGGTCGAGACCGCCAAGGCGATGGGCGAAACCGCGCCGGCCTGGCTGGAGGCGGCCCGGAGCGGCTTCTCGCTGGGCTTCGCGGCCTGCTGCGCCCTCGCCTCGGTCACGCTGCTCGGTCTCGCCGCTCTGGCGCACAAGATCTATTCCAGCGCCCATCTCGACGAGACCGCGGCGATGCCTCACTAGGCTACGCCTGTCGGACCGTCGAGAACCATGTGAACCCGCCGGAATATCGGCTTCAGAAGGATTAAGGAACACACCATGGCGAAGAATACGATCTGCCTCTGGTACGACAAGGACGCCGAGGCGGCCGCCCGCTTCTATTGCGAGACCTTTCCTGACAGCGCGGTGCATGCGGTGCACCGTGCCCCCGGCGACTACCCGTCCGGCAAGCAGGGCGACGCGCTGACGGTGGAGTTCACGGTTGCGGGCGTTGCCTGTCTCGGCCTCAACGGCGGTCCCGCGTTCAAGCACAGCGAAGCCTTCTCGTTCCAGATCGCCACCGACGATCAGGAGGAGACCGACCGCTACTGGAATGCCATCGTCGGCAACGGCGGCCAGGAGAGCGCGTGCGGCTGGTGCAAGGACAGGTGGGGCGTGTCCTGGCAGATCACGCCGCGCGTGCTGATGGAGGCGCTGGCGGCAGGCGGCGCTGAAGCCAAGCGCGCGTTCGAGGCGATGATGGAGATGAAGAAGATCGACGTCGCCGCCATCGAGGCGGCGCGGCGCGGCTGAGATGCGGGCTCACCCCTGAGGCGCGGACAGCGCCTGCTGGAGTTGAGCGGGGTCGATGGCCACCTTCAGGACGGTTCCGCCGAAATCCAGAACCAGGACGGGTTTCTCGCCGCTCCGGTCGACACTGGTCCTCAAGGGCTGCACCGGAACGCTTTTCGCATGGTTCGGCCCGGCATCGGCGGCGAAGGACCTGGGCGGTTTGCCCTGGTGGGTGCGCACCATGTCGTTGAGCAGGTCCGTCAGGATCGGCGTCGTGTCCACCGCGCCGAGAAGAATCTCGTATTCCCTGCCCGTGTCGGTGCGAATGCCCAGGACCACGATGGCGCCGTCGTTCGCGACCTGAACGCGCCACGCCTTTGAACCGATCCGCTTGACCAAAATCCAACCCTCCCGATGCGCCTCGCATCGGCCTGCCGCAAAACCCGGCACGCCCGCCAAGCCGATCCACATGCTCGACTTCCCGAAGACACTCGCCGTCCCGGAAGTCCATGGATCACCCGATAGGCTGCCGGGCCGCTTCTTTGTCAATCCCCTGGTGGCGGGGATGGCGAGGAAGAGCACTGTCGGTCAATCCGGATTGCCGCGGAGCCAGGGGCTCCGCGGCAGCATCGAACCGGCCCGCATCACTGGCCGTTCACGCGGCGATCGTCTCCCGGTTCGAAGCGCTTGTCGCGGTCGAGGCGGCCGCCGTTGTCGTCTGCAGCGGAAGCGGGATCGTCGGCTCCACGTCCACGGGCGCGGCGCACATCCGCCACGTGATCGGCACCACGGGTGCGGGTCTGGTGCTGGTCCCGGGTCTGGGTTCTTGTCCCGCCGCCCATCAGGATGCCGTCATCCGTTCCGCGGCCGCGCCGGCCATCCTCGGCCCGGGCCACTCCATGATCGTCGCCGCCCCGGCCGCGTCCCCGTCCCTGGCCGCCATGGTCGTCCGCCCTGTCGCGACCACGATCGTCGTTCCGTCCCACGTCATCCCCACCCCGGCTGCGTCCGCTGTCGTCGCTGCTGCGGCCACCGCGCCCGCCGTTGTCGTCTCCACCGCGGCCTCCACGCCCGCCGCTGTCGTCACCGGAGCGTCCGCCGCCATGGCTGCCGCCGTCGTCTCCGCCGCGGCCTCCCCGGCCTCCACTGTCATCGCCGCCGCCGCGGCCGCCGCCATCGTCGCCACCGCGCGCCAGAGCGGGGGACAGGACTGCGCTCGCGATCATCGCCGGGACGGCCGCTGCCGTGAGCGAGGCCAGCATGGCACCCAGGACCAGAACACTCGGACCGTTCTTGATTGGCTTCAGCATCGTCTTCCTCCATTCATCCGGCGCGAAGCAGTTCAGCGCCGATGCAGGAGCAATCTGGCCCAAGGCGGGCATCGGAACCTGACGGGCCATGTCAGCGAAATATCAGATTGGGCGTGCTATGCTGGGGTCCTTTGGAAGGCTCTATGACGCGTCGTCACCTTATCGCGCTGCTTCTGCTCCCCCTGGCGCTGGCCCCGGTCGAAGGCTCCTGGATGAGTGCTGCCCTTGCCAAGGACGGCGACAGCGGGGGTGGCGGCGGAGACAGCAGCGGCCGCGGCGGCGGTGACGACAGCGGCCGCGACGGCGGCGGCAACAGCGGCCGTGGCGGCGGGGACGTCGGCGACCGCGGCGATGACCGGGGATCGAACCGGGGCGACGATGGCGGCGGCCGCGGCCGGGGTCGCGGAGGCGACGACGACGGCCAGGGACGGGGACGCGGCCGAGGCGGCGACGATGCCCGGGCCGCTGCGCATGCGGGCTGGGGCAGCACCTCCTCCGACAATGCCCGCGAGGCCGTCTCCCAGGGCTGGGCCTTGGCCCTGAGCACCGTCCTTCCGACTGTCTCGAAGGCGGTTCCGGGCCAGGTGCTGGAGGTCGACCTGCGTCAAGCCTGGGGCGGCGAGTGGCGGTACGAATTCCTGGTCCTGACCCAGGATCGCCGCTACCAGGAGGTCGTGGTGGATGCCCGTCGGAACAAAGTCCTTCAGGTCAGGAGACGCTGATGCGGGTCCTTCTCGTCGAGGATGAAGCGGCCATCGCCAGGGACATCGCCGGTGCCCTGGGCGAGACCGGCTATGTGGCGGACATCGCCAGGGATGGCGAGGACGGCTGGTTCCGTGCCTCGACCGAGGATTACGATGCCATCATCCTGGACCTGGGCCTGCCGAAGCTCGATGGCCTGTCGGTGGTGCGCCGGTTGCGGGAGGAGGCCAGCACCGTTCCGATCCTCGTGCTCACGGCCCGCGGCTCCTGGCTGCAGCGCGTCGAAGGGATCGATGCCGGTGCCGACGATTATCTGACCAAACCCTTCGAGATGGAGGAGCTTCTCGCCCGCCTTGCCGCCCTGCTGCGTCGCGTCGGGCGTCACGTGACGCCCCTGATCGAGGTCGGCGCGCTCAGGATCGATACGCGGCGGCTGCGGGTGATGGTCAACGGCCGGGCGATCGAGCTGTCCCCGCTGGAATTCCGTCTGCTGCGCTACCTGGCGCACAATCGCGATCGCGTGGTCGCCCAAAGCGAGCTGGTCGAGCACGTCTACGGATCGGACGAGCCCGAAAGCAACACGATCGAGGCCCTGGTAGCGCGCCTGCGGCGCAAGATCGGATCGGAGACGATCGGAACCCGCCGCGGCCACGGCTACATCATGGAGACGCCCTCGTCATGACCTGCAACTCGATCCGGCTGCGGCTGCTCATCGTGGCGATCACGTCCATCGTCGTGACGATCGCCGTCGCGGGCGCTTCCCTCGTCGTCTTCTTCGAGCGCCAGGTGCTCCGCTATGTGGAGCAGGACCTCAACATCCACTGGACCGAACTCGCCACCGCCTTCGGCACGGAGGGCGAGGCGGGCTTGAGCCAGCGGCTGACGGATCCGCGCTATCATCAGCCCTATGGCGGGGCCTATTGGCAGGTCACCGAGGGAGGGCGGCCGATCCTGCGGTCCCGCTCGCTCTGGGATCAGACCCTCCCCGCGGGCGAACCGCGCCAGGGTGCCGATCGGGACAAGGCCTTCGAGGTCGAGGGGCCCGACGGCTCCGAGCTCTACGTGATCGAGCGGGAGGTCACGATCGACGGCAAGCAGGGCTCCCGCACATTCGGCCTCGCGGTGGCCCTGGATCACGCGCAGGTGGTGGAGCTGCGCCAGGCCTTCGGATGGGACGTGACCCGCGTCCTGCTCCCCATTGCGGCGGTGCTGGTTCTGTTTGCCTGGCTGCAGGTCTCGCTGGGCCTGCGTCCGTTGCGGGCCGTGGGGCGAGACCTGAATGCGGTTCAGACCGGCCAGATCCGGCGCATGACGCGCCGCTTTCCCAACGAGGTCGCGCCGCTGGTCGAGAACATCAACAAGCTGCTCGACCGGCAGGAGAACCTCGTCCGCAAGGCGCGGGACCGGGCCGGCGCCCTGGCTCACGGACTCAAAACGCCCCTGACCATTCTCGGCGGCGAGGTGCGCCATCTCGAACAGACGGGCAGGCTCGACGCCGCGGAGCGTATGCAGGAGCAGCTGGAGATCATCCGCACCCATGTGGAGCGCGAGGTCGCGCGCGCCCGCACCAGCGGCGCATCGGTGGCATGCGGCGCCTATACGCAGGTCGACGAGACCGTCGCGCGCCTTCTGCGGCTGATGCAGCATCTGCCCAGGGGCGAGCAGCTTGTCTGGCAGACCGGCATTCCGACCGAGTTGGCCGTGGACATGGATCCTCATGACTTTGGAGAGGTCATGGGCAATCTTCTCGACAACGCGAGAAAATGGGCCGACACCCGGGTCGATGTTCGCACGGAGCGCACGGGGGAGAACGCCCGTATCGTCGTCGAGGACGATGGCCCGGGCTTCTCGGGCACGGATGGCGCACGCCCTGAACGGGGAATGACAGGACGATCCGATGCGACCTCGAGCGGATTGGGTCTCGGCATCGTGGAGGACATCCTGGCCGAGTACGGAACCAGCCTGGACATCGATGGCGATGGCCGCTTCCGCATCTCATTCGAGATTCCCCTGTGCCCGGAGAAACCCATCGTTGCCTCCCAGGAGGCCCGATCCCACGAAGGACAGGCCTCGGGCGCCTGGCCGGGCGAGATCACGAGAGCCTGAGCCTTTCGGCCACGGGCTCCGGGTGCGTGAGGCTTCGCACGGTCCTGAACGGCTGGTGGCCTCCAAGGTCAGGCGCATGCTTGATGGGGATCAGTTCTAATTGCCGCCGGTTCATGGGCGAATGTCCGGAATGGCACGGTTCGGCTTGGCCCGGGCAAAGACCTGCAGGTGACAGCGGCACTGACAGAGCGCCCGACAATGACCGGCAATTCCGGAGACCATCCGGAACCGATCGCATCCGGCCTGATTGGCCTTTATCAACTCAAGCTTCAGGGACGCCCATGCCGCGCTACTTCTTCAACGTGCATATCGGTGAGGCCGCGCTTGTCGATCCCGAGGGGCAGGATCTGCGCGATGCGGATCAGGCCTGGGAGGTGGCGAAGGTGATGGCTCGGAACCTCATGAACACCGAGTTCGAGCAGCCCGTCAACTGGGCCTCGTCCCATATCGAGGTGAAGGACGATCTCGGTGAGATCGTCCTGGAGTTCCCCTTCCTCGAGGCCATTCCGCTCGACCGGCAGTCCCATTGAGGCGTCCGGCGGACATGCGGAAGATGCATCTGGCGACAAGCCCGAGAGCCAGGGCTGCGGAACGATGAGCATTGCTGTGGCATTGCCTGATACTTTCATCAGCATGCGCAGGGATGACGACAACCATGTTCGATAGTCTGCCGGCGGCGTTGCTCGCGCTCTTTCTGGCTGTATGTGTCCTCTGGCTCATGTGGCGGGTGTTCCGTCGTCTTCTAACACCCCGCAGGCGGCGGCTGGAGCCTTCCCTTGCCGACGAAGCCGGCAATACCCGTATCGAGCCGCCTGTTCCCCAGACGGCAGCAGCCGCGGTGTCGACCATTCCGGATGCGGCTGACGTCCTTGCTCTCAAAGCTTCCATCGACAATCTGGCGCGGCAGGTCGCTGCCTTGGAGAAACGTCTCGCGGCCGGTCAAACAAGCCTCCCACCCCAGCCTTTGCCGAGCGACAGGACCGTCGCGCAGAGCCCCGTGATACCGTCCGTGTCGCCAGACCATCGGATCTGACCGGAACTGCCGGGACGCTGCCAGCACCCGGACGGTGAAGCCATGCCTGGATGGAGATGACACCCATGTCCGTGACCCGTGCGCCCACAGGTGCGATGCGCATAGCAGTATTGCACCTGCTAAAGAGCCGGAGCACCGTCATGACCTTACACAGGACCCAGCTTGTGCCATAAGGACCGCTCGTCTGCCAGGCTATCTGCGGGCACCGCCGGAAACGATCTTGAACGCATGAACGATATCACCGCCGCACCGGCGCAGCCCACCGTGAAGCCTGGTTTCATTGCGCTGCTCATCGCGGTCTCCGCCGTGAGCCCGCTGGGCATCAATATGTACCTGCCGTCGATGCCTGGAATGGCGCGGGCGCTTGGCGTCAATTTCACCACCATTCAGCTGACCCTGTCGCTCTATCTCGGCGCGATGGCCCTGGGACAGCTCATTATCGGCCCCCTGTCCGACAGATTCGGACGCAGGCCCGTGTTGTTGATCGGTCTTCTGACGTTTGTGGCGGGCTCCGTCATCTGCCTGTCGGCCCAGAGCATCGGCGTCCTGATTTTCGGTCGCATCGTGCAGGCCATAGGAGGCTGCGCGGGGATCACCCTGAGCCGCGCCATCGTGCGCGATCTCTACGGGCGCAACCAGGTGGCCAGCATGATCGCCTATGTCACCATGGGCATGGCCGTCGCTCCCATGGTTGCGCCAACCATCGGCGGCGTGCTCGAGACGTTTTTCGGATGGCGGGCCTCGTTCGCGTTTCTGATCGGATTCGGCGGGCTTGCCCTCCTGTTTGCGTATTGGCGGCTTCGCGAGACAAACCACAATCGCGCCTCGGGTGAAGCTGCCCGCGAACTCCTGCAGGGCTACGGGAGCCTCTTTCGGTCCCGCCAATTCTGGGGCTACACGCTTGTGACCAGCTTCGTGTCGGCCATGTTCTTCGCTTTTTTGGCGGGCGCGCCGTATGTGATGATTGAGCTTCTGGGGCGCAGCCCGGCTGAGTACGGGTTCTATTTTGCCATGGTGCCGTGCGGCTACATGCTGGGCAACTTCGTCACGGGCCGCATCGCAGGCACGATGGGCCCCAACCGGATGATCCTGGCGGGCACGCTCCTGTCTCTGGCTGCGATTGCAGCAATGGCGATTGCAGTCGCTTCAGGCCTCCTGCACCCGGTGGCTCTGTTTGGACCAATGCTTTTCATCGGCGTGGCGAACGGGTTGGTCCTCCCGAGCGGCATTGCAGGTGCTGTAAGCGTGAGGCCGGATCTCGCAGGAGCCGCATCCGGCCTGTCGGGAAGCTTCCAGATTGGATTTGGCGCGCTTGTCGCTCCCGTCGTTGGCGCAGCACTCAGTTCAACGGTCTGGCCGCTGATCACCATCATGACGATCTGCTCTTTGCTGGCGATTGCCTCGTTGGCTCTGGTTGCAGGCCCGCGCAGGCCTGCGACAGGCAACTAAAGCATCGTGCGGAACCGAAGGTCCGCGTCAGCGGCCTCAGCCGGGCCGCCCGCCGGACACATTGCACGGCGAGCCGCGCCTTGCTTCTCGAGCGTTGGCATCTGCTTCTCTTTGCACCGGCGCCAAACCCACTCCGCGGCTGTGCCTTTTCCCAGATCCCGGCGAGGAAGTTAACGGAATAACCACGTTTACCGGCGAATGCTGGCGCAGATCGTCGCGTAGGGGCTAGAGCATCGTGTGGAAAAGTGGATCCGGTTTTCCGCGCCAACGATGCTCTCATTCAAAGAGGAAGCATCGGATCAATCCCAAAAGTGCAAGTCCACTTTTGGGTCCGATGCTTTAGAGCGTCACCCGTTGTGCCAGACACCGTGCTCATCTCCCTCGGCCTCCTGACCGCTCTTGCCGCCCTCATCGGGGCCGGCGTCCTCGTCGTGCGCGGGCACACGGACGACTTCGCCAGGGCAGAGGGCGATCTGGCGAACCTCGCCCTTGCGCTGCAGGAACGGACGGACGGCCTCTTCAAGTCCATCGAAGGCGTTCTGCACGACGTGGTCGGGCGCATTCCGCAGGCCTGCCTCAGGGCCGGCGAGTTCGACGGGTTCGCAGCCTCGCAGGCGACGAAGGCCGTTCTGGTCGGAGCGTCCTGCTCCCTGCCTGCGATCATCCGCATCGATCTCGTCAATGCCCGCGGGCGGCTCGTCGGCACGTCGAACCCGCGCGCCATCGATGGCCCCATCTATCTCACCGGCACGTCCGCCTACCAGGCTCTCTCCGCCGATCCGTCGCTCGCCCTGTATCTGAGCGAGCCGATGAGGATCCGGGCGACCGGCAGGCGCGTTCTCTCGCTGGCCCAGAGCATCAAGGACACCGAAGGCAACTTCCTCGGCCTCATCGTCTCCACCATCGATCTCGCTCATTTCGAGACGCTCTACAAGGACCACCTCAAGGCGCGCTCCCTGGCGATCACGCTCTACCGGCGCGACGGCATCATCCTCGCGCATGGTCCGAACCCGGAGAGGGTCCTCGGACGGCGGATCTGGAAGCCCGACACGCCCCTGCAGCGCATGATCGCCAAGAACAGCCCGACGCTCATCCGCGACGTCAGCTGGATCGACAGGCAGGAGCGGCTGGTCGCCCTTCATCCCCTCGCCGGCTATCCGGGCGGCATCGCCGTCAGCAGGACCATCGCGGAGCTCATGGCCGGACGGCGCTTTGAGGCGCGCCTGATCGGGTTCATCGCCTATCTCATGGATGTCGTCATCGATACGGCGAGCCTGCTCGGTCTGAAGCATGTGCGGACCGGAATCCTGAGGGCCGCCAGCGAGAGCTATCTCTCGCGCCATGACATCCTGACCAGGCTTCCCAACCGAATGCTCTTCCTGGAGGAGCTGAAGCGCACGTTCGTCGTCTCGCAGAGATCCGGCAGGGACTTCGCCCTGCACCTTCTCGACCTCAACCGGTTCAAGGACATCAATGACGGCTACGGACATGCGGCAGGGGACGAGCTCATCCAGACGGTCGCCCGGCGCCTGCGCGAGCGCCTCAGGAAGAGCGATCTGCTCGCCCGCATCGGCGGCGACGAATTCGCGATCATCCAGAGGCCGATCCGAGGCCGCCAGCAGGTCCGGGACCTCGTCACGGCCGTCCAGGACGCCATGAAGATTCCCTGCACCGCCGGCGGCACGGAGATCGATGTCGGGCTTTCCATCGGGGCTGCCCTGGCGTCCTCCGACGGCAAGACACCGACGGAGCTCATGAGAGCGGCCGATGTTGCCCTCCATGCGGCAAAGTCCGATCCCGGCGGCTATCGGCTCTATGACGTGAACATCAAGGATACGCGGGCGGAGCGTCGCGCCCTTGAGGGAGCCTTGAAGAGCGCCCTCGACAACACCGAGTTCGAGCTGTTCTACCAACCGATCCTCGATCTGGGGACGAACCAGATGTGGGGCTGCGAGGCGCTGGTGCGATGGAAGCACCCGACGAAGGGGATGGTCCCGCCCCTGCAATTCATCCCGGCCGCCGAGGAGTCGGGGCTCATCGCCTCGATCGGCGACTGGATCCTCGAGGAAGCCTGCGCCACGGCCATGTCCTGGGAACGGCCCCTGAAGGTCGCGGTCAATCTCTCCCCGGTGCAGTTCCAGCGCCGGGACGTCTTCGCCAGCGTCAAGAAGGCCCTGGACGCGTCCGGCCTGCCGGCCCGCCGCCTAGTGCTGGAGATCACCGAGTCGGTCAAGCTGACCGAGGAAGCCACCGCAACGCTCAAGCGGCTTAAAGGTCTCGGAGCCTCCATCGCGCTCGATGACTTCGGCACCGGCTATGCATCGATGAGCTATCTCAGAAGCTTTCCCTTCGACAAGATCAAGATCGACCAGTCGTTCGTGCGCGGCATGATGGAATCGTCGGACAGCCGCGCGATCATCAAGGCGACGATCGGTCTTGCGAACGATCTGAAGATGAGCACGACGGCCGAAGGGGTCGAAACGGAGGAGCAGCTCAAGGCCCTGCGCCTGGCCGGCGCCTCCCAGGCCCAAGGCTACCTGATCGCCAAGCCGATGGACCGCGAGGCCATCGCAGCCTTCATCGGGGATGGCCAAAGGGCTCAGCAGACACCGCAGGACGAGTCCGTTCCCGCACGGGCTGTTGCCTGAACGTAGGGATAATCACCGCAGCGACGCCATCCCCCGCGGGCGAGGTATCGTGATGCCCCCTGCCCCAAGTCCATGTCTGCGGCTTAAGCGCTGTCCTTTCAGCTTCCGTTCAGGCGTTTGAGCTCCTCGTTCAGGTCCCCGGTCACGGGAGCGATCAACCTCGGCCTTGCTCCTAACGCATTAACGTAGGACAATCCGGAGATCGTCGGCATCCGAGCCTTTGGCGCTGGCGACTGAGAGACCAGTGCTCCCGCCTTAAGAGCCAGGGGAGGCTGTCTTGGAGGGTATTCACCACCACACGGCCGCGCTGATCCGCAAGCTGGAGAGCATTGCCCCGCTTGCGCCGGAGGAGAAGGCCGCCCTGCTGCGCCTGCCTCTGCGGCTGAAATCCGTTCCAGCCCATCAGGATATCGTCAGCGAAGGCGACAGGCCTTGCGAGAGCTGCCTCGTCGTCAATGGCCTGGCCTGCCGCTACATCCTCACCGAAGAAGGCAAGCGGCAGATCCTGTCCTTCCACATCAGCGGCGACATTCCCGACCTGCAAAGCCTGCACCTGACGACGATGGATCACAGCCTGGGAACGCTGGTCCCGTGCCAGCTTGCCTTCATCCGGCACGAAGACCTGCACGCCCTGATGCGCAGCCACCCCCGTCTCGGCGAGCTGTTCTGGCGCGACACGCTGATCGACGCGGCGGTGTTCCGCCAGTGGATCGTGGGGCTCGGGCGGCGCGAGGCGCATAGTCGCATCGCCCACCTCCTGTGCGAATTGCTGGTGCGGCTGAGGGCTGTCGAGCTGGTGGAGGATCATGCCTTCACGCTGCCGATCACCCAGGGCGAGCTGGCCGATGCGCTCGGGATCTCGGCGGTCCATGCCAATCGCGTGCTGCAGGACCTTCGGGCCGAGAACCTGATCACCTGGCGCGGGGACACGCTGAAGGTGCTGGACTGGCAGGGGTTGCAGAGGGCCGGCGAATTCGATCCGACCTACCTTCACCTGGTGAAGAAGGAAGCCCTCTGAGCAGATGCGGGCCGACGGCCTGATCGAAACCAAGGGGACTCGGCTGAACATTCCCGATTGGAAGAAGTTGAAGCAGGTGGGCGAGTTCGACACGACCCATCTCCATCTGGTGCGGGAGGGCCCAGCCGCATGAGCCTCACCCTTCGGCCGGTGCGGGTTGGCACCGGAAGCGATGAAGAAGGCATGCTGGTCTTCGACGAGGAGCAGCGGCTTGTGGCCGTGCTGACTCACCTTGGTGAGAATTACGACGGTGCGTCAGGGCACTGGTACCTGGAAGCAGGGTTCGGCCGGCTGGATGGACCGGATCACCCCACCTATGCCGATCTGGACGCAGCCCGGGAGGGGATCAGTCAGCGCCTCGCCGGAGGGAAGTAGAGCATCGGATGCGATCCAATCGCCCGCTCAGCAGGCGATTGGCGTCCCCGTCATGTGAACGGGCGTGACGGGTTTGACGTCCCGGCCTGTCACGGCGCAGGTAAGGCGTGCCTCGGAGCGGCATTGCGGTCCCTTCGGGGGCCCTGCCCTCGGCCCGACGGCGAATTGAACGGTCACCTCACCTGGCGCCGTCTCGAGGAAGCCTTCGACGGATGACAGCCAGGTCTGGCCCACCACATCGTCGGTGGCGCGGGCTTCATTCAGGGCGTTCTCGACACAAGCGGCCGCGGCCTCCCTCGGCTGCAGGGGCTCCGGCGCAACGGGCTGCGCGATGGCGGATGTCGCCACCACATCGTGGACGGCGCTGGTCTCGGGGGATCCAGGCGCGGCGGCCTCCGGATCGCCGCGAAAGCCGTTCACCGCCGCGAGCGCCAGAACGGCAAAGATCGCGGTCTGGATCGGGATGCGCTTCAGCTTGCTCAATAGCGGCGCCCGGCTGAACAGCACGGGCCCGTACGCATAGACGAAAGCGGCGACAAGGGTCAGGAGAATGAGCACTCGAAGCATGATGAATCGTGCCTGCGCGAAATCGTGCGAAATGAATGGCTTGTTCCGGAACACCCTTAACCTAGCGCAGGATTCCCGCCATCGCATGGGATAAGTCCCGCTTCTCGCGATTATGGTTAACCATGTTTTAAAATCCCGCAGCGAGGCGGTCGCGAGCGGCTTTCTCCTACAGACGCACTGCGTCCCGGACCTGACGCAACACGACGCATCGGCGGGTGCCGAATCCCTATGATATAGTCTGACGGCGAGGCTCCAGGTTCATCGGGCCCGCCAGAACACAACTGAACGAGGCTGGGGCCCAATCTGGCCGACGAGGGGGTCAATTCATGGATTCTCGTACAACAGTCCTCGGCGTGCTGAGGAAGGCCTGCGATCTTGTGGGCAACGGGCAGCACCTCGGGATCATCGAAGCGATCAGCTCTCTCCGGGACGAGGCAAGCGGCCGGACGCGGGATCTTGCCTATTACGCCGTGCTCGAAACGGCGATGATCGGCCGGGGCGAGGCTTCCCTCGCGATGCTCGCAAGCGACGACCGCAAGGAACCTGCGATCGAGCTGCTCCAGGCCACCATCCGGCGCATCACGTCGGGGCTGCACTGAAGCATCGGACCCAAAGGGCCGCGCGAGCGGATCCTTGCTTTGGCGAAGCCAGGCGGCACCGACGGGACGGTTCTGCGTTGACTGATCATGACGAACTCTCTCAAGCTCGTGCCGGCTCCGATCGAGCCCCGCCCCGGGGTGGTCGCCTCCGCCGTATATGCAGGTGGGCGCCGCGTGGCCGAAATTCCAATCGAGGACGCCGGCGAGTGGTCGCGCAAGCCGGGTCACGTGGTCTGGATCGGCCTGCACGAACCGGATCTGGGTCTGCTGCGTCAGCTCCAGAGAGAGTTCAACTTGCACGAACTGGCCATCGAAGACGCTCTCAAGGCGCATCAGCGGCCGAAGCTCGAACAATACGGCGATGCTCTGTTCGTCGTGGCGCGGACGGCCCAGATGCTGGACGGGCGCATCGCCTTTGGCGAGACGCACCTGTTCGCCGGGAAGGGCTATGTGGTCTCGGTCCGCCATGGCGCCTCGACCTCCTACACCCCGGTGCGCGACCGCTGCGAGGCGGCGCAGAAGGCGTTCTCGGAGGGCGAGGACTTCATCCTCTACGCCATTCTCGATTTCATCGTCGACAACTACATGCCCGTGATCGAGACGATCCAGGCGGAGGTGGAGGAGATCGAGGACCACATCCTCGAGGAAACATCGGGCCAGCTCCAGGTCCGACGGCTCTACCAGCTCCGCCGTGATCTCCTGCGCCTGCGCAATGCAGCGCTTCCGCTCGTGGAGGTATGCCGACGCCTCGAGCAGCCGGGTCTGCCGGGGATCGACCCTTCCATGTCCCCGCTCTTCCGCGACGTGTCCGACCACATCCGCCGGGTGCAGGAGGAGATCGAGTCCCTGCGCGAGGTGCTGGCCTTCGCCTTCGAGACCAGCCTCATGACCGGACAGGCGCAGCAGACCGAGATCACGCGCAAGCTGGCGGCCTGGGCCGCCATCCTGGCGGTGCCGACGGCGGTGGCCGGAATCTACGGCATGAACTTCGAGAACATGCCCGAGCTGCAATGGCACTACGGCTACGTCCTCGTGCTGATCGTCATCGTCGCGGTGTGCGGCTGGCTGTATTGGCGCTTCCGCCAGAACGGCTGGCTGTGAACGACGCTTTGTGAAGACAGCCCTTTATCGACCCTCCCAGCTGGACGCTCTCCTCGTGCCGATCGGCTCACCGTCGGCAGGATTGGATCGGAAACCGGAGCGCGTGGTGCGGCGTTGTCAAACCGTGGCAGTTTGAGTGAGGTCAGGCGTATGCGTCGGTTTCTGCGAGACAATGGGCTATCGGTAGCCTTGTTTGCCCTGTTCCTGATCTCCCTGGTCGGCCAGGCGCTCACCGGATGGAGAGCCCAGGCCGAAGAACTGCGCCTGCACGAGCTCCCCGCCATCGGCTTCACGGACTACTTGGCCAGCGGCCACTTCATCTCAGCGGTGTTCGAGAACTGGGAAAGCGAGTTCCTCCAGATGGCGGCTTACGTGGTGCTGACCATCTTCCTGTTCCAGAAGGGCGCCTCGGAGTCCAAGAAGCCCGATGAAGACAACCCCGAGGATGAATCGCCATCCGCCAAGCGCAACGATCCGAATGCCCCTTGGCCTGTCCACCGTGGTGGCTTGCTGCTGAAGCTCTACTCGCATTCCCTCAGCATCGCGCTGGTGACGCTGTTTCTTGCCTCCTTCTGGCTGCACCTGGCTGGGAGCACACGGCGGATGAACGGGGAGGCGCTCCAGCATCATCAGCCGCAGCAGACCATGACTGACACCCTTGTCGATCCGGAGTTCTGGTACGAGAGCTTCCAGAACTGGCAGAGCGAGTTCCTGTCGATCGGGGTGCTCTTGGTGCTGGGCATCTTCCTGCGGGAGCGCGGATCACCGGAATCCAAGCCCGTGGCCGCTCCCCACGGCGTCACCGGCCACTGACGAGCGCGGCCCAAGCCCTATGTCGACAGGCAGAACTCCCGGTTCCCCGGCATGGAGCCCCGCGTGACATTCGGCGCGATCAACGACGGTTTCGAGAAAACAGCCCTATATCAACCTGCCCGGTGCCGATTTGCGCCTTCCGCGGGTCAGTGCCCTAGATCCTAGGGATGCCCAGGGCAGTTGAATGACGAGGTCGTCATGAGAGTGATCGTCTGTGGTGCCGGACAGGTCGGTTCGACCATTGCCCGCCATCTCGCGACCGAAGGAATCGATGTGACGGTGGTGGACCTCTCACCGGAACTGGCTCGACGGGCCGACGAGAGCTATGACGTTCGCGGGATGGTTGGCCATGCCGCCCATCCCGAGGTTCTCGAACGGGCCGGCGCGCGTGATGCCGACATGCTGATCGCGGTGACCCGCTCCGACGAGGTCAACATGGTCGCCTGCCAGGTAGCCTACTCGCTCTTCAACGTCCGCAGACGCATCGCCCGCGTCCGTCATCATGGCTATCTCGAGCCGATCTGGAAGGGCCTCTACGCCTCCGACCAGCTGCCCATCGACGTGATCATCTCGCCTGAGGCCGAAGTCGCCAACGGCATCGTGCGACGCCTCAAGACCCCTGGCGCCTTCGACACGGTGGCATTGGCCGACGGACGCGTTCACCTCCTCGGCGTCCATTGCAACACGGGCGCCTGCTCCCTGGTCGGACGGCGGATGAAGGAGCTGTCGGCATCGGGCGGGTCCGGCATCGTTGTCGGCGTCATCGTGCGCAACGGGCAGGCCTTCGTGCCCCGGGCTGAGGATCAGGTTCAGCAGGGCGACGACATTTACGTCATCACCGAGACGGCGCATGTGGAGCGTGTCATGGGCTATCTCGGCCATGAGGAGCAGGTCGCCCGCCGCATCGTGATCGTGGGCGGCGGGAATGTCGGTCTGAACCTCGCCAGCCGGATCGCCCGCAACGCCCCGCAGGTCTCGCTCAAGCTGATCGAGCACTCGCGGGAGCGGGCCGAGTTGATCTCGCGCGAGCTCGGCGACGCCGCCGTCGTGATCCAGGGGGATGCGCTCGACAAGGACGTGCTGATCGAGGCCAATGTCCGAAACGCGGAGACGATCATTGCCGTCACCAACGACGACGAGACCAACATCTTCGCATCGGTTCTGGCCAAGCGCGAAGGCTGCACCCGGGCCGTCACCCTGGTGAACAAGACCTCCTACGAGCACGTGCTGCCGGCGCTCGGCATCGACGCGGTCGTCAGTCCGAGCGCGATCACGATCTCGACCATCCTGCGCCATGTTCGCCACCGCTCGGTCTCGGCCCTCTACACGCTCCGGGAGGATTTCGGCGAGGTGATCCAGGCGACGGCGCAGGAGGGCTCACGGCTGGTGAGGGGCACGCTGCGCGACGCCAAGCTGCCGGAGGGCATGCTGGTCGGAGCCATCGTCCGCAATGGAGAGGTGATCATTCCGACCAGTTCGTCGCGGGTGCATCCCGGTGACAGCATCATCGCCGTCGTGGCCTATCGGGCCCTGCGCAAGGCCGAGGCGATCCTGGCCGGCTCGGCGAACGCGACAGTCGACGAGGGTTCATAGAGCATGCGTGAGGCACGTTTTCCCGGCGCATGGGCCCCGCCCTACACCCGTCCGGTTTTCCACCTGACAGGCCGCATGCTGCTGGCGCTCGCGGCGGCCATGCTGCTGCCTGTCGTCTTTGATGTCTTCGCCGGCGATCCGAACTGGAAGGCTTTCCTCCTGGCCAGCGGGATCACCTTCGCCTGCGGCGGCGGGCTGACCCACATGACGCGATGCCGTCTGTCCGAGGGGCTGACCCTGCGCCAGGCCTTTCTCCTGACGCCCCTGTCGTGGACGACCATCGCTCTGTTCGGAGCCATCCCTCTCTACATCTCCGACTATGCCCAGTTCAGGGACAGCTTCACCAACGCCTTCTTCGAATCCATGTCGGGCCTGACGACGACCGGAGCAACCGTGATCGTCGGCCTGGATGCCGCTCCACAGGGTATCCTTCTCTGGCGCGCGCTTCTGCAATGGCTGGGCGGCATCGGCATCATCGGTGTCGCAATCGCAATTCTGCCCACCCTGGGCGTTGGCGGCATGCAGCTGTTCCGGACGGAGTCCTCCGACCGTTCCGAGAAAGTCATGCCCCGCGTGCGGGAGATCGCAGCCGGCATCGTCCTGATTTACGTGGCGCTCACGGTCGCCTGCGGGCTTGCCTATTGGCTGGTGGCGATGACGGCGTTCGAGGCGCTCGCCCATGCGCTGACAACTGTTTCGACCGCCGGGTTCTCGACCTCCGACATCTCCATGGCGCGCTGGGACAATGCCAGCCTGCACTGGATCGCGACGCTGTTCATGCTCTCCGGCGCCGTGCCGTTCGTGCTCTATCTTCGCTTGTTTCGGGGACAGCGCGATGCGCTCCGCGACAGCCAGGTGCTGTTTCTTTTCGGTCTGCTCGCCGTCGTGATCATCGCCGTTGCGGCATGGCTGACTCTGGCAGGCACGCACAGTGCGGCCGACGCACTTCGGCTGGCATCCTTCAATGTCGTCTCGCTGGTGACGACGACGGGCTATGCCACGGCCGACTATACCCTATGGGGCAACCTGATGATCGGCGTGTTCTTCGGCCTCATGTTCGTCGGCGGATGCACGGGATCGACCGCAGGCGGGATGAAGATCTTCCGCTTCCAGGTGATGATCCGCATGCTCCAGAGCCAGTTCCTGCGCCTGCTCTATCCGCGGGGCGTGTTTCCCCGGGTCTATGCGGGCCGGATCCTGCCGGACGATGTGATCGGCTCCGTGGTGGTGTTCTTCTCGCTCTACTTCATCTGCTACAGCGGGCTCACGGTGGCCATGATGGCATTTGATCTCGACTTTCTGACCAGCGCCAGCGCCGCCGTGGCAGCCTTGTCGAACGTGGGGCCGGGACTGGGGCCGATCATCGGCCCCGCCGGCAACTTCGCGGCACTGCCCGACGCCTCCAAATGGCTTCTCTGCTTCGGCATGCTGTTGGGACGGCTGGAGCTGTTTACGGTGTTGATCCTGTTCTTTCCCCAGTTCTGGCGTGACTAGCGCTTTTGACGTTAGGCGGCCTGCGGCCAGGATTGTTGCCTCTCCGCCTCGAGAACCTGCTCGGCCTTGCGTGTGAATTCGTTGCCGGGAAGGCCCGGCTCGATCGGGTCCAGATAGGACACCGAGATGGTCCCGCCCCGCTTGAAGGACCGGTCCGGTCCCCAGAAGTGACCTGAATTCAAGGCCACCGGAAGAACCACCCGGTCGAGCTTCGCGTAAAGCAGCTCGACGCCGCGCTTGAACGCGATGGGCTCGGAGACCGATTTTCTGGTCCCTTCCGGGAAGATCAGCACGGAACGGCCCTGGGCCAGGGCGGCCCGGCTTTCGTCGACCATCTTCCGGACGGCCTTCGGGCCGCTCTCCCTGTCGATCAGGATCATCGGCGACTTGCGCAGGAACCATGAGACGACGGGGATCGTCAAAAGCTCCTGTTTCGCAACGATCGCCACATCGGGAAAGAGCGCCAGGAAAGCCATGGTTTCCCAGGTCGACTGGTGATTGGCGATGATCAGGCAGGGTTCGTCGGGAATGTTGTGCTGTCCCCGCTCGGCATAGGTCAGGCCGACAAGCCAGCTCAGGCCCTTGAGGATACCGCGCGCCCACAACCGGGAGGCCAGCCGGACGCCGCGCTCAGGGGAGCCGCACAGCCACAGAATGGCCAGAACAGGCGCAAAGAGCCCGGTCCAGAGAGCCAGAAAGATATCGAAGAATTTTGAGCGGATGCGCTGCAAGGACATGGAATATTTCAGATGAATCGTTTCGTTGTGCGGTCGACAGGTGCTGTGAGCGGTAGCTTAAAATGTTGGATCGGGACGAAACGGCACGCGATGGATCACGCGCCGCCTTCAAGCCCGGAACAGGCGCTCCTGCGTCGCAGCCCTGTGTTCGATCAGGCCTTCGGCTCTGTCGCCTCGGGGCGGGGTGCAGCGCCGGGAGCCGACATCGGTCGACGGGCGCCGGCGGCAAAACGCGGCTTCGGCTTGGGAGCCGCAATCAGCCCTTCGCGGATCGCCTGCTTGCGAGCGGCCTTGCGATTGCGCCGGACGGCTTCCGCCTTCTCCCGCGTCTTGCGCTCGGATGGCTTCTCATAAGCTTTCCGCGCCTTCATTTCGCGGAAGATACCCTCCCGCTGCATCTTCTTCTTGAGAACCCTGAGAGCTTGATCGACATTGTTGTCGCGCACCAGAACCTGCAAAGGATGTTCCTCTTCTATGTTGATGTTGCTCCGCCTCGGCATCGGCTCGGCGGATCGGGATCAGCGAGGCGTTCGAAGCCCGGAGGCTCAAGCGCCGCGAATTTCACTCTCGCGAACGGCCCTCTCGGCCAATCCAGACTTGATCCGGTACGACAATTCCCCGGTCTGGTCGGCCGGCATGAGCCGCACAACCTCGTAGACACTGCCGGAACCGGTCCGATTGTCAGAAAATCCGGGCTGCATCAGCCGGACCATCTGTCGAATTTTGAATTTGTGAGACATCGATCGATCTCCTCGCTGTTTCAGCCAAACTGGTGCAATCGCCAGACTGCATCGGCTTGAACGTTACCGGCGGGCCTTGCGGGCCGCATAGCGGGCGTCGCGCGCGGCCTTGCGGTCAGCCTCGAGCCTTGCGTCGCTCGCTACCTTCTCGGCGGCCATCCGCTCGTCCTGCTCCACCTGCTCGGCCGCACGAGCCTCGCGCTCGGCCGCCATGCGAGCGTCATCGGCGATGCGCTTTGCCTCGCGCTCGGCCAACCGGGCTTCGCGCGCAACGCTCACCGATTCCCGGGCGGCGCGCCGTTCCGCAACCGCCGGATCGTCGAGGCCTGGGCGCTGCCGGAACTTTGCCGCCATCGCCTGCTTCGCGTCCTTGGCAGCATTGAGCCGCTCGCCAAAATCCTGATGCTTCATTCCGCTCATTGATCCTAATTCAGTCGTTACCGGACGCGCCGGATGCTGGTGATGCTGCCACCTGGCAGAGTGCCCTGCTCCTGCTGGGCTCGCGCGATCATCCCGACGGATCGGGGATCAGTGGCTTTCGCGGGATTGTCGACCCACAGATAGGCCCTGCGGGCATCGTCATAATCCACCACGAACATCACGGATTTCGCAGGGTTGGCTCTTCGAAACGTGTTCATCGCTTCCTCGCCGGTCGCTCCATCGTTCGATGGAGTTTCAAAAAGAAGAAACCGCCCCCTTGGGAGCGGCCTCGCGTGCGGGTGCCTGCGAGGCACCCGCCATCATCAGGCCGTCTTGATGTTTTCGACGGCCACTTTGCCGGAACGGCGGTCTTCGGCCGTGTCGAAGGAAACCTTCTGACCTTCGACGAGACCGCGAATACCGGCGCGCTCAAGAGCGGTGGCGTGAACGAACACGTCCTTGCTGCCGTCATCGGGTTGAATGAAGCCGAAGCCCTTCATGTCGTTGTAGAATTTTACAGTGCCCATAATCATGGGGTTAACCTTTCGCGATTGATGCAGATGCACGCGAGCCAAGGCGCGCGAAAACGCAGCCTTGGCTCGGCTCGTCGATAGTTTGGAAAGAGAGTCCGAACGTGCGCCTGGCCAAGCCAAAAGCGAAACGGCCCGATTGCCCGGCCAAAGTCGATAAAGAATATATAAGCTATGTTCAGATTTTTACAAGTCTCTGTTTTAATATTACATTCAGAAATGAAGGTCCTGAAAGAACTTCCTCGGCTTCCGCCTTGGACAGCTATCACTATTTCCTGAGAAAAACGTTGGCTCCACGCAGCATGACTATGGAGCCGTGACCGCTCTCCCCTTCATGAAGCGAGGGCCTTCACGGCCCAGGCTCGGGCCCTCAGGTGAATGGACCCGTCCGGCTCACGGGGCAGCGTTGCTTCAAGCTGTTGCCGCAGGCGTTGCCGCGCCTCGGGATCGAGGCTGGTGCAGTAGCCTGGCGCAGGGCCGGCCCCGAGCGTGAAGGGCTGCCAATAATCCTCGAAGCTCGTGAACACGGTGGGCACCTCAAGTGCAGTGGCCTCCACGGAGGCCAATTCGGCCTCCCGGGCCAGCTCCGTCAGCCGCTCCCGGGTACAGAAAGGAAACCGCTTGTCCTCGGTGAGGTCCGAGGCACTCGGATCGAGCGTTGTCGCGGCGGACCAGAACGCGCGCATGAACTGAATCCCGCCACCGGGATAATCCCACACATAGAAGGCGATCGTCGCGTCTCGACGCGCGACCCTCTTCATCTCGGACAAAGCTTTCAGCCGGTCGGGAACGAAGTTCAACACCAAGCCCGATACGACAACATCTTGGCTGTCCGTCTCGACCGGCAGGTCCTGTGCATCGCCACGCCGGAACTCCACGCGGGGGTCGGGCACGTTGCGTCTGGCCTGCGCCAGAAAACCCTCCGACGGCTCAATGGCGGTCAGGCGCCGCGGCGCACATCCGTCCAGGATGGCTTTGGACAGGGCCCCCGTCCCACAACCGACCTCAAGCCATTCGCTGTCACCGGGAGCTGCAAGCCATGCGAGGAAACGCGGTGCGATCAGGCGGCTCCAGCGCCCCATATACCGGTCATAGCTGTCACCCGCATTCCAGGCATCGTGGCGGTTTTGCTCACCCATGGCCCAGCACTCCCTGAACGGCCATGGCAGAATATCACGCCGGCACCCGATCGCCGAGCAGGGTGGAACAGCGTCTCATCCTGACGAGCGGCAGTCGAGCGGATCTTCCGTCCGAGAGACTAGCGCTGGGGAGCCTTCTTGGCGGCCTGCTCCATCCCTTGCGGGTTCTTCTTCACGCCCTCCCTGAGCACCTTCGCGGCGGCATCCTGTTCCTGCTCGGGAGAGGCGGGGATCGGCGCGGTGTCGCCTTGGGCTTCGAGACCTTGGTCCTGGGGCTTGCGGCTTCCCGCCTTCGCGGCTGATTTCAGGGAGCGCAAAGCCTCTGGCTGTTGACCATCCTGCATGCGGTTGGGCATCGGGCAAACTCCTCCAGGGGCGGTTTCATCACCACCTCCCCAAGGCAATTCCCGTCAAGCCGAGGCGTTCCATCCGCGGCTCCTGCCGCCTTGCCAGGTCTGCGCCCGGCAGGCCGGGGCGCAGTGGGGCTTTCGAACCTCCTCCTGATACACAGACCGGAGTACCTCCAATTCCCCCGCGCAGGGAGCCGTTTCCTGACCGGTCCGTATTGCCGCAAGGGAAAGACTGAGGATAACCTTAGGAATAAGGTCGACTGCGGAGATCGAAGCATAGCCGAGCAATAACGATCATCCGCATATCCCTCACTACAAGAAACAAGAACTGCGGCACACCGAAGGGCTTCGGTCCGAGTTGCGTTTGACGGTGCTCTAAGGGGAGAAAACGTGTGCGCGCCAAAGAGGGAAAGATTGACGGCTACGAGCTCAAGAGCTTCCTGAGAATCCAGCACGGGCTTGCGAGGCAGTTCGTCCTTGTTGCGGCAGCGGCGCTCGTCGTGGCCATGGTTATCCTCGGAACGTGGGTTTCGCGGAAAATCGAAAACGGCGTTTCCGAGGTCGCAGGCGCCTCGGCAGCCCTCTACATCAATACCTTCCTCGCTCCTCACCTTCAGGAGCTCGCTCAGGGCGACTCCCTGTCGGACGCGAGCATCCAGGCGCTCAATGAAGCGCTGGTTCAGCCCGCTGTCCGATCGCATGTGCTGAAGATCAAGGTCTGGAAGCAGGATGGCCTCATCGTCTACAGCAACGACAGAAATCTTGTCGGCAAGAGATTCCCTCCAAGCTCGCACCAGCTCGCAGCCTGGGCCGGCGCCGTTGCAACGGAAGTCGATCACCTGCTGCACGAGGAGAATGAGACCGAACGCGCCATCGAGATCCCCATGCTGGAGGTCTATGCCCCGATCCGCGACATCCGCAGCGGCGAGGTGATCGGGGTTCTTGAATTCTACGAGGACGCTCAGGCCCTCACGGCTCAACTCTCCCATGCTCAATGGCAAAGTTGGGCCGTGACGACCCTGGTCGCCGTTGCCATCATTGGAGCCCTCTTCTCTATCGTCTCAGAGGGGAGCAAGGCCATCGACCACATGCGGGGCTCGCTGTCGCACAGGATCATGCAGCTCAAGGAACTGCTGCGCCAGAATGAGGTTCTGCGGGCGCGGGTCGAGCGTTCCGGACAAGGCGGGCCTGATGCCAATGCAGGCTTCATGCCGCGGGTCGCCCTCAACCTGCGCGACGGCCCGGCGCAATCCATCAGCTTTGCTCTCCTGCAGCTCAACAATCTGGACAGGCAGGCTCCGACCGGAGAACAGCTGCCGGCCGTGCGCGATGCCCTTTCGAAGGCGTTGTGCGATATCTGGGACATCTGTGCCGGGCTCCAGCTGCCGGAGGTCAAGAACCTGTCGCCCGCCGATGCCCTGCAGATGATCGTCCGTAATCACGAGCGCCAGTCAGGCATGGCCGTGGATTGCAGAATAGACATTCCGGCTCCGTGCGACATCCCCGAGTTCATCAAGATCTGCGCCTTCCGGTTCGTTCAGGTGTGCCTCAACAGCACGGACCAGGACGACCATATCAGAAGCGCCATCGTATCTGCGCGCTCGGATGCCGGAGGGCTCCAGGTCGAAGTGATGGCCGAGTCTCAAGGCTCAGGCGATTTGGAAGCCATCGAGAACGCTCTCCATCTCGGCCTGGCAGGCCTCTGGGACCAGATCGAGAGCATTGGCGGCACGATCATCGTGGAGGCGGAGTCGGACCGCAACATACGACTGGTGGCCTGGCTCCCGTTAGCGCAGGACGGCACGACGATATAGGATCGACCCGCTTTCCCCGGCCCTCCCGCGCCGACTCGGACGGGTCTGATGAGGCGAGGAAGCGCTTTAGGCGCGCTCCTCCCAGAGCTTGGCGAGCTCGACGATGGTGTTCACGGCCTTCTCCATGTCCTGGCTGCTGACGAATTCCAGCGGGGAATGGAAGGCGTGGCCGCCGGCGAAGATGTTGGCGCAGGGCAGCCCCATGAAGGAGAGGCGCGAGCCGTCCGTGCCGCCGCGGATGCTGCTGCGTACGGGATCCATGCCGGCACGCCTGATCGCCTCCACCGCGTATTCGACGATCTCGGGCTTCCGGTCGAGCACGACCTTCATGTTGCGGTACTGTTCCTTGACCGTGAAGGTGTAGCTGGAGCCCGGATAATCCTTCATCACGTCCTTGGCGATGTTGTCCAGGAGCGTCTCCTTCGCTTTCAGGCCCTCCTCCGTGAAGTCGCGGATGATGAGGCTCAACTGCGCCTTTTCCATCACGCCGGAAATCCCGGTCGGATGGATGAAGCCGTCGCGGCCCTTGGTGGTCTCGGGTCCCATATCCTTCGGCAGCTTCGCGACGATGGCGCCGGCAATGCGGATGGCATTTTCCATTTTGGCGTAGGCATAGCCCGGATGGATCGCCACGCCCTTGATGGCGATCTCGACCGCATCGGCCGAGAAGCTCTCGTCCTCGATCGTGCCGGCCGTGGAGCCGTCCATCGTGTAGCCGAAATCGGCGCCGAGCTTCTTCAGGTCCACCTCGTCGACCCCGCGGCCGATCTCCTCGTCCGTGGTGAAGAGGATGCGGATCGCGCCGTGCCTGACGTCCGGATTGTTGATCAGGAACTCGGCCGCCGCCATGATCTCGGCAATGCCGGCCTTGTCGTCGGCACCGAGAAGCGTCGTGCCGTCGGAGGTGACGATGTCGTGGCCGATCATGTCCTTGAGCACGGGATGGTCGGCAACGCGGATGATCTGGCTCGGATCGCCCGGCAGCCGGATGTCCCCGCCTTGGTAGTTCCTGACGATCTGCGGCCTGACGTTCGTGCCGGAAAAGTCCGGCGCCGTATCCATGTGGGCGCAGATGCAGATCACCGGCACGTTGTTCTTGGGCGTGTTCGAGGGAATGGTGGCATAGACGTAACCGTGCTCGTCGAGATGCGCGTCGGAGATTCCGATGGAGATGAGCTCGTCGACCAGCAGGCGGCCGAGGTCCTTCTGCTTCTCGGTCGAAGGCTGGGACGGGGACTTGGCGTCGGACTGGGTGTCGATGACGACGTAGCGGAGGAAGCGGTCGGTAACGCTGGAGGCCATAGGGAGAGATCCAAATCGCGAAGGGACGGACACCTTGTAGCGGGGCGAAGCCGTCTCGGGAATGGGCTATCGGATAATTCTCCTTGGGCGAAAGTCAGCTTGGAGGGCTCCAGGCGAGGCTGGTGTGGCCGATGCCTGCGGCCTCCCCTCCATGGTCTATTCGTCCAATCTCCCGCTTGCTTTATCCGTGAGCTGACGGAATATCGTTGTTCATCCTGCGCCAAGCCAAGCAGAGCACGGCAAAAGAAGAATTTTGGGAGGAACGACGATGTTACGCAGAACGCTCATCCTTGCCGCAGGTGCCGCCGGGGTCCTGGCCGCCGTCTCGGGCGCCCAGGCGCAGCAGACGGTCAAGATCGGCCTGATCCTGCCGCTGACCGGCCCCTTCACCGCCATCGGCCGCCAGGTCGAAATGGGCGCCAGGCTCTATATGCAGCAGAAGGGCAATACGGTCGCCGGGCAGACGATCGAGCTCCTGGTCAAGGACGACGGCAGCGTCGCCGACGCGACGAAGCGCATCGCCCAGGATCTCATCGTCAACGAGAAGGTGAACGTGCTCGCGGGCTTCGGCCTCACGCCGCTGGCGCTTGCCACCGCGCCTCTGGCCACCCAAGCCAAGATACCAACCGTCGTCATGGCGGCCGGCACGGCCACAATCACGGAAGCCTCGCCCTTCATCACGCGCACCAGCTTCACCCTGCCCCAAGCCACCGAGCCCATGGCGGATTGGGCCTTCAAGAACGGCATCAAGAAGGTCGTGACCCTGGTCTCGGACTACGGACCCGGCATCGATTCCGAAAAAGCCTTCGTCGGCGTGTTCACCAAGGCAGGCGGCCAGGTCGAGAGCCTGCGGGTGCCGCTGGCGAACCCCGACTTCTCGCCCTTCCTTCAGAAGGTGGCCGACGCCAAGCCGGACGCGCTGTTCGTGTTCGTGCCCGCGGGCCAGGGCGCGCAATTCATGAAGCAGTTCGTGGAGCGCGGCTTCGACAAGAGCGGCATCAAGCTGATCGGACCCGGCGATGTCACGGATGACGAAGTGCTCAACAACATCGGGGACGTCGCTCTCGGTGCGATCACCACGCATCATTACTCGGTCGCCCACGACAGTCCCGAGAACAAGGCCTTCGTCGAAGCCTTCAAGAAGGCCAACAACATGCGTCCGAACTTCATGGCGGTGGGCGGCTATGACGGCATGCACCTGATCTACGAGGGCCTGAAGAAGACCAACGGCCAGGGCGGTCAGGCCTTGATCGATGCCATGAAGGGCATGAGCTGGACCAGCCCGCGCGGGCCGGTCTCGATCGACCCGCAGACGCGCGACATCATCCAGAACATCTATGTGCGGAAAGTCGAGCGCAAGGACGGGGAGCTCTACAACGTGGAGTTCGCCACGATCCCGAACGTCAAGGATCCGGTCAAGGCCGCCAAGGCCAACTGAGCGCAACAACAGCAAGTGAGGCGCCGCTGAAACGCGGCGCTTTTCTGCCGTCTCAGGCGGCATACGATCCATGCAGCATTTTCATCAAAAGCTCTAAGCAAATCATTTGCGGCTTCTTGCCGATCCGTTGCAGCCTGCTTCCGACATCTTCCGCATCCTGCTCTTGGCGCGCCGTGCCGGCGCACCACCTGCATGGAACAAGCGCGAACGATTGAGGGAGGACGACTTGAAGCAACGGCCGGTGATCCATTCTGCTGCATTCGTGAAAGCTGCTGCGCTCAGCGCCGCGGCGCTTTATGCGGGCGCATCCGCCATCGCGGATGCATCCGCCCAGACGCGGTCGCCGCAGGAAGCCTGCTCCCGCCTTGCGAACCTCTTCGTTCCGGTATGGGCCATCGGCCTGCCGACCTCCGGCGCCGTGGTGCAGTCGGCCACCTTCGTCACGGCGGAGACTCCCAACAACCAGAACGGCGAATATTGCGCGGTGAAGGGCCTGATCGTTCCGGCCTCTGCCGATGCGCCAAACATGGAGTTCCAGGTTAACCTCCCGACGAGCTGGAACTCCAAGGCCCTGCAGCTCGGCGGAGGCGGCTATGACGGCACGCTCGTCACCGGCCTCGGCATGGCCGGCCTGCAGCCGGCCAGCATTCCCACGCCGCTGAAGGCGGGCTACGTCACGCTCGGCAGCGACGGCGGCCACAAAGGCGCTCCGGGCTTCGACGGCACCTTCGGCATGAACGACGAGGCCCTGCTCAATTTCGGCAAGCTTTCGGTCAAGAAGACGCACGATGTGGCCATGGCGATCGTCAAGGCGCGCTATGGCACGGCTCCGCGCCGCTTCTACTTCATCGGCAACTCGCAGGGCGGCCACGAAGCCCTGGATGCTGCGGCGCGCTATTCGTCAGACTACGACGGCGTCGTCGCCAACTATCCGGCCTACAACGTCACCCTGCTCCATCTCGGTTCGCTCAATGCGGGCAAGGCGCTCTACGGCAACGGCGGAGCGGGATGGATCAATCCCGCCAAGACCCGGCTGCTGACCGATGCGGTGCACAAGGCCTGCGACGGTCTCGACGGCGCACAGGACGGCATCATCGGCAACATCGCGGGATGCAACGCCGCCTTCAACATCGAGACCGTGAAGAGTACGCTGCGCTGCGCCAATGGAACCGACACCGGCGATACGTGCCTCTCGGATGCGCAGATCGCCGCCGTGGAGAAGATCGCCTCGCCCTATCGTCCGGGCTTCGCCATCGCCGGCATGGAGGAATTCCCCCGCTGGTCCCTGCTGGAAGGGGCCCGCTTCGAAGGACGTTCCACCTTCGGCACGCGCCCTGTACCGGGCAATCCGCCGACATCGGCCGATGCCCTGCTCTACAATGCGGGTGCGGCGACCACGAAGTACATTCTCACGCGCAACCCCTCCTTCGATGCGCTCACCTTCGAGCCGACGGCCATGAAGGAGCGCACGCAGGAATCGGGCAACATCATGGACGTGACCGACGTCGATCTCATCCCGTTCCGCACGAAGGGCGGCAAGATCATCCTTCTGCATGGCACGACGGACGATTTCATCACGCCGCACAACACGGTTGCCTACTACAACCGCCACAGGGCGCTGCAGGGCGAAGCCGGCATGGATTCATTCGTGCGCTTCTACGTCGTCCCAGGCCTCAGCCACGGATTCGGCGCCTTCAATGCGAAGTACGACGGGCTGGCAGCTCTCGACAAATGGGTGGAGAGCGGCAGCGCCCCCGGAACGCTGGTGGCGGTCGACGGAAACCAGGGCGCCAGCCGTACGCGCCCGATGTGTCTCTACCCGGCCTGGCCGCGCTACAGCGGCACGGGCTCGGTGGACGATGCGGCCAATTTCAGCTGCGTTACACAATAGGCTTGATCAATGGGGATGGAGAGTGCCGGTGGTCCGCCTGCCCTCTCCGTTCCTGACGGTGCTCTCATCGTGCCGGCCGCCAGCGACTGCACGGCGGTAGTGTCGGTTCAATGCTACTGCACCGTGACCTGATCCTTGATCCTCTCGTAAACGGTGCGGCGCACGACCATCTTCTTCACCAGGTCGTCTGCGGACTTATATGGCCTGCCCCTGATGATGGCGCGGCCGAGTGAGCCTGCGCCTTTCAGCGAATTCAACTGTTCGACGGAAGCCCTGTTGAGGTCGACAAGGGCAGCGGAAAGGCGTGTCGTCGAAACAGGCTCCGCAAGACTCGCCTGCTTCGTCACGGCGCCGGTCATGTTCATGTCGGCAGGCGGTGGCGACACGGGCCGGGCGGATCGCGCCAGGGCTGCTTCAGCCTGCTGCAACGCGGCGGAGGCCTGTTCGATGGCAGGCGAAGCCGGGCTTAGCACCGTGGGGACGCCGGCAGTCTCGTCGGGGCCCGATGCAGGCACATAAGCGGCGTTCGACGGAGCGCTCAGGGCCCGAATGGGCGCCGCGGGATCCGCATCGGCGACCCGCACGCGCCGCGCCGGCAATTGCACCGTTTGTACCGAACCCGTCAGGATCTGCGGCGGGGCGGCGGTGACGATGCCGCCGGTGGGAGAGCCGGCCCCCCCGGAGTGCCACAGGACCATCGATCCACCGGCCATGAAGCCTATGACCAGGAGAACGCGCATCGCCTGTTGAACTGCGCTGTCGCGCTGTTCATGAGGAGTCCGGGTTCGTGACAGGTTGCCAATCTGCATGGGGTCCTCGCACATTCACTCGACGGTGGATGCTCCACTCTTGATGGGCACGTCGTGCGAAAAATCAGGTCCACTCTTCGCCCGACTGCTTACGGCTAGATGCCGGATGTGGCGCAGACGTGGCGATTGGCGTCGATCAGGCCGGATCAACGGCAATTTCGGGTAGGTGTGTGGATTTTACGCGTGAGGTTGCCCGAAGCGGCAACGTCATCACCTTACGGAAGCTCCCTTGCCGTTACACCCTGCGCACGCGCGCGGGTTGACCGAGGTCGCAGTCCAGAGTCGCGCGATCCCAACCGCCAGCATCGGCGGCGGCGGCATAGGTGGCGGACAGGAAATCGAGCAGCATCCCATCGGGATCGGACGCCCGGCGCAGCGTGTCGTAGGGCAGGATGAATTCGCCCAGAGTTGCATCGAAAAGCCCACCCGGTGGGATCTTCGCGTCACGAAAGCCCGGCGGTTCGGGATAAGCGTAGGAGTAGAAGGCGGCGTGAGGGTAGGCATCGCTGCCGGGCCAGAAGCCTGCACTGGACACTTCGTGCGAATAGGCCTCGCGGGTGACCGCATCCGGCAGACCCGGTACGCCGCCGGGATGGGCCGGGGCGTGGCGTCCTGAAAAGCGCGTGACCGCAAGATCGAAGCTGCCCCAGAAGAAATGCACCGGGGAAGCCTTGCCCAGGAAGCTGCTGCGAAAGACCTTGAACACCCGGTCCGCCTGCACGAGCACACGCCAGAAGCGATGCGCCGCATCAGCATCGTAAGAGGCATGAACCCGGTCCTCCGAAAAGCGGATGGGATCCGGCACCTCGTTCGGCATCTCGTTGATCGACACCGGGATGCCGAGGTCACCGAGAAGTTTCATGAGGTCTTCATGGAATTGCGCAACGCTCTGCGGGCGAAGCGGCAGGGCGCGCTCATCGCCGCGGCTCGTGCGCACGAGCAGGCGATGGGCGATGAAATCGAACTCGATCTCCAGGATTTCGCGGCCTGCGGGCATGGGCGAAGTGCTCAGGCCGCGCGCCGAGACATAGAGCGGCACATGCCAGCCGTGATTGAGCCATGGCGTCAGCGAGAGCCGGATCTTGCCGACGATCTGCGTCCATAGCTGCAGGGTCGCAGCCGTCTCGCGCCATGCGGGATAGGAGAGTTCGGGCCAGACAGCGTCATCCATGAATCGCCTCCATGCGGAGCAGGATCACCGATGACGAGCATAGCGGAAGGCTCGCAGGCTGGACAGTGCAGCCTGCGAGCAGGATTGTCAGGCGGCCGGACGCATGGTGGCGAGGGTCGCCGGGATCTCGATGTCGACTTCCAGGGTCGAGACGGAAGCGCCGCGGTCCATCTTGATCTGCACCTTGTCCTGCGGCACCGCCATATGCTTGGCGATCACGGCCATGATCTCCTCGCGCAGGATGGCGACAAGATCGGACTCACCACCGCCGACGATGGTGCGCTCGTGTGCGAGGAGGACCTGAAGGCGCTCGCGGGCGACGGGCGCGGATGTTGCGTTGCGTTTGAAGAAGTTGAACAGGCTCATGCGGCCCTCCGTGCGAAGAGTTTGCTGAACAGGCCGCGCTGCTTCTGCACCTCGACGATCGTCTGGCCCTGCAGCTTGCGCACTGCCTCGAGATAGGCGCGCGCGGGCGCGGAATTCGGGCTGCCCAATGTCACGGGCGCGCCGAGGTTGGACGAGCGCAGCACCTCGGTGCTTTCCGGAATGATGGCAAGAAGAGGGATCGAGAGGATGTCGAGCACGTCCTCCACCTTCAGGATCTCGCCCCGCGCGGCACGGGCCGCGTCGTAGCGGGTGAGCAGCAGATGCTTTTCCACCTGCTCGCCCTTCTCCGCCTTTTCGGTCTTGGAGTCGAGCATGCCGATGATGCGGTCGGAATCGCGGATGGAGGAGACTTCAGGGTTCGTCACGACGACGGCCACATCCGCGTGGCGCATGGCGAGGGTCGCGCCGCGCTCGATGCCCGCCGGGCTGTCGCAGATGATCCAGTCGAATTTCTCGCGCAGGCCGTTGATGACGCGCTCGACGCCCTCCTCGGTGAGGTTGTCCTTGTCGCGGGTCTGCGAGGCAGGAAGCAGCGAGAGCGTCTCGACGCGCTTGTCGCGGATGAGCGCCTGTTCGAGCTTCGCGTCGCCCTTGATCACGTTGATCAGATCGAACACCACGCGCCGCTCGGCGCCCATGATCAGGTCGAGGTTGCGCAGGCCGACGTCAAAATCGATCACGGCCACCTTCTGGCCGGTCTGCGCCAGCGCCGCCCCCAGCGCCGCGGTCGACGTCGTCTTGCCGACCCCTCCCTTGCCCGATGTCACCACAAGAACTTTTGCCATCCTGATTCTCCTACCCTTCGAGACTGTTGTTGCGACGCCATCACCAGCAGGTTCTCCGGGAGGCCGCAGAACATGTTCGGAGAGCGGAGGCGGATTGAGCTGTCGCGATTTCTTAACGCAACGGTATGGAGCTATTCGGCGCCCATTATGGTTACCGGCTGGTTAAGAAATGCAGCGAAAGATGCATTTTTCAGCGGAAAACAAGGGTTTTGAGACGTCCGAGGGCCCGAAAGGAAAGATTTCTCCTGCTCAGGACCAAGCTGCCCCTCCGGCCGCTAACTGGCTCTCCATTGACCTTCTGGCAGGAACCCCTAGCCTTGATCCGATGGCACTGGAGAGCACCCGATGCGGCACGGATGGCGGCTTCTTCTCTTGTCGGTCTTTTCATGGGTTGCGGCACAGGCCCCGGCCTTCGCCCAGCAGGGCACGACGGTTCGCGTCGGGCATTTTCCCAACATCACTCACGTCCAGGCCCTGGTGGCCCGCGCCTTCGAGCGGCAGGGGCGCGGGTGGTTCGCGGAACGGCTCGGCCCTGGGGTGAAGATCGAGTGGTACACCTATAACGCCGGCCCCAGCGCGATGGAGGCGATCTTCGCCAACTCCCTCGACCTGACCTATGTCGGCCCCAACCCGGCGCTGAACGCCTATGCCCGTTCCCGGGGGAGCGAGGTCAGGGTGGTCGCGGGGGCCGTGAATGGAGGCTCCGCCCTTGTCGTGCAAGGAGACTCCACCCTGTCCAAGCCTGCCGACTTCAAGGGCAAGCGCATCGCCACGCCGCAATTCGGCAACACGCAGGACGTGGCAGCGCGGGCCTGGCTCGTCGCCGGCGGATTGCGGATCACCCAGACCGGAGGCGATGCGCATGTGGTGCCCACCAGCAATCCCGATCAGCTCTCCCTGTTCCAGAGCAAGCAGCTCGATGGGGTCTGGACCGTGGAACCCTGGGTCTCGCGGCTCGAATCCGAGGCCGGCGGCAAGGTGCTGGTCGAGGAGAAGGAGGCCATCACCACCGTGCTCGTCTCGAGCGCCGGGTTTCTGGACAAGAACAGGGATCTCGCGAAGCGCTTCGTGGCGGCCCATCGCGAGCTGACCGAGTGGATCGGAAAGAACCCCGACGAGGCCCAGCGCCTCGCCCGCGAGGAGCTGCAGGCCTCGTTCCGTCTCGACATGTCGCCAGAACTTGTCGCCCGTGCCTGGAGCCGCATGGTCATCACGCCGGACACGACGCGCGAAGCGTTCCAATCCTTCGTGACGAGCGCTCAGAAAGTGGGGTTCCTGCGTGACACGCCCGATCTGTCGCGCCTGATAGAGGCGCCTTGATGGAGTCTCCCAGCACGGATTCCCTTACAGGAAACCCGGCCAAGCTCATCGTCGAGGGCGTCTCCAAGCGGTTCACCTCGTCGCGAGCCTTGGTGCAGGCTTTGGACGATGTGTCGCTGACCATCGCGGATGGCGAATTCGTCTGCCTCATCGGGCCGAGCGGATGCGGCAAGTCCACCCTTCTCGACATCATCGCCGGCCTGACCAAGCCGGATTCCGGCCGGGTTCTCGCCGACGGCAAGGTCGTGGAAGGGCCCGGGCGCCAGCGGCTCGTGATGTTCCAGGAATCAGCTCTCTTTCCCTGGCTCGATGCGTTCGGCAACGTCATGTTCGGACTTAAATTGCGGCCCGATCTCACGCGGGCCGAGCGCAAGGACATCGCCAATCATTTCCTGCAGCTCGTCGGCCTCGAGAAGTTCAAGCGTGCGCATGTGCATGAGCTCTCGGGCGGCATGAAGCAGCGCGTGGCACTGGCCCGCGCGCTTGCCCCCGATCCGCAGGTGCTGCTGATGGACGAGCCTTTTGCCGCTCTCGATGCGCTCACCCGCGATCAGCTCTACGACGACATCCAGCGCATCTGGATAGAGAGCCGCAAGACCATCGTGTTCGTCACGCACAACGTGCGCGAAGCCGTCTGCCTCGGAAACCGCGTGGTTCTGATGTCGCCGTCGCCGGGGCGCATCACGACCATTTTCGATATCGCCCTGCCCCATCCGCGCGACATCAACAGCCGCGATCTCGCCGGCGACACGTCCACCATCGCTGCGGCTCTCAAGGGAACGCTGAAGGAGGCCGCATTCGAATGAAGCGCACGGCTGTCGCTCTCCTCTTCTTTGCGTTTCTCATCGGCGCGTGGGAACTCGCAGTCCGCAGCGGCCGATGGTCCGTTGTCCTGCTCCCCTCCCCGATCTTCGTGGCCGAGTACATCTGGGGAGCGCTGCTCGACGGCACGCTTCTCGAGTCCACCTGGGTGACCCTCAAGCGGCTTTTGATCGGCTATGCCGCCGGCGTCATCATCGGTCTGCCCCTGGGCCTGCTGACCAGCACGACCCAAATCCTCGAAGATACGATCGGATCTCTGGCCCTCGGCTTTCAAACCCTGCCGAGCGTGTGCTGGGTGCCTTTGGCCCTGGTCTGGTTCGGGCAGACGGAAGGGGCGATGCTGTTCGTCGTCATCATGGGCACCGTGTGGTCCGTGATCCTCGCCACCGACCATGGCGCGCGCAACATCCCGCCGATCTATGCCCGTGCGGCCCGCACCATGGGATCGGAGGGCTTGCACAAATGGACCCGGGTGATCCTGCCCGCTTCGCTGCCTTTCCTCGTCAGCGGCATGAAGCAGGGCTGGGCCTTCGCCTGGCGGTCCCTCATGGCGGCGGAGATCTACGTGACGATCCTCACAGGCTTCGGCCTTGGCCACCTGCTGCATTACGGGCGCGAACTGAACGCCATGGAGCAGGTGATCGGCATCATGATCGTCATCGTGGTGATCGGCCTTCTCGTCGACCGCCTGCTCTTCTCGCCCTGGGAGCGCTTCCTGCACCGGCGCTGGGGCACGAACGTGAAGGCTGCCTAGCGCATCGTGCAGAAAAGTGGACCCGGTTTTCACTGGCGTGGCCCTTTGGGTCTGCGCCCAACGATGCGCCAGCCAAGAGTTGGAGCATCGGATTGGATCCCAAAAGTGGGTCCACTTTTGGGTCCGATGCTATAGCTGCGCCTGCTCGACAGCATTCAAGCGACGCTCATGAAAAAGGCCTCACGTTCAGACATGAGGCCTTTTAGGCTGTTAGCGTCCGTCGCGCTTCAGCGAACCTGAATCCGCGCCGCCTGTCTGGGCGCCGCCGGTGCCGACGGAGCCTGGGGATGCGGCGGGACCGCCTGCGGGCAGCGTTCCGCCCGGCTGCAGCGGCGTGGAGAGACCCGACGGCGCCCGCGGCGGATGGGCGGAGGAGAACCAGTTGTCGTCGGAAGGGCTGCCGCCCGCCGCCGGCGAGGTTCCGCTGCCTGCGCCATGGAGCAGGGCGTCATCCGCCTGGGGCGTGCTTCCCGGCCCCTGCTGGCCGCGCATTCCGTCGGAGGATGCCGCGGAGGAAGCCATGGAACTCCCGGCTGCCGAGGCCGCGCCAGCCCTCGAATAGGTCCGGGCCCCTAAGGGATCCTGCCCCATGGAGCCGCGGCGGGAGCCTTCCAGGCTGCGGTCGACGCCGCCGCTTTCGACCGGGAACGGCGGCTGCGGGCGGCGCGATGCCGGACGCATGGGCCTGTTCTGCCGCACGCTTGTGGAGCCAGACCGGTTCATGCTCCACAGCAGGGCTCCGGCTCCCACGGCCGCCAAGCCGGCGAGCACGCCGAAGACCGTGCCCGTGGGCAGGCCGTAGCGGCTCGGCATCATGGATTGCGGCATGTGCCAGCGGCGCGCCTCAAGGGATGCGATCCGCTCACGTTCATAATCCCTCTGCAGGCTCTTGAGCTCGCGGGGGGAGAAGACGCCGCGGGCGACGATCATCACCCCGTTCTCCTCCAGGGTGAAGGCATGGCGGATGGAGCCGGTCAGGTCCTTGAAATCTGCCGCCCAGTCGTGGCTGTCCTTGTTGCGGCGAGCGGCCAGCTCATCGACCTGGCGCAGGATGTCCTCCTGCCTGCGCTCGAGATCGGCCACATAGCTGCCCGTGCGCTCGTGGCCGGACAGGGCGGGATAGAGAACATTCTGCTGGGCCGCGATGTGCCGCTCAAGCTCGTCCTGGAGATCGGCGAAGAGTTCGGCGCGGCTGTTGGGGCCGGCGCCCGTTGCCCGCAGCACTTCGCGGCAAAGCTCCTCGATATTCGCGTGATCCGACACGACCATCTGCCATAGGTCCATGGGAAGCCTCCTCCTGAGCCTTTGCCTCGATCAGGATGAACGGATAGGGCGGACGGCTGTTCCGGCACGAGCATCTCTTTGGCCCTATGTCATCCGAAAGACTTCGGGCAAGGGGGCGCCAAGGTCTTGGGCCCTATCCGGGCGCTTCCCGGAACGCCCGGATAATGTCCTCATTCAGCCGTTCGGCGAGAAGCCGAAATCATCAGCGCGCAGCTGGGAGATCCGGAGATCCTCAAGCGTGATCGTGAAGCCCAGAGCGTAGGTGATCACGACATTGTCGCCGACCTGAGCGGTATATCCGTCGAGCATCTGCTCGAAGGTCTCGAACAGATCGTTCTCGATGGTGATGCTGTCATGGCCGGGCCTGAAATCCTTCACCCTGTCCTTCCCGCCTGCGTCGCCCGACGAGAAGAGAAAGAGATCGTCGCCTGGGCCGCCTTTGAGGGTATCGTTGCCCCCACCGTCATAGATCCAATCGTTGCCGCTGCCGCCATCGATCGAATCGTTGCCCAAGCCGCCGCGGATGGTGTCCGCGCCGTCGTTGCCGTACATCTTGTCATGACCGGAGTGGCCGCCGAGGACGTCGTCGCCGCTGCCGCCTTTGACGGAATCATTGCCGGTGCCGCCGTCCACGGTGTCGGCACCCTGCTCGCCACGCAGATCGTCCTTGCCGTCGCCGCCGCGGATCACATCATCTCCGCCGCGCCCGAGGATCTTGTCGCTGCCATAGCCGCCGAACAGATAATCGCCCTTGTCTCCTCCCTTGATGGAGTCGCTGCCATTGCCGCCCCAGATCCAGCCCTGACCGGTCTTGAGAAAGAGCGTGTCGCCCCCTCCGCCGCCGGACAGGAAGTTGTACTGGGCCGTGCCGCGCAGGGTGTCGCTGCCGTTCGTTCCGCTCAGCACCAGTGGCTTGACATCTTCGGGCAGCCAGAGTCCATCCGCACGAGCGATGGCGTCGTTGTCGTCACTGATATCGGCGCCAGATGCGGTGATGAGGACATTCGGCCCGTCGGCGCCATCGAAAACTCTAACCCGCAAGGATGGCAGCGGCTCTCCCGCACCACCGATCGCGAGACTGACGTTCGCGAGAATGTCGGCCTCGGTATAATCTCCGACCCGCGGCTGCTCGAAGAAGAAGTCGAGCCCGGGCGTCGTGCCGGGCAACTCGAACTCGGTGCCGCGCGGAAAGCCGTTCGCGATCGCAAGAGCATCTCCGGAGAGGGACAGGTAGCCGGTGATGAGCTGTCCTTCCTGATACCCGCCGACATTTGCTCCATAGATCGGGTCCAGAAACGAAAGATCGCTCAGATCCTGATTCTGATAGGCGCCCTCGACGCCTCCGTAGAAGATGTAGCGCAATGTGGACATGTGATCTCCTTCAAGGGAGAAACACGATTGCAGGGCGGCTCCGCCGCTGCTCGGGTGGCCGAGAGCTCTTGTTGGCGACGGCCCGCCCATGTTTCTCAGGAGCCCCTCATCCTTGTGTCAGCCTTATGTAAGGCTGTATAGGTACTCAAATGGATTAACCTCCTTATTGCGCAATTCCGCTCGCCCTTTCGGGTTTGAGCTGAGATTTCGCGCCAAACCCTGTAGAAAGCTCCTTGATCTCGAAGAAGAATCGCATCTCGAAGAAGAATCGGTGACATCAGCATGAGCCTCCCACTTTCCGAACCCAAACTGTCCACCTACGACGACGTGTTGGCGGCGGCGCAGCGCATCGAGGGAATAGCCCATCGCACGCCGGTTCTCACCTCCCGCACCGCCGACGAGCGGACGGGAGGAAAACTGTTCTTCAAGGCGGAGAACCTCCAGCGCGGGGGCTCCTTCAAGTTTCGCGGCGCCTACAATGCCATTGCGCGGCTGCCTGCCGAGGCGAAGAAGCGCGGCGTCGTGGCCTTCTCCTCCGGCAACCACGCCCAGGCGATCGCCTATGCGGGCCAGCTGCAGGGGGTGCCCACCGTCATCATCATGCCGCAGGATGCGCCGGCCATGAAGGTGGCGGCCACGAAAGGCTATGGCGGCGAGGTGGTGCTGTACGACCGCTATAAGGAGGATCGCGAGGCCATCGGACGTAGGCTCTCGCAGGAGCGCGGCCTCACGCTCATTCCGCCCTACGATCATGAGGATGTGATCGCGGGCCAAGGCACGGCGGCGAAGGAGCTGTTCGAGGAAGTCGGCCCCCTCGACATGCTGTTCGTCTGCACCGGAGGCGGCGGCCTGCTGGCCGGATCGGCCCTTGCCACCAGGGCGCTCTCGCCCGAGTGCCGCATCTACGGCGTCGAGCCGGAAGCGGGCAACGACGCGCAGCAATCGTTCCGCTCGGGCGCCATCGTCAGGATCCCCGTCCCCGCCACCATCGCCGACGGGGCGCAGACCACCTATGTCGGATCCAAGACCTTCCCGATCATGCGCGCGCTCGTCGATGACATACTCACCGTCTCCGATGCGCAGCTCGTCAACACCATGCGCTTCTTCATCGAGCGGATGAAAATCGTGGTCGAGCCCACAGGCTGCCTGTCGGCGGCCGCGGCCTTCAGCGGGATCGTACCCTGCAAGGACAAGCGCGTCGGAATCATCATCAGCGGCGGCAACGTGGATCCGCGGGCGCTCGCGGGTTTTCTGGCGGGGTAGCCTCCGCGCCGCAGGATAGAACCCACACCGTCATGGCCGCCCTTGTGCCGGTGATCCCGCTCCCGTTTTTCTTCGCTCTCACCACAACGGCGCTGAGGCCATTCCAGCGCAGAGAGCACGATCCGGCTGTGCAGACCATGACGTTTCAGGCTTAAGCCTTCACCGCAAGAACGGCATAGCGATGCTGCGTCGCGCGCTCGAGGCCTTTCAGCAGCGGCAGGTTCCTGGCCTGCTCCCGGTGGATCGGCTTGAGATTGCGATCGATGACAATCTGCGCGAAACCCGCCTCACGCAGCAGGGCCGCTACCTCCTCGGCGCGTGCGCCCTTGGAGAAGTAGACCCGCTTCAGGATGCGCTCATGGGTCTCGCGCATGGCATTGGGCGCATGCGGAGTTCCCGCAATCCCAGGCACCAGTTTCTCGACGAAGCGGATCATGCGCCTGACGAGGGTGTCCGAGACGAAATCTCCGTCGACGATGAGGAGCCGTCCGCCGGGTTTGAGGAGGGAATGCCATTCCCGGAAGGCCGCCTTGGGATCCACTAGGGTCCACACCAGGTGGCGCGTAATGAGCACGTCGTAGCTCTCCGGCTTTTCCAGCGTCAGCTCCGCATCGCCCATGACGAAGCGGATATCGGCGCCGCGCCGGGCCGCCTTCGCGCGCGCTTGGCTCAGCATCGCCTCCGACCAGTCGAGGCCGGTGACGTCGAAGCCGAGACCATGCAGAAGATGGGAGATCACCCCTGTGCCGCTGGCGAGATCGAGGGCCCGGTGCCCCTCGCCTGGGCCGAGATGGCGCAGGAGCAGATCGCGCCACGCCTGCCGTTCCGCCTCCGAGAAGATCTCGTGCCCCACCTGCTCGTCGAAGGTTGCCGCGCGTGCCGACCAGTAGTCGCGGATCTCGTCCCGGAGCGTGTAGTTCGCATTCATGAAAAGCTCGTGGTGAAGATGAGTTCCGGCGCTCCTCTAGAAGCAAAATCTGGAGACGTCAAACTGGAACTATTGTAAACTGCAGAATAGAATTATTTTAAACTGCGGTTTTACTCTTTTTAATTAAAGTAATTCTAAAAGATATTGCTTGCATGACTATGTGAACGAACCTACGAGAGGCCCGCTTTCCCAATCGATGCGAGGCGCATGATGCAACTCTCCAAACTGGCTTTCTGCGCCGCCCTGGCGCTCATCGGGCTCCTGCCCGCTCCTTCCCATGCCGCCGACAAGATCACCGTGACGGACATCACTGGCCGCAAGGTTGAGGTGAAGGCGCCGGTCGAGAAGGTGATCCTCGGCGAAGGCCGGCAGATGTATTTCGTCGCCACCCTCGACACGGATCAGCCGTTCAAGCGCGTGGTCGGCTGGCGCGACGACCTGCAGAAGGCGGATCTCGACGGCTACAAGGACTATCTCGCCAAGTATCCGCAGATCGAGAAGATCCCGACCTTCGGCGGCTTCAAGGAAGGCACCTTCGACGTGGAGCAGGCGGTTTCGCTCAAGCCCGACGTGATCCTCCTCAACATCGAGGCGAAGACGGCCACCGACGACGCCAAACTCATCGAGAAGCTCGCCAGGATCGACATCCCGGTGGTGTTCGTCGACTTCCGCGAGAAGCCGTTCGAGAACACCGATCCGAGCATGCGCCTCATCGGCAAGCTGTTCGGCAAGGAATTGCGGGCGGAGGAGTTCATCACGTTCCGCAAGCAGCAGATCGATCTCGTGACCGAGCGCCTCGCCAAGGCCAATCCCGCCAAGCCCCTGGTGATGGTGGAGCGCGCCGGCGGCTACTCGGACGATTGCTGCATGTCTTTCGGCAACGAGAACTTCGGCAAGTTCGTCGAGGTGGCCGGTGGCCAGAACCTCGCGGCCAAGATCATCCCCGGCACCTTCGGCGTCGTGAACCCCGAGCAGATCATCGCGGCCAATCCCGACCACGTCATCGTCACAGGCTCGAACTGGGAGCTCTATGTGCCCGGCGGCGCCTGGGTCGGCGTCGGCTCCGGCGCGGACAAGGCTAAGGCGAGAACCAAGCTTGCCGGGTTGATGAAGCGTCCGGCTTATACCGGCGTGAAGGCGGTCAAGGACAACCGCGTCCACGCGATCTGGCACCAGTTCTACAACAGCCCCTATCAGTTCGTCGCCATCCAGGCCATGGCCAAGTGGATGCACCCGGAGCTGTTCAAGGACGTCGATCCGGACCAGACCATGAAGACGCTCTACGAGCGCTTTCTGCCCGTGCCCTACAAGACCGGCTATTGGGTCTCCCTCAGCGACAAGGAATAGGCTCTTGGCCCACTCCCCTGCCATTGCTATCCCTAAGGGACGCGGCACCTACTGCGTCCTGGTCCAGCGCAAGAAACTCGTGCTTCTTGCGCTCGGGCTCGTTCTGATCCTGTCCGTGATCGCCGATCTTGGCCTGGGCCCGGCCCGTTACACCATGCGCGAGGTCGTGCTGGCCCTGATGGGCTCGCCGGAGGTCTCGCAGCAGATCAGTGTGGTGATCTGGGACATCCGCATGCCGGTGGCACTGATGGCGGTGGTCGTCGGCGCGGCGCTCTCGGCGGCGGGCGCGCAGATGCAGACGATCCTCAACAATCCGCTTGCCAGCCCCTTCACCCTCGGCATCTCGGCGGCTGCGAGCTTCGGCGCATCGGTCGCCCTCGTGTTCGGCGTCGGCTTCCTGCCCTGGGCCATCGACTATGTGGTGTCGATCAACGCGCTTCTCATGGCGATGGCTGCGGCCCTGTTCATCCATTTCATGAGCCAGCAGCGCGGCGTCACCGTCGAGACCATCGTGCTGCTCGGCATCACCCTCGTGTTCACCTTCAACGCGCTGCTCGCGCTGGTGCAGTATCTCGCCTCGGAGCAAGCGCTCTCGGCCGTGGTGTTCTGGACCATGGGCAGCCTTACCCGCGCCACATGGCCGAAGCTTGCCATCACCACGGCGGTGGTGGCGGTGTCCTTGCCCCTCTTCATGCGTCGCGCCTGGGCGCTGACGGCGCTGCGCCTCGGCGACGACAAGGCCGCGAGCTTCGGTGTCAACGTGCGCTGGCTCAGGCTCGAGACCATGATGATCATCAGCCTGCTCGCCGCCGTGCCGGTGGCGTTCGTGGGCACCATCGGCTTCATCGGGCTCGTCGGACCGCATATCGCCCGCATGCTGGTGGGCGAGGATCAACGCTACTTCCTGCCGGCCTCCGTTCTGTCGGGTGCTGCGATCCTCTCGCTCACCTCGGTCGTCAGCAAGTCCATCGTGCCCGGCACCATCTTTCCCATCGGCATCATCACGGCGCTCGTGGGCGTGCCTTTCCTCTTCAGCCTGATCATGTCCACCCGGAGGCGCGCATGGTAGCGACCCTGCAACTCACCGATGTCGGCGTCCGCTACGGCAAGCAGGAGGTGCTCTCAGGCGTCACCACGCCGGCCCTGAAAGGCGGCGAGGTGACGGCCGTCATCGGGCCGAACGCCGCCGGCAAGTCGAGCCTGTTCCGGCGCATCGCCGGGCTGCTCGACGGTCCCGGCGACATCCGCATCGGCGATGGCGCGTCGGGCTCCCCTGAGAGCCATGTCTGCTACATGCCGCAGGACACCTCCGTGAACACGGTTCTGACCGTGTACGAGTCCGTCCTGCTCGCCCGCAAGCAGGGCGCGCCGCGCAAAGTCACCGATGAGGATCTCCAGGAGGTCGACCGGGTCCTCTTCAGCCTGAACATCGAGGCCATCGCCTTCAAGGGCCTCAACGAGCTCAGCGGCGGGCAGCGTCAGCTTGTATCCTTGGCCCAAGTGCTCGTGCGTGAGCCAAAAATCCTGCTGCTCGACGAGCCGACGAGCGCTCTCGACCTGCACCGGCAGGTGGAGGTGCTGGCCCTGATCCGCTCGCTCGCGCGGGACAGGGGGATCTGCGTGGTGCTCGCGATCCACGACCTCAACCAAGTGCTGCGCGTCGCCGACCGGGTGATGGTGATCGATGCGGGCACCATGGTCACCTGCGGCCCGGTGAATGACGTCATCACCCCCACCCTGCTCCAGGCTATCTACAGGGTTGATGGCCGGATCGAGCGCTGCTCGCGCCTGTGCCCGCACGTGATCATCGACGGACCGATGGGGCATGCCTGAGCCCGGAGGGGTTTACGGATCAGCACTTCCGGTCCCGGCGCTGGCAGATACGCACTGGATAGCCTCGCACCAGCCTGCTTGCGTACAAGGGTAACACCTCAATCATGGACCCCTTGCATGACCCCTGGAATGCCTGAGCGTCGATCACACGAGCGCTTCTCCACCGTCCTGGAGGGTTGGATCGCAGGTCCCGAGAGCGCGACGCCGATTGGGTGCTGCATCTGGGACATGTCGAAATCCGGGGTCCGCCTTGTGATTTCGGCCCCTGCAGATGTTCCCCTGGAATTCGAACTTCGAATTCCCGACGCAGGGGCCACAGCCATGGTGAGGCTGGTTTGGACAGACGGAACCCATTATGGGGCGCGATTTACGAACTAGCGCATCGTGCAGAAAAGTGGACCCGGTTTTCACTGGCGTGGCCCTTTGGGTCGCTGACGCGGCCCTCCGGGTCTGCGCTCAACGATGCGCCAACCAAGAGTTGGAGCATCGGACCCAAAAGTGGGTCCACTTTTGGGTCCGATGCTCTAGAGAATGGCTTAGCTAAGCTTTCTTCATCTCTTCCTGCCATACCCTCGGCATGACCTACTCCCGCCACACCACAGCCATCTCCGAACTCACCGGCCAACCCGTCAGCACCTGGTCCGAGGAATGGCGGATCGAGACGGAAGCCCGCACCCTCCTGAAGATGTCCAAGCAGGAACGCGACGTATTCTTCAACGGGCGCAAGGATGAAAACGGCAGGACGGTTGATCGCGGGGTGATCGGCATCCGAGGATTGAAGGCGGCCGAGGACATCAAGGCGCTCATGGAGCGCCTTCAGGAAGCTCGCGCGAAACGGACGTGAGACGAATATCTGCCCGCCCCGCAAGGGCATCATGGGACCATGATGTAGAAGTCTTTGTAAGTCAGCTTCAGGTTCGCATCGATCTTGGCGAACTCGACAGCCGATTTTGAACCGGTTCCGTCCGGATCATAGTACAATGAACCTGTACCCTTGTTATAGATGATACGGTCGTTTGCGTCGTGCGCCGCCGTCCCTGTCCAGAAGGCGCTTGCCTTCATATCGCGCCCGGCAACACCGACGCCTTTGAAGATGGCTGTCGACAGAACGATCGTGTCATACCTCACGCTGAAGTCGGTGATCGTATCGACGTTCGACGTCGATGGCCTATGAGTGAACACAAACGCATCATAGCCGCCATGGCCGGTCAGGGTATCACGTCCGGCTTCGCCGAGAATGAAGTCATCGCCGCTGCCGCCCCAGATGGTGTCATTGCCTGTGTAACCCCAAAGCGAATCGTTCCCACGATTGCCCTGGATCCAGTCGTTCCCGGCACGTCCATCGATCGCGTCGGCACCGCTTCCACCATAGATCTCGTCGCGACCTGCGGTTCCAGTGGTGTCCCCGTCTGCGTAGATAACCGCCATCCTCAGTGTCTCCTATGGTTGCCGTAAGGAGCCCTATCCACTCGTATCCGTCCTGGACTAGGGCATCATGATGTTACAGCTCACTGGGTTATAACATAAAGGAAAATAAGGGCGTGCGCCCGCGCACGGAGCAGATACTGAGCAGAACGGTGACGAGATTAGGTTTCTCCTGGAGCGGTCGCAGGCGTCCCACACCGGACGAAAAGTAACGGACCGTATTCCTAGCAATAAAAACAAAAAGGGCCGCGCCCAGTCCTATTGTTTGACTGTGTTCGCGACCCTTCGGACCGTATTTGCCCCTACGGTTAACCCGGCATAAATCATAATTTTCGCCTGATCAAGCCAAATAGTTCGCAAATAAACGATCGATTGCGTCAGAATATCACATCTGTTCTCTTGACATGCTTAATTGGCACCTCAACTCGTCACATTTTGGACAGATTACTATTCGAATAGAGAGGTTCACGACCCTCTATTGCCCCTACGGGTCGGACCTTAAGGCGCCCCCTGACAAAGCGGGCGCTTTCTTTTTTGCGATTCGCCCCACCGTTTCTGCAGCCCTTCGCAGGGAGAAGCTTTTCCAGAAGGGGCACGTGCAGGCTCGGCGGCTTTTCGAGATCACCTGCAGGCCCTTGAGGCTCTCAGGTCAGGAAGCCCCCTGCGGGGCGAAGAAGCAGATGATGGCGCGTGTGGTCGGCTCCTCGCAGAGATGGAATTTCGCGTCCGGCGACATCTTTCCGTACTCGCGGCCGATAAGCCGTCCATCCCAGAGCCGCCAGCCATCAGCGGTCTCGGTGACGGTTTCGCCATAGGCTTCGACCAATGCGCGGCAATCGTGGTCGTCGCAGCACCAGAACGGATACCAGCTATGAGCGAGAGCGGGCCCGCCGAACAGGCAGGCCGCCACAAGGATCGTTCGTCGCCTCAGAAGCATTCAGGATAAGCCTTTCCCAAGGAGGCCGGGCCTCACCTGACAAGCCTGATCCCGATCTTGGGACGCTCTCAGCCTCACGTCCAGCCCTGCCCCAGCGAGAGGGAAAGGCCTTTCCGGCATAAAAGCTTTATGCCTTCGTCTGGAAATAGGGCTCGACCTTGCCCTTGAGCTTGATGGTCATCGGGTTGCCGAAACGATCCTTGGCACTCCCGGCGGCCACCCGGACCCAGCCCTCGCTGACGCAATACTCGTCCACATTGGTCTTCTCGGCCCCGTTGAAGCGGATGCCCACGCCCTTCGCGAGCAGTTCCTCGTTGTAGTAGGGGCTATCCGGGTTCGAGGACAGGCGGTCGGGAAGCGTGTCGGTCATGCGCGGGTGTCTCCGGTTCGGGATCGTTGCCGGGCGGCAACCTATCCTCTCGAGGGTGGAAAGCCAATTCCGCCCGGCACCGCGTGACAAGCCTGCCGGGATGTCCTACTTTCGTAGAAGGTCCTTACGGCAGGACCATAATCCGCACCCAAGCGGAAGCAGTTCAGGGAGAGAAAGACTTGTCGGCTGCGACAGACGGGATCCACACCGATTTTTCCCAAGGGATGAGCTATGGGGATTATCTCCGGCTCGACACCCTCCTCTCCGCCCAGTCCCCCCTGACCTCCGAGCACGACGAGCTTCTCTTCATCACCATCCATCAGGTGATGGAGCTGTGGCTCAAGCTCCTGAACCGGGAGCTCGATACGGCCCTGGCCCATATCCGGGCCGATGAGCTGCAGCCGGCCTTCAAGTGCACGGCCCGGATCAACCGGATCCAGGAACAGCTGATCCAGGCCTGGACCGTGCTCTCCACCATGACGCCCTCGGACTACCTGAGCTTCCGGCCCGCTTTAGGCAAATCATCCGGCTTCCAGTCCTGGCAGTACCGGCTGGTCGAGTTCAAGCTCGGCGCCAAGGACGCGGTGAAGATGGCGCCGCACCGGCACCGGAGCGACCTCGCCGAGCAAATGGAAGCTGCCTACCGGGCACCGAGCCTCTACGACGAGTCCCTCCACCTGCTGGCCCGGCGCGGCTATGCCATTCCGGCGGAGGTGCTCGAGCGTGACGTGACCCAGCCCTACACGGCGCATCCCGGCGTCGAAGCGGCGTGGGAGGAGATCTACCGCCACTCGGGCGAGCATTTCGATCTCTACGAACTCGCAGAGGAGCTGGTCGATATGGAGGACGCGTTCCAGCAATGGCGCTTCCGGCACATGAAGACCGTGGAGCGCATCATCGGCATGCGCAGCGGCACGGGCGGCAGCAGCGGCGTCGCCTACCTGCGCAAGGCGCTCGAACACTACTTCTTTCCCGAACTCTGGTCCGTACGCGGCAAGCTTTGATCGTTGAGAGATGCACCCATGCTTGATCTTCGTTCCCAGTTCTCCCGTTTCCTCAACTCCGAGCCGGACCGCCTGCATTTCGCAGCCCACAGCCACCATCCCTGGCCGGATGTGACGCGCGAGGCGCAGATGCAGGCCTGGGACGACGCCGCGCGCCTGATGGACGACAAGTGGGAGCACATCTTAGGCTCGGTGCTCGACGAGTTCCGCGGGCATGTGGCGGAGCATCTCAGCCTGCCCGATCCGTCCACCATCGCAGTTGCGCCGAACACCCATGAATTTCTGAAGCGCATTCTCTCCTGCTTTCCCACCGACCGGCCGGTCCGCATCCTCACATCGGATGGTGAGTTCCACTCCTTCACGCGCCAGATCGCGCGACTGGAGGAAGAGCGGCTGGTTACCGTGACGCGCGTGCCGGCGGAGCCCTTCGCCACGTTCGAGGACCGCTTCTTCTGCGCCGCGCAGGCGGGCTACGATCTCGTCTTCGTCAGCCAGGTGTTCTTCAATTCGGGCTTCGCGCTGGATGGACGCCACCTCGCGGAATGCAACCGCGACGGCGCCATGATCGTGATCGACGGCTATCACGGCTTCATGGCGCGGCCGACGGATCTGGGAAGCATTGCGGAGCGGGTGTTCTATGTTGCCGGTGGTTATAAATATGCGATGGCGGGCGAAGGCGCCTGCTTCATGCATTGCCCGCCCGGCTGGGGCCTTCGCCCGCGCGACACCGGCTGGTATGCCGCCTTCGGCAACCTCACCAATGCACAGAGCGGACAGTTGGGCTACAGCGATGACGGCTGGCGCTTCATGGGCGCCACCTTCGACCCGTCCGGCCTCTACCGCTTCAACGCGGTGATGCGCTGGCTCGCGGACGAGGGCATCACGCCAGGCATCATCCACGCCCACGCCAAGGCGCTGCAGCAGCATTTCCTGCGTCGCATCGGCGGCTCCGCCCCGTTCGAAGACGCCTCGCTCGTGGTGCCGGCGGACGAGATGCGGCGCGGCAATTTTCTCACCTTCCAGACCCCTGTCGCACAGGCCATCCACAACGATCTGAAAGAGTTGCGCGTGGTGACCGATGTGCGCGGCCAGCGTCTGCGCCTCGGCTTCGGCATCTACCAGACCGAGGAAGAGGTGGACGACCTCGTCCGCCGCATCGACGAAGCGGGAGCGCTCGAATCCCTCCCCGTCAACACCTCGTCGGCTGCGTAGGAACTACAATCCCACCATCTTCATGCCCGGCTCCGGATAACGCGTGCCGGCGGCGGCGCCCGACGGGATGATGCGGTCGACGCGCGCCAGATCATCCTGCGAGAGCGTCACCTCGAGCGCGCCCGCATTCTCCTCGAGATAGCGGCGGCGCTTGGTGCCGGGAATCGGCACGATATCCTGGCCCTGCGCCAACACCCAGGCGAGCGCGAGCTGCGAGGGTGCGCAGCCCTTCTCGCGGGCCATGGCTTCGATCTCGCGCACGAGGTCGAGGTTCTTCTGAAAGTTCTCGCCCTGAAAGCGCGGCGAGTTGCGGCGGAAATCATCGGCTGCGAGATCGTCCACGCTCTTGATCTGCCCGGTGAGGAAGCCGCGGCCGAGCGGCGAATACGGCACGAAGCCGATGCCGAGCTCGCGCACGACCGGCAGGATCTCGTCCTCGGGATCGCGGCTCCAGAGCGAGTACTCGGTCTGCAATGCGGTGATGGGGTGAACCGCATGGGCGCGGCGGATGGTCTGAGGGCCGGCCTCCGAGAGGCCTAAGAAGCGCACCTTGCCCTGGCGCACCAGATCGGCCATGGCGCCGACCGTCTCCTCGATCGGCGTCTCGGGATCGACCCGGTGCTGGTAGTAGAGATCGATCACATCGATCTTGAGCCGCTTCAGGCTCGCCTCGCAGGCCTGGCGCACATAATCGGGCTTGCCGCTGATACCGAGGCGCTCGCCATTGGGGCCGCGCACATTGCCGAACTTCGTGGCGAGCACCACCTTGTCGCGCCGATCCGCAATGGCACGGCCGACGAGCTCTTCGTTGCGACCGACGCCGTACATGTCGGCGGTGTCGAGGAAGGTAATACCAAGCTCGATGGCGCGATGGATCGTGGCAATGGATTCCGCCTCATCGCCGTTGCCATAGAACTCCGACATGCCCATGCAACCGAGGCCGAGGGCGGACACCTGCAACTGACCAAGCCGACGCTGCTGCATGGGAGATCTCCGGTTTTGACGTGAGAGCGTTGCCGCAAGCCAGGCGGCGGATGAGGCTTGAACTGGACCGGCCCGGTCCGGTTTCAACCCTTGAGATGATGATCAGACGGCAGCTTCCGCCAGCATGAGGACGACACCGAGCGCAACCAGCGCGATGGTGGGCCAGTGATGCTTGGGATGGAAGGGGCGCACCCGACCCTGCGGTTCGAGCGTGGCACTTGAGTCCGTGGAGCCCATTCTGTGAGGATCGCTCAGGCGCCCTCTCCAGAGCACCTGGCCTGCCGCAAGCACGATCCCGGCAATGATGAGGAACGCACCGATCCAGATGAGGACCATGCCCGACTGCATGAGACCCTCCTGATGTAAGCCATCAAGGCCGGAAGAATAGCACAGCCTTGGGGAAAGACCCAGAAAACCGAGCCATCCGTCAGGGATCAGTCAAGGCCGAGCGGTTGAACAGGAGGACGTCAGGATGGCGGCGCATGGCCTCCTCCGTGCAGGCTTCGGGACCGAGATGATGGCGGAGGGTCGAGTAGCGTTGCGCCAGTTCGTCGAGCGTCACGTTCCCTGCGATACGGGTGTGTGCCACGCAGATGGCGCCATTCCTGCCCCAGGCCGCCTCGAAGGGCATCGGGTCGGCCGTTTCCGGCTTCTGGATTCCGAAGCGGTCGTAGACGTCGATGGCGGTGCCGTCACGCGTGGTCGGGTGATCGTCGCCACCGTAATCGGCCCGCACCATATTCACGCAGGCGGCATGAAGATCGCGCATGGGCGCATCGGGACGATCATCCCAAGGCCGGTAGCCCATCAGGATGCATTTGCCCTCCGCACCGCTGGTGCAGGTGAAGGTGATGCCGGCATCCTTGAGCAGGGGCAGACCCAGCCGCCGTCCACGGGCGTCTGGCTGGCAGGCATCATGGGTACCCTGCCCCGCCGCATCTTCGACCATGAGCCGGTACAAAACGAGCGGCTTGCCTGCAGCGGTTTTGTCCTCCTCGACCGCATCGATCAGAACCCGGATGGCCTCGACACCGTTCTCGATCACGATGCGTGCCCCGACCAAGGCGTTGCTCGCAAGCAGGCGTCCATCGTCGAAACGCAGGCGGAACTCGCCCTCGGCGACCTCGAGGCGGCCGCTGGACGCAGGCCCGGAATCCGAGGTCAAAAGGCTCAGGGTTGCGGCGAGCGCAGCGATGGGGGAACGGAATGGCATGGCCAAGGCGGCAAAGACCCTCGCCCGTTGCCGGACGAAGGCCCTCCCTCATGATGTTAATTGAGGGTCACGCGCTCGCCATCCTGAAGGATGACGGTCACTGCCTTGACAGCACCGGCTGCCTCGGCCGTGCCCCGCAGGGCGACGCCGTTCAGATTCCGGCCGTTCAGGTTGCGGCCATTGAAGGCAAGACCGTTCAGGTTCCGACCATTGTCCAACGTCAGCGCATAGGCTTCCGGCACAGCAACAAGTCCTGATGCCACAAGAAGAGGCAGGACATAGAGAGTTTTCATCATAGGATATTCCCTAAGCCCCCTTTGAACAAAGACGTCCTTGCCGGATCTTATTATGAAATAACATATCGATAATCCGCCGAGGCTTCTCAATGAACTTCAGGTTGAAAACTTTCCCGTCGGGCAGGCGATGTGACTTTGCGCACACGTGCTCTTGGAAAAGCTCGCTGGCGAACCGCGATCCGCTGCGTCAGACCGCCTGTCCGGCGCACCAGCCCGAGGACCAGGCCCACTGGAAATTGTAGCCGCCGAGCCAGCCGGTCACGTCCACCACCTCGCCGATGAAGTACAGGCCCGGCACCGCCTTCGTCTCCATGGTGCGGGAGTCCAGCTCGCGGGTGTCAACGCCGCCCAGGGTCACCTCGGCGGTGCGGTAGCCCTCGGAGCCCGCCGGCTTGAAGCGCCACCGGTTCACGGCCTCCTCGATGGCGCGAAGTCGCTTGTCGGCATAATCCGCGAGATTGGCAGGCCCCTTCTCCGTTTCGGCGATCAGCTGCGCCAGCCGCTTGGGGAGAAACACCGAGAGGGCGGTCTGCAACGCCTGCCGTCCGTTCTGCGCGCGCGCCGTCCGCAATTCCTCAAACAGGTTCACGCCCGGCAGAAGGGAGAGCTCGATCTCGCCGCCCTCACGCCAGTACGAGGAGATCTGCAGGATCGACGGACCGCTCAATCCGCGATGGGTGAAGAGCAGCGCCTCGGCGAACCGCGTCTTGCCGCAGGTCGCCACGGCCTCGACCGCAACGCCTGCGAGGGGGGCGAGCCGCTCCAGCATGGTCGGCTCCAGCGTCAAGGGCACGAGGGCCGGCCGCGTCTCGACAAGCTTGAGGCCGAATTGCTGCGCGAGATCATAGCCGAAGCCCGTCGCTCCCATCTTCGGAATGGACTTGCCGCCGGTCGCCACCACGAGCGAGCTGCACTGCACCGCGCCTTGCGAGAGGCTGAGCAGGAACCCTTCGGACATCCTCTCGACGGATTGCACGGAGGTGGAGAGGCGAAGCTCCACATTCGCCTGCCGCATTTCGTTCAGGAGCAGATCGACAATCTGCTTCGACGAGCCGTCGCAGAACAATTGCCCAAGCGTCTTTTCGTGATAGGCGATGCCATAGCGCTCCACGAGGGCGATGAAGTCGGCTTGAGTGTAGCGGCGCAGGGCCGAGATGGCGAAGCTCGGGTTCTGCGAGATGTAATTGGCCGGTGCGGCGTTGAGGTTGGTGAAGTTGCAGCGGCCGCCGCCGGAAATGCGGATCTTCTCGCCAGGCTTGGCCACATGGTCGATAACCAGCACGGAACGCCCGCGCTTGCCGGCCTCCGCCGCACACATCATCCCGGCGCCGCCTGCGCCGATCACCACAACGTCGAACCGATCCAAGAGAAGTTTTCCTGCGGGAGAATTATTCAGCGCTTCACCAGGACGCGCATGAGACAAGGCCCAGCATGAGCCGAGGTCTTGCCTGAGCCAAGATCTTGGGTCGTTCGTAATGAACCTCGTCGGACAGTGCAAGCATGGCCTGGTTCCGGGAACTCGGGGCAGGCGCGTTCTTGGTTGGCGAAGACTCCAATCGATTGAAGCCGGCCAGCCAGGGGTGTACCATTGATCCGTCACTTGCATCCGCGCATCCCGCAGCGACGGTATGTTCAGTTAGACCGCCCTCCTGATCCGCGAGCATCCTCGTCTCATGGGAGGTCATCATGACAATAGCACCGACCCTGCATCGCTATATGGCTGACAGGGGAATCCAATACGATCTGATCCCGCACGAACCTGCCATGACATCGCTCGGCGCGGCCCATGCCGGCCATATCCCCAGTGATCGCGTGGCAAAGGGTGTCATGCTCAGCAAGGGCCAGGATTACATGCTCGCCGTGATGCCGGCCTCCCATCACCTGCGCCTGTCCGATCTCAAGACCGAACTCGGCCAGGAACTGCGCCTGGCTTCCGAGGACGAGATCGTCCAGGTCTTCCGCGACTGCGACCGCGGCGCCATTCCACCGGTCGGCTCCTGCTATGGGATCGACGTCATCATCGATGACGACATGGACCGGCAGCAGGACGTCTACTTCGAAGCCGGAGATCATGCGACGCTCGTTCACATGAAGGGGGACGAATTCGCACGTCTGAATCCGCAGGCGCAGCATGGATCGTTCAGCGAGCCCAAGTACTGAATGAGGCACAGGGGAGGCGCTGACGGGGCTCTCTCAGTCGCAGCGCTGACCTGCCTCGCAGAAGGTCAATTCGGCAGGGGCGAGAAATCGTGGTAGGGCTCACTTCGTTCAGGCTTCAAGCCCTGAGCCCTGCCCCGATTTTCCCTCACCCCGACTCATGCCGCATCTTGCCGAATACGGCGCCTTGTTCGCCGCCGCCCTCCTCTCAGCCACGATCTTCCCGTTCCAATCGGAAGCGGTTCTCTTCGCCATGCTGGTGGCCGAGCATTACACCTGGTGGCTGCTGATCCTCGTGGCGAGCGCCGGCAATATTCTGGGCTCGATCGTGAACTGGTTTCTGGGCCGCTTCCTCACACGGTTCGAGGATCGGCGCTGGTTTCCCGTGAAGCGGAAACAGATGGCCAAGGCCGAAGCCTGGTATCATCGCTACGGGCGCTGGACGCTGCTGCTCAGCTGGGTTCCCATCATCGGCGATCCGCTCACCATCGTTGCAGGGCTGCTGCGGGAGCCCTTGCGGGTTTTCATCCCGCTCGTGGTGCTGGCCAAGACGGGACGTTACCTGATTGTGGGCGGGTTGAGCCTAGGTTGGATTTGAGTCCCTCCTGTCATTCCGGGGCGGCTCGTAGAGCCGAGCCCGGAATCCATAACCGCCAACCGTGCAGAATAAGACGTATCGTAAACCGTTGTGATCTTGCGAGCAGCGTCGTGGTTATGGATTCCGGGCTCCGCTATGCGGACCCGGAATGACAATGGAGGCTCATGGCCCCTGCAGGCTCGACCAGATCTCTTCCAGGTGACGCGGCCCGAGCACGGCGCCGGAAGCAGCCCGGATGACGGCCTCCATTCCGGCCGGTGCCTCGTTGTTCATGGCCCAGTGAACGGCCTCCCGCAGGGACTTGAACTCCCTCACGTCGCTGGGATGGCCTTGGCCGGCGGTGCCGATGGGCTCGTATTGCAGATGGGCCGGGGCATCCAGTTCATCTTTGGTCAGCATGTCGCGGTCCTGCCTGTTCGTGGTGGCTCAGGCAGGACAACGCGGCTCAGGCTCGCGGCGTTTCAATCCAGTACTCCTCGCCGGTGCTCCTCGCGGGCTTCTTCCCACACCTCCCGTGCCGCATCGGCGTTGATCGCAGCGATGCCGAGGCCCACGATCAGGTCCGGCCAAGCGGTCAGGGTGGCAGCGGTCACCAAGCCCGCCGCCACGATGGCCACATTGGCGACGGCATCGTTGCGGGCCGACAGGAACGCCGCCTTCGTCAGGCTGCCTTTGTGATGGCGGTAGCGGGCGAGCAGGAGCGCGCAGGTGAGATTGACCACGAGAGCCCCTGCTCCGGCCAAGGACAACGGCAGCGGCTCGGGCGGGACCGGTGTCCAAAACTTCTCCCAGGCCATCCAGAGGGTTGCGAGCCCCGGCACGAGGATGATGCCAGCCAGCAGCATGCCGACCCGCGCCCGCGTTCGAGCTGGAAACCCCAAGGCCAGAAGGATGAGGAGGTTGATCGAGGCATCCTCCAGGAAGTCGATGCTGTCGGCAAACAGCGACACCGACCCGATGCCGAGCGCCACCGCAAACTCGATCCCGAAATAGCCGAGATTCAAGGCTGCCACGATGGCGACTGCACGGCGCAAGGGTCGATGGGAGGCTGTCTGATCCAATCCTGTTGTTCCTTCAGCCGGGCTCCACCAAGCGTGGCCAGGAGCAATTACCTTGCGACAAAGCAGCCGTGACCACAAGGAATGGCAAATTTTCTTGCAAAATGCGCAATTTCAGCTGAACAAGGCTGAAAATCGTAGGGGAAGTCATGCCAGCCTATCGTTCTCGCACCACCACCCACGGCCGCAACATGGCGGGGGCCCGCGGCCTCTGGCGGGCCACGGGCATGAAGGATTCCGACTTCGGCAAGCCGATCATCGCCGTCGTGAACTCCTTTACCCAGTTCGTGCCGGGCCACGTCCACCTCAAGGATCTCGGCCAGCTCGTAGCGCGGGAGATCGAGAAGGCAGGCGGCGTCGCCAAGGAGTTCAACACCATCGCGGTGGATGACGGCATCGCCATGGGCCATGACGGCATGCTCTATTCCCTCCCCTCCCGTGAGCTGATCGCGGACTCGGTCGAGTACATGGTCAACGCCCATTGCGCCGACGCGATGGTGTGCATCTCCAACTGCGACAAGATCACCCCCGGCATGCTGATGGCCGCCATGCGCCTCAACATCCCGGTGGTCTTCGTCTCCGGCGGCCCGATGGAGGCCGGCAAGGTCGTGCTCAACGGCGTGACGAAGAAGCTCGATCTCGTGGATGCCATGGTGGCCGCCGCCGACGACAAGATCGCCGACGAGGACATCAAGGCGATCGAGCGCTCCGCCTGCCCCACCTGCGGCTCGTGCTCGGGCATGTTCACCGCCAATTCCATGAACTGCCTCACCGAGGCGCTGGGCCTGTCGCTGCCCGGCAACGGCTCGACGCTCGCCACCCATGCCGACCGCCGCCGCCTCTTCGTCGAGGCTGGCCACTTGATCGTCGATCTCGCCCGCCGCTATTACGAGCAGGACGACGAGAGCGTGCTGCCGCGCTCCATCGCGTCCTTCGCGGCGTTCGAGAACGCCATGACCCTCGACATCGCCATGGGCGGATCGAGCAACACGGTGCTGCACCTGCTCGCCGCCGCGCACGAGGCGGAGGTCGACTTCACGATGGAGGATATCGACCGCCTGTCGCGCCGCGTGCCGGTGCTGTGCAAGGTGGCGCCTGCCATCGCCAACGTTCACATGGAAGACGTGCACCGCGCCGGCGGCATCATGGGCATCTTAGGCGAACTCGACCGCGCAGGCCTGCTCGACACCTCCGTGCCCACCGTCCATGCCGAGACCATGAAGACGGCGCTCGACCGCTGGGACGTGCGGCGCACGAATTCGCACGCCGTGCACGACTTCTTCCGGGCGGCGCCGGGCGGCGTGCCGACGCAGGTCGCCTTCAGCCAGGAGAGCCGCTACGACAGCGTCGACACGGACCGCGCCGCCGGCGTGATCCGCGACGCGGAGCATGCCTTCTCGAAGGATGGCGGCCTCGCGGTGCTCTCCGGCAACCTGGCGCTTGACGGCTGCATCGTGAAGACCGCCGGCGTCGACGAGAGCATCCTGGTGTTCTCCGGCCCAGCCATCGTCTTCGAGAGCCAGGACGATGCCGTGAGCGGCATCCTCAACGGCAAGGTCAAGGCGGGCGACGTGGTGGTCATTCGCTACGAGGGACCGCGCGGTGGACCCGGCATGCAGGAGATGCTCTACCCGACGAGCTATCTGAAGTCGAAGGGCCTCGGCAAGGCCTGCGCGCTCATCACCGACGGCCGCTTCTCGGGCGGCACCTCGGGCCTCTCCATCGGCCATGCCTCGCCGGAAGCGGCGGAAGGCGGCACCATCGGCCTCGTGCAGGACGGCGACCGGATCGAGATCGACATCCCGAACCGCCGCATCCACCTGGCGGTCGACGATGCGGAACTCCAGCGCCGCCGCGCCGAGCAGCAGGCCAAGGGCTGGCAGCCGGCCGCGCCCCGCAAGCGCAAGGTCTCGGCGGCCCTCAAGGCCTATGCCATGCTCGCCACCAGCGCCGCCAAAGGCGCGGTACGGCAGATCTGATCGAGAAGCATCCGGTTTTAATCGGCTCATCCCGCAATCGCGTTCCCAGAATCCGGGATTGCGGGATGAGTCCGATCGATGAAACATGTGCGAAAACGCACATGGCGCTGGCCGTTTTCATCTTTTCCTTAGTCGGGACCATTGTCCTCTCTGAATGAAGAGTACCCTGGCCGTACGCCCCTCCTAGCTGACGCCGTTACACAATAACGGCAGGGAGGAAGCGTCATGTCGAACCGAGGCGACGCAGGGTCGATTGAGTCAATTCGCCGGAAGCAGCCAAGCGCCTCTTCGGCTGACCCGACAATCCCATCCCTCTATTGGCCCTCTGCAACAAGCATGCTGGCCTTGGGCCTCGCCGCGACGGCCTTCGCCAGTTCGGCGCAGGCGGCTTGCACATCAAGCGTCTCTGGCGGTCAGACGCGCGTGGTCTGTTCGGGCACGACGACCAACCATTACTGGGCGACTGACAACACACCGTCCTCGGTCGAGGTGCAGGCCGATACCGTGATGCAGACCAGCGAGGCCGCCATCCGCGTCGAGGGCAACAGCACGGTGACCATCGCCAATGGGGCAACCATCACCGTGACCGGCGGCAATGCGAACCAAGCCTTCAATGCGATCTATGCTGAAGACGACGGCAGCACGATCACCAACAACGGCTCGGTCTCGACGAGCCAGAACTCGGTGGACGGTCTGGAGGCCACGGGCAGCAGGAATACGCTTGTCAACTCGGGCCAGGTTTCAACCCAAGGAACATCGTCGGAGGCGCTGATCGCGCGCGGCAGCAACAACGTCCTGCGCAACAGCGGCACCCTCCAGACATCGGGCTCCTCCGCCCGCGGCATGATTGCAGAGGGCCATAACAACAGCTTCGTCAACTCCGGCACGATCCGCACCACGGGCGCCGGCGGCGAGGGCATCCGCGCCGATGGCGGCGGCACGGCGAATGCGGCCAACAACGCAACAATCACCAACAGCGGCACCATCACCACCAGCGGCTTCACTGCGGACGGCATCCGCCTGATCGGCAACAGCAGCGCGATCGCCAACAGCGGCACGATCACGGCCTCGGGGCTCGAAGGGCGCGGCATCAAGGTCGAGGGCAACAGCAACCGGATCGAGAACCGGGGCACCGTGCAGGGCTTAGGGGCCGACGGCGAAGGCCTCTACGTCATCAGCAATGCCGGCCAGACCAACATCATCGTCAACCAGGCCGACGGCCGGATCGTCAGCCGTGACGAGGTTGCCCTGCGCGGTCGCTTCGGCTCCGAGGTCATCGAGAATTTCGGCCTGATCCGCACGGAGGCTACCGGCGGCGCGGCTGTCGACCTCGGCGCCGGCAACGACTCGTTTCTCATCGGCGCGAGTTCGAGGATCGAAGGTCATGTCCGTGCAGGGTTGGGCACGGATACGTTCAAGCTCGGCGGCCGCACGGATGCCGCCTTCAACATGCGCGAGATCGGCGCCAATGCCCGGTACCGCGAGTTCGAGCAATACGAGAAGGTCGACACCTCCACCTGGACCACGGAAAACGACAACAACACCGCCATGCCCTGGGCCGTGCGCGAGGGCACGCTCCTCGTGACCGGCAGCATGGGCGGATCGAACATGACGGTGCATCGGGGCGCCACGCTTGGTGGGACGGGCACGGTAGGCAGCATCGACGCGCTTTCAGGAAGCTTCCTCTCCCCCGGCGTGAACGGGGCCACAAGCCGTGCCGGTGTCGGCGACATCCGCACCCTGAATGTCAGGGGCGATGTCAACATCGCCGCAGGCACCACCTACCGGGTCGATCTCAACAACCGGTTCCAGAGCGACCGCATCGTGGCCGACGGACGAGCCACCATCCAGGGCGGCACGGTCGAGGTCCATGCGGAGCGGGCCACCTATTCGCCGGGTCGCTGGACGATCCTGACGGCGAGGCAGGGAGTGACCGGACAATTCAACGGTGTCGACGACCTGATCTTCTTCCAGCCTCTCCTGACCAAGGATGCGAGCAACGTCTATCTCGAACTGCTTCCGATCTTCCCCGGCCCTGGGCCTGGGCCTGGTCCCGGGCCCAATCCCGGCCCGCGCCCGGGACCCGTTCCTCCCCTGCAGCCCGAGACCACCCCGCCGATCACGATCCTGCATCACGAGAACCTGTTCCGGGCAGCGATCCTCTGCCGCCTGCGCTGCTCATCCTCCGATGCCATGGGGGCCATGCCGTCCTTTGTGGCGATCGATTCCGTGCCCGTCCAACATGCGGCGGATGCCCCGGTGCGCGGCGCACCGGCGGATGCCCCGGCACCGGCTTCGCAAGGGTCCGGCTGGGGCGTCTGGGGCAAGGTTCTCGGCTCCCTCGGGCGCACCGATGCAACGCCGACCTCCGCCGCCATGGAGCGGACGACAGGCGGCATCGTCGTCGGCGTGGACGGCGGTCTCGGCACGCCCTACCGCCTCGGCATCGCGGCAGGGTACCTTGCGACCTCCTTCGACATCGACGCGGCTGCCGCGTCCGGCAACATCGACAGCTTCCATATCGGCGCCTACGGCTCTGCCGCTTTGGGGGCCTGGACGCTACGCGGGGGCGTCGCCTATGCCCACCACGAGATCGACCTTTCCCGTGGCTTCGTGGCCGGGCGCTTCCAGGGCGGAGAGACGGATACCTCCGCCGATTCCGTGCAGGTCTTCGGGGAGGTCGGCTACACGTTCCTGCTCTCGGATCGGGTCACCCTGGAGCCCTTCCTGGGTTTAGCCCATGTGCATGTGAGCGGTCATGACGTGGTGGAGAACGCCTCGCCCTTCCGGGCAACCGGCGAGGTGGCTGCCTTCGACACCACCTACTCCACCCTCGGTGCACGCCTCGTCGCAACGATGCCGACGGAAGCCGGACGCGTCACCTTCAAGAGCATGCTCGGCTGGCGTCATGCCTTCGGTGATGTAGCCCCGGAGGCGCGCTTCACCGTGGATGGTTTCCCCGCCCCGTTCCTCGTCGTGGGCGCTCCCATCGACCGCGACAGCCTCGTGGTGGAGGCGGGCATCAATTGGCAGGTGAGCGAGAAGGTCGCCGTCGGGCTCATGTACGACGGCGCCATCGGGCAGCGCGACCAGGAGCATACCCTGCGCGCCAGTCTGGGCGTGCGGTTCTAGAACCATCGGCGGGCAGCGGCGGGGCAAGCCTGCCGCTGCCAAAAGTCTCATGCTCCTTTTCATGCCTTGACGAAACAGTGTCGCCTGGAGTCCAGTCGGCTAGCCCAAACAGCCGCAGGATTCCCGATGCCTCGCCTTCTCTGGACCGCCGCCAGCCTCCTTCTGCTCACGGGAGCGGCGTTCGCCCAGGATGTACCGCAGGACCAGACTCTCCGGTTCAGCGTCCGCCCGTCCGGCGTCGACCGGGAGGCCAGCGAAGCCATCGAGCGGCAGGACAGGCTGCTCAAGCGCCTCGAGCGGAGCAACCACATGGTTCGCTCGATCTGCATCAATTGCGGCGACGAATGGCAGCATCAGATCTATACGCCCTTCGACCCCTACGCCGCCCTGGGCCGCCCGGCTCAGCCGCCCGAGGAACCCGGTAACTAATTTCCCAAGCAGACCTTTCGCCGCGTCCGGATTTTGTTGAGAAGCTTTTCCGGACCCTCTATATCCGGAGAGGTTGAGGACGACCTCGCTTTCATGACACACGGTAGGGACGGCCCTGCCTATGACGGAGGTCCTGTCATGGCATGGACTTGGCTTGCCCTTGCCGGGCTTTTCGAGATCGGCTGGGCCATTGGCCTGAAATATACCGACGGCTTCACCCGGCTGGTTCCTTCCGTGCTGACTGGACTGAGCATGGTCGTCAGCGTCATCCTCCTCGGCCTCGCCCTCAAGACCCTGCCGGTCGGAACCGGCTACGCGGTCTGGACCGGAATCGGCACCGTCGGAACCGCGTTGCTGGGCATCTATCTGTTCGGCGAGCCTGCAACGGCGATGCGCCTGGTCTGCATCGGCCTGATCGTCTCCGGGATCCTCGGCCTCAAGTTAGCTTCAGGCTAGCCTGGATTGATATGGTGGGGCCATCATGACCGCATTCGCTCAGAAAAGGCCGAGATCCTCGGCACGAGGCCTCAGAGCCTTCGTGCTGGTGGTCTGCCTTGCCATCCTGGCCCTGGAGGGATGGCGCGACTGGCATGAGCGCGACCATGAGATCAACCGCATCCGGGCCGAGACCCTGAACCTCGCCAAGTCTCTGACCCAGCATGCGCAGGACACCTTCGAGCTGGCGGACGCGCTTCTGGTGGATGTGGTGGACAGGGTCGAGACGGGCGGCACCCTGCCCGATGCCATCGCGCGCCTGGACGTTTTTCTGGTCGAGCGGGTTCAGCCGCTGCAGCGCATCAAGGCGCTGACGATCTACGGAGAGGACGGTACTCTGCTGAGCAGTTCGCTGCCAGGCCATAGCGGGCGCGTGAACATTCGCGGCCTGGACCTTTTCAAGCATCACAGCACCACAAGCAGCAGCAACTGGTTCGTCGGCCCCCTGATCCGCGATCCGCTTGGCGGCGATTGGGTGCTGACCCTCTCGCGGCGCTTCAACAAGCCGGATGGAAGCTTCGGCGGCGTCGTCCAGGCTAGCGTGCCGCCCCGTTATTTCGGAAACTTCTTCGGCCGCTTCGACGTGGGATCGCAGGGCACCATCACCCTCCTTCACCAGAACGGAACGATCCTGTCGCGCTACCCCTATATCGAACGGGCGATCGGAACCAATGTCCTGAACGACCCGCAATTCAGGAATGCGAGAGGCTCCGGCAACTACGATTATGCCTCTCCGATCGATGGCCTGACCCGCATCGGCGGCTACCAGCGCAACCACATCTTTCCCGTCGGCGTGGTGGCGGCCGTCGGACGGGACGAAGCTCTTGCGCGATGGAACGAGGAATTCGTTTTCCGCGGCACCATCATCGGCCTGCTCATCCTCACGATCGGATCGCTCGGCTGGACCCTTGGCGGAACCCTGCGCCGAAGGGAGCAGGCGGAGGCCGAACTCGCCATCCTTGCCACCACGGATGGCCTGACAGGCCTTGCCAACCGCCGGACATTCGACAAGCAGCTCGAATCGGAATGGCTTCGTGCCGCGCGCCAGAAGACCCCCGTTTCCCTGCTCCTGATCGATGTGGATCAGTTCAAGGCCTACAACGACATCTATGGCCATCAGGCGGGCGACGAATGCCTGCGGACCATTGCCAAGACCATTGCCTGTGCGGCCCGCCGGCCCGGGGATCTGGTGGCGCGCTACGGCGGCGAGGAGCTCGCCATTCTTCTCCCGGGGGCCGACGAGTCCGATGCGGCGATCATCGCAGAGGATCTGCGTGCGAAGGTCGAAGCCCTTCGCGTGCGGCACGACGCCAATCCCCCCAGCCGCATTCTCACGATCAGCATCGGCAGCGCCACCCGGATCCCGAGCCTGGACCGCTCACGCATCGGTCCGGACGATCTCATCACGCTGGCTGATTCCGCTCTCTATCGCGCCAAACAGGACGGGCGCAACCGCGTGGCCAGCGCGAAAGCCGCCTGAACGGAATCTGCGCTGGTCAGAGCCGTCCTTTGATCAGAACACGCACTCGCTGAAGACCGGCTTGACCGAACCGCTCCAGGCCCCGTGATAGCGCTCCAGCAGTCGCTCCGCCGGGGTGCGGCCTGAAGACACGATCTCCTCCGCATAGGCGAGATGCCGCGTCTCGTCCTGACCGGCCCCATCCAGGTAGGCGCGGCGCTGGAGACCGGCGCGGGAGAGCGCCAGCGCATCGCGCGCGATGTCCTGCGCGGAGCGTCCGGCGATGCTCGCCCTCAGCGCCTGCTTCGGCACGTCGGCGCGCAGTTGCTCGCGCTCCTGCGCGCTCCAGCCCTTCACGAGGTCCCAGGCGCCGTCGAGAGAGACTTCATCATAGAGCAGACCGGTCCAGAAGGCGGAGAGGGCCACGATGTGTTCGAGGTTGCCGACATCCGCGCCGCGCATCTCGAGATAGCGCTTGAGCCGCACTTCCGGGAACAGGGTGGAGACGTGGTTCGCCCAGTCGGAGCGCGTGGCGCGTTCGCCCGGCAATTGCGCCAGCTTGCCCGCAAACAGATCATGGAAGGAGGCGCCCGCCACGTCGTGATAGGTCGAGTCGCGCTTGACGAAGTACATCGGCACGTCGAGCGCCCACTCCACATATCGTTCGTAGCCGAAGCCATCCTCGAAGGCGAAGGCCATCATGCCTGTGCGGTGCCTGTCCGTGTCGAGCCAGATGTTCGACCGCATGGACAGATAGCCGTTGGGCTTGCCATCCGTGAAGGGCGAGTTGGCGAAGATCGCGGTCGCGATCGGCTGCAGCGCCAGAGACACCCGCAGCTTCTTCACCATGTCGGCCTCGGACGCGTAGTCCATGTTCACCTGCACCGTGGAGGTGCGGTACATCATGTCGAGGCCAAGCGAACCGACCTTCGGCATGTAGTTCGTCATGATGCGATAGCGGGCCTTCGGCATCACGGGCGTCTGATCCCTCGTCCAGAGCGGGCTCATGCCGAGGGTGAGAAAGCCGATTCCGAGGCGCTCGGCGACGGCCTTCGCGTCGGCGAGATGCTGTGCCGTCTCGCGGGCTGTTTCGTGCAGCGTCCGCAGCGGCGCGCCCGACAGCTCGAATTGCCCGCCGGGCTCCAGCGAGATCGCTCCACCACCCTCTTCGTCGGCGAGGCCGATGGGGTGGTCTCCCTCGATGATCGGTGCCCAGCCGGTGCGCTCCTGCAAGCCCTCCAGAAGCGCACGTATGCCCCGGCCGCCGTCATAGGGGACGGGCGAGGAATCGACTGTGTAGAATGGAACCTTCTCGTGTTCGGTGCCAAGCCGCCAGGATTCACGCGGCTTCTCGCCTGAGGCGATCCATTCCACGAGTTCCGACCGCGCACCGATGGGGGTCGTATCGGATACGTCCCGCGCCATGCATCACCTCATCAAACAAGCGCGTTCAAGGCGCGCCGACTCAGGGTCGGGACTCAATAAGGGGCTTAACGCCAAGGTGCAATGCGGGACCCATGCACAAAAGGATGTGGGCTAGGGCATCGGCCGTAAAAGTGACTTGCACTTTTGGGCTCGATCCTATGCCCCCTCCTTTGACGCCCTCATCAATGCCGGAATGCCGGCTCCCCCATCGTCTCCGCACTGAGCCAATCGACCACGCCAGCCAGGGCATCCCGGTTCGACAGGCCGCGGCCGACGGCTTCAGTATAGAGCGTCAGCTGCTGATCGGCACTGGTGCCGCGGGCCACGATCCAGCGGGCGATATCGAGTTCACGCTGGCAGCCGAGCTCCCTGGCGTCCTCGGCGACGAGATCGAGGGTTTCGTCGAGGAGTACGCGCAGGGGCTTGGCGGTGCGGGTCTTTTCATCCACGAAGCTTCCGTGGATGCCGTAGCGTTGGGCGCGCCAGCCGTTCTCGTCATTGATGGCGCGCGAGGCGCCGGTCTGCCCGGCGTTCAGGGTGGTGTCCAGGCTCAGGCGTCGCACGAGGCAGCGATAGAGAGCCGCGATCGCGATGGTGTCGTCGAGCCGGGTGCAGCTGTCGGCCACGCGCAGCTCGAGGGTCGGATGCTTGAGTGAGGGGCGGATGACCCACCAGACATAGCTCGAGTTCTCGATGGCCCGGGCGGCGACGAGCGTATCGATGTAGCGCTGGTAATCCTGCTCGTTCTCGAACAGGTCCGGGAAGCCCGTGCGCGGCAGTTCGCGATAGGCGGCCAGCCGGTAGCCGAGAAGGCCGGTGCGCTGCGCCTGCCAGAAGGGCGAGGAGGTGGACAGCGCCAGAAGCAGCGGCAGGTAGGGCTGGATCCGGTTCATGATGTCCACGCGCATGCTCAGGTCGGGCACTTCCACGTGGACATGCATGCCGCACAGGACGGTGCGGCTGCCGAGCATCTGCAGGTCGTGCATCACCTTGCCGTAGCGCGGCTGCGTGTTGGGGCGCACCCGCGACCAGACGGCGAGCGGATGGGTGCCGGAGGCCATGATGGACAGGTTGAAGTCGCGGGCCACGGCCCCGACGGAGGATCGCAGGTCTGCGAGCTGCGCGCGCGCATCGGCGAGTTCCAGGGAGGGTTTGGTGGCGATCTCGAGCTGCGGCTCCAGCATTTCGGGCTGGATGTCGCCCGAGACCTGATCCTGGCAGGCGGCGAAGAACTCCTTCATCTTGCCTTTGGCAATATCCCGCCTGGGCGCATCGTTGACGAAATACTCCTCCTCGATGCCGAACTTGAAATCCCAGCTCATTTCCTCGTGTCCTTCTTTATTCTTTAGAAATGACCCTTGCACATGCGGATCGGCCTGCGGCGATCGCCCAGACTCCGTTTCAATGGGGCCGGAATGGGGCGACGCGGCGTAAAACTGCTAAGCTTTTGAGGCTAGAGGCGGATTGGCTTGAGCCGTCGTCGGACGACGAGATCAGTTCCAATCGCCGAGCACGGACTGAACGATTGCCAGTGCGGCCACAGCGGCTGTGTCGGCACGCAGGATTCGCGGTCCCAACGATACGCAAACACATCTTTCGTGGGCGGCGACAAGCGCTCTCTCCTGATCGGTAAACCCTCCTTCGGGTCCCACGATAACAACCAGACTAGCTTGATTGTTCCCAAGCTTGGCCAGGGCCTCGACCGGGTTCGAAACGGATGCATCCTCGTCGCAGAAGATGACCAGGCGTTCCTTCTCCAAGCCTCTGATAAAGCGTTCTAAATTCTCCTCCTCGCGCACCTCCGGGATCGACAGGATTCCGCATTGCTCGGCAGCCTCGATGGCGTTGCTTCGCATGCGCTCCAGGTTGACCCGGGAACTCTGGGTCCGCTGCGTCAGAACCGGCTGGAGAATGCCCGCTCCCATCTCCACCGCCTTCTGGACCATGTAGTCGAGACGGGCATGCTTGAGGGGCGCGAAGGCATAGATGATGTCAGGGGCCTTGCCCTGCTCGCGGGTGCGCTCCACGCAGACGAGATCGGCGGCCTTGCGCCCCTCCGGCGATATCTCGGCCCGCCACTCCCCGTCCCGGCCGTTGAAGATCAGGACGGAATCCCCGCTTTTCAGGCGCAGGACGTTCAGCAGGTAGTTGGCTTGGCCTCGGTCGAGGGCGATTCTGGCGCCGCTCTCAAGGGGTCCGTCGACGAAGAGGCGGGGAGCGTTGAAATCGTATTCAGCCATGACAACCTTGCGCTGAGCCGCCCAAGCTCTATCAAGTTCCTCCGCCTCCAGGGAGAGGGGCGTCCGGTTTGGTCACGGGAAATTCAGGTGTTATATGGCACAGGTTGGACCTCAGGCGACCATTCGCCTCTTGGCCTCATGGCCGTTCACCTGTTAACAGAATTCAGGCGCGCGAGACGCCGCGGGCTTTTCGAGGGAATTTTGGGCATGACGCGTTTTCGTTTGCATCTGCTGGCTGCGTTGGCCGTCGCCGGCTTTTTTGTGAGCGCTCCCGCCTTCGCGCAGGTGAGCGGCTGTCAGGAAGGGCAGAAGATCATCGCCGAACGGCGGAGCCTGAGCGAACAATTCGCCAAGCTGACCCAGGGGGGGAAGAAGATCGACGCGCGCTCCGCCTGCTCGCTCTTCACCAAGTTGGCCACCAATGGCGAAGTCGGCCAGAAATGGATGACCGAGAACAAGGATTGGTGCCAGATCCCCGATCAGGCGCTGCAAGAGCTCGCGCAGGCCCACAAGCAAGTCACGAAGGTCAAGGGCGACGCCTGCCAGGCCGCGGCTAAGATGGCCGAGATGGAAAAGCGTGCCAAGCAGCAGGCCCAGCAAGGCCAGCAGGGCGGAATGGCAGGCAAAATGGGCGGCGGCCTGACCGGCACCCTCAGCGTTCCCAAGGGCGCTATGTAAGTCGCGCCCTTTAAGCCGAGGGCCTCAACTCCATGGAGCGCCCTGCCGCGCCTTCCCTGCCCGATGCCGTCAGGGGCCATTGGGCCGAGCGGTGGGCGCCGCCCTCCCTTAAGCCATACCTGCGTCTCGCCCGGATCGAGCGCCCCATCGGCTGGTGGCTGCTTCTCCTGCCCTGCTGGTGGTCGGCGGCGCTGGCGGCGCTTCATGCCGGCCGGCCCTGGCCCGATCCGCTCCATTGCGTCCTGTTCCTGATCGGCGCCGTGGCCATGCGCGGGGCGGGCTGCACCTACAACGACATCGTCGACCGGGATCTCGACACGCGCGTCGAGCGGACCCGCCAGCGCCCCCTCCCCTCTGGACAGATCACCCTCAAGGGCGCCCTGGCCTTCCTCGCCCTCCAGGGTCTCGTTGGCCTGATCGTCCTGCTCCAGTTCAACGGCTTCGCCATCGCCACGGGGTTTGCTTCGCTCGGCATCGTCGCGCTCTATCCCTTCATGAAGCGCTTCTTCTGGATGCCGCAGATCGTGCTGGGTCTCGCCTTCGCCTGGGGCGCCCTGATGGGCTGGGCCTCTGCCTTCGGTTCGCTAGCCTGGGCGCCGATCCTTCTCTATCTCGGCAGCATCAGTTGGGTGGTGGGCTATGACACCATCTATGCCCTGCAGGACATCGAGGATGACGAGATCGCTGGGATCAAGTCCTCCGCCCGTTTCTTCGGCGAGCGGGTGCAGCTTAGCGTCGGCATCTGCTACGCTCTCACGGTGATCTTCATTGCCGCAGCCTTCATGCGGGCCGGAGCCGGCCTGATCTCGTTTGCGGGCCTGGGTCTGTTCGCCCTCCACCTGGGCTGGCAGGCCGCGCGGATCGACAGGGGCGATGGCGCCGGGGCGCTGCGCCTCTTCCGGTCGAACCGGGATGCGGGCTTGGTCCTGTTTGCGGCCATGACCCTGGACTGCATGATCTAGGCCTCTCAAGACTGTCTTAAAACATCACGTCTATCGCCTCGGAAAAGGCGGGGGTCAGGGTGGTGGGATATGGTATCTCCCGCTGGTAATCCCCATCTCAGGTTCGATGCTGTCCCCTTCACCTCCCTCCCCGTCCTCCCTCGCAACGGCCGTGCGCGACGCCGCCCGCCGCGCGGGGGACTTGGCTCTGCCCTATTACCGCGCCGGCGCGCAGACGGCCGCCAAGCTCTGGTACAAGGGCCACAGCTCCCCGGTGACGGAGGCGGACATCGCTCTCGACAGCTTTCTAAAAGGCCGCCTCTCCGAGCTGCTCCCACAGGCGGGCTGGCTCTCCGAGGAGACGGCCGACGATCCGGCGCGGCTTGGCCGGAGTTATGTCTGGATCGTCGATCCCATCGACGGCACCCGCGCCTTTGCCTCGGGCCATCCGGATTGGGCGATCTCCATTGCCCTGGTCCGGGACGGCCAGCCCGTCCTCGGCATCCTGCATGCCCCGATCCATGATCGTCTTTATGAGGCCAGGCTCGGCGAAGGAGCGTGGAGCAACGGCGCAAGGCTGCAACTGCCCGAACCCGAGCGCTTTCCCGATCCCGTCCGGGTGGCAGGACCCAAGCCCCTCGTCGACCGGCTCGAGCGGCATATCAGTCCTATCGAACACCTGCCCAAGGTGCCCTCGCTGGCGCTCAGGCTGGCCCGCGTGGCGGACGGCTCCATCGATGTGGGCCTCGTCTCGGCCCATGCGCAGGACTGGGACATCGCCGCTGCCGATCTCATCCTGCGGGAGGCGGGCGGCGTTCTGACAGGGCTGGACGGTTCGATCCCCGTCTACAACAAGCCGCAACCCTCCCATGATGAGATGATTGCCGTTGCGTCACAGTTGCATCCTCGTGCTATTGGAGCCATGAGAGCCTGAGACATCACCGGCTCCCTTAGCCTCAATCGTCACAACCCTCGTCAGAAGAGCCCAATCACCATGACCGACACGCCTGGCAAGCAGCTCCTGCATCTGGTTTTCGGCGGCGAACTCACCAGCCTCGAATCCGTCGATTTCAAGGATCTTTCCAAGCTCGACATCGTCGGAGTCTTCCCGAACTACGCCTCGGCCCATGCCGCTTGGAAAGCCAAGGCGCAGGCGACTGTGGACAACGCGCAGATGCGCTACTTCATCGTCCACCTCCATCGCCTGCTGGACCCGCATCAGGGCTGACCCGGACACGATGGGTCTCGCCAAGCGCCTCATCCGCTCTCGCGCCGTGCAGGAAGCCCTCGGCTTTCTTGTGGCGGGCTATCTCAAGCTCGTGCAGCGCACGAACAGGTTCGTCATGGAACCGGCGGATGCCTATGATCGAATCGAGATGCCCGTGATCGCTGCCATGTGGCACGGGCAGCATTTCATGATTCACTTTGCCAAGCGGCCGCAGGATCGGGCCGCAAGCCTCGTCTCCCGCTCGGGCGACGGCGAGTTCAACGCCATTGCCCTGCGTCATCTCGGGGTCCGCGCCATCCGCGGCTCGGGCGCGCGCGGCCGCGACATCCGCAAGAAAGGCGGCGTCCAGGCCATGCGCGCCATGCTGCGGTCCCTGAACGATGGAGAGATGGTGGTGATGACGGCCGACATCCCCAAGATCTCGCGGGTTTGCGGCGTTGGCATCGTGACCCTGGCCCAATTGTCAGGCCGGCCGATCGTGCCCGTGGCCGTGGTCACCAGCCGCCGCATCGACTTCAACAGCTGGGACAGGGCGAGCATCGGCCTGCCGTTCGGCCGCGGCGCCATCGTGCTTGGCGAGCCGGTCTACGTGCATAGGGATGCCGATGACCAGGCCATCGAAAGCCTGCGCCAGAGCGTGGAACGGGAGTTGGACCGGGTGCATGAGCGGGCCTATGGCCTTGTCGGCTCCCAGGATCCAGGATCCAAAACCAGCCCCATGCTTGTGGGAGGCTCCCGAGCATGAGCCTCCCGTTCCTCTTCAGGGCCTATCGAACCCTGGTCTCCGTGCTGGAACCCGCCGTTCTCGGCCTCCTCTACTGGCGTCAGCGTAAGGGCCGCGAGGACAAGACGCGCCTTGGGGAGCGGCAGGGCTACCCCAGCCGCCAGAGGCCCAAGGGCCACCTGATCTGGGTCCATGGCGCCAGCATCGGCGAGACCCTGTCCCTGCTGCCGGTCGTGGAGCGCATGACCCAGCGCGGGCTTGCCGTGCTGGTGACTTCCGGCACCCGGACGTCGGCCGCCTTGATCGCCCGGCGGCTGCCGCCCGGTGCCGTGCACCAGTTTGTCCCCCTCGACGTGCCACGTTATATAAGACGCTTCCTGAACCACTGGCAGCCCGACTTGGCCCTCATCGCAGAATCGGAAATCTGGCCGAACACGATCATGGCGCTCTCCGAGCGGGACATCCCGCTCGTCATGGTCAACGGCCGCATGTCGGATCGCTCGTACCAGCGATGGCAGAAGATGCCCGGCATCATCGGAGGGCTGCTCGAGCGCTTCGCCCTCTGTCTCGCCCAGACATCCGAGGATGCGGAGCGGCTGGCGCGCCTCGGCGCTCCCCGCGTGGCGGTGACCGGCAACATCAAGTTCGACGCAGCCCCGCCCCCGGCCGATCCGCGGGTGGTGGCTCAGCTCTCAGGCTTGATCGCGGGACGCCCCGTCTGGCTGGCTGCGAGCACGCATCCCGGCGAGGAAACCGCCGTCATCGCCGTGCACCGCGCCCTGGCGAAGCGCCATCCCCATCTGCTGACCATCATTGCCCCGCGCCATCCCCATCGAGGTCCCGAGGTCGCGGCTCTTGTAAGCCAAGCGGGCCTGCGGGCGGGGCGGCGCTCCGAGGGCATGCACCCCGACCGTGCGACCGACGTCTACGTGGTCGACACGGTAGGCGAGATGGGACTGTTCTACCGACTCTCCCCGATCGTCCTGGTGGGAGGAACCCTCGTGCCCATCGGCGGGCACAACCCCATCGAACCCGCCAAGCTGGGAGCCGCCATCCTGCATGGTCCCCATGTCCATACGGCTGCGGAAATCTACGACGCCCTCGATCAGTCGCGAGGTGCCCTGATGGTGAAGGACAGCGGCGCCCTGGCGCGGGCGGTCAGCGAGTTGCTCAGCAACACGGCCGTGACCCGTGACATGGCCCGCGCCGCCGGCGACGCGGTGCAGGCCTTGGGCGGCGCAGTGGACCGCACGATGCAATCCGTCGAACCCTTCATCGTGCAGGCCAAACTGGGAGCCCGCCGCTGATGCGCGCCCCGCGCTTCTGGTGGCAACCCTCCCCTTCGCTGCAGGCCAACCTGCTTCGCCCAGCCGGCCTGATTTACGGTTCCGTTGCGGCAAGACGAATGAGGCGGCGCGGCGAGCAGATGGAGCTGCCGGTCATCTGCATCGGCAACTTCACGGCGGGCGGAGCCGGCAAGACCCCGACGGCTCTCGCGATCGCCACGATCCTGGATGCGTCTGGCGAGAGCCCGGCGTTCCTGTCGCGAGGCTATGGCGGCCGGCTCCCCGGTCCCGTCAGGGTCCAGCCACAGCACGAGGCTGCCGATGTGGGCGACGAGCCCATCCTCCTCTCCCGCACGGCCCGGACCATCGTATCCCGCTTCCGCCCGACCGGAGCGCGGCTCGCCTATGAGATCGGCGCAACGGTCGTCATCATGGATGACGGGCTCCAGAATCCCACCCTGGTCAAGGATTGCACCATCGCCGTCGTCGACGGAGCCACGGGCATCGGCAACGGCCTGCCTCTGCCTGCAGGTCCCTTGCGGGCGCCCATGGCGGCCCAGTGGCCCCTGGTGGATGCCGTTCTGGTGATCGGGGACGGGGAGCCGGGACGCCAAGTCGCCCAGGAGGCGGACGAGCACGGGAAGCGCGTGTTCACGGCGGCCCTTGAACCCGCGAGCGAGGCGGTTCAGGCGCTCAAGGGCAGGAAGGTGATGGCCTTTGCCGGCATCGGGCGGCCCGAGAAGTTCTTCGACACGCTGCACGCCTGCGGGGCCATCGCGGATGTCACGCATACCTTTCCCGACCACCATCCCTACAAACCCGAAGAAGTGGCCGCCCTGCGCAAGGAAGCCGAAGCCCGGGAGCTTATGCCCGTCACGACGGAAAAGGACCTTGTGCGGATAACCGGCGCCGGGGAGGCTTGGCCTGAGCTGATGGCGCTGCCGGTGCGGCTCAGGATCGAGAACGAGACGGGCCTGCGCAATCTTCTCCTGCGGCGCATCAACGAACGGCGCCTGCGCATCGCCTGAGGAGGGCGGATTATCGACCGGGTGCTGTCCGTCCGGTGATGCGCATCATCACAGCCTCCGGCGAGGCATAGGCCTCCTGCCGCTCGACGCTCCAGTACTTCAGCTCGTCCAAGGGGATCTCGACCCCCGTCACCGCGCAACGCACGAAGGCTCCGGGCTTCACCACCCGCAGATTGCTGTCGAGATACTGCACGACGGCCTCGCCGCCGCTGCGTTCGAACTTGTTCAACATGAAGGACATCGAAAATGCGTTGCGCCGCTCCTCACATAAGGACGACGCGGGAGGATTTCCAACCTTAGAGCATCGTGCAGAAAAGTGGACCCGGTTTTCGCTGGCGTGGCCCTTTGGGTCGCCGACGCGGCCCCCGGGCCGATGCTTTAACTCAGAACAGAGCGCCCTGCTCCTCCGCCACCAAGACCCTCGGCTTCGCAGGTCTGGGCCGCGTGCCGATGCGCCCGCCGGTGGCATCGGCCTTGCCGTCGGCAAATTCGAGCACCAGAGCCTGACCGTCGTGCACGGCCTCCGCGGAGTTCAGGGGCCGACCCTCCGCATCCCGCACGAGCGCGAAACCCCGCTTGAGCACGGATTTGTAGCTCAGGCTGTCGAAGAGTTTTGATACGGCATCCAGCTGCTTGGCCTTGCGGGTCATCTGCCCCTTTATCGCCGGATCGAGCCGCTCGGCGAGACTCTTCATGACCTCGTTCATCTGAACGATCCGCGTCCGCTCGGCACGCAGCAGGGCCTCGCGGGAGACGACTAACCTCTCGCCAACCTGCTTCAATGTCTCGTTTTTCAACACAACCGAGCGGCAGACCGCATTGTAGGGACGCGGTCCGACTGCATCTAACTTAGCGCGCATAGCTGCTAGACGTGAAACCGGTGAGTATCGAACGAGACGGCTATATGCCTCCTTTAACCGGTTCTCACTCCGGCGGGCATTACCCATAAGCGCGGGCCCAAGCTTAGTGGCGGCAAGGTCGAGTCGCTGACGCTTGGGGGAGAACAGCGCCTCTGCGCTCGGCAGAGCCCGGGCCGTGGCGCGCAGATCCGACCGGCGACGGTCCACGAGACGAAGAGACGCCTCCACATGACGCCGGGAGAGGTCGTTGACGGCGGCCATGAGCTCGACGCGCACCGGCACCACCATCTCCGCCGCGCCCGTGGGCGTGGGAGCCCGCATGTCGGCGGCATGGTCGATGAGCGTCGTGTCGGTCTCGTGGCCGACCGCCGAGACGAGGGGTATCGCGCTCTCGGCGGCGGCGCGCACCACGATTTCCTCGTTGAAGCCCCACAGGTCCTCGATGGAGCCGCCGCCGCGGGCGACGATCAGCACGTCGGGCCGCGGGATTCGCCCGCCCGGTTCGAGCGCATTGAAGCCGCGGATGGCGGCGGCCACTTCCGCCGCGCAGGTCTCGCCCTGCACACGCACGGGCCACACCAGCACGCGGCGCGGGAAGCGGTCCTCCAGCCGGTGGAGGATGTCGCGGATCACGGCTCCGGTCGGGGACGTGACGACGCCGACCACCTGCGGCAGGAACGGCAGTCGCCGCTTGCGCTCGGGCGCGAAGAGCCCCTCCGCATTGAGCTTCCGGCGGCGCTCCTCGAGGAGCGCCATGAGCGCTCCGATGCCGGCGGGCTCGAGGCTCTCGACGACAATCTGGTACTTGGACGAACCCGGAAAGGTGGTGATTCGCCCGGTGGCGATGACCTCCATCCCCTCCTCGGGGCGAATCTTCAGCTTGGAGAAAGCCCCCTTCCAGATCACCGCATCGATGCGGGCATTCTGGTCCTTCAGACAGAAATAGGCGTGCCCGGACGAATGGGGCCCGCGATAGCCCGACACCTCGCCCCGCAGGCGCACATGGCCGAACGCATCCTCCAGGGTGCGCTTGAGAGCGCCCGCGAGATCGGACACCGACCATTCCTGGGCATTCGAAGGGGCTTTTTCTGCGAACATGACGTGAACCTACCCCGTGCCGCAGGGCCCTGCCAAGGGCGGTCAGAAGCCGCGTCGCGAACCGTGGATAACTTCCGGTCCGTCAATCGATCCTCAACCTGAGATCAGCTAGAAACGCTGGTTACCCCAAGGGAAAATAGTCAGATCAAATGGCCTCGATCATCAATATCGGCTCTGAGCAGCAGGTCAGCTCCACAATAAGAGACTACTTAGGAAATCCGACCGGCGACATTAGTGAGCAGGCCGAAGTTACAGGACTTACCGATGGAGGCTGGGTTGTAACTTGGCATAAACGCATCGGAGGCGGCTCCGAACTTGAGATCTACCAGCAACGCTACGACAAGAACGGACAAGCCGTATACCCGGCAGAGCAGCATGTTAATTTGATGACATATCTCGCTCAGAGCCGTCCTAGCATTACAGCCCTCGCCGACGGAGGCTGGGTGGTTGTATGGCATTCCTATAATCCCGATGGCTCGGCGATGGACCTATCAGGAGACGATATATACCAGCAACGTTATGATAGAGATGGCCAGCCTCTTTATTCCATTGAGAAGCGGGTAAATGTCCGTACGGACGAGGGCCAATTCATAGAGAAGGTGACATCCCTTTCCGACGGCGGATGGATTGTGTCCTGGCTGTCCTATGATCCCGTTGCCATAGGCCTTTTTCAACAGCGATACACTAAGGATGGGCAGGCGCTTTTTCCATACGATACCCCTGCCAACTCCTCATCGGACTTGACGCTTTTGTCTGATGGCACATCGATCAGGATCAGCACCGAGGATAGAGGCACTGGCTCGGGCTCTGACGTCTACATGCAACGCTTGAATGCGAGCGGCACACCCATTGATCCAGATTATCGGATCGTCAACAAATCCACGTCGGGTGCACAGATGAGTGGGAAAGCCACTGCCCTGTCGAATGGGGGATGGGTCATCACCTGGATATCCACAGCACAGGATGGATCTGGTTCAGACATCTATCAGCAGGCTTATGATAAGAATGGTGTTGCGATTTCTGTGGCAGATCTGCTCGTTACGTCTTTGACTAGTGAAAACCCAGAATTTCCAGATGTGTCTGCCTTAGCAAATGGTGGCTGGGTCGTGACATGGATGGGACTTGGCGACAAAGGCACTACGGAGATATTCCAGCAACGCTTCGAGATCATCACCCCCCCTCATCAGATCATCCTGAACAGCAGCTTTGTCAGCGAAGCTTCCAAGGCGGGTCTATTAGTCGGAAACCTCTCGGCGCTTGACCAAGATACAGGAGAGACCTTCACATTCAGCCTCGTCGACAGTGCCGGCGGCCGGTTCAAGCTTGGTGCCGACGGACAGTCGATTGTTATCGCGAATGCTTCCCTCCTCGACTACGAACAGGCCCGTGCTCATACCATCCGGCTCCAGGTCAAGGACAAGGCTGGCGAGGTGTTCGAGCAGGATCTCACGGTCTCCATCAGCGATGTGCCGAACGAGAACGTCACCGGCTCATCCTCGTCGGATGTCATGAGAGGTGGCTCTGGCAAGGATACGTTCAAGGGCGGCGCAGGCAACGATCTGATCTATGGCGGATCGGGCAATGACACGATTTATGGAGGTGTGGGCAGCGACAGGCTTTGGGGCGGTTCGGGCATTGACACCCTGAAAGGAGAATCTGGCTACGACACCTTTGTCTTCGACACACAGCCGAGCACAAGCAAGAACCGGGATAAGATCTCAGACTTCAACCCCATGTTCGACAGTCTCTGGCTCGACAATAAAGTGTTCACGAAGCTTGGGAAGCTCGGATCGATCGACAAGCCTGCGAAGGTCAGCAAAGCATACTTCGCGACCGACAAGGCAAAGGATGAACGACTATCTTGTCTACGACAGGAAGAGCGGCATTCTCTCCTATGATGCGGATGGTTCCAACACCAAGTTCAAACCAGTTGAGATTGCCATCTTCTCCACAAAGCCAAAATTAACAAACAGCGACCTGTTCGTCATTTGATGATCGTTCCTCGCAACAGGCCGACTTTTCAAAAGACACAGCCTCCGCCCAGGTCGGGGGTAGGCTTCAGCCTTACGAGCCGCTAAGAGCGCTGACATCACGAGGAGGCAAGCCCATGCACATTCTTCTCATCGGTTCCGGCGGACGGGAACATGCTCTGGCGCGCAGCCTCTCGGCGAGTTCCCTCTGCGACAAGCTCCTCATAGCCCCCGGCAATCCCGGCACGGCGCAGCACGGGACCAATGTGGTGCTCGACGTGACCGACCATCGGGCGGTGATCGATTTCTGCCGGGTGATGAAGATCGGATTCGTGGTGGTCGGGCCGGAGGCGCCCCTCGTCGCCGGGCTCGTGGACGATCTGAAGGCTGCGGGCATCAAGGCCTTCGGGCCGAGCAAGGCGGCCGCTCAGCTCGAAGGCTCGAAGGCCTTCACCAAGGATCTCTGCGCCGAGTTCAACATCCCCACCGCCGCCTACCGGCGCTTCACCGATGCGGAGACCGCCAAAAGCTATGTACGCAGCTATGGCGTTCCCATCGTCGTGAAGGCGGACGGCCTTGCTGCCGGCAAGGGCGTGGTGGTCGCCCTATCGTTCGAGGAGGCGGAGGGCGCCATCGACATGATGATCGGCGGCGGCCTCGGTGCGGCCGGGGCCGAGGTGGTGATCGAAGCCTTTCTTGAGGGTGAGGAGGCAAGCTTCTTCGCGCTCTGCGACGGCACGCGCGCGATCCCCTTCGGCACGGCCCAGGACCACAAGCGCGTGTTCGACGGCGACAAGGGTCCGAACACCGGCGGCATGGGCGCCTATTCGCCCGCCGCGGTGCTGACGCCGGAGCTGCAGGCCCGTGTCATCGCCGAGATCATCGAGCCGACGCTTGCGGGCATGAAGGCGCGGGGCACGCCGTATACGGGCATCCTCTATGCCGGGCTCATGCTCACCGAGGATGGGCCGCAGCTCATCGAATACAATGCCCGCCTCGGCGATCCGGAAACCCAGGTGCTGCTGCCGCGCCTGAGATCCGATCTCGTGACCGCCCTGCTCGCCGCCTGCGATGGTGTCCTGAACACCATCTCCCTGCAATGGTCGGATGCCGCAGCGCTCACCGTCGTGATGGCGGCCAACGGTTATCCAGGGGCGGTGGAGAAGGGATCGGAGATCAAGGGCATCGACCGGGCCGAGGAGCTCAACGACGTCATCGTCTTCCACGCGGGCACGAAGCAGGACGGCGACCGGATCGTCGCCAACGGCGGACGGGTGCTCAACGTGACTGCCCTCGGCGCCACCATCACCGAAGCCCAGAGGAAGGCTTATGAGGCCGTCAACCGGATCGACTGGCCCCAGGGCTTCTGCCGCCGCGACATCGGCTGGCGGGCAGTGGAGCGTGAGCACGGCTAAAAATGTGCCTACCCCTATTGACTGATGACGTTAGGTAAGTTTTCTCTCCTTTGGGTTGCGCCCCATTTTCCGGAGCCGGCCCATCAATTTCGAGGATCGGCGCTCTAGCTTATTATCGAGGCCATTCCGTAACAGGCGAGCGGCTGACGATGAGCGACGATCTCTTCCCAGGTTTCCAAAGCCACTGGATCGACACTGAGGTCGGACGCATCTTCGCGCGCAGCAAGGGCAACGGGCAGCCGCTCGTCCTGCTGCACGGTTTTCCGCAGACGCATGCCATGTGGCACCGCCTGGCACCGACGCTCGCCGAAACCCACACGGTCGTCTGCATGGATATGCGCGGCTATGGCTGGTCCACGGCGCCCAAGGGCGATCCGAAGCACGAGACCTATTCCAAGCGCGCCATGGGCCGGGACGTCGTCGAGGTCATGGAGGCCCTCGGCCATGTGCATTTCGCGGTGGCCGGGCACGACCGCGGCGCGCGGGTCGGCTACCGGCTCGCGCTCGATCATCCGGGCCGCGTCGAGCGTCTCGCGCTTCTCGACATCCTGCCGACCTATCACGTGTGGGAGCAGATGCGGGCCGGCACGATTCCCGAAGCGCATTGGGGCTATCTGTCCCAGCCTTATCCCAAGCCGGAGGAGGAGATCGGGCGCGATCCGATCCCCTATTTCGAAGGCCTGATGCGGAAATGGTCCGCCGCCGGCGATCTCGGAGCCTTCGATCATCGGGCGCTGGAAGCCTATTGGCAGAGCTGCAACGAGCCCACGCGCATCCATGCCTTCTGCGAGGATTACCGGGCCGGCGCCACGCGCGACATCGAAGCGGACGAAGCCGACCTTGCAGCCGGCAAGACGATCCAATGTCCGACCTACGTGATCTGGAGCGACTTCTATCTCGTCAGTGGTCCCGTCGGCCACAACCAGAAGCCCCTCGATATCTGGCGCCGGAGCTTCGCGCCGAAGGCGAACGGCATCGGCGTGGCGTCGGGACATTTCGTGGCTGAGGAAAACCCGGGCGCGACCCTGGAGGCGTTGCAGGCCTTCCTGCACAATTAGAGCATCGATCTTCGCACCCATGGTGGGAGGAACCTGTCATGCAAGCGGCACGTTCACCGCTGCAGACGGGATCCCATTCATGGCCAAGCACATTTCGGACCAGCCGAATCTACAGAGCGAATCGTCTGAGACGGAGGTCATTCCGCTCATGGAAGAAGAGCTGCGCCTCGACAAGCAAGAAGTTACTACAGGCAAGGTTCGTGTCCGCACAAGCGTCGATGTCGAGACGGAGATGGTCAAGGCGACGCTTGACGGAGAAAAGGTTGAGGTGACGCGGGTTCCTATTGATCGGATCGTTGATCGCGCTCCTGAAATCCGCACCGAGAACGACGTGACGATCATTCCCATCCTCGAGGAGGTTCTGGTCGTCGAGAAACGTCTTGTCCTGAAAGAGGAGCTGCACGTTCACAAGCGCAGAACCAGCGAAGACGTCGAGACTCCTGTAGAGCTTCGCAAGCAGCGCGCCGTCATCGAGCGCGTACCGACCGACGATGATGCGAACACCGATACATGAAAGCACGTGAAAGAACACGTAGTCAGCTTGTCTTCGGGAACGAAGTCCACGAGCAGCAATTGATAAGTCACTGCGTCTGATACCGCGATCGTTTCAGTGATGCGGCTCAGCTGTTCTGAGTCACCTGTAACTCTTAGCAACCGGGCCGCTTTGACGGCCCATGGAGATTGTGTGCAATGGCCAAGACTGTAACTTGCCTTTTCAGCAGCGACTCTCAAGCTTCTTCCATCGTCCGTGAGCTGGCACAATCGGGCATCTCGCAGGGCAAGATCTGCCTGTTCACCGCTTCGGGCGAGAATCGGACCTGGGACGGGGCCAGCAATTTCGACGAGAGCTCCAGCGGATCGCACCACGACCGTGTCGAGAATTACCTGACCACGAACGGCGTGCCGCATGATGACGCCCGCGCCTATGCAGAAGGCGTGCGCCGCGGCCACGCTCTCATTGCCGTGCGCTGCGATGATGACGAGGTCGACCGCGTGGTCGACATCCTCGACGACGATGATGTTCTCGATCTCGACGAGCAGCAGGATGCTTGGCGGTCCGAGGGCTGGAGCCATCAGGACTCGGGCGTTGCGGATCTGGGAGGCACGGCGACGACATCGGCCGGCGTGCTGGGCACGGGCCTGACCGGCGGCGGCACGCGCGATCGCGAAAGCCTCCAGGACGATAGCCTGTACGCTCGGGACCGCAGCTCGGATCGCGACGAGGTGATCCCCGTTGCCGAGGAAGAGCTGCATGTGGGCAAGCGCGAGGTCAGCCATGGCCGCGTGCGCATCCGCTCTCACGTCACCGAACGTCCGGTGCAGGAGCAGGTCTCCCTGAAGGAGGAGCGCGTATCCGTCGAGCGCCGCCCGGTCGAGGGCACCGCGCGCACCGGCTCGGTGAACGATGGCGATCTCTTCCGCGAGCGCTCCATCGAGATGGAAGAGCGCTCTGAGGAAGCCGTCGTCTCGAAGGAGGCCCGCGTCGTCGAGGAAGTGGTCGTGCGCAAGGACGCCGATCAGCGCACGGAAACCATCTCCGACACGGTGCGCAAGACCGAGGTGGAGGTTGATGACGAGCGCAGCGCTGGCATCTCGCGCACCGGCACCACGGATAAGAACCGCTAAATCCTGGTAAGGAACCAACGGATAGGCCCGGAGCTCAATGCTCCGGGCTTTTTCATGCCGTCCTTATCGCCGTCCCTCGAAAAACTCCCGCAGCAGGGCCGCCGCCTCGCTCTCCCGGATGCCGCCATAGACCTCCGGGGCGTGGTGGCAGGTGGGCTGGTCGAAAAAGCGCACGCCATTATCGACCGCCCCGCCCTTGGGGTCATGGGCGGCGTAATAGACCCGCCGGATCCGGGCGAAGGAGATCGCCCCGGCGCACATGGTGCAGGGCTCGAGCGTCACATAGAGGTCGCAGCCGGAGAGACGCTCGTCGTCGAGGGCCTCGCAGGCCAGGCGGATGGCGAGCATCTCGGCGTGCGCAGAGGGATCCCGCAGCTCGCGCGGACGGTTGCCGGCTCTGGCGACGATGCGCCCGTCCCTGACGATGACCGCACCCACAGGCACCTCCCCGCGCGCGGCTGCGGCGCGGGCCTCGTCGAAGGCCAGGCTCATGGGGCCCTGCCCCTGAGGATCGAATGGGTTTGACCCGGCGTTGTCCGTCAAGCGCGTTTGTCCCTAGCGCATCGTGTGGACCGGATCCGGTCCACACGATGCGCTGATGTAAGAATGCAGCATCGGAACAGATCCCAAAAGTGCAAGTCCACTTTTCACGTCCGATGCTATAGCCCTCGCTTCTCTACCACTCCTCTGCTATCAGGCTCCTATGACCGACAGCAACGACGATAATCGCAAGGGCCGTCCGCCGGGACGCTCCGACCGTGGCCGCACCTCCTCGGGCGACCGGCCCTCCCGCAAGCCTCGCGAAGGCGGCGACAAGCCTTTCCGCGCCCGTGGCGACGACGACCGCCCGCGCAAGCCCCGCGAGGGAGCAGGCAAGCCTTTCCGCAGCCGTGACGGCGACAAACCCTTCCGTCCGCGTGCGGAAGGTGGTGATCGCCCCTTCCGCAGCCGGGACAACGATGAGCGTCCCCGCCGCTTCGAGGGTAGCGAGAAGAAATCCTTCCGTCCCCGCTCGGAGGGTGGCGACAAGCCGTTCCGTGCCCGCAGCGCAGGGGACAAGCCCTTCCGGGGACGGGCCGGTGAGGATCGCCCGCGCCGCTTCGACCGCTCGGCGGAGGATCGCCCACTGCGCGCCAGCGACGAGAGCCCGGCCGTGCGAGCCGAGCCCCAGGAGCCTGTCGAGGACCGCATCGCCAAGGTGATCGCCCGCGCCGGTGTCGCCTCACGTCGGGATGCCGAGGTGCTGATCGCGGAAGGCCGGGTGACCCTCAACGGCAAGGTTCTGGAATCGCCTGCGATCAACGTGACCGCCGCCGACAGGATCACCGTGGACGGCGAGCCTCTGCCGGCCAAGGAGCGGACGCGCCTGTGGCTCTACCACAAGCCTCGCGGTCTCGTGACCACGGCCAAGGATCCTGAAGGCCGGTCGACCGTGTTCGACAACCTGCCCGAGGATCTGCCGCGCGTGGTGGCAGTGGGCCGTCTCGACATCAACACGGAAGGGCTCCTTCTGCTCACGAACGACGGCGGCCTCGCCCGCGTGATCGCCCATCCCGATACCGGCTGGCTGCGCCGCTACAAGGTGCGTGCCCACGGCGAGGTCAACCAGGCCGACCTCGACAACCTCCGCAACGGCATCTCCATCGACGGGATCGATTACGGCCCCATCGAGGCGCGCCTCGACCGGGTGCAGGGCGACAATGCGTGGATCACGATGGGCCTGCGCGAAGGCAAGAACCGCGAGATCAAGCGCATCCTGGAGCATATGGGCCTGCAGGTGAACCGCCTGATCCGCATGTCCTTCGGCCCGTTCCAGCTCGGCGAGCTCGAGGTCGGCCTCGTGGAGGAGGTACGCACCAGGGTGCTGAAGGATCAGCTCGGCGAAGCGCTCGCGATTGAAGCAGGTGTCGATTTCGAGAGCCCCGTGCGCGAGCCCATCGCCCCCTTCGGCTCACCGAAGAAGCAGGACCGTGAAGAGCGCAGTGAGCGCCCGTCCCGCTTCAGCCGCGACCGCGATGACGAGCGCCCGCGCCGCCGCGACGATGACGAGCGGCCGTTCCGCGCCCGTGACGGCGAACGCCGCAGCCGTGACGAGGAGGAGCCCGCGAGGCGCCCCTCGCGTCTCGAGCCGAAGCGAACCGTATGGCGCGCCGGCGAGACCGATGAGGATGCGCCGCGCAAGAAAATGCCCCGTCGCGGCGCCGATCCGCGGGAGGCCCGCGCCGTGGCCGGAGAACGTGAACGCGAACGCGTCGGCGCGATTACCTCCAGCGAAGGCCGCAAGGTCCGGGTGGAGCGCCTCGTGCGCCAGCCTCAGGAGGAAGAAGCTCCCGCGCCGCGCAGAGGCCGGGGTGCTGCCGGAGCCGAGGATCGGCCGCGCCGCCGGGATGATCGCGACGGTGCTCCGCCGAGGCGCGACCGCGAGGGTGGCCCCCGTCCGCCACGCCGCGATGACGATCGCCCGCGCCGTCCGGCCGGCGACAGACCGTTCCGCGCCCGCACCGAGAGCGGCGAGGATCGTCCGCGCAGGCCGCAGGGCGACCGTCCGTTCCGCTCGCGCGAAGGTGGCGCGGATCGCCCTGGCCGGCCCCAGGGGGATCGGCCCTTCCGCTCTCGTGAGGGCGGCGATGACCGCCCTCGCCGCTCTGAGGGGGACCGCCCCTTCCGCGCCCGTGGCGATGACGAGCGTCCCCGTCGCGGCCCTCCGCGGGGCGACGGCCCTTCGCGCGGCGGGCCGAGAGGCGGCGCCGGCGGCGGCTTCAAGAGTGGCCCCAGAGGCGCGTCCAAGGGCGGCGCCTCGAAGGGCGGCTTCAAAGGCGGTTCCAAAGGCGGCCCGCGCGGTCGCCGCTAGAACCTGAGGAAACACCATCCTCATCCTGAGGAGCAGCCGTGAGGCTGCGTCTCGCAGGAGATTCCGGTGCACTGGATCCTCCTGCGAGACGGTCACTGCGTGACCTCCTCAGGATGAGGCTTGATGCAAGCTTTGTGAGACTCTCTTCATGAGGTTCAGACCATGAGAATCGTGGGCGGGCGCTGGCGCGGCCGCTCGCTGAAGGGGCCGAGCTCGGACGCCATCCGTCCGACCTCGGACCACCTGCGCGAGACCGTCTTCAACATCCTCCATCATTCCTACGACGACCCAATCGAGGGCGCGCGCGTGCTCGACCTGTTCGCCGGCACCGGCGCCTTGGGGCTGGAGGCACTCTCGCGGGGCGCTGCCTTCGCGCTCTTCGTCGACGATGGCGCCCAGGCCCGCGGCATCATCCGGGAGAACGTGGAGTCCCTCGGCGCCGGCGGAGCCACCCGCCTCTTCCGCCGCGACGCCACCCGCATGGGCGAGGCCGCCCCCAACGCTCCCTTCTCCGTCGTTTTCTGCGATCCGCCCTACGGCAAGGATCTCGCGCCCAGAGCGCTACGCTCCTGCGCCGAGGGCGGCTGGCTTGTGCCTGATGCGCTCGTGATCGTGGAAGAGGCGCAGGGCGTCGAAGTTTCTCTGCCAGAACGGTTCGAAGAGATCGAGCGGCGGGTTTACGGAGAGACGAAGGTGGTGTTCGGGCTTTTCATCGAGTGAGCACGCTTAACCCTCTCCTGCAACAAGACGGTTGTCCTAGCATTGATTCTGCATAACATTGCGTCACCGCGCCACGAGGCGCCTTTTTCTTGACCGCAATGAGAAGTCGTCATGGCTGCACCGTTTCTCTGGGGATCTCCCTTCTCGCTTCCGACCGGGATCCAATTCCCGCGCATGACGGCGCTCAGCAACGGCACCTTCCTGTTCGTCGGTAAGACCGGGACGTTCCCAGACACCAAGCTCAAGGCATGGATCTACAATGCGGACGGCTCCCTGAAAGCTGAGCAGATCCTGGACATACCGGATCACAAAGTGCCGGGCATAAACGGAAAGCTGGAGATCCTCGCCATCGATCCCATGGCGGAGGAACTGCCGGACGGACGTATCGCGATTACGTGGACAGTGCACACGCCCACCTCCGGCAACACCTACGTGGCTCCTTGGGTCTGCATCTACAATGCCGATCTTGCACCTATCGAGGTGCCAAAACCGGTTTTCGATCCGATCTCCGGAGCCAGGGATTATGCGGAATCAATCGCAGCACTCGATGATGGAACATTGGTCATCAGCGCCCGCAGCGAAGATGACGGCCACGCATATCTGCGCGTCTTCAGTCCGGATGGTACGCGTTCGGCTGCAGTGGACCTTGGCTTGGCTGGTGGCTCACAGCCCGGAGTCGCTCTCACCGATGTAACAGCCCTGTCGAATGGCAATGTCGCCGTGGTGGTACGCGAAGGCACGTCGTCCCTCAAAGGCTACGTGCTCACGCCGTCCGGAGCTGGCGAGCCGGTTCTGTCAGCACCCTTCGAGATCTCAACAACCCCATCGCCCATCAAGGAAGGGATCAAGGTCACAGGCCTTGAAGGCGGCGGCTTTGTTGTGACGTGGATGGAGCAAGGCCCGGCTGGAACACCCGAATACAATGCCTTCTTGAGAGTCTATGATTCTGAAGGCAACGCCGTCTCCGGCGTAAAGCCCGTTTCGCCCCTCACACTGCCGGACCTTTTGTTCGCCGGGCACTCGGATGTGCTTGCATTGCCGGACGGGGGATTCGCCGTGGCTTACGAGAAGGCGACAGATCTCACCGCAGGTGGCGCGCCTGGTTTGGAGGTTCATTTCGCCATCTTCGACAAGCACGGAGAACGACTGAGCGACGACATCCGCGTTAGCCAAGAAGCGACAACTGCGTCCATCTATCTGCAGGAACTTCACCTCATAGCCGACGGGCGCATCCTCGTCCGGCACTCGCAGGGCGTCCAGATCGTCGATCCGCGTGATGAAGCGGTGTCGCTGCAAGGGACTGTTAGAGACGATCAGTATATCGGCACCGCGTTCAAAGACACGATGGACGGCGGCAACGGTCACGACTCCCTCGTCGGCGCCGACGGTGACGATCTGCTCCAGGGTGGTGACGGCAGCGACACGCTTTCAGGAGGCGCAGGAGCGGATCACCTGAACGGCGGCCAGGGTACAGACTTCGTTTCCTTTGCGAGCGCCAAGAGCGGCATCGCGGCGAGCCTTACAGGCGGTAGCGCAGGGGATGCGGCGGGCGATGTCTACACCGGAATCGAAGGCATTATCGGCTCATTCTTCGACGACGTTTTCTTCGGCAGCGGCTCGGCGATCCTGAAAGGCGGGCGCGGCAACGATACCTACTCCATCAAGGCTGGAGATGTTTTCGAAGAGGCCGCCGGCGAGGGTCGGGACACGGTCATTGTCGGAGGCAGCTATGCTTTGAAAGCGGATGCGCAGATCGAGGTGCTCAAGCTCTCGGGGGTGTCGTCGAAGAAGGGCGCCAACCTCACCGGCTCGAACATTGCCAACGAGATTATTGGTCATGCCGGCGCGAACACCCTCAAGGGCTTGAGCGGCAACGATGTGCTCAAAGCCTCGTCCGGCAACGATACGCTTAAGGGCGATGCCGGTTCCGACACGCTTTATGGCGGATCAGGCAACGACAAGCTCTATGGCGGCACCGACGCGAGCAACGATGTGTTTGTGTTCGATACCAAGCCGAACAAGAGCACCAATGTCGACCGGATCTACGATTTCGACCCGAGGTATGATGTGATCCACCTGGAGAACAAGATCTTCACCAAGCTCGGCGAGGGCTTGGCAGCAGGTGTGAAGTTCAAGGCGGATATGTTCGTGAAGGCTGCTGCAGCCAAGGACAAGGAAGATCGCATCATCTACGACAGCAAGACGGGTGCGCTCTCCTACGACCCGGATGGCACCGGCTCCAAGGTCCAGGCGAAGATCGCGACGCTCTCGAAGAACCTCAAGCTCTCCTACCACGACTTCTTCGTGATCTGAGAAAGCAAAAAAGTCGCTCATCGTTTTCCCCGGTGTCATCCCGGGGCCGCGCAGCGGAGTCCGGGATCCATAAAAGCTGACGGCGCAGGAGAGGGCATAGCGGACTCTGCAGCACATGACTGGGCAAGCGGCGTGGTTATGGACCCCCGCCTTCGCGGGGATGACACCGCCTGAATTGACATGGCCGGCTTTCGCATTTGCTCTCCCCTCACCCAGCCGCTATACCGCTTTCTCACCCGTCATCGCGCAGGCAAGGCTTATCATGAAAGCGGTCCTCTTCGAGCAGTTCGGTCAGCCGCCGCGCGTGCAGAATGTTCCGGATCCGGCGCCCTCCGCGGCAGGCGTGGTGATCAAGGTGGAGGCGACGGGTCTGTGCCGGAGCGACTGGCATGGCTGGATGGGGCACGATCCCGACGTGGTGCTGCCGCATGTGCCGGGGCATGAACTTGCCGGCACGGTTCTTGCAGCAGGGAGCCAAGTCACGCGCTGGAAAAAGGGCGATCGCGTCACGGTGCCCTTCGTCGGCGGATGCGGGCACTGCCACGAGTGCAATTCCGGCAACCATCAGGTCTGCGAACAGCAATTCCAGCCGGGCTTCACGGCCTGGGGGTCGTTTGCGGAATATGTGGCGGTGGATTACGCGGACACGAACCTCGTCGCGCTGCCCGAGGAACTCGATTTCGCCACGGCCGCGAGCCTCGGCTGCCGCTTTGTCACCTCGTTCCGCGCCATCGTCGATCAGGGCCGGGTGAAGCCCGGCGCGTGGGTGGCGGTTCACGGCTGCGGCGGCGTCGGCTTGTCGGCCATCATGATCGCGACTGCCATGGGCGCCAACGTGATCGCTGTCGACCTGACGGAGGAGAAACTTGCCTTCGCGCAGGAGATGGGCGCGGTGGCAACGGTCAATGCGCGTGCAAGCAAGGATGTGGTCGGTGCGGTGAAGGAGATCACGAAGGGCGGCGCGCATGTCTCCATCGATGCGTTGGGCAGCCCTGCGACGTGCTTCAACTCCATCGCGAACCTGCGCCGTCGCGGCCGTCATGTGCAGGTCGGGCTGATGGTGGGCGACCATGCCCGGGCTTCCGTGCCCATGGCGCAGATCATCGCGCATGAACTTGAGATCTACGGCAGCCACGGCATGCAGGCCTTCCGCTATCAGGACATGATGGCGATGATCCGCGCGGGCAAGCTCGCTCCGCAGAAGCTCGTCGGCAAGCACATCAGCCTCGACGAGGCGCCCGCCGCCCTCATGGCCATGGATCGGTTCGAGGGGATCGGCATCGGCGTCATCACGCGCTTCTGAGAACGTCGGTAGCACATTGTTGAATACGCGCTTGGCGCGCTATGTAAGTCTTCTGCCGCATTGCTGCGCTGGAGAGTTCGATGGCCTATCTGCCCGCCGACAATCGCTATGACGAGATGATCTACAAAAGGTGCGGCCGCAGCGGCCTGATGCTGCCGGCAATCTCGCTCGGGCTCTGGCACAATTTCGGCGAGGACAAGTCCTCGGCCACCGCGCGGGAGATCTGCCGCACGGCCTTCGATCTCGGCATCACCCATTTCGACCTCGCCAACAATTACGGCCCCCCGCCGGGTTCGGCGGAGACGCTCTTCGGCGATATCCTGCGCAACGACTTCCAAGGCCTGCGCGACGAAATGGTGATCTCCACCAAGGCCGGCTATCGCATGTGGCCCGGCCCCTACGGCGAGTGGGGCAGCCGCAAGTACCTGCTCTCCAGTCTCGACCAGAGCCTCAAGCGCCTAGGGCTCGACTATGTCGACATCTTCTATTCCCACCGCTTCGATCCGGACACGCCGCTGGAGGAGACCATGCTGGCTCTCGACTCGGCCGTGCGGCAGGGCAAGGCGCTCTATGTGGGCCTCTCCTCCTACAACAGCCAGCGCACCCGTGAGGCGGTCGCCATCCTGCGCGAACTCGGGACGCCCTGCATCATCCATCAGCCGAGCTATTCCATGCTCAACCGCTGGATCGAGGAGGATGGCTTGCTCGATACCCTCGACGATGTCGGCATGGGCTCCATCGTGTTCTCGCCGCTGGCGCAGGGGATGCTGACGACGAAATATCTGAACGGCATTCCCCAGGAGAGCCGCGCCGCGCAAGGCAAGTCCCTGCGCACCACCTTCCTCAGCGAGGACAATCTCTCCCGCATCCGCGGCCTCAACGGCGTTGCGGAACGCCGGGGGCAGACACTCGCTCAGATGGCCTTGGCCTGGGTGCTGCGCGGCGGGCGCGTCACCTCGGCCCTGATCGGCGCGAGCCGTCCCGAACAGGTCGTGGACTGCGTCGGCGCACTCAAGAATCTATCGTTCACACCGGAAGAACTCGCCGAGATCGATCGTTTCGCCGGCGAGGGCAACCTGAACATCTGGGCAGCCTCGGCGGAACGAAAGGGGCCGTCGCGCTAAAGCATCGGATGGATCCTCCATGAATGAGAGCATCGTTGGGTGTGGCCCCGGAGGGCCGCACGATGCTCTAAGGTCGTGCCCATCCCCAACCCCTTTGGGGATACCTCTTTGGAGTGACTTGAGAAGTCGGTTAACAAATGGTTAATGCAAAGCTTCATTGGCCATTTGTCCCAGGTCGCTTCCATGGTCCCTGTCATCGACACCGACAACCGCCGGCACGCCCGGCGCTTTCGTGCCCATCATCCGGCGCAGATCCTGCTGGGGTCCGACGCGATGATCCCCTGCACGGTGAAGGACATCTCGACCGGCGGCGCCAGGCTGGCCCTGAAGCCCCAGATGGATCTGCCCGAGACCTTCGAGATCTTCATCGCAGCCCACGACCTGCAGGTCCGCCGGGCGCGGGTATGCTGGCGCAAGGGTGACTTCGCGGGCATTGCTTTCTCTGAAGAGGATGATGCGATCGCGGCAGTGGAAGCTCCTCGCATGGTCACTTTCGCGGATTGCCTCGACCAGGCCGCCGCGATGCCGGCCCATCTTGCCGCCAAGCCGGCGCGCAAGAATCTCAAGCTCTGGCAAACCAGCATCTGACCATCCCTGAAGCGCGCTCGCAAAGAGGAGCGCACGGTCAAGAGCGTTTCACCGCCGTCCGAACAGGCGCTCGATGTCGCTGAGCTTGAGCTCCACGTAGGTCGGGCGCCCGTGGTTGCACTGGCCGGAGAGCGGCGTCGCTTCCATTTCGCGCAGCAGCGCGTTCATCTCCTCAGGCCGCATGCGCCGCCCCGCGCGGATCGAGCCATGGCAGGACATGCGCGAGAGCACGGCGTCGAGCCGTTCCTCGAGCGGGTTCGAGGCCCCCTGCCCCCATTCGGCGAGGGCATCGGCCACATCCTGCACCAGCGCCTTGATCCGTCCGCCGGCCAGAGCCGACGGCACCTCGCGGATCAGGATTGCGCCATGCCCGAAGGGCTCGACGACGAGGCCGAGGCTCTCCAGGGCTGACGCCTCCGCAAGCACGCGGTCCGCATCCACCGGATCGAGATCGACCACCTCGGGGATCAGCAGCAACTGCCGCCCGATGCCGGACGCTGCGCGCTCGCGCTTCAGGCGCTCGTAGACGAGACGCTCGTGCGCTGCATGCTGATCGACGATGACGATGCCGTCCTGGGTCTGCGCGACGATGTAGGTGCCATGCAGCTGCGCGCGGGCAGCGCCGAGCGGCGACTCCTCTGTGTGAGGTTCCGCCTCCTGCAGTGTCGCACGGCTGTCGGCGGAGGGGGCTGAAAGATCGGGCAGGCTTGCCTGCCTCTCGGCGAGGCCGGAAGCCGGCGCATAGGAGTGATCGGGCGCGTCGAGGGGCGCCTGCCAGTTGGCAAAGGCGCCCGCAGGGCGAATGGCGTGCGTGCGGTGCGGATAGGCGGGGCGTGAGGAGGGCAATGCGCCTTGAGGGCGCAGACTCTCCAGCGTGCGCATGCCGCCGGTCGAGGAGGCGCGGAAGGCATGGCGGGTGATGGCCTCCTTCAGGGCCGCCACCACGAAGCCGCGCACGAAATTCGGATCGCGGAAGCGCACCTCCGTCTTGGCCGGATGCACGTTCACGTCGACGCTGTGCGGATCGAGATCGATCATGATGGCGAGCACCGGGTGCCGGTCGGAGGCCATCACATCCGCATAGGCGCCGCGCACGGCGCCGATCAGCAGCTTGTCGCGCACGGGCCGCCCGTTGACCACGAAGTGAATCGAGGTGCCGGTGCCGCGGTGATAGGTCGGCAGGCTCGCAAAACCGTTAAGCCGCACACCCTCGCGCTCGACGCCGATGGCCATGGCGTTCTCGTGGAACTCAGCGCCCAGCACCCGTGAGAGACGGCGCAGGAAGCCGTGCTCGCCCGGCTCCTCCGGCGGATAGGTGAAGGCGGTGATGTGCTCCCCCGACAGGGTGAAGCGGATCGTCGGATGCGCGATGGCCAACCGCTTGACGATCTCCGCCACCGCCTGCGCCTCGGAGCGGTCGCTCTTCAGGAACTTCAGGCGCGCCGGCGTAGCGGCGAAGAGGTCCGTCACCTCGACGCGGGTGCCCCTGGGCGCAGGCGCGGGCCGCACCGGCCCCTTCACGCCAGCCTCCACCACGATGGATGAGCCGGTCTCGGCCTCCCCCGTGCGGGTGAGGATGGACAGGCGCGCCACGGCACCGATGGACGGCAGAGCCTCGCCGCGAAAGCCCAGGGTGTTGATGGCGAACAGGTCGCCGTCCGGCAGCTTGGAGGTGGCGTGTCGCTCGACGGCCAGTTCCAGATCCTCGGGCGTCATGCCCCGGCCGTCATCGATGATGCGGATCAGGCGACGGCCTCCCGCCTCCACATTGATCTCGATGGAGGTGGCATTCGCATCGACGGCGTTCTCGACCAGCTCCTTCACCGCTGCCGCCGGGCGCTCGACGACCTCGCCCGCAGCGATGCGGTCGACGAGGATGGGATCGAGGCGGCGGACAGGCATGAGGCGTTCGTTTCTCAGGATTCGGATGCAGGCAAGATAGGCGCTCCAGGCACAGGAAACCAGAACGAGCGACGTTATTCCCCTGCCCGTTTCCATCATCAGGCTTCCTGCCCGGAGGCATCAGCCTTTCATCGGGGACTTCGAAAGGCGGCGACATTGTAAAGATGGTGACATGAGCTTTGTCACGGGCATGAACGGGCTCTGCCGGCCCTACTCCTTCTGATCCGTTTCGCCTTTAGGATAAGATATCTTCGATCAAGATCAAACAATTAGCCAAAGTAAGCAAGCCTGGAGAAGTTTTTCCGAATGCCGGCAATGCGTTAGGACCAGAGCGGGCATGATCCACCCTTGTGAATCATTTACAAATTTACTCCACGTGTTTTGTAAAGCTTGACACCTGAACCTTAACTCGCCTTCCCGGCTCCGAACACACCCGGTACTTCATCGTTCAACCTTCA